>JAJZVW010000030.1 GCA_021847015.1 Pseudomonadota bacterium | reverse complement strand
TTTATGTGTGAATCCCATCAAACCCTCCCATGCTTTTCGCTAAGCATATAGGAGGTGGGGCGGCATCGCCACCCCCCGTCAAGGGGCGTCAAATTTCAAACTGAGACACTACCCGACGGCGAGGGATCTTTCCGGCACTTTCGCGTGAAAGATTCCTCAGTCGCTCCGCTCCCTCGGGATGACAACATGCCCTGATGCCGCATAATGAGAACCGCTGCTCTCCGGCCGCGCGCCTTGACCGCGGGGATGCGCCGCGCTAAAGGACCCTCGCCCGGACGGGGGCACGGGCGCTCACGACACCGGCCCCTTTTCACCGCGATCATGCCCCCGATGGGCATGCCGTCCGCACGAGTCCCAAGGGAGGACGATAACCAATGGACAGGATCCGCATCGTCGGCGGGACGCCGCTCAGGGGAATGATTCCCATCGGTGGCGCCAAGAACGCCGCGCTCGCACTGATGCCGGCCTGTCTGTTGACGGATGAGACTCTTGCCTTGTCCAACCTGCCCCATCTGGTCGACATCACGACCATGGCGAACCTGTTGGCGCAGCATGGCGTGACGATGGCCCTGAACGGGGATTCGGCCCTGGGCAGCCCCAGCGGACACACCCTGGAACTCACCGCCGCCGAGGTCACCAACACCACGGCCCCCTATGATCTGGTGCGCCGGATGCGCGCCAGCGTGCTGGTGCTGGGCCCGCTGCTGGCCCGCTGCGGCCGGGCACGGGTGTCTCTTCCCGGCGGTTGCGCCATCGGCACGCGCCCGGTCGATCTGCACCTGAAGGCGCTCGAGCAGATGGGCGCGACCATCGACCTTCAGGAAGGCTACATCACCGCCGAGGCCAAGGGACGGCTCAACGGCGCCCACATCATCTTCCCGCAGATCACCGTGGGCGGCACCGAGAACGCGCTGATGGCGGCCACCCTGGCCGAGGGGGAAACCATCATCGCCAACGCCGCCCGGGAACCCGAGGTGGCGGATCTCGCCCGTTGCCTGGTCACCATGGGCGCCCGGATCGACGGAATCGGCACCGGAACGTTGCGCATCCAAGGGGTCGAGCGCCTGCATGGCGCCCATTACTCCGTGGTGCCGGACCGCATCGAGACCGGCTCCTACGCCATCGCCGCCGCCATCACGCGCGGCGACGTCGAACTGGCGGGCGCGCGCATCGACCTGATGGAGGCGGTGATCAAGACTCTCCGCGATTGCGGCGTCGAAATCATCCCCACCGAACGGGGCTTCCGGGTCAAGGCCGACGCGGGCGAGATCGTCGGCACCGATATCATGACCGAACCCTATCCGGGATTCCCCACCGACATGCAGGCGCAATTGATGGCGCTGATGACCACCGCCAGCGGCGCCTCGATGCTCACCGAGACGATCTTCGAGAACCGCTTCATGCACGTGCCCGAGTTGATGCGCATGGGCGCCAAGATCAACGTCCATGGCGCCTCGGCCATCGTCCGGGGCGTGCCCAACCTGTCCGGCGCCCAGGTGATGGCCACCGACCTCAGGGCGTCGGTATCGCTGGTCCTGGCCGGTCTCGCGGCCAGCGGCGAGACCATCATCAACCGTGTCTACCACCTGGACCGTGGCTACGAGCGGGTCGAGGAGAAACTTGCCGCCTGCGGCGCCTGCATCGAGCGCATCAAGGGCGAGGCGGCCGAGTAGGAATCGCGCCCGGAGCCGGGTTCGGCGGTTCGTGCCGGGCGCATTGGAGCGATCCCTCCGTCCGCTGGCGCCCGGCCGGAAAGAATCAGGGGCGGACCGCACACGGAGAACCGCGACGCCGAGCCGCAGCCCATACATTAAGGGCCGCTGTTCGTCGCATTAAAATTGCATGAAGCTCCTTGCACGAAAAACATGCCCCGCCTTACCGTCCCCCCCCAGCTACTCCAAAAGATTGGGGGTCTTCGCGGATGGGAAGCCCAGGGATAGATACCTCCCGGCTTCGCCGGTCAATCCTCTGGGCCGAGGTCGTTGGAAGCCACCTTCGTGCCGCCGCCATTGGCCTTCGACGCCGAGCCCGCCTCGCCATCCGGGTTGCCAGGGACCGGCGCGTATCTTGGCTGGCGCGCGCACTTGCCGTGAGCGGAATCGTCTACGGCTTCTGTCCGTTCGACCTTGTGCCCGACTCGGTGCCGGTTCTCGGCCACAGCGATGAAGTCGCAATCCTGGTATTGGGACTTTTTCTCGCGAAGCGCGCGATCCCGGCCGACATCATCGGCGAGCATTCGGCTTTCCTCGACACATTGCCAAATCGCCGGCACGGACGCCCGCCCGCGCGTAAAACGGAAGCGGAAGTGGCGGCCCGCCACATCGCCCGACTGTACAGTGTCAAGACCGTGTTCGCCGCCCTTCTCGGCGGCATCGTGGTGACAGAGCTGACATTGCGGAAATTGTTCCAGCTTTCCCTTTCCTCGATCGTGACGAGGGACGCGGTATACGGCCTGTTGACGCTCTTCGTCGGCAGTGCGACCGCCCTGGCGGTGCTGGATACCTATGCCGCCCTGACCAACGCCCGGCCGGCCGCCAAGAGAGCCCCCCGTCCCGCCGGCAGGAACCGACTGCCTGGGCTTTTCGACATCATGGGTTACCGGCGCCGCTGGCAGATATTGTCGCTGGTGACGCCAGCTCGCGTGTTCGAAAGCGCGCCCGTCGTCATCGGCGGATGTGGACGCAGCGGAACGACATTGCTGCAAGCCATCCTGTCGAATCATCCGGCGATCTTTTCCGGCCCCGAGAGCACCGTGTTTCTGACACGCGTAACGCATCCGGGCGAAATCGACCGGCGGTTCGGGTTGCCGGACGGACGGACGGAGCGCCTTGAACGCCTCAGCCGGTCGCAAGCCGAGTTCGTCGAACTCTTTCAGCGTGAAATCCTGCGCCGTTCGGGAAAGACCGTTTGGGTCGAAAAGACCCCCAAGAACGTATGGCGGCTGGATTTTATTTTCGCGCATTTCCCCAACGCGCGTTTCGTGCATGTCATTCGCGACGGGCGCGACGTCGCCTGTTCCTTGCGCCGCCAGACATGGATGAAGCTGGATGGCTTGGATCCCGCGTCACCCGATGCTTTGCTGCGATGCATCGATTATTGGATCGCCGATGTCGAGGCGGGCCGCAAGTATCGCGACCATCCCCGCTATATCGAGGTGGGTTATCTCGACCTCGTCACCGATACGGAACGAACGCTGCGGCGGCTGATGGCCTTTCTGGGCGCCGACTGGAGTCCGCAATTGCTCGAATCACCCCGGCTGGAAGAAACCCTGGCCAAGTTCAACCGGGCGCCTGGCAAGAACGACAACGGGCTGATCCACACCACCACGGTCGGCCGCTGGCGCAGCGAATTTTCCGAGCGCGAGCGCGCGATTTTCAAGGAACGCGCGGGCGCGCTCCTGATCGAACTCGGGTTCGAGGCGGATTCGGACTGGTAAGGCCAACCGTCCGAAGCGTCGCCATCGGCGGCGGGAAAAGGGACCGGTGGCCTGCCGCTCGTGCGGCCACCGGCACGTCTGGAACCGTCCGGCCTATTCCGCCGCTTTGACTTTGCCGTGATCCTTGTGGAGATCCAGCTCGTCCCAGACGCTGACCAAAGCATCGACGAGGTGATCCATCATGGAATCGTCGTGCAATGGGGTCGGAGTGATGCGGAGCCGCTCGGAGCCCACCGGCACGGTCGGGTAGTTGATGGGCTGGACGTAGATGCCGTGCCGGGTCAGCAACAGGTCGCTGGCCTTCTTGCACAAGGCGGCGTTGCCCACCATGACCGGGACGATATGGCTGACCGACGGCAGCACCGGGATGCCAACCTCGCCAAGGCGGCGCTTGAGGGTGGCGGCCCGTTCCTGGTGACGTTCGCGCATTTCCGGGTGGGCGCGCAGGAAGCGGATGCTGGCCAGGGCCGCGGCGGCCACGGCGGGGGGCAGCGACGACGAGAAGATGAAGCCGGGCCCAAAGCTGCGAACGTAATCGACGCAGGCGTCCGACGCGGCGATGTAACCGCCGACCACACCGATGGCTTTGGCCAGCGTGCCCTGGACGATGGAGATGCGGTCCCGGACCCCGTCACGCTCGGCCACGCCCGATCCTTCGCGGCCGTACATGCCGACGGCGTGGACCTCGTCCAGGAACGTCATGGCGTTGTGCGCCTCGGCCACGTCGCACAGAGCGGACAGCGGGGCGATGTCGCCGTCCATGGAATAGACGGACTCGAACACCACCAGCTTCGGAGTTTCCCTGGGGTAGGCCGACAGCGCCTCGTCCAGGCTTTCCGGATCGTTGTGGCGGAAGATGTGTTTGGGCGCCCGGCTATGGCGGATGCCCTCGATCATCGAGTTGTGGTTCAGCTCGTCCGAGAAGATCACGCAGCCGGGAATGGTGGCGCCCAGCGTGGACAAGGCCGTCTGGTTGGCCACATAGCCGGAGGTGAACAGCAGCGCCGATTCCTTGGCGTTCCAGGAGGCCAGTTCCTGTTCCAGCAGCACATGGTAGTGGTTGGTGCCCGAGATGTTGCGGGTGCCGCCGGCACCGGCGCCGCAACGCCGCAACGCCTCTTCCGCACCGGCGATGACGTCGGGATGCTGGCCCATGCCCAGGTAATCGTTGGAGCACCAGACCACTACCTCGTGCGTCTCGCCGTCCCGGTGGTTGAGCGCGAAGGGGAAGCGGCCGGCCTGTCGTTCGAGATCGGCGAAGATGCGGTAGCGCCCCTCGGCCTTGAGATCGCTGATGCGTTTGCCGAAATAATGCTGGTAGTCCATGCCGTCACCTTCCTCCCCGCTCGTCGTCGGAGCCGCGCCCGGCGCGAGGACATTGAATGCGCCCGATCCTAAGGGATTGAAAACCCCTGGCGCAAGCATGCTTGCCTGTTACGCGGCACGCAAATCTAGGAACGCGCACCAAACGCTCCGGCCGCCGCGAGCTCGGCCAGTCCGTCGTCGAGGGCGAGGCGGAACCGGGCGAGCATTTCCGCTATTTCGGACTCGGAAATGATCAGCGGCGGCGCGAACGCGATGGAATCGCCCATGGCGCGGAGAATCACTCCCCGCTCCTGGGCCTTCGCCATCAGACGCGCGCCCACCCCCAGCGCCGGATCGAACGGAGTCCGGGCATCCTTGTCGGTAACAAGCTCCAAGGCGCCAATGAGGCCGATCCCCCGCGCTTCCCCCACCAGCGGATGCTGCTGAAGCGCCCGAAGCCCGGCCTGGAAGACCGGGGCCACCCGCCGCACATGGCCGAGAATGTCGCGCTCCCGGTAGATGGCGAGCGTTTCCAAGGCCACCGCCGCCGACACCGGGTGACCGCCATAGGTGAACCCATGGCCGAAAACCCCGATCCGCCCCGCCTCGGATGCGACAACCTCGAACAGCGAGCCCTTGATCAGCAGCGCCGAAATCGGCAGGTAGCCCGAGGACAGCCCTTTGGCCACCGTCATCATGTCGGGCCGGATGCCGAAAGTTTCACAGCCGAACATGGCGCCGGTGCGGCCGAAGCCTGTGATGACCTCGTCGGCCACCAGCAGAATGTCGTATTTGCGCAGCACCGCCTGAATCTTGTCGAAATAGGTGACGGGAGGAACGATGACGCCGCCCGCGCCCATCACCGGCTCGGCGAAGAAAGCCGCCACCGTATCGGGGCCTTCGGCCAAGACCTGGCGCTCCAGATCCTCGGCCAGGCGCGTGGCGAATTCCTCCTCGGTCTCACCCGGCCGGCCGTAACGCCAGTAATGGGGGCAACCGGCACGCAGGACACCGCCGATGGGCAAATCGAACGAACGCTGATTGGCCGGCAGGCCGGTGAGCGACGCGGTCGCCACAGTGACCCCGTGATAGGCGCGATCGCGCGCGATGATCTTCTTCTTGGCCGGACGGCCGAGGGCATTGTTGACGTACCAGATCAGCTTGATGGCGGTATCGTTGGCCTCGGAACCGGAATTGGCGAAGAACACCCGCGCGTCCTCGACGGGAGCGACGGCCGCCAACTGCTCGCCCAGGCGCACCGCCGGCTCGTGGGCCTTCGACCCGAACAGATGGTAGAAAGGAAGTTTCCGCATCTGCTCGGCCGCCACGGCGACAAGCCGCTCCTCGCCCCAGCCGAGCGCCGTGCACCACAGGCCGGCCAGCCCCTCGATGTAATCGCGGCCGTCTTTGTCGAACACGCGCACGCCTGCGCCACGCTCGATCACCAGCGGGCCGGTTTCGCGGTGGCGGACCAGATTGGTGTAGGGATGCAGGAGATGGGCGACGTCGCTGTCGGCAACATCCTTCGCGGTCATGGCGCCTCCGGTCAAGGTCCGCGCAGAGTAGCCCCGCCGGCCCGACCGGAACAAGCGTTCCGCCAGGGTGACAGCGCGACCGCGCGCGCCTATCTTGCCGCCATGGACATCGCCGAACTGATCGAAGCCGCCGTCGAACGCGTCACCAGCCCGCCTCCGCTGGTGTCGGTCGTGCGCATGAGCGGGCTGATCGCCGCCGGGGGCGGCTTCATGCGGGGCACCCTCAACATCGCCAACCTGGCCCCCATGCTGGAAGCGGCTTTCCGGCCGCGGCGGCTGGCGGCGGTGGCCTTGGTGATCAATTCCCCCGGGGGATCGGCGGCGCAATCGGCGCTTATCGGCCGGCGCCTGCGCCAGCACGCGGCCGAGAAGCCGGTGCCGGTCGTCGCGTTCGTCGAGGATGTCGCCGCGTCCGGCGGCTACTGGCTGGCGGCGGCGGCCGACGAAATCTTCGCCGACGAGACGTCGATCATCGGTTCCGTCGGCGTGGTTTCGGCCGGCTTCGGCTTGCAGGAGGCGATCGGGCGGCTGGGGATCGAGCGCCGTCTCCACACCAGCGGCGAACGCAAGCGCATGCTCGACCCGTTCCTGCCGGAGAAGCCGGACGACGTGGCGCGGCTGAAGGCCCTTCAATCCGACATCCATGAAAGCTTCAAGGCGTGGGTGCGCTCCCGCCGGCAGGATCGGTTGGCCGCCGGCGAGGACGAGCTGTTCAACGGCGATGTGTGGACCGGCAAACAGGCGCTCGGACTGGGACTGATCGACGGCATCGGCGACCTCCGCTCCGTCATGCGCGCCCGCTACGGCGAAACGGTGCGCCTGCGCATGATCGGCGAACGCCGTTCCTGGCTGCGCCGCCGGTTCGGCCTCGACCAGGCCGGCACCGCCGCCGCCATCCTGACGGCCCTGGAAGAACGCTTGGCGCGGGCGCACTGGGGCCTGTGACGGCTTCGCCCGGAAGACGCTCTCCCCGTGGCCGTCAGGGCAGGGCTTCGACCTCAGGTTTCGATTCGCTTAATGGTATCGTTATTCCCCTGTCATCCCGAAGGAGCGATCGCGACGAGGGATCCTTCAGCCGTTGGCGGCTGCCGTTTGTGCCCGAAAGATCCCTCGCTCCGCTCGGGATGACACCATCATTCAGGGGCACATTAAGGATTCGGTTGTCTGAGTTCGGAGCCGTGGCCGTCGGGGGGAAGCGTTTGACGGAACCGAGAGCCCAAGTTAAGATTCGATCTTAGGCTGTCCCACCACAGGTGCGACGGCCTTTTTTCTGGGGGGAGGAGGAAATGCTCGTTTGGGAATCCGCCTATCGCATCGGTGAAAAGGAGATGGATTCGCAGCATCTGATGCTGTTCGCCCTGGTCAATCAGCTCGACATCAACATCAATCAGGAGATGGCCGCCGAATGCATCGGCGACGTGCTGGGAGCGCTGGAATCATACATCGCCTACCATTTCGCCCAGGAGGAAGCGCTGATGCGCTCTTGGGGCTATCCGCATTTGGACGCCCATGTTGCGACGCATGAGGATTTCATCGCGAAAGTCGCCGCCTTGCGCGAAAGCGTACTCACTGAAAACCCCCTCCACTCGGCCATCAAGGCGCGCGGGTTCGTCCTTGATTGGCTTCTCGGCCACATCCTCGGTACGGACGCCGATTACGTTCGTTACATAGCCGCGCGGAAAACCGCAGCGCAGGACCGGAGCTGACTTACCCTCCCGTCGGCCGGCGCGGGCGCAGGTCGTGCCGAACCGGTGCGGCACCGCGCATGGCCCGCGCGCCTGGCAGGCGAGGCCGGCTGGCGGGCCAACATTTCCCGACGGGCGTGGAAATGTGCGCCGGAATCCCATCGGCGGGTTGACAGCGTCCCCCGGTCTTCCGTATTTTCCCGGCCTCGGGTCGCGCACCCCCGGAATGATTGCTGGGTTCCATCGACGGCGACCAAGCGCAAGGAAGACGGACAAATGAAGATTCGTAATTCGCTGAAGTCGGCCAAGCTGCGCGACAAGAACTGCCGCATCGTCCGCCGCAAGGGTCGCGTCTACGTCATCAACAAGACCAATCCGCGGTTCAAGGCCCGCCAGGGCTGATCGCCGCCCCGGCCTTCGCGTCCGGTATGGACCGCGCCCGCCTCACGGCCGGCGCGGTTTCGCTTTTTCGGCACCCGCGCCGTCGCCTCCGCATCCCATCTTCCCCGGACCGGCACCACCTTCGGTCTCCCGCCCACTACGCAAGCAGCGGCCAGGCATAGGCGCGCTTGGCGCCCCCCCCTGCCGTCCCCATATGCGGCTCATGCCTGGGATCATGACCCGCCTGATGCTGGCTCTGGCGTTGAGCGCTTCCGTGGGCTGCGCATCGGGCCCCTCTGAACCGTCCCGTCCCCAGATGGACGCCCTGTTCCTGCGGCTCAGGACCACCCATGACCGCTCCGAGGCGGAAATGCTGGAGGTGACGATCCGCCATGCATGGGCGCATTCGGGCCGCGACAACGTCGACCGCCAGATGGAGCAGGCCGCCACCGCCATTCATGCCGGGGATTACGATCAGGCGCTGGATACCCTCGACAAGGTGGTCGCCGCCGATCCTGGTTTCGTCGAAGGCTGGGACCAGCGGGCGATGGTTCATTATCTGCGGGACGAATACACGGACGCCGTAAGCGACATCGAACATGTGCTGATCCTGGAACCCCGCCATTTCGGCGCCCTGGCCGCCCTGGGACAGGTCATGCTGGCGCTCGACGACAAGAAGGCCGCCCTGGAAGCCTTCCGGGCGGCCCTCGAGATCAACCCCTATCTCGACGACGTCCGCGATCAGGCCGAAGAACTGGAGGACGAAGTGGCCGGAACCCCGATCTGAGGATCACCGCCCACCCCAGGCGGTCCCGGCAGCCTCCGCCAACCACGCCTGACAGGCCCCCACATCGGCCAGGCGGAACCGTGCGGCCGTGGCGCGCTCCTCGCCCACCAGGATCGAAACCCCGCCCATGTCGTTTACCGCGGCGAAACCGTGCTCGTCGGTAACGTCGTCGCCGACGAAAACCGGAATGCGCCCGGCAAACGGCGGCTCATCCATGAACGCCCGCACCGCCGTGCCCTTGTCGCAGCCGGCCGGCGCGATCTCGAACACCATCTTGCCGGCCAGCATGCGAAAGGCCGGGTGGCGGGACACGCTGTCCTCGACGGCGCGGCGGGCGGAATCCTCGCAGGCCGGCGCCAGCCGATAATGCAGCGCCAGGGTGAGGCCCTTGTCCTCGATGATGACCCCCTCGTGCGCCGTGGCGAAGATCCGCAGGCGGTCGCGGATGTCGTCCAGACCACTGGCCTCGGACGGGCGGATCACCACACCGCCGGCGGTCACCCGTTCCAGGCCGTGCATGCCGGCGGCCGGCGGCCGGAACGGTGCGACAAGCATGCGGATATTGTCCAGGGTGCGCCCCGAAACCAGGGCGACCGCCCCGCCGAAGCGGAATGCCAGCGCCGACAGCAACCCCGGCATGGCGGGCGGAATATGGATGGCCGAGGGGGTCGGTGCGATGTCGATCAAAGTCCCGTCCACATCGAGGAACCAGGCCCAGTCGGAAGCGGGTGACGGCGGCGGGGGCATGGGATGGCGCATGGGGCAAAGGTGGACCGGCGGCCCGGCCGGTCAATAGCCGTTGAGAGACAGGCCCAGGGCGCGGCGGGTTTCCACCATCCGCGCCCGGCGAAGGCGATATTCGGCCAGACGCGCCTGGCGGTAGGCGTCGGCGATGCGGCGGGCTTCCTCGCGGCCCGCGACATCGTCCGATGATGGCGAGGTGTGGCCAGCGACCGCATCCCTGGCCGGCCTCCGCAGCGGGTCGAGAGTCGACCGCGGGGAAACCGCGGAAGCGAGCTCCGTCCGGCCCGAAGCGCCCGACCACACCTTCATGAGCCTGTCCCGATATTCGGCGGCCAGCTTGGGTGTCTGGGAATGATAATAGGACGCCGCCGTGGGCCAATGGTTGGTGGCCTGGAACAATCCCTTCAGGAAGCGGGCCGCATAGGCGACGTTGGCGGCGGGATCGAAGGCTTCCTCAAGGCTGGAAAAAGCGTCGGGATGGTATTGCAGATTCACCTGCATGCAGCCGACGTCGATGTTCCTCACCCCAGCGGCCCGCAGGCGCTTCACCTCGGCCACGGCATCGGCCTTGGTGGGGAAATATTTTCCCTGTCCGGCAGCGGTGACCGTCCAGGGCCAGGCAATCGTTGCCCGGCGCACGTCGTCCCAACGGCCGGATTCGACAATGGAGATGGCGTCGAGGAGTTGCGGGGGGATGCCGTAGCGGCTTTCGTAGCGGCCGGTCTCGGCCGAGCACAGCGACTCGGGCGCCAGAACGGGAAGCGCGGCCGAGGCGGCACCGGCCATCGCCAAGGCCGCCAGGGCAACCAATCCCGCAATCCTCGCCAGCCGCTTCGCCGCCATCGCACGCGCGCCTTTTCCGCATGACCGTCGCTGGCCACGCTGCACGCCTCATGCCAAAGGCGCCGCTACGGCGTTCCGTCGCCCCACCGATAGCCGGCCATCCATTCCGTCCGGAATGAACCCACGTCCCATAGGGAAATTCTAAACTTTCGGAATGCGTTTTCCCTTGCATCGCCGAAAACCGGACCGTATATATTGCAGTGCAGCAAACGGACGTCCCGTGACGGTCCACTTGTTGCCTTTCTTGGACGTTTCCTCCCTAGACTCGAGCCCCCGCTTCGGCGGGGGCTTTTTTTCGGCGGAATCCCGCCGTTTTCACCATCTCCGCTGTTCAGCGGCGGCGGGCGACCATGCGCACGATGGCCGCCGGGCCCCGGTGGAAGGGGCCTTCGTCCAGTTCGGCCTGGCATTCCTCCAGCAGCAGGATGTCCGCCGCCTCGAAATCCTTGGCGAGATCGGCCGTGGAAACGAGCAGATCGGCATCCTTGGGCCCGCCGCTGTCGTAGCCGAGCTGCTCCGGCCGGAAGCCTTCCAGCACGATCAGCCCGCCCGGTTTCAGCGCGTCCAGCATGGCGGCGTGGATTCGGGGACGTTCGGCGGAAGGGAAATGCAGGAAGATCGAGGCCACGGCGTCATACGCGCCCTTCGGCCAATCCCACGCCAGGAGATCGGCCCATTCGGTTTCGACGGCCACCTTCCGCTCGCGCGCAAGCCGCTCGATCTTGGCTAGGCCCGCGCGGGACGAATCCACCGAATGGACGGCCATGCCGCGGCCGGCAAGCCAGACGCCGTTCCGCCCCTCCCCGTCCCCGGGCACCAGCACGCGCCCGCCGGGGACGAGCCCGCCGGCCTGAGCGACAAGAAAAGCGTTGGGCTCGGTGCCGTACACGTACTCGTCGACGCCGAAACGACTATCCCAGAAACTGGACATCTCTTCCCTCCGGTCACGGATCGCCACACGCTATGGGAGGTGATCCCGATAAACCGGGAGGGGCCTGCGAGTCGAGTGAAAAGCGGGGACACCGTCAGCCGAACGACAGCGACGCCACCCTGTCGTCCAGGCGGTCGAGAATCCAGGAGGCGAAATCGGCGCCCATCGTCGCGCCGCGGTGGCGGTTCCAATCGTCCAGCAACCGGCGCAGCGCGCCGTTGGTGGCGGCCCGACCGCCAAGCATCTGCGCATGGGCGGTGTTGTGGCGGACGAAAACATCGGGGTCGATCGAACCGGCAATGATATCGGCACTGGCCATCAGGCGTTCACCAAGCTCGCCCACGGGCGCCATGGACGCAAAACGGCTGATGATCCGCCAAAGCTGCGCGCTGTAGGCCAGGGCGTCCTGGCGCTCGCACTGGCGTTCCGCACTCTTGAGGCGCAAGGTGGCGATTTCCAGGGCGACCGCCACTTCGATATCAAGCCTACTGCCCCGTGCCGTCCAAACCGTCATCTCACCCCTCATCCGCCGACACTCTACGCACAACTTCTTTATTACAATAACATTAAATTACACAAGTGGTGACTTACGCACACGTGTGCTTACGCATAGGGGATAAACGGGAGCCCGCCCGGAGAGACTGGAAGAATCTATACTTTCGGTGGTCACGTCGGTCGGGCGCGACGCCCATGCTACCGGGAGGACGCGTTCCCCGGCATGGGGGGAAGCGGCGGCGCGACGCCCCCGTCGGGCAAGGGCCGGTCGTCGCCGCCCAATACGCGGTGCATGATGACCACGTCGACCCAGCGGCCGAACTTCAGGCCGACGCCGCGCAGCACCCCTTCCTGGCGAAAGCCCAGCGCGCGGTGCAGGCCGATCGATCCCTGGTTGGCGGAATCGCCGATGACCGCGATCATCTGCCGGTAACCGAGCGCGACACAGCGGTCGATCAGCCGCCCCAGGAGGGCCTTGCCGATGCCCCGCCGGGTGACGAAGGGCGCGACGTATATGGAATCCTCGACCGTGTAGCGATAGGCCGAACGCGAGCGCCAGGGGCCGGCGTAGGTGTACCCCAGCACTTCGCCCCGTTCCTCCGCCACCAGATAGGGCAGGCCGCGCTCCAGCACCTCCGCGCGCCGGCGGATCACTTCGTCGACGCTCGGAGGCTCCTCCTCGAACGAGGCGGCGGTGCGGGCGACGTAGAAGGCGTAGATCGCCTGCACCGCCGCCATGTCCTCTTCGGTGGCGTCGCGGATGACGACGGACAGGGGCGCGGAGAGCGGAACGCTCATGGCGCCGCCCCGGCCGACACCGCCGCCAACGCGGCGACGACCGTTTCCAGATGGGCCGCCAGAGGATGAAAACCCTCGGTCTTGGCGTGGGTGGCCTCGTCCATGTACAGCGCCCGGTTCAGCTCGATTTGCAGAGCGTGGCTGCCGCCGGCCGGCCGGCCGTAATGCCGGGTGGTGAACCCGCCCGCATAGGGGGCGTTGCGGACGACCCGGTAGCCCAGGCTGCGGAAGGTATCCTCGGCCGCCTGCACGATATCTGGCGCACAAGCCCGCCCATAGCAATCGCCCAACACCACGTCGACGCGCGACGAGCCGGGATCCCGGTCCATCGGTCCGCCGACCGAGGGCATGGAATGGCAATCGACCAGCAGGGACCGGCCGAACCGCTCGCACGTCGCATCCACAAGCTGGCGCAGGCGGTCATGATAGGGACGGTAATAGCGGCCGACGCGCCGTTCGATCTCGGCAACGGGAAGCTTCCCGCCGTAGATTTCCGCGCCTGTGGCAACGACGCGGGCGATCGTCCCCAGCCCGGCCGCCACACGGGGGCTGCGGGTGTTGGCCTGGACCGGAAGCGGGCCGGCGAACATCCGGGGGTCGAGTTCGTAGGGCTCGCGGTTGGGATCGCAGAACGCGCGCGGAAACTGCGCGGCGATCAACGGCGCCCCGAACACCGGGGCGCAGGCGAAGAGCTCGTCGACGAAACTGTCCTCGGAACGCCGCAGGCTGGCCGGATCGAGCCGGGACGCCGCCACGAAATCCGGGGGATAATCGCGCCCGGAATGCGGGGATGCGAACACCAGCGGCGCGGTCTGCTCCGCCGGTGCGTAGACCACGAAAATCCCCGTGTCGTTGGCGGCCGGAAGTGGCGTGCTGTCCATGGCGAAAGGTATTAACAGTTTGGTGATCACCTGTCACAGGCCATGTGCGGGACGTTTCCGAAATTGCCGCGGGAAAGGCGTCCCGCCGGTTGTTCGTAAGGGCCTTGCAATGGGGGGGAAAAGACGCTAGAAACGCGCCCTCGACGCCGCCTGGCGCGGTTTCGGGCGCGTAGCTCAGCGGGAGAGCACTACGTTGACATCGTAGGGGTCACAGGTTCAATCCCTGTCGCGCCCACCATCGAAGCCCCAAGGGAAACCTTGGGGCTTCGCTCTTTCCGAGGCCCCCGCCAGCCTTTGCGCGAAACCGGCTCTTGCGCGAAACCTCTGAAGTCGGGGTCATCCGCGGCCAAGGGCGTTCACCGGCTCATCCGGCGCCGATCCGGCGACATCGCCGGCCTCAGCCGCGGCGCGCGGAGGGAGGAACGGCATCGAGTGCCGGGCGCATACCGAAACGCGCAGCTCCGCCTTCGTTGAACGCCGGGGGCGGGAGTGCTAATATGAATGTGCTGAGAAAGACGGAAATAGAGGAGGCTGTCATGATCGCCCCGAAAACCGTCAAAAAACTTCTCGCGCTTCTGATCGTTTTTCTGCCGATGGCGGTATCGGCCTGCGCTCAAGGTTATGACACCTCTGGTACGCGCGGCCTTTTCGGCTCCACTCCCACGTTCGGCTACTATGACCGATACGAAGGTGGCGTGAACACGTCCAACCAACTCGGGCCGGGCGCCCGGATGGCGGAGTGACGCCCAACGCCATGGCTGGTGGGAAGGAACGGGGATGAGACGCTGGTTGCTGGCGGTCGCCGTCGGGACGACGCTCTCGGGATGCGCATACCTCTTGCCGGGACCTTATGACGACGCCCTGAATACGCCGCCGCCGGCGCCGCGTCCCACGCCGTTCCCCACCGATGCGGATCAGCGTGCCGAAGCTCCTTACCTGTCGGCCAATTTCCATGCCACCGCCAGCCAGCCCATCGGCGGCACCACCGAAAGCCAGCCGACCGGCGCCGGCGCGGCCTATTGAGGCCGTTGCGCAGGCGCCGGCGGATGATTGGCGGGTGTTGGCGTCCGCACGGGGGCGCCCACATCCCCGCGGCCCGAGTCCACGATCAGCCGGTTGACGCCGGACTGCTGTACGACCCGAACCTCCGCGCGCGAAACGGCGATTTCCTCTCCGCGGCCGGTCGCCACCATGATTGCGGCCACCTGGCCGTCGGCGGCGAACACGAAACCGGCGACCGTGCCGATGGGCGTCCCATCGGCGGCGACGACCGGCGCACCGTCCAGCCAGCTCGGTTTGCGGCCAGCCAGCGACGGGGGCGGCGCTCCGGTACCGGACGCGAGCCATTCCAGATCCTCGCGGTTCCACGGTATCAAGAGCACGGACCGGCCGATTTGAGCCGCCACCCATTCCCAGGGCAAGGGCACCCGAAGCGCGGGATGACCGCCCGCCGCTTCGAGGACGACGATGACGTCGGCGACGGCGCCGGACCTATCGACCGTGACTTCCTGGACATGGCCGACGATGCCGCCCCGAGGCCCGGCCACCGGTTTCCCCTGTACCATCCGCCGCCACCGCTCAAGCTCGGCCGGAATCGGCGCGAGCGGACGGCCGGGGGCGGACAAGGCCCGGATCTGCCGGTCCAGACGCCGCTCCACCTCGAGCGTCGGCACCCCGGTGACCGTCTGCCCCGTGTCGTGCTGCCATGAGGCGATGGCCGCCGACGTACGCGCGCCCGGCGTACCGTCGGCGGCTCCGGGATCGTAACCCAGTTGGATGAGGCGGCGCTGGATCGCGCGGATGTCGGACGCGGCGACAGTCTCCGAAGGGGGAGCCGGCCATTGGTCGGGGCGGCGGCTGTAGCCCCCCAGCCACGGCATGCTGTCCATCGGCTGGGTCGGCGACAATGGCGGCGGAAACGAGGGTTCCTGGCCCTGCGCCCCCGACGGGGCGGCAAGAGCCGCAACGAGCGTCAAGCCCAGGGAAATCCGCGACGCCGCTAGGCGCATGTCCGAGACCCGGAAACCGACTACGGAGGCGAACAGCGCTCCGGGCACGGAGTTGCCGGTCCTTCTCTTCGGTTCCGGGTCCGATTCCTCGGGAGATTCCCCGCATGCGCCGGGATGCGGCGGTCGGGCCGCATCCGCCGCCCCGAACCGCCGTCACAGCGATTTCGGGTGACCGGCGCCCTGCCGGCGGATCAGCCGCGGCGGACGGGACCGCCCACCGACTTCCAACCCATGATCCCGCCTTGCATGCGATAGATGTCGCCATCCCAGCCCGACGCAACCAAGCGCATCGCCGCCATGCCGCAGCGGGCGCCCGAGCGGCAATGAATCACCAACTTCTTCCCTTCGGCCGGCGCCGGGATGCGCGAGGGATCGAACGCCGAAAGGGGGACGTGCTTCGCACCGGGGATGCGTTCGACGGCGTGTTCGTTCATTTCACGCACATCGACGATCACCGCCTCCCCGGCCTCGTACCACGTCTTGATCTGGGCGGCGTCAACCATTCGGATCTTTTCGCTGCCAGGAGTGGGAGCGAACAGGGGGCCGAAAAACCGGTGAAACATGGTTCTGCCTATCCATTTCGAGGGAGTTAAATTAGCAATAACTAATACGCATTCAGGCGGCGCGAATCAAGCCCAGCCATGCAACCTCTTCAGGCTACCACTTTTTTCGAACCACCCGCGCCCCGCAAGCCCGATGGGGCTTCCGGTCCGCCGCACCCCGACATGTCCGTCGGACGGAGCGCCACCTGCCTCAGATGCCGGCTGGCGCGGCAGGCGACGCGTCATGAACGGACCAGAAATCCTCGACGATGAGGTCCTCGGCGACGACGTCGCAGAACATGTTGATCTCCGGGATGGCGCCCGGACACGAGACGTTGACTTCGGTGAGGCTGTCGCCGATGAAGTCGAGACCGGCGAGAAGAATTCCCCTGGCTTCGAGGAACGCGCGCACTTCGGCGACCAGGCGGCCCTGCGTGGCGGTCAGCGGTCCCCCGCGCTTCACCTCGTGCCAGCCGCCGCCCGGCGGGATCAGCCGCTCGATCACCCCCAGCACCCGGCGGCTGGTCATCAGCACGCGGGTATCGGGCGGCGGTTCATCGCCGCCCGGCCCCAGATAAGGCTCGAGGATGACGTAGCCGAACAGGGGCAGCAGCTCGTCGAAAGCCCGCCGAATGGCCGCCTCGTCACCCACGGGCAGAAAGCTCACCCCTTTGCTGCCGAACAGCGAGGGCGGCTTCAATACGGCGGTTTCGATCGCAAGGCGACGCATCTCGCCGATGGCCTGGTCCAATTGCCGCCCCGAAAAAACACTCCAACTGCAGCGCGGAGAGAAACCGAGCGCCGAGCGCTTGTCGTGGACCGTCAGCACGGTCTCGGGCGGATTGACGATGTGCGCATCCACATGGCACAGGGCCCGAATGGTCTCGTACCAGCGCACCGAATTCGACGGATCGAGGCGCAACCAGACCGCATCCTTGGGACCGACCCGAACCCCGCCGAGAAACAGCGTGCGGTTGCGGATCAGGATGTCGTCGAAGGAAACCCAAGTGGCCTCTTCGCCGCGCCGACGATGGGCTTCCATCAACCGCAGGCTGCTGTCCCATTCGGTGTCGAGCGTGGACAACGGATCGCCCAGGAAGAAGATGGCACCCCTGTCGGCGCTCGCGCCCGCCGTCACAGGGGATTGCACGGCATCGGCGGCGCCGCAGACATCGTCAAAGACCATCGCGAACATCGAACTCCAGGTGATTGAGCCGGCGCCAGTGAAGCACGCCCACCAATGCAACGCCAGCCTTGCCTCCACACGCGGCCATCGACCAGCGGTTCTCATTATGCGGCATCAGGGCATGTTGTCATCCCGAGGGAGCGGAGCGACTGAGGGATCCTTCACGCGAAAGTGCCGGAAAGATCCCTCGCCATCGGCTCGGGATGACAGCGAAAAATGCATAATGAGAACCGCTGGCCATCGACGCCCCGCGTCCCATGCTTGACACGCGACCGGCGCCCGCCCGCTGCGCTAAGGATGGTGACGGCGCAAACAAGGAGGAATACGATGATGAGAATCGACCGCAGCATCGTCAGACAGTTCGCCGTGGATGCCGCCGCCGCCGTCGCGGGCGTTGCCATCCTGGCGCTGCCGCTGCTGCTCGTCCACAGCCTGTCGCTTTGACGGAACGTCAGAACGCCCGGTCGATGCAGAAATCGATGACGTCGATCATCGCCTGCTTGACCGCGGAATCCGGGAAAATGCCCAGCGCGTCGCGGGCGATCGAACCGTAATGGCGCGCACGGGCGACGGTGTCGGCCAGGCTGCCGTGCTTCTCCATCAGCGCAATGGCCCGGTCTAGGTCGGCCTCGGTCTGGTCGAGGCGTTCGACCGTACGGCGCCAGAAATCGCGCTCCTCCTTGTCCCCCCGGCGGAAAGCCAGAATCACGGGAAGAGTTATCTTGCCCTCGCGGAAGTCGTCGCCCACCGTCTTGCCGAGCACGGCCTGCTTGGCCGAGTAGTCGAGCACGTCGTCGATGAGCTGGAAGGCGATTCCGAGGTTGAGCCCGTAGGAATCCAAAGCCTCCTCCTCGACCTTTGGCCGGTCGGCCACCACCGCGCCGATGCGGCAGGCGGCGGCGAACAGGGCCGCGGTTTTGGAGCGGATCACCTCGAGATAGGCGTCCTCGTTGGTCTCGGTGTCGTTGGCGGTGATCAGTTGCAGCACTTCGCCCTCGGCGATCACCGAGGAGGCGCGCGAAAGAATGGCGAGCACCGCCAGCGAACCGTCTTCCACCATCAGTTCGAAGGCGCGGGAAAACAGGAAATCGCCCACCAGAACGCTGGGCTTGTTGCCGAACAAGGTATTGGCCGAGGCTTGGCCGCGCCGCAATTCGCTTTCATCGACGACGTCGTCGTGGAGAAGCGTCGCCGTGTGGATGAATTCGACGCAAGCGGCTAGCTTGACGTGCCGCTCCCCCCGATGGCCGGCGAGCCGCGCCGAGGCCAAGGTCAGGACCGGGCGCAGCCGCTTGCCGCCGGCGACGACGAGGTGTCCGGCGAGTTGGGGAATCAGTTTCACCGGGCTGTGCATGCGCTCGATGACGGTACGGTTGACCTTTTCCAGGTCTTCCTTCACCAAGGCGACGAGGGAATCGAAGCTCTTCGCTTTCTTGCCACGCTCGTCTTCGAGACTGACCACGATCGCCACTGCACGACTCCTTCGCTGCGGCGGGTGCCCCTTCCGCGCGTCGAACATAGTGTTGCCCATAAAAGCGGGTCAAGCTTACATGCGTCATCGCATCAACAACGCACGGAAACCCCATGCCCACGGGTGAGCCATTTCCCACCACCCAGGACGGGTTCCTTGACGGCCGTTTGCTCATCCGCCAGCCCGCGCAAGGCTACAGGGCCGGCGGCGATCCTGTGCTGCTCGCCGCCGCTGTGGCCGCCAAGCCGGGCCAAACGGCGCTGGACCTGGGATGCGGCGTGGGCACCGCCGGATTGTGCCTGCTCGCCCGGGTCCCCGGCATGATCGCCATCGGCCTCGAAGTGCAGCCCGAGTTGGCGGAGCTGGCCCGCGCCAACGCCGCCGCCAACGGCCTGGCCGATCGCTTTCGCGTGGTGGCGGGCAGTCTGCTGACGCCGCCCGAGGCTCTCCGTGGCCAGGGTTTCGACCACGTCCTCACCAACCCGCCGTGGTACGAGCCGGCCACGTCCCGCCGCCCGGCGATCGCCAGCAAGAGCGTCGCTCATATGGAAGGCGAAGCCGATCTCGCGACCTGGGTGGCAGTCGCGGCCAAGTTCCTGGCGCCCAAAGGCCGGTTGACCGTGATCCACCGTGCCGACCGCCTGGAGGACGTGCTGGCGGCGCTGGGCCGCCTGCCGCTCGGCGGCGTTCGCGTCTTCCCCTTGTGGCCGAAGCCCGGCCGCCCCGCCATCCGCGTCGTCGTCACTGCCCGCCGGGACGCCCGCGCGCCCCTGGAATTGCTGCCCGGACTGGTTCTGCACCGGGACGACGGGCGCCATACCGACGCGGCGGAAGAGGTGATGCGCAGGGGAGCGGCGCTGTTCTAAGCCGAATTCACGGCTTGGTGTAGGGCTTGCGCTTGTAGGCGTAGACGTAGAGATCCGTATCGCGCCCGCTGCCGACCGCCCCCTTTGTGCCGCGCGTCGTGATGAAATATTCGGCGATATCGCGGGATTCGTATTCGTCCTTCGCCAGCCGCACGACCCACGCGTCACCTTTTTCCTTGACCTTGTGCGCCTTGAACAGCGTGGCCTTCGGCCCGCCGGTGACCCCGACATACCATTCGCCGAAACGGGCGCCATTGCGGCCGATGTAGGCCTCTATGTCTCCGATGATGTCGCTACGACTCTTCGCCATGACACACTCGCATCGGCAGCTCCGAAGATGCCCTTAAAGCATATCCGGAATTCGCGCAAGTTCCCGTAATCCAGGAATCCGGGCGATACCTTGCGGCGAAGACACTCCGACGCCGGATTGTATTCGGCGTTCATTATATAAGCATTGCATGCAACCAGAATTAGGCGCGACAAGTCATTGCAATTTATAATGACCGGATCGGGTCTTTGCTGTAGAGTAATCAATCAAAAGGACGCCCCTGGGGAAGGAGCCTCTTATGAAACGTGCTTCAGCGCTTCGCCTGATCTTGTTGGCCTTTGGCCTGATCTGCCTCATGGCCGGACGCCCCGCGATGGCTGATTCCGCCGAGACTCCGCCGACCCTGGAGGGCGTGCCGGTGGTGACGGCCGAACAGGTCCAGAAAATGCAGTCGGCCGGTGCGGCGATCATCGACGCCCGCGTCGCCTTGGAATACGCCGAGTCGCACATCAAGGGAGCGATCAGCGTCCCCTATCACGAGCAAAGCGCCAAGAGCGCCAACTTCAACGCCGCCGAGGACATGTTCAACGTCAAACGTCTGCCCGCCGACAAGGCGACGCCGATGGTCATGTACTGCAACGGCCCCACCTGCTGGAAGAGCTACAAGGCCGCCGTCGTTGCGGTCAAAGCCGGCTACACCAAGGTCTACTGGTTCCGCGGCGGCGTTCCGGATTGGGAAGCGGCAAAACTGCCGATGGAGGAATGACACGGACGGCGGGGCCTGCGCCGGATCATCCCGGCAGCCTTCACGCAATCGCGATATGGACATCTCTGGCCAACGGGAGGTTCGCATGTGGGGACTGGCGAAGGTTTGCATTCGGACGAGGCTGATCGCCGTATTCGGATTCCTCACGTTCATGCTCGGGATGGTGGCCGCCAGCGGCGTCCGGGGAGTCAGCAGCGCCAACGACGATCTCACCGAAATCTACAACCAGCAGCTTTTGCCCGTCAGTCAGTTGAGCCGCATCAACGACCTGATGCGCCAAGACATCCAGTCGCTGCTCGTCGCCGCCATTTCGCGCGCCAATGACGCGACCACCGCAAAATACATCGACAGCGTCGAAGCCAATGCGAACGAGACCAGACGACTGCTGGAGGCATTCCGTCACGCCGCCATGCCCACGGAGGAGCGCGCCCTGCTGGACGAGTGGCAGCAGAAGCGCGACGCCTTCGTGGCCCAGGGGGTAGACCCCACCATCGCGGCGCTGCGCGAGGGCAACTTCATCGACGCCGAGGACATCATCCTCGGAATAGCCATGCCCCGCTACACCAAGGCCGAAGCGAAGCTCAATGCCCTGTTCGCCTTTCAATTGGCCCTGGCCGACAAGACCCGCGAACACGCGGATTCGCGCTATGCCTCGACCCGCGCCATCCTGATCGGAGGCGCGCTGCTGGCGCTGATCCTCGGGTCCCTCGCCGCCTATGTCACCATCCGCGCCATCACGGGTCCGCTGGCCCGGCTCATCCAGGCGGTGGCCCGGCTCGGGGAGGGCGAGAGCGACGTCACCGTGCCGGGGGCCGACAGGACCGACGAGATCGGCCCACTGGCCAAGGCATTGGAGCACTGGCGCCAAGGGCTGCTCGCGGCCGCCGAGCGGCAGCGGCGGGAGCTTGCGGAGGCGGAAAGCCGCGCCGAACGGCAACACAGGATCGACGACGCCACCCGGCGCTTCGAGGACGTCATCGGCGGCGTTCTGGGCAAGACCAAGCAGGCGGCGGCCCGTCTCCACGATTCGGCGACCACCCTGTCCTCCAACGCCGAGGAGACCACGCGCCAGAGCACGGCCGTGTCCGCCGCCACCGAACACGCGTCCAGCAACGTCGAGACCGTCTCCGCCGCCGGAACGGAACTGATGGTGTCCATCCAGGAGATATCGCGGCAAGTTAACCAATCCGCCGCCACCGCCCAGGATGCCGCCGCCGAAGCCGCGGAAACGACCCGAAAGATCGGCAGCCTGGCCCAATCGGCGCAGAAGATCGGCGAAATCGTCGACATGATCGACGTCATCGCCGCCCAGACAAACCTGCTGGCCCTGAACGCCACCATCGAAAGCGCCCGCGCGGGCGACGCCGGCAAGGGCTTCGCGGTCGTCGCCCACGAAGTGAAGAACCTTGCCGGTCAGACGTCGCGCGCTACCGGGGACGTCGCCGCCCAGATCGCAGCGGTTCAGTCCGAAACCCGCGAAGCCGTCCACGCGATCGAGAAGATCGCCGAGACCGTCGATCGGATCAATCAGATGACCACCAGCATCGCCACGGCCGTCGAACAGCAGGGGGCGGCCACGGCCGAAATCGCCCGCAATGTCGACGGGGTCTCGGTCGGCACCCGCGATGTCGCCACCAACATCGCCGGTGTCGCCCGTGCCGCGGCGGAAACGGGAAATCTGGCGCAGGCCGTTTTCACCGCCGCGAACGATGTGCTGAACGAAAGCCGCAAACTGGAGGACGAGGTTGGGCGCTTCCTCAAGGAGGTCCGCGAAGCCTGATTTCCACGCATCCTCCAGGTTATCCGACCGGACTCCATTCAATTTACCCTGGCGGCCTTCGAGCCGCGATGGCATATTCCGAGCCGCCGGGGCGCGATTGGCGATGACGTTTTGCGAGAACTCGTTGAGCCGCCCTCCGGCTTTTCGGGAGGATGTTGCGGACATGCCCCTTCATTGCCGTGATATTCGCGTCGCTTTGACGACCGCCCTGCTTTCCTGTGCGGCGTCCGCCTCGGCCTTTGCCGGGATGAATGATATCCGCAGTTCCGACAACGCGGTCTTTTTCAGCGTCGGCGGAAGCTACATGGATTACTGGGAGACGGACGCCACCACCGGCCGCACCGCCGACAGCGAACGGGGCTGGCTGCCCACCGTCCGCGCCGGTGCGGATGTTCTGGCCTCGAATCAGGCGCGCGGGCCCCTTCGCAATCTCTATCTTCACGTGGACACGTCCGTATCCACCGGCAGCACCGCCTACAAGGGCGCCCTGCTCGACGGCACTCCCTATTCGGGCACGACCAACGACACGATCTGGACCACGTCGGGGCGGATCGGGCGGGCCTTCGCGCTGGGCTCGCAGGCCATGCTGATTCCCTTCGCCGAACTGGGTTACCGCCGCTGGGACCGGGACGTGGGGTATACCGAAATCTATGACAACTGGTCGATGATGGGCGGCCTGCTGGCCCAATATTCACCTGTGGCCAAATGGGTCATAAGCGCCTCGGCGGCCGCGGGGACCACCTTCGACGCCAACATGCATGCGAACGGCCCATTCAACGCCGAGTTCAATCTGGGCGACGAGCTGACCTGGCGCGTCGGCGGCCAGGTCGGATACGCCGTCACGCGCCGGCTGGAAGCCATCACCAGCGTCGAACTGACCCGCCTCGGCTTCGGGTCAAGTCCCGCCGTCGCGACAGACCAGGGGTATTTCTACGAGCCCAACAGCCAGACGTATCAGACGACCCTGATGGTCGGTCTCGCCTATCACTTCTTCTGATCCCTCAGGCGAACCAGGTCCGGCTGGTCCCGGCCGCGAGATCGATCGCGACGATGCGGTGGTTGTTGGTGTCGCTGACCAACAGGCGGGCGCCATCCACCGCCACCCCGGCCGGCTCCGATTGGGGCCGGCACACCGGATCGGTGCAGGCGATGGAGTCGAGCGTCCGCACGGTACGGCGATCGAGGTCCACCACGCGGATGGCCGCATTGTAGCTATCGGCGATGTAGATCCTGCCGTCGGCGACGGCCACGCCCAAGGGATGCTGAAGGCGGGCCGTGCCCATCGCTCCGTCGCTGCGGCCGAAATCGAACAGGCCGGCCCCGACCAGAGTCTCGACCCGGGGGGGCGGCCCCAGCACCAGGCGGCGCAGCGCCGAGGTCTCGCTGTCGGCGAAATACAGGCTCCCATCCGCGGGCGACAGGCACAGCCCGCTCGGCTGTGCCAGTTCCGCGTCCGCGGCCGGGCCATCGACGATGTTCTCGCCGCCGGTTCCGGCAACGGGGCGCACCGAGCCGCCGGCGATGTCGAACGCGCCGATCTGATGACTGCCGGCATTGGCGAAATACAGCGTCCCACCGGCCAGTTCGAGATCCCATGGCGATGCCAGGGCGGTGTTCCTCCCCTGTTCGGAGCGACGCAGAACCATGCCGCGAACGCCGACCCCGGCCACCGTCTCGACCCGCCCCGATGCACGGTCGATGCGCCGGAGGGCGTGATTGCGGGTATCGGCCACCCAGATGGAGCGTTCGTCGCAGACCAATCCCTCGGGGCCGTTGAACGACGCCTCGTCGTCGCCGTCGTCGAATCCCGGTTTTCCGGTGCCGTAACGGATCCGCTCCCGGCCGTCGCCGCCGATCACCACGATCTGATGATGGCCCGCATCCGCTACCGCCCAAGCCTTTTCACCGTGGGCCAAAGGACAGGGCTTGATCTTGCCGGGAAAGCGCAGGCGCCCGCCATCATCGGGCCGCCGCGCCAGGAACGGCAGGGCCGCCGGGGACAATTCGCCCCGCGCCGAAAACTGGCGGACCATATCGCCGATGCCCTGGACCAGAAGGTCCGGATGGGGCTCGCCGGCCAACTCGCCGATCACATAGCCGTCGGGAGACAGGAACACCAGGGTCGGCCACGCCCGCACACAATATTCCCGCCAGAGAACGAGAGACGGGTCGTGGACCACCGGATGGCGGATGTCGTAGCGGGCGATGGCCCCGGCCACCGCCTCGGGGTCCCGCTCATGGTCGAATTTGGGCGAATGGACGCCGATGACCGCCACCTGGGTGGGGAACGCGTCCTCGATCCTGCGCAACGCGGGAAGAACATGGAAGCAGTTGATGCAGCAGAAGGTCCAGAAATCGAGGATCACCATGCGCCCGGCGAGATCCGAAAGCGACAGCGGCTTATCCACGTTGAACCAGGCCAAGCCGGGATGATCGAGATCGGGGGCGCGGACGATGCCGAACATGGAAGGAACTCAACCCGAAAGAGGCCACCCCACGAGGGAGTCTCGTGCTGCATAAGGAGGTGCCGGCTCCCAATTGCAAGAGCCGCGGCTCGGCACGGACCAAAAATCAGCCTGCCCGACGCGGGTCGAGGGCGGTCTGCAATCCCTCCCCCAACAGGTTGAACGCGAGCACCGCCAGGAAAATGCCCAGCCCGGGCCAAAGGGCGAGAAGGGGCGCCGTCCACACCTCGTCCATGGCTCCCGTCAGCATGTTGCCCCACGACGCCAGCGGCGGTTGGACGCCAAGACCGAGAAAGGACAGCGCGCTTTCCAGAAGGATGATGTTGCCGACGCTCAATGTGGCCGCCACGACCATGGGCGAGGCCACCTCGGGAAGGATGTGCCGGACCATGATTCGCCACGGGCCGGCCCCCATGGCGATGGCGGCGCGGACATGATCCCGCGCCCGCAGCGACAGGGTCGCGCCGCGCACCAGCCGGGCCACCGTCGTCCAACCCACCAGGGCGATGATGACGACGATGCGGCCGACGGCCACCGCTTCGGAAGCGTCCGAGTCGCCGGGAAGCCCCAGCTTGGCGGGGTCGACCGCGGCAAGCACGACCAGCAGCGGCAGCAGCGGCAGCGCCATCACGCCATCGGTCACACGCATCAGCACCGCATCGGCCCGCCCGCCGAAATAACCGGCCGTCAGCCCGACCGCCGTGCCGATCGTGGCGGCCAGAAGGGCCGTCGCCCCGGCCACCATCAGAGAAATGCGCCCCCCGGCAAGCAGACGCGCCAGCACATCGCGGCCCAGTTCATCGGTACCGAGGAGATGCCCCAGAGTAGGCGGCTCCAACCGCGCGTAAAGGTCGATGGCATCCGGTTCGGGCAGCATCGCCGGCCCAGCCGTTGCGGCGATCGCCATCGCCGCCAGCACCCCCAACCCGATCAGGGCGGCGGGATCCCGGCCGGCCCGCGCGAACAGGGAAACCCGGTGCGGAGTCACGACGGCCTCACGCGCGGGTCCAGCCAGAGATAGGCGAGATCGGCGACGATGGACCCGGCCAGCGTCGCCGCGGTCGCCAACAGCAGCCCGGTAAGGGCGAGGTTGAAATCGTTGCCCATCACCGATTCGGCGATCAGCCGCCCCATCCCCGGCCAGGCGAACACCGTTTCGGTGATCAAGGCACCGGAGAACAGGCCGCCCACCTCCAGCGCGGTGATGGTGGCCACCGGGATGAGGGCATTGCGAAGCTGGTGCGCCAGAACCACCCGCGCCGGGCCGCACCCCTTCGCCCAGGCGGTGCGGATGTAGTCCTGCCGCACCTCGCCGATCATGGCCGCGCGCATATGCCGCACGTACTGGCCCAGCCCGGCCACCGCCAGCGTGGTCGCCGGCAACGCCAAATGACGCAGCCGGTCGGCCAATCCACCGCCCCCCTCCCCGGCCACCATGCTCGTAAGCCCGCCGGCCGGCAGCCATCCCAGCCGCGCGGCGAAAAACGCGATCAGCATCAGGCCCAGCCAGAAGGTCGGCACCGAGATGGTCACGAAAGCGCACAGATTGGCCAGCCGGTCGAGGACCGATCCTGGCCGCAAGGACGCGAGAATACCGAGCGGCACGCCCACCAGCAGGGACGCGGCCAGCGCGGTCGTCATCAGCAGCAGGGTGTTTCCCAAAGCCGGAACGATCGCCGCGAGGACCGGCTTGGCGTACAGGCGGGAATAGCCCAGGTGGCCTTGAAGAACCTGGGCCAACCAGCGCAGCCAGCGCAGAGCCCAAGGCTGATCGAGACCGTAGAGCGCGCGCAGCCGCGCAACATCCGTCGAGCCCAGATGGGGATTGCCGGAAATCATCGTGTCGATGGGATCGCCCGGCATCAGCCCCATCAGCCCATAGATGACGAACGACATCGCCAGCAGCACGGCCACCGATTGAAGCGCGCGGGAGAAAACGCGGCCACCCGTGCTCATTCCCACCGCCAGTCCTCCACCCACAGGGTACTCGGGTCTTCCTGGCCGGTCGGCGTGACGCCTTTCAGGCTTTTCGGCCAGATATGGGCGTCGGCCTTGTAATATAACGGCAGAGCCGGCAGGTCGTCGGCATAAAGCGCTTGCAGGGCCCGCCACAGCGATTGCCGCTCGGCCGGGTCGAGTTCGACCTCGATGGCGTCCAGCAGGGCGTCCATGCGCGGGTTGGCATAGCCGCCGTAATTCTGGCCGGACCAATTGTTGCCGGCCGTCGGGATCATCGACGACCGCAGCTGTCCGCGAGGAACGTTGGCGGGCGCCGAATACCAGGCGAACATGGCCATCGCCGGGAATTTGCGCCGGGTGACGGTCTGTCCGAAGAACACGCGCGGCGGCTGGTAGCGCAAGCGCACAGGGATGCCGATGCGCTTCCAATCCGCCTGAAGAACCTGGGCGACCAGTTCGCGCGACCGGTTGCCGGCGGTGGTCACCAGGTCCAGCGTCAGTGGCCGGCCGTCGGGGCCGACCCGCCTGCCGTTCACCAGCGGATAGCCGGCCTCGTCCAGCAGCGCCCCCGCCGCCGCCGGATCGTAGGGATATTGACGGACGTCGTCGCTATGCATGGGGTCGAGCGGCGCCACCGGCCCATCGGCCACCTTCTGGCGGCCGCCGAACAATTGCCCGCAAAGGGTGGCGCGGTCGAGGGCCAGCAGCAGGGCCTGACGCACACGCCGGTCGGCCAGATAAGGATTGTCGAGGTTGAGGTCGATGTGCTCGTAGACGAGGCTCGGCTTGAACACCACACGGAACCGATCACCGTGGTTTTTCGCGAACGCGATCGCCTGTTCCAGCGGCAAGCCCAGTTCGCCGGCAATCATGTCTATGCTTCCGGCCAGGAGATTGGCTTGAAGGGCGGACGTGTTCTCGATGGCCACGACGACGATCCGGTCGAAGGCCGGCCGGCGGCCATGCCAATGGGAATTGCGCTCCAGGACCACCGCGCTGCCCTGCACCACGCGGGCGATGCGGTAGGGGCCGTTCCAGAGACCGGGATTGGCGGTATCCCGGTCGTAGGCGGTGCGGTTGCGGTATTCGGCAGGCGCCCTCTCGAAGCGGTCCCGTTCGATATGGGCGGGTAAAATCTGGAAATCGTTGACGGCGTTGTAGTCGAACGCTAAACGGTCGAAATGGAAGGTGAATGTTTTTTCATTTTTGATGTCGATGGCGACGATATGGCGGTAGATCTCGGCATCGGCCACGCCCGTCTGGGGATGGCGCCCCACCTGCCAACTGAACAGCACGTCGCCGGTATCCACCGGCACCCCGTCGCCCCATTCGGCGTCGGCGCGCAGGGTATAGGTCACCGCGATCCCGCGCCGGCCGTCGGGCAAGGTTTCGGGACGCGCCAACCCGTTGTCGATGGTCGGAAGGCGCGTACACAGCAGGCATACCAGATTCCAGTCGGGATCGTAGGCGGTGAGCGGGCGCCGCGCCATGGCCAGCACGTAGCTCTTGGCCAGCATCGACTCGATCGCCGGATGGAAGGTAGCGGGAAACTGGGTAACGCCGATGACCAAGGTGTCCTTGGCCTCCGCCCGCACCGGCGCGGCCATCGCGGCCGCCAACAGACAGACCGCCACGGCGAGGAAGGAAAGCTGTCGGGGCATGCGCCGATCCAGGGACAGGGGTTCAGGCGATGCTACCATTGCGCCGCAGCGACGTCAGCGCCACACCGCGGGCCACACCACCGGGTCGGCCACAATAACCGAAAAGGCGGTGTCACCCCCTCCCCATCCCGCAGTACATACTGCCCGTTTCCAGCCCGAACGGGTCGTGATTTTACCACCCATGAAATTTCGACCACTCCCCCACCCGGGTGTTCCTGGCATGCCGTGCGTACGGCAGAGTGGCGACGCTCGCATCAAGACGAAGTGTCTCCCGGCCCGGTGCTTCCAGACCGCGGCGGAGCGAAGTAGGGAAGGAACGAAGATGGACCAGTCGAAGCGTTATGCGAACTTGAAGCTCAAGGAAGCCGACCTCATCGCCGGCGGGCGTCATGTCCTGGCCGCCTACATCATCAAGCCGAAGTCTGGCCATGAGCCGATTGCCACCGCCGCCCACTTCGCGGCCGAATCCTCGACCGGCACCAACGTCGAGGTCTGCACCACAGACGATTTCACCCGCGGCGTGGACGCCCTGGTCTATCAGGTCGAGGAAACCGGTAACGGCGACTACCTGATGAAGATCGCCTATCCGGTCGAGTTGTTCGACCGCAACGTCACCGACGGCCGCGCCATGATCGTGTCGTTCCTGACGCTGACCATCGGCAACAACCAGGGCATGTCGGACGTCGAATACGCCAAGATGGTCGATTTCTACGTGCCGCGCCAGTTGCTGCAACTGTTCGACGGCCCGGCCATGAACATCGCCGACATGTGGCGCATCCTGGGCCGTCCCCAGGTCAACGGCGGCATGGTCGTCGGCACCATCATCAAGCCGAAGCTCGGCCTGCGTCCGAAGCCCTTCGCCGATGCCTGCTACCAATTCTGGCTTGGCGGCGACTTCATCAAGAACGACGAGCCCCAGGGCAACCAGGTCTTCGCGCCCCTGAAGGAAACCGTCGCCCTGGTGGCGGACGCGATGAAGCGCGCCCAGGACGAGACCGGCGAGGCGAAGATCTTCTCGGCCAACATCACCGCCGACGACCCGTTCGAAATGATCCGCCGCGGCGAAATCATCCTTGAGACCTTCGCCTCCAACGCCAGCCATGTGGCCTTCCTGGTCGACGGCTATGTCGGCGGCCCGACCGCCATCACGCTGGCCCGCCGCTATTTCCCTAACCAGTTCCTGCACTACCATCGTGCCGGACATGGCGCGGTGACCAGCAAGCAGTCCAAGCGCGGCTACAATGTGCTGACGCACATGAAGATGGCCCGCCTCCAGGGCGCCTCGGGCATCCACACCGGCACCATGGGCTATGGCAAGATGGAAGGCGACAAGAACGAGAAGATGGTCGCCTACATGCTGGAGCGCGACGTGGCGGATGGTGAATACTTCCGCCAGGAGTGGCATGGCATGAAGCCCACCACCCCGATCATTTCGGGCGGCATGAACGCGCTGCGTCTGCCCGGCTTCTTCGAGAATCTCGGCCACTCGAACGTCATCCAGACCTCGGGCGGCGGCGCCTTCGGCCACAAGGATGGCGCGGTCGCGGGCGCGAAGTCGCTGCGCCAGGCGCACGACGCGTGGCAGAAGGGCGTCAACCTGATCGACTACGCCAAGGAGCACCCCGAGCTGAAGGGCGCCTTCGAGACCTTCACCGCCGATTCGGATAAGCTGTATCCCGGTTGGCGCGAGAAGCTCAAGGTCTCTGCCTGATCACAAAAAATCGGTTATAGTCGGGGAAATTGGGGGGCAGGCGCGCGCCTGCCTCCCTACTAACGTTTAAAAAGGGGTGGCATCGTGTCGAGGAAGCATCCGATCATCGCCGTCACCGGGTCATCCGGCGCCGGCACCAGTACCGTCAAGGAAGCCTTCGAGCATATGTTCCGGCGCCAGAGCATCAACGCCGGCATCATCGAGGGCGACAGCTTCCACCGCTATAACCGGGTGGAGATGAAGAAGGCGATGGCCGAGGCCGAAAAGGCCGGCAACCGCAACTTCAGCCACTTCGGTCCCGAAGCCAACCTCTTCGCGGAACTGTCCGAAACCTTTGCCCGCTACGGCGAGACCGGCGCCTGCCAGCGCCGCTTCTACATCCACAACGACGAAGAAGCCCAGCGCTTCGCGCACTTCAACGTCAAGGCCGGGGAATTCACTCCCTGGGAGGATCTGCCGGCGGGCTCGGACATCCTGTTCTACGAGGGCCTGCACGGTTGCGTCGCCACGCCCGAAGCGAACGTCGCCAAGCACGCCGACCTGAAGATCGGCGTGGTCCCCGTGATCAACCTGGAATGGATTCAAAAGATCCATCGCGACACCAAGCATCGCGGCTATTCCGAAGAAGCGGTGATGGATACCATCCTGCGGCGGATGCACGATTACATGCATTTTATCGTGCCGCAGTTCAAGCTGACCGACATCAACTTCCAGCGCGTGCCGGTCGTGGACACCTCCGACCCACTCATCGCCCGCGACATCCCGACGCCGGATGAGAGCATGGTGGTCATCCGCTTCCGCAAGCCGGATCGCTTCGACATCGACTTCCCCTTCCTGCTGTCGATGATCAAGGATTCGTTCATGAGCCGGCGCAACACCATCGTCGTCCCCGGCGGCAAGATGGGCCTGGCCATGGAACTCATCCTGACCCCGATCCTGCGCCGGATCATGGCGGATCGAAAGGCCGCCCTGGGCTGACGGGGCAAGTCTGGTTGGCCGGCGGCAGCGATGCCGCCGGTTTTTTTGTGGCGTCATCCGCCCTTTCCGCATGCCCGAATGGCTTCCGCCGCCGGATCACCGCCCATTCGGCCCAGGTTGCGCTGGCGCCGTCGCCCCTTGCTGTTCTGGAATTTGCACTTGGGGCACCCCCTTGGCCCCAAGCGTCACATCGTCATTCTCGCGGGTGCGGGATTGGCGTTGGAGCTCTTCCAGGCACTCGTCGCGGGAAGGGGTCGGCTGTATGCGCATGCCGTGCTCGATCGGCCCGCTGCCGCCGCAGGGTGGGGGGGCGGGTACGGCCTCAAGCTCCCCGTTCTCGGCCGGCGGCGCCTCGGATTGGGAAGGATCGGCCGATTGGGCCAAGGCCAAGCCCGGAGTCAGTCCGGCCAACAGGACGGCGACGGTGACTTTCATGGCGTGTTCCCATTCGCTTTGACGCGGAACGTCCTTGGGCTACGACTGACCTCGCCAAATGGGAACCCGGTTGGGGCATGTCAAACCCGTACGGGCGCAATCCGGCGATACCGCAGGCCGAACCGCCCCAAAAACGTCACCGCACTGTCGCTTGCCGAGGCGGTGACCGGCACGGACAATGCGCCGAGCAATCCACCGGGATACGGCGATGACGGACATCCGTGCCTGCCACTGCACCGAATGCGGCAAGACCACAAGCCACATCGTCTACAAGGAACGGCTGTTGGCCGCCGTCTTGTGGTGCCGCCAATGCTTCAGCATGACCGTGGATTCTGAACGGGAATTCGTCACCGCCACCCCCGTCAGGGCTTTTGCGCCAGCGGCACGATCCCGACGCTTGGAGCCCCAAGCGTCAGGTCAACCGGCCCACCAATGTATTGAAATGTGACGGGATGCGGACGGGTGGCCGTTAGCCGACCGGGCGCGCGTGCGCTCCCGCGGGCGGTGGGATAGCGGCCTATTCCACGGTGAAGTATTTGTGCAGTTTAGCGACCCGGACCAATTTCTCCACTTGGCCGGCGGCCCCCTTCAGCACAACCTCCCTCCTGTCCTCGATGGCCGCATCGCGCACGATCAGCAGCATGCCGAGCGCCGAGGAATCCACGAACTCGACCCTGGCGAGATCGAATACGACACGCTGGGGACGATCCCCCAAAATCCGGCCGAGAATATCGCGGAAGCCTTTGTAATCGGCGTGAGTCATCCGCCCGCCCAGCCGCACCGAAAGGTTCCCGCCCGTACTTTCGAACGCGTACTCCATTTCCGCCCCCCCCGGATCTCCTGCAAAGACAACCTCAGGATCGCAGCATCCGGATGATCGGCCAAGTGCCAACTATCGGGGGGAGATATTTTTCGCTTCTTCCAGGTCCCGTCCTGCGACAATATATCGCAGGGGATAAGGGAGAAACCATGACGGTTCGCCTAATTGCTCCAAGCTCGGTTGAAATTTGTTCCATTGCTAGCACGTATGGATGGCAACTCGGTGAAGATAAATCCGCACATGGCGATGTGCGCATCGTCGCGAGTACACGTTTCGACTTGGAAAAGCTGCAGCAAGCACTGAGCGCTCCTTTCTCCGGTGGCATCGAATCGGAGGATTTTCCTGAGCGCGGGCTTGGACAAAAATTTCTTCGGCATCTCGCTAGCGGCGGACAGGCGCTTTCCCTGCGCACGGACACGGCCTTCGCGCTGAATATCGCGGCCTTGTTTGCCGACGCGCTCCGCGCACGCTTAGGGCTTTCGTCCGAGACGCACGAAGCCCTGTCCACGGCCACGCACGAGGCGGTGGCCAACGCCGTCATTCACGGCAACTTGGCCATCGCTTCGCCCTTGGCCGGCACCAAGGATGCTTTTCTCGACTACTGCCAGAGCTGCGACCAACGTCTTGCCGACCCGCTTTTCGCCGCCCGGCGGATCGAAATTTCGGCCTTGCGGAACGGTCCCACCCTCGAGCTGGCCGTATGTGACCAGGGAGATGGCTTCAACCCGGCGATGGCGGTCCGGCAGCGGTCCAAAGCGGGGGGCCACGGGCTTCCCTTGATCGCTGCGATGACCGAGCGATGGCATATCGAGGACGGCGGACGATGCACCGTGATGGCTTTTCGCTGCTAGCGCAATTCGCGACGCTTGAGCGCTCGCCCGAACAGACGACCTCGCTGGCCGACGCCCGCGTGCTGATCGTCGATGACAGCATCACCAACCGCAACCTGCTGGGAGCCGTCGTCCGCAGCATCGGCATCGCCCAGGTCGCCGAAGCGGCCAATGGCCGCGAGGGTCTGGAAGCGGTCGCCGCATTCCGTCCCGACCTGGTGCTGCTGGACGTCATGATGCCGGAAATGGACGGCTACGAGATGTGTCGGCGTCTGCGCCGGGAACACCACCACACGCACCTCCCGGTGATCTTCGTGACCGCATTGACGACCGGCCAGGAGCGGGCCGCCTGCTTCGCCGCCGGCGGCAGCGACATGGTCTCCAAGCCCATCAATCTTGCCGAGATCACCGCCCGGGTGCGGGTGCATCTTCACAACCGCATGCTGGTCGCCGACCTCAGCGCCTTCCGGGAACGCATCCGGCACGAACTGGTCGGAGCCCGCACCGCACAGAACCTGCTGCTGCCTACGCCGGCGCAACTGGCGGAGGTGGGGCGTCCCCTCGACCTAGATGTTGAGGGGACCATGGAAACCTCCAGCGAGATGGGCGGCGATTTCTGGACCGTGTTCGCCATGGGACCCGGCCGGTTGGGCGTTTTGATCGCCGACTTCGCGGGCCACGGGGTCGCGGCCGCGATCAACGTCTTCCGCCTCCATGCCCTCATCAGCCGCCAGCCCCCGCGGGGTGAGGACCCGGCGGCTTGGCTGGCCGACCTCAACCGCGACCTGGTGGATCTGCTGCCGCCCGGTCAGTTCGCGACGGCATTGTTCGCCATCGTCGACGTCGGCGCCGGCATCTGCCGCTATGCGCGCGCCGCTTCCCCGCCCCCTCTGCTGATCGTCGGCGACCAGGCCCGCTATCTGGAAGAAAGCGCACCGCCCATCGGCGCCTTTCGCGAAGCGGAGTTCTCCAGCGCGACGGTCGCCTTCCCGCCGGGCTCCACCCTCCTGTTGTTCAGCGACGCCCTGGTCGAAAGCCTCGATCCTTCCGGCGCGGCCATCGATGAAGAAGCGGTGCGCGATTGGGCTGTCACCGCCACCCGTGCCGGAAAGACCTCGCTGGTCGAGACCGTGCTGGAGAACTTCCACCGGCACCTTCCCGGGCCTCCACCGGACGATCTGACCGTAGTGGCCGTCCACCGCCGCCGCTGATTTCGGCGCGGATCAGGTGAAGCTCGCGGCCAACGCGTCCAGAAGGCGCTGCACCTCGGACGATGGCTCCTCGATGGCGGCGACGGCCTCCACGGCGCCGTCGAAATCGCCCTGGTTGAACCGCCGCGCCGCCTCGATCCCCAGTTCGTGGACGCGGCGATGGGGCGCTTCGAGGGCACGGAACGCGGGATGATCCAGAATGCGGCGGTCCTCGACCGAATCGCACCACTTGCCCAAACGGCAATTGTGATGGTTGGACAATTCCTTGTGGTCCAAGGTGGCGCGACCGGCCAGCATCTCGGCAAGGTGCCGGCGCCAGACGACGTGATCCGACTTCGCCAGCAGAATCACCGCGTTCCGAATCTCCACCTGATTAAGCTCGGTCAGCATGTCGCCGAGCCCGGCGCTGGCTTGCATGGAGATGTCGATGAGGGCGTTCACGGCGTCGGTATCGGATTTGGACCGCGCCGCCGCACCCTCGAGGTTCTGCGAAATTTCCTGGGCCGCGACGCGCTGCTGCCCGAGATGATCGGCGATGTCGCGCATCAGGGTGGTGACGTCCCGGATTTCGCTGCTCACGGTGCGCATCTTGTCGACCGAGCCGAGCACGAGATTCTGGCCGCTGTCAACCTTTTGCGCGCCCTCCCCCATCGCCGTCAGAATGGCGTCGATCTCCTGGCGCAGGGTGGTGATACGGCTGCGGATGTCCGTGGTCGCCTTCGACGTCTGGTTGGCGAGATTCTTGACCTCGTTGGCGACGACGGCGAAGCCGCGCCCCGCCTCACCGGCACGGGCCGCCTCGATGGTGGCGTTGAGGGCCAGGATGTTGGTGTGCTTGGCGATCTGTTCGATCTGGTCGACGATGGACCCGATCTGCTGCGAGGAACTCGCCAAACGCTCCGCCCGTTCGGCGGTGTCGTTCACCGAGGCGACGATGTCGCGCATGGTGTTGACCACCGTCTCCGTATCGCGCGCGCCCTCGTCGGAAATCCCCTGCACCGACTGGGCGTTGGAGGCCGCTAATTCCGAGGTGCGGCTGATGGCCTGGACCGTGGAGACCAGCTCTTCGGTCGCCGCCGAAATGGTGGCCATCCTCTGGCTCATTTCGCGGATGCTGCGAAGAGTCTGGACCGCCTCGGTAACCGTGTCGTTGAGGAAGATGGATATGCCGACGGCATGGCGAAGCGCCGACCTCGACCGCCCCTCCAGGTGCTCCGCCAAATCCCTGAGCTTCGCGGCCAAACCGCTGTTCGTCCCGGTCAACGAACAGTATTTGCCGTCGATCAAGCGGTCGACGATAGCTTCCAGTTCGGCCAAAGCCGTCGGCTCACCGTTAACCATATGCTCCCCCTCAGGAACGGCCTGGCCAGTCGATTGGCTACCATGTTCAGGTAGCACTCAAGTCTCCAAGCTGTCAATCGCAAGCCGGCGATTGCCCGGCCGAATGAAACGGCAAACATTTATGCACAACTTCATTCGGCACGAGGCAATCGGCCGGACCGGCGAACAGCGGCCATCCGGGATGACACGGCGGGCAGCGGCGCCCAGCGCCCGAAAGACCCGTATTCGCATAGGCCCGGCCGGTTACGAGGAAGGCTTGGCGGCCCGACATGCCATATGCCGGCCGCCATGCCGTATCAATGCTGGGCAGGCTGCTGGCCTTGCCGCTGCGCTTCCGTCGGCATGCTGGTGCGGTCGATATAGCCGGGCTGGTATTCGCCGCACCAGTCACCGGAAGCGACATGAGGCCAAGCCGTATCCAAGGTCCCCTGCTGACCGCGAACGGGCAGTGGGGCATTACGCCGGCACTGGGTGGCCGGCTGGTGCCAGAAGCGGCAGTCTCCGCAGTGCATGGCTGTCTCCGTGGTGGCGTTACCGATCCCGCAAATCTGGCACCGCCTTGCTTGGCGACAAGCCCCCAATCCGGAGGTAGCGCCCCGCCGGCAAGGCGGCCACGGGCATCGCCCTGGATGAAGATTCGGGGCTCGCGATATGACGACCGCGGCAGCATTCCTGGCAGTGATTGAGGGCAGCGCCACCGTACCGCCCGTGGAAATGGCGAAAATCCGGGGACCAGGTCAGTTCGGCCGCACGAAAAGTCGATTGCCGGACGGCGAGCCGATGGTCGGGTCGATGGCGAATCCGAATTCGCCCATCATGCCGATGATTGTCCCGGCCCGCTCGACCTGCACGGGCGTGTCGCCGACGATCTCGATCAATACCGAGCGAACACGCGGATCCGATAGGGTCTGCCGACCGCCGGCGACGATCCGATCCTCGATGCTGTCGACATCGATCTTGATATGGTTGGGAAAAGGGGCCGAAAACCGGGCGACCAGATCGTCGATCGACGTGGACATCATCGCGATCGCCATATCCCCCGCCCGATCGCGGATGACACTGGCCCGGGGATCGCCGAAGGCGTTGCCAACCGTTCCCGCCTCGGTGCTCGATACGTACAGTTCCCCCAAACCGGATGTCTCCGCCAGCGCTAGGCAATACGGTTTGATGACATCCTGTTTTTGGTTTTCCTTTACATTCCGCAGCAGACATTCGTAGGTGAAGGGGTTGGCCTCGAACGCCAGAACACGAAGACCGCGAAAGCCGGCGCATAAGGAATAAAGACCGACGCTCGCGCCGATATCCCAGAATACCGATCCCGGCTCCAGCGCTCCTATCCAGCGCACGGTGTCGGGCTCCGCCTCCATCCCGTAGCGCGCCCAATACACCGACGCCTTCGACGGCGTATACAGGGTGGCCGCATTCCCGTTTATGTCCACGGGAACGCGTGGGATCAGCGAAGAGGATAAATGAGACAGCATGGCGACCTTGTTCCACTTTGGAACAGGGGAGATTGCACCACGCACCGCGGTCGCAATGATCCTCGCCAACCGCCTGCTCATTGCGCGCGCACCCTTCCACTACCGCCATCCCGCCCGGCATGCCTGACATGCCGGCACGGAAGCCCCCTTAAGCACCACGCCGAATGAGAGTGCGTTGCTCCATTCTTTCGCCTTTAGGGCTACGCCAGTGTACATGCCTAAAAGCAAAGAATGAACGACAAAAAGCCGCCAACGTGCTGTGTTGGCGGCTTGGGTTTGGTTGCGGGGGCAGGATTTGAACCTGCGGCCTTCAGGTTATGAGCCTGACGAGCTACCGGGCTGCTCCACCCCGCGTTTGATTTTTGAGGGATCGCGATAGGTTTTGTCGCTTTCTTGGAAGACCT
>JAJZVW010000029.1 GCA_021847015.1 Pseudomonadota bacterium | reverse complement strand
CCGATCTCGGCGGTGGGCAGGCGCGGCGGCGCCGGGGCGGCGGCGGGCGCAGCGCCGCCGGTGGCCGCGGCCAGGGTGTCGGTCACGTCGCGCCCGTGGCCGGGCGGCAGCTCCACCCCTTCCTGGGCGGCCCGGACGTAATCGCCCAGCACGTCGTTGGCGCGCACCAGGATGTCGGCCACCGCCGGGGTCAGTTCGGCGCGGCCCGAGCGCAGCGCGTCCAGGGACGTTTCCAGCACATGGGCGAAATGCACCAGCCCGTCGAAAGCGAAGGCTCCGCCGCCGCCCTTGATCGAATGGACGCAGCGGAAGACGGCGTGAAGATCCTCGTCGGTACCGGTGCCGTCGCGCAGGCGGGCGATGGTCTCCTCCGCGCTGGCGAGCAGTTCCGCGCATTCCTCGAAATAGGTCGTCTTGAAGCGGGAAAGGTCGTAGCCCTGGTCTTCGCTGATCACCGCTGTTCCCCTCGGTTCGGCTGGACGTGGGCCCGCGCTGTCGTCAAGGGCAGACCTTGGCGACGATCTGCAACAGTTTTTCCGGGCTGAAGGGTTTGACGATCCAGCCCGTCGCGCCGGCGGCGCGGCCCTCGTCCTTCTTCCCCTGGTCGCTCTCCGTGGTCAGGATCAGCACCGGCGTGCCGGTATGGCTCGGCAGGCCACGGATGCGCTTGACCAGCGTGATGCCGTCCATCACCGGCATGTTGACGTCGGTGATGACCACATCGACCTTTTGGCCGTTCAGGGCCTGCAAGGCCGCCGAGCCGTTCTCGGCCTCGACCACGGTGTAGCCGGCGCCCCGCAGGGTGAAAGACACCATGTCGCGCATGGTCTTGGAATCATCGACGGCCAGTACGCACTTTCCCATGTCTCCCCCTGTCGAAAGCTACGAAAACGATCCCAGTTGCGCCGCCAGCCCAAGCTGGCGGAAGGCATCGACGATCCGGTCGGATGGGGCCGCGACGGCGAAGTGCCGCCCGGCCGCCTTGAAGCCGGCCGCCGCCGCGAGGAGAACCTGGACCGCTGCGGTCGACATCCGCTCCACCGCGGCGCCTTCGACCACGACGTCGCCGTCGTTGTCGGCCAGGGCGTCCAGCAGGGCGTCGTGGAGGTCCATCGCCGCCGGCAGATCCAGCACGCTCGGCAGATGGATCGCGATGGTTCCATCGTGCGCTTGCCGTTCCATCGCCGCTCGCTTTTCCCTGTGGACCAGCTCGGGAATATACGGCAAATTCCCACGGTCCGTAAGAGGTCAAGCTAGATTCCGACATGGTGACGATCACTAGCGAGGCCGGTCCCTGGCATATGACCGTCTTCTGTTTCGAGGAAAACGACCCCGAGAATCCTTTGGGCCGGATCGCCGCCAGTGACATCGCGCGGCTTCCCTTTGGAGCCGCCGAGCTCGACCGCGACGGGCGCGTCGTCGCCTACTACGATACCGAGCCCGACGATCGGGGCGTCCCCAAACCCGATGTCGTCGGGCGCCGTTTCTTCGACGACGTGGCGCCCTGGGCCGGCACGTCGGCGGTGGCCAGGGAATTCGCCCAGGGGGTCGAACGGGGCGAGTTGAACGTGGTGTTCGACTGCGCGGTCGCGGGCTTGGACTACAAGCTCAGGATTCACTTCAAGATCAGCCCGATCCTCGCCACCTACTGGGTATTCATCAAGAAGCTGAAGCGCAACGGCGCGTAGGCAGCGGTTCTCATTATGCGGCATCAGGGCATGTTGTCATCCCGAGGGAGCGGAGCGACAGAGGGATCCTTCACGCGAAAGTGCCTGAAAGATCCCTCGCCATCGGCTCGGGATGACAGCGAAAAATGCATAATGAGAACCGCTGGCGCGTAGGGCGCGAAGGCGTCCGCCCGCGATCTGCGGGGCGCCCGCTATGGGGCCGTTCCCGGCACGGCGGTTCGGGCACGTGGGCGAGCGTCGCCACCCCATAGGACGAGAGCGGACGAAGTTCGAGACCCGCCCGCTCGGCCTCAGGCCATCATCAGGCTCGGCTCGATCGGCGTCAGACGGGAAAGCTGCCGAACGATGTCGTCGTGCGCGCCGAGCGATTTCGGAACCGCAAGGACATCCGTATAGCCGAAAGGCCGGTGACGCACGTCCTCGATAAATTCTTGAGGATCGCGGACAATCGCCGCCCTCGTCGGACGAGGACAGTAATAGATGTCGAACAGGGTATGGGATGTTTGAAGATCGCTGAGGAATTGGTCCGCCGCGATCTTGCGATATTGTTCCTGGGCGGGGGCGAATTCGATGATCAGGGTCGCGTCGGCGAGCTGGCCGCGGGCCTGCGCCACAAGCTTGGCGTCGATGCCCTCGACATCGATCTTGACCATTACATGCGTATCGGGAGCGTGTTCCGGGAGGCAGTCGGCGAGCGTCACCGTCCGAACGAGATACGTTTCGGAAATTCGCCCATCGCCGTCACCGGAGAGGAGCTGGGAACCATCCGAATTTCCGAAAACCTGATTGAATATTTGCGGCCCGCCGCAATCGCTTACCCCGATCGGCTTGAACGTGACCCGATCGCGGACATCGTTCAGTTCGATGTTGAAGGGAATGAGGGTTCCCGCAAAGGACGGGTCGAAGCATTCGGCGTGGAATTTGGCGCCGCGCAACTTGGCATATTTGGCAAGCCGGATGGCGACGTCGCCGATCCAGGCGCCGATATCCAGGAGATGGACGCCGATTCCGGCACCGAACAGTATGTCCATGTATAGATAAAGTAATTTCGTGACATCGGAGCGGAGGGCGTCGTCCGCAAAAGGTGTTTCTGTTCGCATGAGTTCGTAATGCTGTTCAATCGTAAACCCCTTGCATTCCGCGGGAAGGAACGAGTTGTAGAGGTTGTCGTGCATGGGGACGAACAGGCTCACGGTGTCGAATCGCACCAGATCGTAACCGCCGTGTCGAGGCATTCCGTGGTGAATTTTGCTGAATTGGCGCTCGACCATGTTCAGACGCTCCACCAGTATTTGTATTGTTTGGATCGCCATGGCGAGGATATCGCGAGACTCCCTGAGTTGGGATTCGACCGTCCCCACCCGGCGTTCCAGTTCCGAAATATTCGTTTCCATTCAGTGACCTGGCGTTTGCGGCATCATTTCAGCCAACGTGTCGGAGGTAATGATGTACCCAATACCCGAAATTTCGGGGCGCTATATCTGCGTCCCCCAGAGTTCATTGGCAGAGTGAGTGGTTAAGCATTGTCTCCCGGAGTTCTGACCGGCTCCAATTATGCCGCCCTCGAAATCGGCCGATCCTGAACCTCTCCCATCCTACGCCATCTCCCTTAGGCGCGTCAGGTAGCTGTCCACTTCGGCGCGCATGTGAGCGGCCTTGGCGGCCAGGGCGTCGGCGGAGCGGTTGAGTTCGCCGGCGGCGGTGCTGGAGACGCCCAGGGCCTCGATGGCGCTGCCGACCGAGGTGGTCACCGCCTTCGCGCCGCTGGCCGCTTCGCCCACATGGCCGGCGATGGTGCCGGTGGCCTGGGTCTGGCGTTCCACCGCGATCCGCACGTCGCTGGCGACCGTGTTGATCGCCCCCACCGACTCGACCGTTTTGGTGATGGTATCGACGGCCGCGTTGGTGGCTTGGACGGCTTCGCCCACCGAGGCGGCGATGTCGTGGGTGGCGCGGCTGGTCTGCTCGGACAGGGTTTTGATCTCCTGGGCCACCACGGCGAATCCCCGTCCGGCGTCGCCCGCCCGCGCCGCCTCGATGGTGGCGTTGAGCGCCAGCATCCGGGTCTGGTGCGCGACCGTGTCGATGGTCTCGCCGATCCGTCCGATGCGGCCGGCGACGTCCATCAGGCCGCGGATGGCGGCATCGGCGCTGCGCGCGGTCTGGGCGGCGCCGGCGGCGACCTCGGCCGTGCGCACGACGTTGGTGTGGATGTCGCCGATCGAGGCGGCCAGCTCGTCGGTGTGGTGGGCGATGTTGCCGACGCTGAACGACGCCTCCTCGGCCGCGGCGGCCATGGTGACCGTCTCGTAATCCATGTGCGACAGCCGCGAGAGCATCTCGTCGGAATGGCTTTTGAGGGTGGTCGCCATGGCCCCCACCTCGTCCACCACGCCCTTGATCGAGTGTTCGAACCCCATGGCGAGGTCGGTGATGAGCTTCGCCTTGGTCTGGTTGGCGGCTTCGAAATAGTCGTGGGTCACCACCGAGACGTCGAGCAGCACCGCCTTGGACAGGGCCTCGGCAAGATCGCCGGGCCGCCGGCCGGCGCGGGGCGCCCTCGCCACCACGCGCGACGCGCCGGCCGAGGCCATGGCCTGGTACCACGAGGCGCCCAGGTCCAGATAGGCGAGCATGAACCCCAATTGCTGGGCGGTGGCGATGTAGTCGGCGGTGAAGTCCCCGCCGTAAAGGTGGCGCCAATGCTCTTCGAGCACGCCGGCCAGGGTGGACCGCGCCTCGCCGGCCAGCGTGTCGGCGAAGGCGGGGAAGGCCGCCACCCAGGACAGCGCCTCGGCCACCAGGGGCGCGGTATCCGCCGCCGCCGCGGCGCAGCCGTCGCGCAGGGCGGCCCGGGTGGCGTCGTCCACCGCGAAGAGGCCGAGATAATTGGCCAGCCGCTCCGTCATCCCGCCGGCGGCGGGCCGGGCCGGTTCGTCGTCGAAGAATAGACCGCCGTCATCCGCGGCCTGGGCTGGCGAGGCCGGAGCGGGAGAATCGAAGAGTTCGATGTCGTCGCTCATCGAAGGTCTCCTGCCGCGGCATTCATTGATTTTGTGGGCCGATTCACCCGACAAAAGGTTCAAGCTCATGAACCTTTTGTCGGGATCGGACCACTAGGCGCTTCGTCCACGTAGATAGGGAGCATAACGTTTTGGCTGTGCGATGGAAAGGCGGGATGCTCGCGATCGGCGGTTCTCGTTATGCGGCATCAGGAACGTTGTCATCCCGAGGGAGCGGAGCGACAGAGGGATCCTTCACGCGAAGGTGCCTGAAAGATCCCTCGCCGCCGGCTCGGGATGACAGCGGAAAATGCATAATGAGAACTGTTGGCTCGCGATGGTGCCGGACGCCCGCCCCGCGGCGTCGAAATCGCGCGTGGACCGGGGCGATCCACGGGCTATGGTGCGAACCTCGGGCAGTGCGAACTGTTGCACACTTGGCGTGGCGCCCGTAATGCCGTAAAAAAACACCTTTGCGCCGGAGAGTGGGTTTTCCCGCGTCCGGCTCGGGGATACGGGCGGGCCGTCTCCCAAACAAAGCCTTTGAATTCGGTCGCGGGTTTGTGGCAGAGCTACGGCCCGGCCTAGAGGAACTGAGCGTAAGATGAGCGGATTGCCTGACCCACGGGGACTTTACGACCCGCAGTATGAGCACGATGCTTGCGGTGTCGGCTTTATCGTCGATATCAAGAACCGCAAGTCCCACGGCATCATCCGCCAGGGGCTCCAGATCCTGGAGAACCTGACCCATCGCGGCGCGGTCGGCGCCGATCCGCTGGCCGGCGACGGCGCCGGCATCCTCATCCAACTGCCCGAGGACTTCCTGCGCGCCGAGGCCGCCCGGCTGGGCATTACCCTGCCGGCCACCGGCCACTGGGCGGCGGGCACCGTATTCCTCCCGCGGGACCCCGCGCTGCGCTGCGCCTGCGAGGCCCTGGTGGATTCCCTGGTGGCGTCAGAGGGTCAGCGGGTGCTGGGCTGGCGCGACGTGCCCACCGACAACAGCGGGCTGGGCGAATCGGTCAAGCCGTCCGAACCCTTCGTGCGCATGGTCTTCGTCGGCCGGGGCGCCGGCTGCGGCGACCGCGACGCCTTCGAGCGCACGCTGTTCGTCATCCGCAAGCAGGCCGAGATCAAGGTTCCGGCCGGGGCCGAGGCCGATTTCTACATTCCGTCGCTGTCGTCGCGCACCCTGGTCTACAAGGGCATGCTGCTGGCCGATCAGGTCGGCGTCTATTACCGCGACCTCGGCGACGAGCGCATGATGTCGGCGCTGGCCATGGTCCACCAGCGTTTCTCGACCAACACCTTCCCGAGCTGGCGCCTCGCCCATCCGTTCCGCATGATCAGCCACAACGGCGAGATCAACACGCTTCGCGGCAACCTCAACTGGATGAACGCGCGCCGCCAGGCCACCAGTTCGCCGGTGCTGGGCGGCGACCTCGCCAAGCTGTGGCCGCTGATCGCCGAGGGCCAGTCGGATTCGGCCTGCTTCGACAACGCCCTCGAACTTCTGGTGATGGGCGGCTATTCGCTCGCCCACGCCATGATGATGCTGGTCCCCGAGGCGTGGTCGGGCAACCCGCTGATGGACGAGGAGCGGCGCTCCTTCTACGAGTACCACGCCGCGCTGATGGAGCCGTGGGACGGCCCGGCGGCCGTGTGCTTCACCGACGGCGTCCAGATCGGCGCCACGCTCGACCGCAACGGCCTGCGGCCGGCGCGCTATCTGGTCACCGACGACGACATGGTGATCATGGCCTCGGAAATGGGCGTGCTGCCCATCCCCGACGAGCGCATCGTCAAGAAGTGGCGGCTTCAGCCCGGCAAGATGCTGCTGATCGACCTGGAGCAGGGCCGCATCATCGACGACGGCGAGATCAAGGCGGAACTGGCCAACAGCCAGCCGTACCGCCAGTGGCTGGACGAGTCCCAGATCCTGCTGGAGGAACTGGACATCCCCGTCAGCCCGGTGGCGCCCGACGATTCGACCCTGCTCGACCGCCAGCAGGCCTTCGGCTACACCCAGGAGGACGTCAAGTTCCTGCTCCAGCCGATGGCGGTGACGGGGCAGGAGGCGGTGGGGTCCATGGGCACCGACACGCCGCTCGCGGTGCTGTCCTCGCGGCCGAAATCCCTGTTCGCCTATTTCAAGCAGTGCTTCGCCCAGGTCACCAACCCGCCGATCGATTCGATCCGCGAGGAATCGGTCATGAGCCTGGTGTCGCTGATCGGCCCCCGGCCCAATTTGCTGGGCCTGCACCACGGCTCCGAAGCCAAGCGCCTCGAGGTCAGGCAGCCGGTCCTCACCAACGAGGATCTGGAGAAGATCCGCAAGATCGAGCATGTGCCGGGATCGAGCTTCCGCTCGGTGACCCTCGACATGACATGGCCGGCGGCCGCCGGGGCGGACGGCATGGAGCCGGCGCTGGCCGCGCTGTGCGACGAGGCCCGCGCCCGCGTCGGCGAGGGCTTCAACATCCTGATCCTGTCCGACCGCAAGGTGTCGGCGGAGCGGGTGCCGATGCCGTCGCTGCTGGCGACGTCGGCGGTCCACCATCACCTCATCCGCGAGGGTCTGCGCACCCAGGTGGGCCTGGTGATCGAGACCGGCGAGGTGCGCGAGGTGCACCACATGTGCTGCCTGGCCGGCTACGGCGCCGAGGCGGTCAACCCGTATCTCGCCTTCGAGACGCTGGAGGCCATGCGCCCCGGCCTGCCCGAGACGCTGTCCGCCCACGAGGTCCAGAAGCGCTACATCAAGGGGATGGACAAGGCCATCCTCAAGGTGATGGCGAAGATGGGCATCTCCACCTACCAATCCTATTGCGGCGCCCAGATCTTCGACGCGGTCGGCCTGTCCTCGGCCTTCGTCTCCAGGTATTTCTACGGCACCGCGACGCGCATCGAGGGCGTCGGCATCGCCGAGGTGGCCGGCGAGGCGGTGCGCCGCCACCGGGCCGCCTATTCGGATGCGCTGGTCTACCGCGACGCGCTGGACGCGGGCGGGGAATACGCCGTGCGCCTGCGGGGCGAGGACCATGCCTGGACCTCGGAGACCATCGCCGCCATGCAGCATGCGGTGCGCTCCAATTCCTACGAGACGTTCAAGGACTTCAGCCGCCAGATCGACGACCAGTCGCGGCGCCTGTTGACGCTGCGCGGCCTGTTCGAGATCAAGCCGGCCGGGAACGGCATTCCGCTCGACGAGGTCGAGCCGGCCAAGGAGATCGTCAAGCGCTTCGCCACCGGCGCCATGTCGTTCGGCTCCATCTCGTGGGAGGCCCACACCACGCTGGCCATCGCCATGAACCGCATCGGCGGCAAGTCGAACACCGGCGAGGGCGGCGAACTGGCCGAACGGTTCCGGCCGCTGCCCAACGGCGATTCCATGCGCTCGGCCATCAAGCAGGTGGCCTCGGGCCGGTTCGGCGTCACGACCGAGTACCTGGTCAACGCCGACGATATCCAGATCAAGATGGCCCAGGGCGCCAAGCCGGGCGAGGGCGGCCAGCTTCCCGGCCACAAGGTGGACGAGAACATCGCCCGCGTGCGCCATTCGACGCCGGGCGTCGGCCTGATCAGCCCGCCGCCGCACCACGACATCTATTCCATCGAGGACTTGGCGCAGCTCATCTTCGACCTGAAGAACGTCAACCCGGCCGCCCGCATCTCGGTCAAGCTGGTGTCCGAGGTGGGCGTGGGCACGGTGGCCGCGGGCGTGGCCAAGGCCAAGGCCGACCATGTCACCATTTCCGGCTTCGACGGCGGCACCGGCGCCTCGCCGCTGACCTCCATCAAGCATGCCGGCTCGCCGTGGGAGATCGGCCTCGCCGAAACCCACCAGACGCTGGTGCTGAACAAGCTGCGCGGCCGCGTGGCCGTGCAGGTGGACGGCGCGCTGCGCACCGGCCGCGACGTGGTCGTCGGCGCGCTGCTGGGGGCCGACGAGTTCGGCTTCGCCACCGCGCCGCTGATCGCCGCCGGCTGCATCATGATGCGCAAGTGCCACCTCAACACCTGCCCGGTGGGGGTGGCGACCCAGGACCCCGAACTGCGCAAGCGGTTCCAGGGTGCGCCCGAGCACGTCATCAACTACTTCTTCTTCGTCGCCGAGGAAGTGCGCGAGCTGATGGCGACGCTGGGGTTCCGCCGCGTCGAGGACATGATCGGCCGCGTCGATCTGCTCGACGTCCGCGCGGCGATCGACCATTGGAAGGCCAAGGGGCTGGATTTCGGCCGGCTGTTCCATCGGGTCGAGGGCCGGCCGGTCTTCAGTTGCGAGAGCCAGGACCACGGCATCGACACCGTCCTCGACCGCGCGCTGATCGCCGAGGCCATGCCCGCCATCGACGGCAAGCACCGGGTGGTGATCGAAAAGCCGGTCTACAACACCAACCGCACCGTCGGCGCCATGCTGTCGGGCGAGGTGGCCAAGCGCCACGGCCATGCCGGCCTGCCCGAGGACATGATCCACATCCGCATGAAGGGGACCGCCGGCCAGTCGTTCGGCGCCTTCGTCGCCCGGGGCGTGACGCTCGAACTCGAAGGCCAGGCCAACGACTACGTGGGCAAGGGCCTGTCGGGCGGGCGGCTGGTGGTGATGCCGCCGCGCTCCTCGACGCTGCCGGCCGAGGAGAACATCATCGTCGGCAACACCGTCCTGTACGGCGCCGTCGAGGGCGAATGCTACTTCCGCGGCGTCGCCGGAGAGCGCTTCGCCGTGCGCAATTCGGGCGCCATCGCGGTGGTCGAGGGCGTGGGCGACCACGGCTGCGAGTACATGACCGGGGGCTGCGTGCTGGTCATCGGCCCCACGGGCCGCAATTTCGCGGCCGGCATGTCGGGCGGCATCGCCTATGTGCTGGACGAGGCCGGGGATTTCGACCGCCGCTGCAACCTCGCCATGGTCGAGCTTGAGCCGGTCGCCGCCGAGGAGGAGGCCAACGCCAAGTACGAAGGCCAGCGCAACGACCTGGAGGCCCACGGCCTGGTCAACGTCATGCACGACATGGCCCGTGACGACGCGATGCGCATCCGCACGCTGCTCCGCAGCCACGTGCATCACACCGGCTCGAAGCGCGCCCACGACATCCTGCTGAATTGGGAGTACTACATGCCCAAGTTCGTCAAGGTGATGCCGGTCGATTACCGGCGCGCCCTGCTCGAAATGCAACGGGCCCAGGAACCGCGGCTGGCCGCCGCGGCGGGGGGGCGCTGACCATGGGCAAGCCGACCGGTTTCAAGGAATTCGCCCGCCAGACCCCCGGCTACGAGCCGCCGGCCGAGCGCGTGCGCCATTACCGCGAGTTCACCAGGGCGCTGGCCGAGGACGAACTAAAGCGCCAGGGCGCGCGCTGCATGGATTGCGGCGTGCCGTTCTGCCACCAGGGCTGTCCGGTCAACAACATCATCCCCGACTGGAACGATCTGGTCTACCGGGGCCGGTGGAAGGAGGCCAGCGCGGTCCTCCACTCCACCAACAACTTCCCCGAATTCACCGGCCGCATCTGTCCCGCGCCGTGCGAGGCGGCCTGCACGCTCAACATCGACGACGCGCCGGTGTCCATCAAGACCATCGAGCAGGCCATCGTCGAGCGCGCCTGGGCCGAGGGATGGATCGCCGCCGAACCGGCCGCCCGCTCCACCGGCAAGAGCGTGGCGGTGGTCGGCTCCGGCCCGGCCGGTCTGGCCGCCGCCCAGCAACTGGCCCGCGCCGGCCACAAGGTCGTGGTGTTCGAGAAGAACGCCAAGCCGGGCGGATTGCTGCGCTACGGCATTCCCGATTTCAAGCTTGAGAAGGCCGTCATCGACCGCCGCGTGCGGCAGATGGAGGCCGAAGGTGTGGTGTTCCGCACCCACGCCCATGTGGGCGTCGCCGTGCCGGCGGACGAGCTGCTGGCTGCGTTCGACGCGGTGGTGCTGGCCGGCGGGTCCGAGCAGCCGCGCGACCTCGCGGTGCCCGGCCGCGATCTGGCGGGCGTCCATTTCGCCATGGACTTCCTGGCTCAGCAGAATCGCCGCATCGCGGGCGAAGCGGTGGGCGGCGCCGATATCCTCGCTACCGGCAGGAAGGTGGTCGTGATCGGCGGCGGCGACACCGGCGCCGATTGCGTCGGCACCTCGAACCGCCAGGGCGCGCTGTCGGTCACCCAGATAGAGATCATGGGGCGTCCGCCGGAGAGGGAAGACAAGGCGGTGACCTGGCCGCTGTGGCCCAACAGGCTGCGCACCTCGACGTCCCACGACGAGGGCTGCGAGCGGCGCTGGTCGGTGGCCACCACCGCCTTCCGCGGCGCGAACGGGCGGCTGGCCGGACTCGACTGCGTCACGGTGGATGCCAAGTTCCAGCCGGTTCCCGGCACCGGGTTCACGCTCGACGCGGACCTCGTCCTGCTGGCCATGGGCTTCGTCCATCCCGTCCATGCCGGCCTGCTCGACGGGCTGGGCATCGAGAAGGACGGACGCGGCAACGTCAAGGCCGACACGAACCGGTACCAGACCTCCAATCCCAAGGTGTTCGCCGCCGGCGACGTCCGCCGGGGCCAGAGCCTGGTGGTGTGGGCCATTCGCGAAGGCCGCCAAGCCGCCCGCGCGGTGGACGAGTTCCTGATGGGCGCGAGCGACCTGCCGCGCTGACACCGCGGTCCCCCAACTCCCCATAGGGCTGTTCAGCGCTCGCGTTCACCCGCCGATGTCATCCCGGCCGAGCGCCAGCGAGCGGAGGGATCGTTCACGCGTGGCGGGTCCCGCGCCGGTCGGGACAATGACGGACCCGAGATCGGCAGGGAACGAACAGCCCTGAAACTCCCCATAGGCAGAGTGGCAGGGGGGTGATGTCGCGGCTTTGAACCGGCTGCGGGAACGGCTACTCTTCCGAGGGGAAACACAACCAGCGGAAGCAAGAATGGAGACCTCCCATTCCGGCCCGGCGTCGCGGGCCGGCGGTTCTTCGTGTGGTCTCGCGAGGGGCAACAAGGTCGCCGACGTCACCCTGCCGTTCTGGGTCATGAAGGTCTGCGCCACCACGCTGGGCGAGACGGGCGGGGACTTCGTGTCGATGACGTTGAACGTCGGCTATGCGGCGAGTTCCCTGATCCTGATCGGGGTCTTCCTGGCCGCGCTCGGCGTTCAGTTGCGGTCGCGGCGCTTTCACCCGTTCCTGTATTGGGCGGTCATCCTTGCCACCAGCACGGCCGGCACCACCATCTCCGATTTCATGGACCGGACCTTGAGCCTCGGCTACGCCACCGGTTCGGCGATCCTGGTGGCGGTCCTGGCCGCGAGCCTGGCGGTCTGGCGCCTGTCCAACGGGTCGTTGGCGGTCGATCACATCCGCGACCCCAAGGCGGAGACCTTCTATTGGATGGCGATCCTCGCCTCGAATACGTTGGGCACGGCGCTCGGCGATTTCCTGGCGGACAGTTCCGGGCTGGGATACGCGACGGGCAACATAGTCGTCTCCGGCGGGCTGGCCGCCGTGGTCCTGGTTTATCTGCTGACGCCGGTGTCGCGCTCGGCATTGTTCTGGGCCGCGTTCGTCCTGACCCGTCCCTTCGGCGCCACCATGGGCGATCTTCTGACCAAGGCGCCCCAGCAAGGGGGATTGGGGTTCGGGACCAAGGGGTCCTCGATCGCCCTTCTGTCGATCCTGGTGCTCGTGATCGTCGCGACGGGGCAGGCGTCGCGGAGAGAGCCTTCCGGCGAGTGAGCTTGACCGCCCGGAGGCGGAATCGGCGGCTTTTCCGGTGTAATGCCGGCGCCATGCCGTGATCCCTTCGTCCATATGACGAGCCCGGATGGACTGGGCGAACGCCCTATGCCCTTTTGCGCTGTCCTCGGGCGCATGCCACCTTCCCCGCAACGGCGACTGACGGCGAGGGATGGCAGATGCGATCCGTCCTGGTCACCGGCGGGGCCGGCTATGTAGGCAGCCATGCCTGCAAAGCCCTGGCCTCGGCCGGTTGGACGCCCATTGTCTATGACGACTTCAGTACCGGCCACCGCGATCTGGTGCGGTGGGGACCCTGCGAGGAAGGCGACATCGCCGATACGGCTCGCCTCGACGCGGCGCTCGCGCGCCACCGGCCCGATGCGGTGATGCATTTCGCCGCGGCCAGCCTGGTCGGCGAGTCGGTGCGCGATCCGGGCGCCACCTACCGGCGCAACGTCGCGGGCACCCTGACGCTGCTGGAGGCCGTGCGCAAGGCCGGCGTTGGCACGGTGGTGTTCTCCAGCTCGTGCGCCACCTACGGCCGGCCCGACCGGGTGCCGATCACCGAGGATTCCCCGCAGCGGCCGATCAATCCCTACGGGGCCTCGAAGGCGATGGCGGAGCGTCTAATGGCCGATTTCGGCGCGGCCTATGGGATGCGCGGCGCCGCGCTGCGGTATTTCAACGCGGCCGGGGCGGACCCGGACGGCGAGGCCGGCGAGGACCACGAGCCGGAAACCCATCTCATCCCCAGGGCGCTGATGGCCGCCGCCGGGCTGCTGTCACGCCTCGACGTCTTCGGGGACGATTGGGCGACCGCCGACGGCACCTGCATACGGGATTACGTCCACGTTTCCGACCTCGCCCGGTGGCATGTGGCGGCGCTGGACCGGCTTGCCGAGGGCACGCCGTTCCTGGCGCTGAACCTGGGGACCGGCCGCGGCCGGTCGGTGCGGGAGGTGGTGGCGGCGGTCGAAAGGGTGACCGGGAGAACGGTGCCGCTGGCCATCGGGCCGCGGCGCGACGGCGATCCCCCCGTCCTGGTGGCCGATCCCGGGCGGGCCAAGGACATCCTCGGGGCGACGCCCCGCTTCGCCGACCTGGAAACCATGGTCGAGACGGCATGGCGCTGGCTGCGCCGCCGCAGGTCTTAACGCCAATCCGGAGGTCCGCCATGTTCGACGTCCATGCCGCCTGGCGATGGCTGAAGCTGGCCGCTTTGGGTGCGCTCGCCCTTCCGGTCGCGTCCTGCATGAGCCAAGTGGTGAAGAACCCGTCGCCGATTCCGCCTCCCCAGGCGGTGAGCCAGGCCTACGTCATCGAGCCGGGCGACGACCTCGACATCCGGTTCTTCTACAATCCCGAACTCAACGAAGAGGTCACGGTGCGGCCCGATGGCGACATATCCCTGCCCTTGGCCGGGCAGGTGCGTGCCGCCGGCCTGACGCCAACGCAGCTAGAGGATTCCCTGAAAGGGAAATACAGCCAGGAGCTCCGGCAGGCGGCCATCACCGTCATGGTCAAGGGCATCGCCGGACAGAGGGTCTATGTGGACGGCGAGGTGGGGCAGCCGCAAATGGTCAGTATCCCTGGCAATCTCACCGCCATGCAGGCGATCGCGTCGGCCGGGGGATTCAAGCAATCTGCGCGCAAGAGCGAGGTGCTGGTGATCCGCCGCAACGGCACCCAGCGTCCCATCGTCATCCCCATCGATCTGGAAAAGACGATCCGCGGCGTGGACACCACCCAGGACATCCAGCTCCAGCCCTACGACATCGTGTTCGTACCCCAGAGCAAGATCGGGGAAGTCAACGACTTCATCGACCAGTACTTCCGCAAGAACGTCCCGATCCCGTTCGGCGTAGGCTACAGCTTCTTCTGATCGTCCGCCGGCGGCGCACCGGAAGGGGCTTCCCCTTCCGGTACGCCCATTTTGGCGTACCGCCACCACGCCCGAGAGGGTTCCCGCGGCGCCGAAATCCTGGCACCAAGGGGAGCGCGGAGGGTCGGAATCTCATGTGCGGAATCGCTGGATGGGTTCATCGCGCCGACGCACCTCCGCCACCTGAAAGCCTCGATCGAATGACCGGTGCCATCGTCCATCGCGGCCCCGACGGGGCCGGCCGTCATGACGCCGTCACCAGCGATGGCGCCTGGCGCGTCGCCCTGGGCCACCGGCGGCTGGCCATCATCGATCTGGCCGGCGGCGTGCAGCCGATGGCCGACGCCGAGGGCCGGGCGGTCCTGACCTTCAACGGCGAGATTTACAATTTCCAGGAATTGCGCGCCGAGCTGGAGGGGATGGGATACCGCTTCCGCACCGATTCGGACACCGAGGTGCTGCTCGCCGCCTTTCTGGCCTGGGGTCCCGATTGCGTTGGACGGTTGCGGGGGATGTTCGCCTTCGCCGTCTGGGATTCGGTGCGGGACCGGCTGTTCCTGGCGCGGGACCGCTTCGGCAAAAAGCCGCTGTACCTGTGGGAGGACGGAAACGGCGGTCTGGCGTTCGGCTCGGAAATCAAGGCGCTGCTGGCGCATCCGTCGATTCCCCCAAGACTGGACCGGGCATCCGTGCGCGATTATCTGATCTACCGCTACGTGCCCGGCCCCCACACCCTGTTCGCTGGAATCCGCAAATTGGCTCCGGCGAGTTGGGCCCTGTGGGAAAAGGGCCGGCTGACGGAGGTCGGCTACTGGGCGGCCCCCGACGCCGGGGATCAGCCGCTGCGGACGCCGCCGGCCGATCCGGTGGGCGAATTCACCGCCGCCCTCGACGATTGCGTGGCGGTCCGCATGGTCAGCGACGTGCCGTTCGGCGCGTTCCTGTCGGGGGGGCTCGATTCCTCTTCGGTGGTGGCGCTGATGAGCCGCCATTCCGCATTGCCGGTGAACACCTTCTCGGTCGGTTACGCCGAAGCCGGCTACAGCGAGCTGCGCTACGCCCGCCTGGTGTCCGAACGCTTCCGCACCCGCCACCACGAATTGGTGATCCGCGCCGAGGATGTGATCGCCGACCTTCCGGTCCTGACGGCGTTCCGCGACGCCCCGGTGGGCGAACCGGCCGACGTGCCCATCTTCCGTCTGTCGCGCGAGGCCCGCCGGACCGTCAAGATGGTGCTTACCGGCGAGGGCTCGGACGAATTGCTGGGGGGCTATCCCAAACACTGGGTCGAACCCTGGGCCGCCCTTTACCAGCGGCTGGTCCCGCATGCGATCCACCAGCGGGTGGTCCAGCCGCTGGCGATGAATCTCCCCTACGGCTTCCGGCGGACCAAGACGGTGGCCAACTGCTTCGGCCTGCGCGACCCGCGCGAACGGTTCCCCCGCTGGTTCGGGGCGCTGTCGCCGGCCGACGTGCAAGCCTTGTGCGCCCTCGATGCTCCCAATCGCGAGGCCGATCCCCGGCCGTTCCGGGTGGGCAAGCACCAGGGCGCCCTGCGGCGCATCCTGGCTTTCGACCAGATCTCGTGGCTGCCCGACAATCTTCTGGAGCGCGGCGACCGGATGACGATGGCGGCCTCCATCGAAGCGAGGATGCCGTTCATGGACGAGGCCCTGGCGATGCTGCTGGCGCGGCTGCCCGACCATTTCCGGGTGCGTCGCATCACCAGCAAATGGCTGCTGCGCCGGGCCATGGCCGGCACGCTGCCGGTCGAGGTGCTGGAGCGTCCCAAGGTGGGCTTCCGCGTGCCCATCAACGAATGGTTCCGCGGCCGCCTGCGGGGCTGGCTCTACGATCTGCTGCTGGGCCCGGAGTCGCTCACCCGGGACTGGTATCGCCGCGAGGCCCTGGGCCGCCTGATCGACGAGCACGTCGGCGGACGCCAGAACCACGAAAAAGCCCTGTGGATGCTGGTTACGCTCGAACTTTTCCAGCGGTGCTACCGGCTGACCTGACCGGGCGTGCCGGCCGGGCGGGTTCGTGCTGCACCACCTTGGCGCGGAGCATGCGTTCGAATTCGGTGGCGGGCAGGGGCTTCGAATAATAGAAGCCTTGGACCGTCTGGCAGCCGTGCTCCTTGAGGAAGGCGACGTGCTCGGCCACCTCGCACCCTTCCGCGACCACCTCCAGGTCCAGCCCCTTGGACAGGCCGATGATGGCGCGGGCCACCTCCGCCATTTTCGGGTTGGTGTCCACATCCGCGATGAACGCGCGGTCGATCTTGAGCGTGGTGATGGGAAACCGGCACAGATAGGACAGAGAGGAATAACCGGTGCCGAAATCGTCGATCGACAGGCCGATGCCCATGGCGCGCAACGCCGTCATCTTGGCGATGGCCGCCTCCACGTCCTGCATCAGGACGCTCTCGGTGATCTCAAGCTCCAGCCATCGGGGCGCAAGCCCCGTATCGCGCAGGATGGCCTCGACGGTCTCGACGAAATGGGGGCCGCGGAACTGGCGTGCCGACACGTTGACCGACACCCGCATCGGCTCGATCCCCTGGTCCTGCCAAGCCTTGTTTTCCTGGCAGGCGCGGGTCAGGACCCATGCGCCGAGCTGCTCGATGAGGCCGTTTTCCTCGGCCACCGGGATGAACTCGAGCGGCGAGATCACCCCCCGCTCGGGGTCGATCCAGCGGACCAGGGCCTCGGCGCCGGTGATGACGTTGTCGTCGGCCCGGACCTTGGGTTGGTAGAAGACGGTGAATTCCTCGTTGGCCAGGGCCTTGCGGATGCGGCTCTCGATGTCGAGCCTGGCCTTGGCCTTCTGGTTCATGTCCTTCGAGAAATAGCGGTACTGGTTGCGCCCCGACACCTTGGCGTAGTGCAGGGCGTTTTCCGCCTGCTTGATGAGCTGGGGGCCGGTGGGAGCGTCCTGGGGGTGGAGCGCGATGCCGATCGAGAAGGTGACGACCACCTCGTGATCGCCGATATGGAACGGCTCGCCGATGACGGAAAGCACCTTCTCGGCCACGATGACGCTGTCGTCCACGTCGCCGATCGCCATCACCAGGGCGAACTTGTCCCCGTCCAGCCGGGCGACCGTGTCGGTTTCGCGGCTGCAATTGCGCAGGCGCCGCGCCACCTCGATCAGCAACTGGTCGCCCGCGGCATGGCCGAGGGCGTCGTTGACCAGGGTGAAATGGTCCAGGCCCATCATCAGCAGTGCCACGGACCCGCCCCCGCGGTTGGTCTGCAACACCGCCTGATTGACGCGGTCGTAGAAGATGTCGCGGTTGGGCAGGCCGGTCAGCAGGTCGTGGCCGAACACCTCCTCGCGCGAGTCGAGGGTTTCGTGCCCGCCCGTGGGGCGCACCAGGCCGACGAAATGGGCGGGGGGATACCCGGTGCCGTCCACCGGGGAGACCGTGATGTCGACGTGGCGGTCGGTGCCGTCGGCGCAGCGCATGTAGCCGCGCCACCGGCCGCCTTCGCTGGCGGCCAGGGCCCGGATCAGCAGGTCATGGGCGATGGAGCCGTGATCGGTCGCGCGGTTGAGCACGTCCCGGTAGGAATGTCCGGTGACGTTTTCGAACGCTTTGTTGAGCCGATTGGGGCGGCGATCCGCGTCGGCCAGCACGACCGCATCGCGGATGGTGTCGAGGAGGGTGTCGAGAATGGCCTTTTCAGCTCCCATGGTGTGCTTAATTTCAGTCATCGTAGCCAAAAGCGCAACCCGTTTGCCACTAGCTTGTGCATGACAGGCGGGTCCATTCGCTTGAGGAGGACTGTCGGGCGTGTCATCGTGAGGCGATGACGCCCCTCGCATACACCGGACTCGGCCTGGATCGGGCTCCCGCGGTTCGGCGCGATCCCCTTCGCCTCGCGGCGATGCTGGCCGATCCCCGGGCGGCGGCGGTGCCGCTGTGGCGGGATCTGTCGCTGGTCGCGGGCGAGCCGCCGCGGGCGGGAGTGGTCGCCGGCCCGGACGCCCGCCGGCTCCTCGGTGCCGGGCTGGAGCCGGTGTTTCTCGGGCTCGCCGAGGCGGGACGGCCCGTATTCGCCGTGGATATCTCGGCGATGGAGGCCGGCGAAGCGGGGCCCGACCTGGGAGGGGGGACGCGGTTCGTGGCGCTGCGCGCGTGCGGCCCGTTGCTGCCGGGCGGGGATTCGGGGCTGCTGGGCTATGCCCGCGCCGTTCTGCTGTGGCACCGGCGGCAGCGCTTCTGCGGCGCCTGCGGCGGGCCGACGGCCAGCGCCGAAGGCGGCCTTCTGCGCCGGTGCGCCGATCCGGCGTGCGATGCCCAGTACCACCCGAGGATCGATCCGGTGGTGATCATGCTGGTCGAGGACGACGGCCGGGTCCTGCTGCATCGGCAGCATCCCTGGCCGCCGGGCATGTGGTCGGTCCCGGCCGGATTCGTCGAACCCGGGGAAACCCTGGTCGAGGCCGTCATCCGCGAGGTGCGCGAGGAGACAGGCGTCGCGGTCGGCGACGTCCGCTACGTCACCAGCCAGCCCTGGCCGTTCCCGTCCTCGCTGATGATGGCCTTCACCGCCCGCGCCGTCGGCGGCCGCCTGACGCCCGATCCTCACGAGGTTGCGGATGCCGCCTGGTTCGGCCGCGCCGAGCTTGCCGATTTCGACGACCGCCACCGGCACTCGGGCGAGGGCCGTTTTCTGGCCCATCCCGGCACGGTGGCGCGGCTGCTGCTGGATCGCTGGCTGGCGGGGGGGATGTCCGCCATCGGCTGAAGCCCGACCACGCAATGTGCCCGAAAGGCCCCTCGGCTGCGCTCGGGGCGACAGGAGAGGGGGGCTGTCGTTCCGACCGAGCGCACGCGAGCGGAGGAATCTTTCACGCAATGTGCCCGAAAGGCCCCTCGGCTGCGCTCGGGGCGACAGGAACGGGGGGCTGTCGTTCCGACCGAGCGCCAGCGAGCGGAGGGACCTTTCGGGCAAGGTGCCGGAAGGCTCCCTCGGCTGCGCTCGAAACGACGGGATAGGGGGTGAGCTATTCGGCGGCCTGGCCGATGGCGGCGGCGCCGTCCGCCGGCAGCCGGCGCCAGGCTTCCCAGGGACCCGGCCCTTTGGCCAGCAGGGTCTCCATCTCGGTCAGGTCCTTGAACGTATCGACCGCCCGCCAGAATCCCTCGTAGCGCAGGGCGGCGAGCCGTCCACGGTCGATCAGGCGCCGGAACGGCTCGACCACCAGCTCCTCGCCGGCACCGAGGACGTCGAAGATGGCCTGCGACAGGACGAAGTAACCGCCGTTGATCCACATGCCCGCCTGCTTGACGTCGTCGAGGCCGGCGACCGTCCCATCTTCGGCCATGCGGGCGACATGGAAGCTGTGGGACGGGCGCACCGCAAGGAAGGTGGCCGCCGCTCCCGAGCCCCGATGGTGCTCGACGATGCTTGGCAGCGGGCAGGCGGTGAGGCCGTCGGAATAGTTGGCGAGGAAGGTCTCCTCGCCCAGCAGGTGCGGCTGGACCGCCTTGAGCCGCTCGCCGATATTGGCGGTGAGCCCCGTATCGACGAAGGTGACGCGCCAGTCGCGGATGTCCTCCGCCAGCAGGTCCACCTGCCGCCCGCCTCCCGAAAGGATGAAGTCGTTGGAGAGCGCCTCGTTGTAGCCCAGGAAGTATTCCTTGATCACCTCGCCGCGATAGCCCAGGCAGAGGATGAAGTCCCTGTACCCCCAGTGGGCGTACCAGCGCATCACGTGCCAAAGAATGGGGCGGTTGCGCAGCATGGCCATCGGCTTGGGGACATGCTGGGAATAATCCCGCATCCGCATGCCCAGGCCGCCGCAGAACAGCACGACCTTCATGAAAGCCTCCTTGTGCAGGACGGGGTCGGGGAACGGCCCGCCGGTGACGGCATCGCTCAGGGAAAGACGGTGACGTCCGGGATCGGCACGACGAACTGCCCGCCCCAGTCGCGGATGTAGGCGTGCGAGGCCATGATCTCGTGCCGGAGGTTCCAGGGAAGGATCAGCAGGTAATCGGGGCGGGTCTCGCGGATGCGTTCCGGGGCGAAGATCGGGACATGGGTGCCCGGGGTGAATTTGCCGTGCTTGTAGGGGTTGCGGTCCACCGCGTAATCGAGGATGTCGGTGCGTATCCCGCAGTAATTGAGCAGCGTGTTCCCTTTTCCCGGGGCGCCGTAGGCGACGACAGATTTCCCGTACCATTTCGCGCGGATCAGGAAGTCCACCAGATTCCATTTGGCCTGCCGGACCTGTTCGGCGAAGCGGGTGAATCCCGTCAGCCGGTCGAGTCCCGCCGCCGCTTCGTCGGCCTTGATCGCCGCCACGGCGGGGGTGGTGGGGCGATCCGCGTCCGCGTGGCACAGGTGAAGCCTGAGGCTGCCGCCATGGGTCCAGACCGGCTCGACGTCAAACACGCGCAGGCCGTGGGCGGCGAAGATGCGTTGGGCGGTGCCCAGCGAGAAGTATGAGAAGTGCTCGTGGTAGATGGTGTCGTACTGGTTCTCGGCGATGAGGCGCATGAGGTGGGGGAATTCGACCGTCGCCACGCCGTCTCGCGCCAGCAGGATGCGGATGCCTTCGACGAAGTCGTTGAGGTCGGGGACCTGGGCCAGGACGTTGTTGGCGACGATGAGGTCGGCCTTGTCCAGGCGGGCGGCGGCGGCGGCGCCGAAGAATTCGACCAGCGTCGGCACGCCGTGGGCGACGGCGACCCGCGCCACGTTGGCCGCCGGCTCGATGCCCAGCACCGGAATGCCGCGCTCGACGAAATGCCGCAGCAGATAGCCGTCGTTGGACGCCAGTTCGACCACCCGGCTGCCGCCGTCCAGTCCCAGACGGTCGATCGCGGCGGCGGCGTAGTCCCGCGCGTGGCGGAGATAGGCGTCCGAATAGGATGAGAAATAGGCGTATTCGGTAAAGATGTCGGTGGGGCTGACATATTGCTCCAACTGCATCAGGAAGCAGTCTTCGCATACGCGGACCGCGAGGGGATAGAAGGGCTCGACGCGGTTCAACTGGTCGGCGGCGAGAAAGCTCTCGCACAGGGGCGACATGCCGAGATCGACGACGTCGACCAGCGTCCCGCCGCAGAATCGGCATCCGGAACGGGGCGATCCGGCCCCCAAGATCGGTTTCTCCGTCGTTTCCGCATCTCTCACGACCGTGATCCTTTCCCGCGAGATGAGGGAAGACGTCGTGCGTATCGCCCTATGCATTTAGTCCAGGGAGCCGGCTTTCCGGAACCGGCCAAGCGGCGATGCCCCGGAAGGACGCGGCCTTCTCCGGAAAGTCGATGGTGTTATCCCCCTGATCGATTTCTCTCCGCGAGGAAGGCTGCCAATTTGCAGCCCTGTCCCATCGGCAAGGAGGCAGCATGCGCGTCGCCATCGTCGGCACCGGCTATGTGGGCCTTGTCACCGGCGCCTGTCTCGCGGGCGCCGGCCATCAGGTGGTGTGCGTCGACGCCGATCCCGACCGCGTCGCCGCCGTCGCCCGTGGCGACAGTCCCATCCATGAAGACGGCCTGTCCGGCCTGCTGCGCCACGGTCTCGGCCTCGGCCGGCTGGCCGCCACCACCGATCTGGCGGGCGCGGTTCGCACCGCCCGGGTGACCCTGGTCTGCGTCGGCACGCCGTCGGGCGCGGACGGCATCGATCTGTCGGCGGTGCGGCGGGCGGCTGCGGCCATCGGCGCCGCCATCGCCGGGCGCCAGGATTTCCCGGTTATCGCGGTGAAGAGCACCGTCACGCCGGGCACGACCGACACCCTCGTGCGCGCGCTGCTGGAAGAGAGTTCGGGGATGGCGGCGGGCGCGGGCTTCGGGCTGGCGATGAATCCCGAGTTTCTGAGCCAGGGTTCGGCGGTGCGGGATTTCCGCGACGCCGATCGCATCGTCGTCGGCGCCTGGGACGCCGCGTCGGTGGCGGTGATGAGCGAATTGTACCGGCCCTTCGACGCGCCGCTGGTGACCATGAGCGTGCGCGAGGCGGAAATGACCAAGTACGCCGCCAACGCCCTGCAAGCCACCCTGATCAGCTTCGCCAACCAGATCGCCTCGCTCTGCGAGGCGACGCCGGGCTGCGACCACGCCCGGGTGATGCGCGGCGTGCATCTGGACCGCATGCTCGACGGCGAGGGCAGGGGACGCGCGGCCGCGATCCGCTTCCTGATGGGCGGTGTGGGGTTCGGGGGCAGTTGCTTCCCCAAGGACCTCGCCGCCCTGTCCGCCTACGGACGGCGCGTCGGCGCCGAGACCGCGCTGATCGACGCCGTGCTCGACATCAACGCGGCGCGGCCCGACCGGGTGCTGGACCTGCTCTCGACCGTGCTGGAGGGCCTGGCGGGCAAGCGCGTGGCGGTGCTGGGTCTGGCCTTCAAGCCCGACACCGACGACCTGCGCGCCTCGCCGGGCGTGGCCCTGGCGCGGCGGCTGGCGGAGCGGGGAGCGGCGGCGGTCGCCCACGATTGCCTGGCCGTGGTCCGGCAGCGGGCCAAGGATCTGCTCGGGGCCGCCCCGGTAGCCGATACGCCGGAGGAGGCGCTTGGCGGCGCCGATGCCGCGGTGGTCGCCACGGCGTGGCCCGAATACCGGTCCTGGGACTGGCCCCGTCTGGCCGGACTCATGCGCCGGCCGCTGGTGCTGGACGGCCGCAATGTTTTCGCGGGAACGGCCCCGTCCGGGGCATTCGACCTGATCGGCGTCGGCCGCCATCCCGGCGGCCCTGACGGTATCGGCAACCTAAAGGCGGAGCAGACCCGATGATCACCGACATCATCCGAACCGACGCCCGTGGCGTGGTCGCCAATCTGGGCAGGCTTCTCGACCCCCTGTCCGGCTCGACGCTGATGATGACCGGCGCGGCCGGTTTCCTCGGCGGCTTCTTCCTCGACGTGCTTGCGGCCTTCAACGAACGCCACCCCGACCGGCCGGTGCGGGTGGTCGCGGTGGACAATTTCATGGTCGGGCCGGCCCGGCGCCTCGCCCACCTCGACGGCGAGGCGTGGGTGACCCGCGTCGACGGCGACGTCTCCCGGCCCATGGCGGGCGACGTCGTCCCCGATTGGATCATCCACCTGGCCAGCATCGCGTCGCCCATCGTCTACCGGGCCAACCCCTTGAGCGTGATCGCCGCCAATGTCCAGGGCACCTGGAATATGCTGGAACTGGCGCGCAAGGGGGCGAAGGGCATGCTGGCCTTCTCGTCGAGCGAGGTCTATGGCGATCCGGCCATCGTCCCGACCCCCGAATCCTATAACGGCAACGTCTCCTTCACCGGGCCGCGCGCCTGCTATGACGAGAGCAAGCGCCTGGCCGAGACCCTGTGCGCGACCTATTACCGGCTCCACCGCACGCCGGTGAAGGTGGTGCGGCCGTTCAACGTCTACGGCCCCGGCCAAAGGCTGGACGACGGCCGCATCATTCCCGACCTGCTGCGCGCCGCCCTGGCGGGCGGGCCGCTGGTCCTGTACTCGGACGGCAGGGCCACGCGGTCGTTCTGCTACGTCGCCGATTTCGTCGAAGCCTGCCTGATGCTGCTGATGATGCCCGAGGCCGACGGCGAGGCGTTCAACGTCGGCAACGGCGACGAGGTCAGCATCGCCGACGCCGCCCGCGCCATGGCCGAGTCGGCGGGCGATCCGCCCCTGGCGGTGGAATGCCGGCAAAGCGCCGACAGCGCCTTTCTGGTCGACAACCCGCAGCGGCGCTGCCCCGACCTCGGCAAGCTGGTGCGGCTGACCGGCTTCCAGGCCCGCGTGCCGCTGCGCGAGGGGCTGGCCCGCAGCCTCGAATCCTACCGGGAAATGCGGGCACGGGAATCCGGGCGGCAGGCCGTCAGCGCGTGAGGAGGCGGTCCCATGCTGCCCATGATCTTCGACGCCGCCCGGGCCCGGCCGTTCCGCCTGCTGTGCCTGGGCGCCCATTGCGACGACATCGAGATCGGCTGCGGCGGGACCGTGCTCCGCCTGCTGGACCTCTTTCCCGGGACCGAGGTCCGGTGGGTCGCCATGACCGGCTCGGCCGGGCGGCGCGAGGAGGGCCGGCAGGCGGCCGACGCCTTCCTGGCCCGCGCCGGCGCCCGCCAGGTCGAACTCCACGACTTCCGCGAAAGCTTCCTGCCCCAGGAATGGGGCGGGGTGAAGGAGGAGTTCGAACGCCTCAAGGGCGAGTTCGACCCCTGTGCCATCTTGACCCACGCCCGCCAGGACGGGCACCAGGACCACCGGGTGATGGCCGAACTGACGTGGAACACCTTCCGCGACCATCTCGTGCTGGAATACGAGATCCCCAAATTCGACGGCGACCTCGGCCAGCCCAACCTCTACGTCCCCTTGAGCGCGGCCCAGGCCGAATCCAAGGTCGCCAGCCTGCTGCGCTGCTTCCCCAGCCAGCGCCGGCGCCCGTGGTTCGACGAACGCACCTTCCTTGGGCTGATGCGCCTGAGGGGGGTGGAGTGCAACGCCGAAAGCGGCTACGCCGAAGCCTTTCACGTGCGCAAGATGGTGGTGTGAGGCGGCCGCCATTCTCAATGTGCCGCCCCGACGGTCATGTCGTCCCGAGCCGCGGGCGAAGGATCGGTCGCGCATCTTCGTGTGAAAGGTCCCTCCGCTCGCTGGCGCCCGGTCAGGATGACAGCCTTTCCTTGTCGTTCCGACGGAGCGCCAGCGACGAGGAACCTTTCACGCGAAGGATGACAGGGGGAACCCATCATGGGCCTCGCGCTGAAATGGGCCCGACGGAAACCTCTCCGAAAGATTTTTTAACCCAAGGTTTCATCGAAAAATCGCGTGTGCGCATACCACAATAGTGAGCCGGTCGAATTGCACACCGCTGAAATATCAATGCGAACGCCAATTCATAGTGTACGGTACGGGGCGTGAAAACGTCCTGTGACTACCACCTTATGCGAAACTATTTCTTTAGAGTTCCGGAGCATGCCGCCATCGGGGTAACCTTTCATTAAGCGGCGTGGCCCCAGCCTCCGTTCCACCCCACGCAATCCCGCGGAAGAAGGAACGGTCGGCCGATGCACATCGCTCGTCCACAGCCCAAGTCCAGCCCCATCCGGCAGGCGCTCGCCACCTGCCGGGACGCCATCGCCGCGACGGCGGCGTTCAGTTTCGTCGGCAACCTGCTGCTGCTGGTGTCGCCCCTCTACATGCTCCAGGTCTACGACCGCGTGCTGGCCAGCCGCAGCGGCTCGACGCTGCTGATGCTGACCCTGCTGGCGGCATTCCTGCTGGGCGTCCTCGGCCTGATGGAGGCGGTCCGGTCGCGGGTCCTGGTACGCGCCGGGGCGCATCTCGACGGCCTTCTGGCCAAGCGCGCCTTCGCCGGCGTGTTCGAGGCGTCGGTGAAACGGCCCGGCTCCGGCCACGGCCAGGTCCTGCGCGATCTCGACACCGTGCGCGACTTCGCCACCGGTCCGGGCCTGCTGGTGTTCTGCGACGCCCCCTGGGCGCCGCTGTTCATCGTCCTGGCGTTCGTCCTGCATCCGCTGATCGGCGCGGTGACGCTGCTGGGCGGGATCATCATCTTTTCGCTGGCGGCCGCCAACGAGATGGTCACCCGCAAAGCCCTCAAGGACGCCTCGGCGGCCATGATGTCCGCGGGCCTGTTCGCCGAAACCTCGCTGCGCAACGCCGAGGTGCTGCACGCCATGGGCATGATGCCCGGCATCGCGCGGCGCTGGCTGGCGCGGCACGAGGTCGGACTCGGCCTGCAATCGGTGGCGTCCGACCGTGCCGGCATGCTGCTGGCGCTGTCGAAATTCGTCCGCATGTTCCTGCAAAGCGCCATCCTCGGCCTGGGCGCCTGGCTGGCGATCGACGATCAGGTCACCGGCGGCGCCATCATCGCCGGGTCGATCATCATGGGCCGCGCGCTGGCGCCCATCGAATTGCTGGTCGGCCATTGGAAAGGCTTCGTCAACGCCCGCGCCGCCTACGGCCGGCTGGACGGCCTGCTGGCCGAGGCCGGCGACGGCTCCGCCAAGATGCGCCTGCCGCGTCCCAAGGGCGAGGTGTCGGTGGACAAGGTGGTGGTGGCGCCGCCCGGCAGCCGCAGGCCGGTGCTGAAGGGGGTTTCCTTCGCCTTGCGGGCCGGCGAGGTGCTGGGCGTGGTCGGTCCCTCGGCGGCCGGCAAGTCCACCCTGTCGCGGGCGCTGATGGGCGTATGGCCCATCGCTTCGGGCGGCGTGCGCCTCGACGGCGCCGACCTCGCGGCCTGGGACCGCGAGGATGTGGGTCCCGCGCTGGGATACCTGCCCCAGGACGTCGAACTGTTCGACGGCACGGTGGCGGAAAACATCGCCCGCTTCGGCGAGATCGAGCCCGAGAAGGTGGTGGAGGCGGCCGGCAAGGCCGGTGTCCACGAGATCGTGCTCGGCCTCGCCGACGGCTACGACACCCGCATCGGCGAAGGCGGCAGCAAGCTTTCGGGCGGCCAGCGCCAGCGCATCGCCCTCGCCCGCGCGCTCTACGGCGACCCCGCCTTCGTGGTGCTGGACGAGCCCAACTCCAACCTCGACACCGCGGGCGAGCAGGCCCTGGTGGAGGCGGTGGTGAACCTGAAGGCCCGCAAGGCGACCACGGTGGTGGTAACCCACCGCCTGTCGATCCTGGCCTGCGTGGACAAGATCCTGGTCCTCAACGGCGGCGAGGCCGAGCTGTTCGGCAGCCGCGACGAGGTGCTGTCCCTGCTGGCCAAGCCCCAGGTGGTGTCCAACCAGACGCCGGCCAAGGCCGTCTCCCACGCCGAATCCTCCCGCAGCCAGGCCCAGAGGTAAACCATGAGCAATCACTCCACGAGCCTCACCATGCCGGACCCGGCCGCCGCCCACGGCGCGATTCCGAGGCCCCCCGCCGATTTCCGCACGCCGGTCCGGGTGGGCATGGCGGTGATCGGGATCGCCCTGGGCGGGTTCGGCCTGTGGGCCGCGACCGCGCCGCTGGACAGTGCCGTGGTGGCCCAGGGGATGGTCACCGTCGAGTCCAAGCGCAAGCTGGTCCAGCACCGCGAGGGCGGCATCGTCGCCCGCCTGATGGTCAAGGAAGGCGACACGGTGGCGGCGGGCGCGGTGCTGGTGCGGTTGCAGGACGCCGGCGCCGAGGCGCAACTGGCGGTGCTGTCGAGCCAAAGGGACGCCAAGCTGGCCGAGCAGGCCCGCCTGATCGCCGAACGGGACGGGCTGTCCGCCATCGACTTTCCCGCCGCCCTGACCGACCGCGGCGACGATCCCAAGGTGATCGAGGCGATCACCCGCGAGACCGACCGCTTCGACGAGCGCCGCAAATCCCTGAACGGCCAGTTGAGCATCCTGGAATCGCGGATCGCCCAGCTCCAGGCCCAGCGCGACGGGCGCGACAAGCTGAAGGATGCCAACCGCAAGCAGGCCTCGCTGCTGCAAGACGAACTGGTGGGCCTGCGCCAGCTCGAAGCCGAGGGGTTCTATCCCAAGAACCGGCTGCGCGCCAACGAACGGGAACTCGCCCGCCTCCAGGGCGAGATGTATTCGGACCAGGCCGGCACCACCCAGGTGGACAAGGAGATCGGCGAAGCCAAGCTCCAGGTCATCCAGACCACCCAGAAGTTCCGCGAGGAGGTGGTGGCCGACCTCGCCAAGATCGAGAACGACCTCAACGACATCGGCCAGAAGCTGGCCGCCGCCCGCGACGCGGTGGAGCGCCTGCGGGTGGTGGCTCCGGTGGCGGGAATCGTCCAGAGCCTCAAGGTGGCCGGTCCGGGTGCGGTGGTGCCCCCGGGCGGCGAGGTGGCCGACATCGTCCCCGCCGCCGACCGGCTGGTGGTCGAGGCCCAGGTCAATCCGCGCGACATCGACCGCGTCCGCGACGGCCAGCCGGCCCGGCTGCGCTTCACCGCCTTCGGGGCGCGGACCACGCCCGAGATCGGCGGCGCGGTGACGATGGTTTCGGCCGACCGCTTCACCGACCAGGGCTCCCGCCAGGGCTACTACACCGCCCGGGTCGAGGTCCCCCGCGACCAGGTGGCCCGCCTGCCCGGCGCGCTCAAGGCCGGCATGCCGGTCGAGGTGATGCTGGAGGGCGGCGAGCGGACACCGCTGGAGTACCTGCTGAAGCCGCTCGGCGACAGCTTCGCCCGCGCCTTCAAGGAGCGGTGAGCGGGACGCCGCGCGCAAGCGAACGAAGGGATCGTCCGGCCGACGGCGCCTGGACGATCCTTCGCGCCGCTCGCTGGGCCATGCGTCCGCGGACGTCATCGGCGCCTCCATGGCCGAGAGAGACGGTTGGAGCGGCTCTATCATCGCGAGAAATCGGGTTGATGAGCGGGAATTCACCTGTGATATCATTTGTCGCGCGGCGGCCTGATCCCGCCGGGGGATGACGGGACCGGAGGGGCATGTTCCGGTTGGGCACCGGGCCGTTGGATGGGACCGCGCAACTATCCCCTGACGGCGATAGCCATGTCGCCGCCGTCACGGGAACGATGCCGAGGGTCGCCAAGAAAGGTATCGGGAGGCTCTCCTGATGGCGGAGGAATCGGTGACGGCCGGTTTGGCGGCCTACGAGCGCAAGGAGTCGCGCAAGGTGGTCGTGGCGGCCATCGATGGGAGCGCCAGCCACCGCGAACAGGTCGGGACGGCACTGACCTCGTTCTACCGCGTCGCGGCCTTCGAAGACGGTGACCTGGCGGTTTCCGAACTGATCCGCATGCCCCCCTGCGTCATCCTGGTCGATGAGACCGCGCCGCCCTATGGGGGGGCGCGAGTTATCGAGCGGCTGCGCAAGATGCCGGCTCTCGCGGGCGTCCCGATCATCTACACCACGAGAAACGACAGGGTCACCCTTGCCCACGACGTGCGGCAGATGGGCGCGGACGCCTTCCTGATCAGGCCGTACCGGCGCAGCGCGTTGATCCGGTCGGTCTCGCGGCTCGTCAACAAGTCCACCGAGGCCAAGTGGGAGAGGTTGGCGCCGGAATCCCGGGAATGCTTGAGAAAGACCGTCGATCTCTACAACGGCATATCCGACGTCATCGACAAAGACGAGCCGATTTCCTACGGGGACGTCAAGCGCGCCTGCGAGCCGCTTCTTGCCGTCGTCCAGACATCGACATACAAATCGATGCTCGCCGGGGTCCGGGATCACGACAATTACTCTTATGTCCATTCCATGAGGGTGGCCACGTTTCTGTCCGTGTTCGGCCACGCCATCGGGCTCAAGGACGGCGACCTCATGGTGCTGGCCACCGGCGGGCTGTTGCACGACCTCGGCAAGATGCAGATCGCCCACGAGGTCCTGAACAAGCCGGGCAAGCTGGAGCCGGAGGAACTGGAGATCATGCGCTCTCATGTGATCCGCACCCTGGACGTCCTGGATGGATGCCCGGATCTGCCGAAAGGCGTCATGACCATTGCCGGCCAGCATCACGAGAAACTTGATGGGACGGGCTATCCCTGCGGGCTGAAAGGATCGCAGCTCAACGAGCTGGCCCGCATGGCGTCCATCGTCGACGTGTTCAGCGCGTTGACGGATCGCCGGGTCTATAAGCCGCCGATGCCGCCAGAGGAGGCCCTCGGGATCATGACCGCCGGCATGGGCAACCATCTGGATCGGGACCTGCTGGCCCGGTTCCGCGACGTGCTGCTGTCGGCATCCTCCGCCTAATCCCTTTCGCATCCGCCTTCCCCTTTCGCCCATTCCCCCGGACCTCCCGGCGATGCCCATGCGGGCCATATCGACCCGGGCTCTTCCCGCACCCACGTGAGCGGATGGGATAGGAGGAACGTGGGGCATGGACCCATGGGCGGGAATGCGGAAGTCGTTGTGCTGATGACCCATTTCCTGGACAGCCGCATCGTCGCCCATTACCGGCGGCTGGTGGCGGAGGCCGGGGAGGGGCGGGACGTGGCCGCCCTCTACAATCGCGGCGACGATCCCGGGCCGGGCTACGCGCCGCCGCCCGACATGCGCCTTTTCGCGTTCGACGCCGCCGATATCCGCGGTTTGGGTTTTCCCTACAAGGGTCGGCGGCTGTCGGCCCGCGACGTCGAGCTGTTCGCGATGTGGTTCGCCCGCCGCCGCCCCGAGTACGAGCGGTACTGGGTGCTGGAATACGACGTGGATTTCTCCGGGCAATGGCGGACCCTGTTCGACGCTTTCGCCGGCAGCCCGGCCGACCTCCTGGCGACGACGGTCCACCGCTATGGGGTCAACCCGGAATGGGAGAATTGGGAGACGGTGCGCACGCCGGCCGGACGGCCGCTGCCGTCCGGTCTGCTGAGGGCGTTCCTTCCCTGCTACCGCATCTCGCGCAGGGGCATCGAGGCGCTGATGGGGGCCTACGACAACGGCTGGCGCGGCCATTACGAGGCCACCGTCCCCACCATCCTGGAGGGCGCGGGGCTGATCATCGAGGACATGGGCGGCGACGGTGAATTCGTGGCCGTCGGCAACCGCAACCGCTTTTATACCAATACGCCGGCCAGGAACGCCCTTTCGCCGGGAACCTTCGTGTTCCGGCCGGTGCGCGAAACCATGGGAGCCGAACCCGACCGTCTGTGGCACCCGGTCAAACCGCCCGAGACGCGCGGGGGCTGGGCGACCGGCCGGCGCGCCGTGCTGGGACGATGGGCGGCGGCCATCGGCCGATATGGGGCTCTCTTATTTTCGGCGCAGTCCACAAAGAATAGCTGAAGGCCGGAGGCGTCTATCCATCAGCCTAAATTGCAGGAGCCCTATCGCGATGCCGATATGAGGAACGGCAGGTCCCGCGCTTCGGTCTTGGTCATTTCCCCGCATCCGAAACCCTCGCGCTTCGGCGCCAAACCAGGAGCATCGGAACATGGTGGGCGACGACACCGAACCTCGCGGCTCGGTCCAGGCGCTTTCGGTCCTGTGGCAGCGCAAGGGACTGATCGGCGGCGTTGTGGCCGCGGCCACCGGGCTGGCAGCTTTGGCCCTCACCTTCATCCACCCGCGCTATGCGGCCGAAGCGCTGATCGCCCTCAACACCCGTGCCCAGGTGGCCCAGGAGTTGATCAACACCAAGCAGACGGCGGACGCTCCGCCGCTGACGACGGTGTTGGTGGCGACCGAGATGGACATCCTCCGCTCGCGCGGCCTCGCCAGCGAGGTGGTGGCCGCCCTCGCCCTGGACCGCGATCCGGAATTCAACACCACCCTGGAAAAGAAGCGCTCGCTGCCCGCGCCCCTGGCCTTGCCGTGGGGGGCCATCGACCGCGCGCTGACCGATCACGGGGACCGCAAGGACGCCCATACGCTGACGGTGGACAACGTCCAGAGGCAGCTCTACGTGAAGAACGGCGCCGATTCCTACGCCATCCGGGTGGGGTTCATCGCCAAGAGCCCCGAGAAGGCGGCGCTGATCGCCAACGCCTTCGCCGATCTCTACATCCGCGACCAGCGCGAGGCCAAGCTCAGGGACATGCACTTGGCCACCGGCTGGATCACCCAGCAGATCGAAGCGCTGCGGACCGACTTGGCCCGCGACACCGAGCAGGAGGTCCAGTTTCGCCGCCAGAACAAGCTGGCCCCGGTGGACACCCGCGACCAGGGGGTGGTGGCGGCGCAGCAACTGATCTCGTTGAACAACGAGCTGGCCCTGGTGGAGAAGGACCGGGCCGACGCCGAGGCGGCGCTGGAGCAGGCACGCCGCGCGCTGAAGTCGGGAGGGGCAGCGATGACCTCGCTGACCTTCGTCGAGAGTTCGCCGTACCTGCAGGAAATCCGCAAGCAAGAAGCCAGGCTTCTGGGCAAGATCGCCGAATTGTCCGTGGGCTACCGCGACGACAGTCCGGCACTGCAAGCCCTGAAAAGCCAGTTGGGCGTCATCCGCCAGGAGATCAACCGCGAGATCGCCGGCCAGGTTGACATGCTCGCCAACAAGGCGGCGCAGGCCAAGGCGCGGGAGGACGCGCTGAGGGAACGCATGCGCCAGATCAACAGCGGGTCGGCGGCCAACGACGAGGCCATGAGCCAGCTCGAACAGCGCCAGCAGGTGATCAAGGCCAAGAACACCATGCTCGACAGCTTTCTCGCCCGCTACGCCGAGCTGACCAACCGCGCCCAGATCGAGGATTCCGATGCCCGCGTCGCTTCGCGGGCGACGGCTCCGGCCAAGCCGACCTTTCCCAAGCCCTTCCTGTTCCTGGGCGTCGCCTTCGGCGGATCGCTGGGGCTGTCCATCTCGCTCGCGTTCCTGCTCGAACGCTTCCGCAGCGGGTTCCTGTCCACCCGCCAGGTGCGGGACGCGCTCGGCCTCAATACGCTCGGCATCATTCCCCAACTGGGCCGCGGCGCGCGGACCATGCCCGGGGATTATCTGGTGGACAAACCCGAATCGGTCTTCGCCGAGGCCATGCGTTCGGCCCAGCTCGCCGTGCTCAACGTCCGGCAGTCCAGCAACAAGGCCGTGATGGTCACCTCTTCGCTGCCCGGCGAGGGCAAGACCGCCTTCTCGGTGGGGCTGGGCCGCAGCTTGGCCCTGACCGAGCGCAAGGTCCTGCTGATCGACGCCGACCTCCGGCGGCCGGCGGTGGCGCTCCAGCTCGACTCCTACCGGGTTCCCGGCCTGTCGGACTTCCTGCGCGAGCAGGCCTCGGCCGAGGAGATCGTGCGCCACGACTCCCGGACAGGGCTGGATTTCGTCGCCTCCGGCGCACGCACCCAGGACCCGCAGCGCCTTCTCGGCGATCCCCGCATCCACGGAATCCTCGAACGCTGGCTCGACTCCTACGAACTGGTCCTGATCGACACTCCGCCGGTCATGGTCGCCTTCGACGTGGCGCTGCTGGCGGCCCACTGCGACTTCGCCGCCTACGTGGTCGAATGGAACAAGACGCCGCGCCGCGCGGTGGAGGCGGGGATAGAACACCTCAAATCCTTCGATATGACGGTGGGCGGGATCGTGCTCACCAAGGTCGATCTGCACCGCCAGCGCCAATACAGCGACTACGTGGATTTCTGCTTCCGCAGTTCCGAGTACTACGGCAACTGAGCCTCCCCCGTCGAAACGGCAGAGAACGGTTACCCATGGGCGCAGATACGGCCTCCGGTTGCGGAAAGGTATTGATGATCGTTGAAAACTTGCCGGTTCCCCGCGACCGCCGGGTCTGGCAGGAGGCATGCGCCCTTCGTGACGCGGGCTGGGGGGTGTCGGTGATCTGCCCCGCCGCCGGGGGCTGCCCGCCGGGCCACCAGACCATCGACGGCATCGCCGTGTGGCGCCACCCTCTGCCGCGCGAGGGCGAGGGGCTGGTCGGCTATCTCAGGGAATACGGCGCCGCCCTGTTTTGGGAGTTCGCGCTGGCCTGGCGGGTGCTGGCCTCGCGCGGGTTCGACGTCATCCACGCCTGCAACCCGCCCGAGACGATCTTTCTCGTCGGCGCGGCGTTCAAGCTGTTGGGCAAGAAATTCCTGTTCGACCACCACGACCTTTCGCCGGAACTGTACGAGGCCAAGTTCGGCCGCCGGGGAATGCTGCATCGGCTGCTGCTGGGGCTGGAGCGGCTGACCTACCGAACCGCCGACGTCGCCATCGTCACCAACGAGAGCTTCCGCCAGGTCGCCATCGAGCGCGGGCGGATGGCGCCCGACCGGGTCTTCGTGGTGCGCAGCGGGCCGGATTTCAGCCGCCTGCGCACGCTTGCGCCCGATCCCGCGCTCAAACGGGGGGCCCGTTACCTGATCGCCTATGTGGGTGTCATGAACAGCCAGGACGGCGTCGAATACGTGCTGGAGGCCATGCGCCACATTGTCGTCGATCGGGGCCGCGCCGATGTGCGCGCCGTGCTGATGGGCGACGGCCCGCGCCTGGAGGCGCTGAAGGAAATGGCGGGGGCCCTGGGCGTCGCCGGGCAGGTGGAGTTCACCGGCTGGGCCGACGACGACGTGCTGATGCCCATGCTGGGCGCGGCCGACGTCTGCGTCTCTCCGGACCCCGTCAACGGTTTCAACGACAAATGCACGATGAACAAGATCCTGGAGTACATGGCCCTGAGCAAGCCGGTGGTGATGTTCGACCTGACCGAGGGCCGCCGGTCGGCGGGCGAAGCCGCCCTCTACGCTCGGGACAACGATGCCCGCGACCTGGCGGAGAAGATTCTCGGCCTGCTCGCCGACGCGGACCTGCGGGGGCGGATGGGGGAGATCGGCCGCCAGCGGATGGAACGCAGCCTGTCGTGGGAGCACCAGATACCGCGCCTGCTGGCGGCGTATGCCGCCATCGCCGGCAACGGGGAACCGGCGCATCGCCCGCTGGCGGCCTCCGATCCTCCGCCATCGGCCGATCCTTTTCCGCCGCAGGGTGGGGGAGGGGCGGAGTGAATGCGCGATCGCGTTGGGAGAAGGCGGTCATGCACCTGCCTTTCGTCGATGTCATCATCCCGCACCTGAACGACCGCGAGCGGCTGGCCATCTGTCTCGATCTGCTGGAGAGACAGACCTACCCCCGCGACAGATACCGGGTCCTGGTGGTGGACAACGGTTCGGACATCCCCATCGACGACGTCGTCGCCCGCTTCCCGCTGGCGTCGGCCGCCAGCGAGGCCGAACGGGGCTGCGGCAGCGCCCGCAACCGCGGGGCGGCCCTGACGACGGGGGACATCCTCGCTTTCACGGATTCGGATTGCCGGCCCGAACCGGACTGGATCGCCAACGGAGTGCGTCATCTGCGGAGCGGCCGGGGCGTCGATATCGTCGGTGGCGAAATCCGGGTGTTCTGCGCCGACGAGGCCCATCCCACCGATGCCGAGCTGCTGGACAAGACGTTCGGATTCGAGCAGCGGCGCTACGTCTGCCGCAAGCATTTCTCGGCCGGGGCCAACATCATGGTGAGCCGCGAGGTGTTCGCGACCGTGGGCCCCTTCCGCAACGGCGCCTTCCCCGAAGACCTGGAATGGGGGCGCCGTGCCTGGGCCAAGGGCTTCCGCATCGGCTTCGCCCCCGACGTGCTGGTGCGCCATCCGGCGCGGAGGACGTGGAACGAACTGAAGGGGAAGGCCGACCGCACCGCTTGGCATAGCTGGAACTATCTGGGAGAGAAGGCGTGGCCGCGGATGCGGTGGGCGCTTTACACCTGCGGCATGGCGCTGCCGCCGCTGTGGAAATGCGCCCACCTGCTGACCACCCCGGTGCTGGCGAAGGGCGACCATCGGCGCCGCGCGATCGCCACCCTGTTCCGCGTTCGGTATTACCGAGCGGGCGTGATGCTGGGCTACCTGCTCAACCGCGCCGGACCGGCGCGGGCGAAGATTCGTCCCCTGCCATGAGCCTCGGCCCGGACCGGGTGCGCGGTCCCGCCGCGCGGCCGGTGCCTTCCGGGCAAGCCGCGCCGTTCAACCTCCGCCAGGTGTCGCCATGGGCCGGTCCGGTGTGAACCTTCCTCCCGTCGCCGTGGTCGCGGTGACGGTCGCCTTGGCGGCGTTCGCCGCCGCCATGGCGGCGGCGGCGCTGATGCCGGACCAGCCGCTGATGCTGGCCTTGCCCCTGGTGGTCGCCGTGGCCGCGTCCCTGGCGCCGGTGGGCGTGGCCTTGCTGGCCGGCGAACGGTGGGCGTTCGTCGTCGCGCTCGCGGTGCTGCTGTTCGTCACCGACGCCAGTTTCCGCGCCCGCAATTGGGCCGACAAGTCCTGGGACTGGCAAGTGCTGATGAAAGGCGTGGTGTGGCTGGGCTGCGGCGTGGCGGGGGTGATGCGCATGCCCAGTGTCCTGAAGCTTGTGGCGGAGCCGCCGGGCTGGCTGGCCCTGACGTTCCTGCTCATCATGGCGGCTTCGTCCCTGTGGTCGCCGACGCCGAACTACAGCTTCCTCGCCAGCGCGTCGTTCCTGATGATGTTCCCCTTCGCTTTCGCGTGCGCCGACATGCTGGACGACAAGGATCTGCTGCTGGCGATGGCCTTGGGCTGCGGGGCGATCGTCCTTCCCTCGCTGGCCATCGCGCCCTTCGCCATGGGCGTTTCGGGCACCAGTCCGGGCAGCACCGGCGAGCCCGACCGCCTGCGCGGCCTGACCGACCATCCCATTCCCCTGGCCGAGATATCGTCCCTGTTCACCTATGCGTGCCTGGCCCTGCGGGTGCGCAGCCGGCGTGGCGGCGCGCGCTTCCTGCTCCTGGTGCTGGGATGCGCGGGAGCGGTGACGGCTCTGCTCACCCATTCCCGCATTCCGGTGATGGCGATGGTGGCGTCCGTGCTGGGGTTCGTCTCCTACCGCAAGGGCGGGGCGCTGTTGATGGGGCCGGTGCTGCTGGTCTGCGCCGGCCTCGTCCTGATGATGGAATCGGTGGCCGGCTTCGCCAATTTTCTGCCCCGGGACCTGCTGGAACTGGTGTCGCGATCGGGGTCGTCGAACGAGATACTGAGCCTGTCCGGCCGCCTGGTGATTTGGCCCTACGCCATCGACAGGATCTGGGATGCGCCGTTCCTCGGCCATGGCCACGCGTCGGGCATGGAGGTGTTCAAGGGCTTCGCCCCGTGGAAGATCACCCACGCCCACAACGCCTACCTCCAGGCGCTTCTCTATGTCGGCCTGGCGGGGACCCTGCCGCTGCTGGGGACCCTGTTCGCGCAGTTGCGGATGTTCATGCGCCGGCCGGAGGCTCCGCGCGACATCCTGCTGCTGTACGCCATGCTCAGCGGAATCACCGAGCAGTCCATGCTGTCCAACATGCCGTCGAGCAGCGTCATCCTGTGGATGGTGGCCATCGGTCTGGCGGCGCGGGCCTGGCCCGGGGAAAAGGCGCCGTCACCGCTCGACGACCGCGGCATCGACGCACGCCTTCCCCGGCCAACCCCAAAAGGGAAGGGGGCGCACCGGCTCGTCCGCGCACGCCAGCACCCGGAACCGCCCTGAGTGTTCCACCACCGCGATCTTCGGCCACAGGCGCGTGTAGAGGGTGTCGCTCTCGATCCGCACCGGCCCCTCCGGCGCGTCGATGCGGGACCCTTTGGCGGCCTCGCGGATGTTGACCGGCACGATTTCGCGCAAATCCATGGCCAGCGCGGCCGCCGCGAACTGGTGAATCTGGAACCACAGGGCCTCGGCCATCGCGTCGGGGCGGACGGCGCCGGCCGCGTGCCGGCGGAGCCGCTGGATGAACAGGGTGTTGGCCGGCGACATCCAGTCGGCGAAGTAGGGTGCCGCGGCGATGGTTCCCGCCACCGCCTTCGGCGTGGCCGCGCCGGCGACCGCTTCGGTCAGGGTCGGGCTGGCGATGGGGGTTCGGCGGGGATCGAATCCCGCCGCCCGGTATTGAAGGAAAAAGGCGACCGCCGAGGCGCCGGTCAAGGCCGAGAGGACCACGTCGATGTCCTGGCGGCGGATGCGGGCGAGGGTGTCGGCGAAATCGGTGTGGCCGGGAGGGAACAGCTCGGCCGGGCCGACCGGGGTGGCTCCCGCCTCCAGGACCATCTCCCGCCCCACCCGCACCAATTCCGCCGGCCAGGGCCGGTCGGTTCCCACCAGCAGGAAGCGGCCGCCGACCTGCTCGGCCATCCACGGTACCAGATGGTTCAGGCTTTGGTAGGGTGTGGGGCCGCCATGGATGACGCGCCCGGAGCATTCGCCGCCCGCGGTGGGGGCCGGGTCCCAGAACAGGGAATCGTGGCGGTCGACGATGGCCCGCATCTCCGCTCTCAGGCCGGTCGGACATAGGCCGAAGACGCTTGCCACCCGGGCGCCGGCCACCAGATGCGACAGGGCGCGGCGGAAACGCGCCGGACTGGATCCGATATCCTCGACGAATGCCGACACCGAGGCCATCCGTCCGTGCGAACGGCGCAGGATGCGGTTGATCTCGTCGAGGGCGACGGCCGCCGATTCCCGCAGCGAATGGCCCAGCGCGGCGTGCGGCCCGGAGAGCGGGAGCAGGAGGCCCACGCGTATGGGGCGCGGTCCGCCGAGGGCCGGGATCGGAGTGAGCAAGGGCACGCCCGCCGCGGCGGCCGAACCCGCGAGGAAAGCCCGGCGGTTCATCCCCCCAGGTTAGCCGGGTGGGCGACGCGGGCGAATCCGGCGGAGGTCATGCGCCGAAGGCAAGGCCCCGGCCGGCCGTTCGGCCAGCGGGTCCAGCGGCTCCTGTCACGGGATTTTTCGTTGTCGTCCCGAGCGAAGCCGAGGGACTTTTCACGCCCTTAGCCCAGCGGTTCTCATTATGCATTTTTCGCTGTCATCCCGAGCCGACGGCGAGGGATCTTTCCGGCACTTTCGCGTGAAAGATCCCTCAGTCGCTCCGCTCCCTCGGGATGACAACATGCCCTGATGCC
>JAJZVW010000062.1 GCA_021847015.1 Pseudomonadota bacterium | reverse complement strand
CCGATCTGTCGGCCTGTCGATCCTGTCGGGCAGCCACCTCCCGCTGGTCACCGACGTGCTGGAGCGCATGCGCGCCGCCGGGCTGGAGGACGTGCCGGTGGTGGCCGGAGGGATCATCCCGCCCGGCGATGCGAAAACCCTGATGGCGGCCGGCTGCGCCCGCATCTATACGCCCAAGGACTTCGACCTCACCGCCATCATGGCCGACATCGTCGAACTGGTGGGCCGCCAGGGGGAGGCCGCCCGATAGCAGCGGCTCCCCACGGCGGGCGGTTCAGGCGAGGCTGGCCATGCCTTCCTCGAAATCCTGGATCAGGGCGTCCCACTCGTCCTCGATCTGCAACCTCAGGTCTGCCCACGTGCCGTCCGGCTCGTCCTTCAGCGTTTCCAGCTTTTCGCGGACCGATTGGCGCCGCTCGTCGAGCTGCCCAAGTTCCCGCGCCAATTCCGTCTTCATTCCTTCGTCGGGGCTCTCGGCCAAACGAGCACGAACGCTGGCGATCTGAACTCCAAGGTCGCCCACCAGCCGTTCCATACGGTGCTCGTAATCATCCCTTCCCATTCATTGCTCTCCCCTCGGATTGGCGACGCCCAAGGCTGGCGCGACCGGCAGAGCCCGATCAAGAAGGCATGGGGGATAGTCCTACCTCCGGAGGCCAGTCCGCGCCGTGCCAAGGGAAGGAGAACGGGAGGCGCGGGCAATCATCGGTCGTGCAGGACGGAAAGAACGGATTCCGGCGGACGGCCGAGCGCGGCCTTGCCATTGGCGACGACGATGGGCCGTTCGATAACCTCGGGATGGGCCACCATGGCCCGGATCAGGGAATCGTCGTCCATGCCGGCGGCGTCGATACCCGCCGCGGCGGCCTCCTTTTTCCTCAGGATGTCCCGGGGCGACTTGGCGAGCATGGAAAGAATGCGCGCCAGTTCCTCCGCGGTCGGCGGGGTCTTGAGGTACTCGACGATTTCGGCGCGCACCCCGTTTTCCGCCAACAGCTTCAGGGTTTCGCGCGACTTCGTGCAACGCGGATTGTGGTAGATGACGACCTTTCTCATTGCTATCCCCTTGATTTGGCGCACCCTCAAGGCCAAGGTGGCTCCGCCCCAGTTTGGTCAAACTGAGCGGTTAGACCGCTCCGGAGCGACCGTGAAATTGACGTCCACAGGCCCGACATGATGCGTCCCGATTCCAGTGTCCCGCAATACCGTCCCTTCCGGGGAGTGCTCGCCGCCCTGGTGCTGGCGATGCTGGCCGTCGCCCCGGCCATGGCCCAGACGACGGCCGCGCCGCCCGCCACAGTGCGCACCACCGCGCCGCAGGCCCCCAATACGCAGGACCTGCAGCATCTTCTGGCGACCTTGAAGAACGACAAGGCGCGCGCCGTCCTGATCGGCCAGATCGAGGCATTGACGGTCGTCCAGCGGGCCAACCAGACGGCTGCGGACGAAACTCCGCTCGCTTCCCTTTCCGACGCCATCGGCGATTTCGGGGACCAGGCGATGGCGGCCATCGCCTCTCTGGGAGGTGTTCCGCAATTGGCCGATGACGTCCTGACCAGGTTGAGCGACCCCGACATCCGCTCCCTGTGGGGGCGCGTCCTGCTTCAACTGGTCGCGGTGTTCGCCGCCGGGGTGGCGGCCGAACGCGCTGGCGTCTTCGCCTTGGCCCGGCTGCGCATGGCCGTCAAGGCGAAGGCGGAGGCCGCCGTGCTCGCGCGCATCCCGTTCGCGCTGGCCCGGGGCATGATCGATCTTGCGACGCTCGTCGCCTTCGTCGCCACCGCCTATGGGACCAGCCGGCTCTTCCACCATGGCGGCCACGTTCGGACGACGGCGCTGTTGATCATCACCGCCTACGGCGCCGCACGGCTGGCGCTTCTGGCCGCGGGGATGCTGTTCTCGCCCAGGGACGCGCGCGTACGCCTGGTCCCGATCGACGACGAGACCGCGGAATATCTGATGATCTGGGTGCGCCGTATCGCCAGCGCCGGGCTGTTCGGATGGTTCGCGGTCGAGGCGGCGCGGCTGCTGGGGCTTCCGCCGCTCGGCCATCTTCTGCTCCTCAAGGCGCTGGGTCTGGCCGTCGCCGCCATGGCGATGATCTTCGTGCTCCAGAACCGGCAGCCGGTGGCCGCGGCCCTCCGCCGCACGGCCAAGCGTTTCGGGCCGCGCATGGAGGCCGTCATCGGGCACGCGGCCGATATCTGGCACATCCTCACCGCCAGCTACATCGCGGGCGTCTACATGGTTTGGGCGGTCCCGGTACAGGGCGGTGCGGAATTCATCCTGCGCGCGACCGTGCTCACGGTGGTGATCCTGGCGGTGGCCCGCGCGGTCGTCACGGTGCTGCAACGATCCGTCGACCGGGGCTTCGCCATCAGCCACGAGGCCAAGGAACGTTTCCCCTCGCTGGAAGCGCGCGCCAACCGATACCTGCCGGCCTTGCACACGCTGCTGCGGGGGGGCGTCGGGACGGTCACCGTGCTTGGCCTGCTGCAAGCGTGGGGCATAGGCAGCCTCACCTGGCTGAACTCGGATGCCGGGCGCCGCCTCCTGGCGTCGGCCATCAGCATCGTCGCGGTCCTTCTCGGCGCGCTGATCGTCTGGGAACTGGTTTCGGGCGCCATCGAGCGCTACCTGTCCTCCACCGATTCCAACGGCTGCCGGATTCAGCGCTCGGCACGCGCACGCACGCTGCTGCCGCTGGCGCGCAACGCGCTGATGATCGTGATCGTGGTCATGGCGGCGCTGATCGTCCTGTCGCAACTGGGCATCAACATCGCGCCCCTGCTGGCCGGCGCCGGCATCGTCGGCATCGCCGTGGGCTTCGGCTCGCAGAAGCTGGTCCAGGACGTCATCACCGGCGCCTTCATCCTGTTCGAAGACACCATCGCCGTCGGCGACGTGGTCAAGCTGGATTCCCACAGCGGCACCGTCGAGGCCATTTCCATCCGCGCCATCCGCCTGCGCGACGGGAACGGCGCCATCCACACCATTCCCTTCAGCGCGGTGGGCACGGTGGTGAACATGAGCCGGGAATTCGCCTATGCCGTCTTCGAGGTGGGGGTGGCCTACAGCGAGGACACCGACCGCGTGACCGAGACCCTGACGGCGGTCGGCGCGGAATTGTGCTCGGACCCCGCCTTCGCCCCCCTGGTCGCCGACCGCCTGGAAGTGCAGGGCGTGGAGCGTTTCGACGGTTCGGCGGTGGTCGTCAAGGCGCGGCTGAAGACCCAGCCGATGAAACAATGGGCGGTGACCCGTGAGTTCAACCGCAGGATGAAAATGGCGTTCGACGTCGCCGGCATCAAGATGGCGGCCTCCTGACCCTTCCCGGCCGCGCACGGCGGCCGGGAAAGGCGGGCGGTCATGTCCGCCAGCGCAGCGCGGCCCGCGCCACCCGCTCGCCGAGCGCCGTGGCGGTGCCGAGATCGGAGGGCGGCGGCGCAAGGTCGGGACCCGCATCCACGTTGGACTGTGCCATGGCGCCGAGATAGCTGCCCAGCCGGTTCGGGTCCTCGGGGCTGCCGGCCGAGCTGTTGTTGCCCGGCATGAGGCCGAGGCTCACCCACACCATGCCGTGCTGGGCCGCGAACACCGCCAGCTGGATCAGGGAATTGAGCTTGTCGCCGCTCTGGCTGGCGGAGTTGGTGAATCCGGCGGCCAGCTTGTCCTTCCACCCCTGGGTGAACCAGACCTTCGAACTCGCGTCCATGAACGCTTTGAACGGCGCCGACACGGAGCCCATGTAGGTGGGCGCGCCGAAGACGATCCCGTCGGCGGCGGCAAGGGCGTCCCAATTCTTCTCGGCATCCTCGACCGCGACCAGGAGCGCACGCGTTCCCGGCACGGAATCCACACCGCGCGCGACCGCTTGCGCCTGGCGCGCGGTGTGGCCGTAGCCGGAATGATAGACGATGGCTATGGTGATCATTCTCGCTCTCCTCTCTTAACGGTGACGGCGCAGAACGGCGTCCAGGGACCAAGCCCCGCCGCCCCGGAACACGAAGGACAGCGCCACCACACCCCACAGCAGCGGGTATTCGTAGCCGCCCGACATCCAAAAATAGCCGGCGCCGAGATGCACCTTGACCACCGCGACCGTCATCAGGCCGGCGACCAGCAGCGCGGCGGCCCGTGTGGCCAAGCCGAGCGCAAGCAGGGTGCCGCCGCCCACCTCGATGAGCCCCGCCACCAGGGCCAGGACCGGCGGGAGTCCCAGTTTGGTGGCGAAGAACTGGCCGGTCGCTTCGAGACCGTAGCCGCCGAACCAGCCGAACAGCTTCTGCGCACCATGGGGGAGCAGCATCACCCCGGCGAATACCCGCACCATGGGTTCCCCCAGCCGCGACAGCACGCGGTCGAGCGCGGCGGGGCTGAGAACGCCCTCAGGCGAATAGGTCTGCGATGTTTGCACGGCTCACCTCGAACGAAGGGAAACACCGGCGCACAGTTTGCCTTCCCACGCGATGCGCAACAATTCATGATGTCGGCAACAAATTGTTGCTCAAGGTGCACCAATGGATCTTTTGGACGCCATGCGGGCCTTCACCCAGGTCGCCGAGGGCGGCAGCTTTTCCGCCGCATCGCAGCGCCTGAACCTGTCCAAATCGGCCGTCAGCCGTCTGGTCTCGGGATTGGAAGCGGAACTGGGCGTGCGCCTGTTGCAGCGGACCACCCGCAGCCTCGCCCTCACCGAAGCGGGCCGCGCCTACCTGGAGCGCAGCCGGGCCATCCTGTCCGAGATCGAGGACGCCCATCTGGCCATCAGCCATCACCAGGCCGAACCCACCGGCCGTCTGCGGGTGACCACGCCGGTGTCCTTCGCCACCCATCATCTGTCCCCCATCCTGCCCGCGTTCCTCGACCGCCACCCCCGGCTGTCGCTGGACATGGCGCCGACGGACCGCTTCGTGGATTTGGTCGAGGAAGGCTTCGATCTGGCCATTCGCGTCGGACGGCTGGCCGAGTCCAGCCTCATCGCGCGACGGCTGGCCCCCTCACGCCGTTTCGTCTGCGCCAGTCCCGCCTACCTGGCCCGCCACGGCACGCCCGCCACCCCCGCCGATCTGGGTCACCACGACTGCCTGTCGCACGGCGACCTGGGAGCCGGCGAATGGGGCTTCGTGGACGCGCGCGGACGGAGCTTCGGGGTGGAGGTGACGGGCCGCGTGCGCGCCGGCAGCGGCGACCTGTTGCGCGAACTGGCGCTCGCCGGGGTGGGCGTGGCCTATCTGCCGACGTTTTTCATCGGCCCCGACATCCGCGAGGGCCGTCTGGTGCCGCTGCTGACCGGCTTCACGTCCCAGGATGCGGCCGTGCACGCGGTCTGGCCGGCCGGCCGCCACCTTTCCCCCAAGGTACGCGCCTTCGTGGACTTCCTGGCCGAACGGATCGGCCCCGAACCCTATTGGGACGAGGGGATCGGCTGAACGCCGCCGGCTATCCTTCCAACGAATCGACGGTGGACGCGTCGATCACCTGGCGGGCGGTATCGAAATCGAACCCGGCGCGGGCCAGAGCGGCCAAGTCCCTGGTGCGCATCGCCGCCCGATCCTCGGGCTTGCGGAACGGACCGAGCCGGCGGCGGCGGGCGAGATTGAGAGCGGCGGCGCGGTCGCCGTCGCCGGCCTCGGCGGCCAACTCGCCGAGGGCGGCCTCGGCATGGTCGCCCGCCACGCCTTTGGCCGCCAGCGCGGCGCGGATCGCCCGGCCCGACCGGCCGCGGCGGTGCAGGCCGGCGGCCTTTTGCCGCGCATAGGCCGCGTCGTCGAGATAGCCGAGGCGCGACAGCTTCGCCAGCACCGAATCCACCAGCGCCGCCGCCTCGGCCCGCTCACCGCCCCAATGGGCCAGCGAGCGTTCGGCCTTGCGCATCATCACGCGGCGGAGATTGGCGCTGGACGAGGCGAATCGTTCCAGGTAATGGAGCGCGGCGTTCTCGAGAGTGGACAACGCCAGTTTCGGGGGTGGACGGCCGACCATACCCCATACTCTACCGCCCGAATCCCGCCGCCGCCATGGGAGACCCGCATGCGAGACGAAGCCGCCCTGCCCCGCCCGCCACGCGTCTACGGCGCCGTCAATTGGCTGGGGGCCTGGACACTGTTCGTCAAGGAGGTGCGGCGCTTCCTCAAGGTGTACTTCCAGACCATCCTCGCCCCGGTGGCGACGACGCTCCTGTTCCTGGCCGTGTTCGCGCTCTCCGTGGGGCGGATGGCGGCGCAGGTGAACGGGGTGCCCTTCCTGGAATTCCTGGCTCCCGGCCTCATCATGATGGCGATGGTGCAGAACGCTTTCGCCAACACATCCTCGTCGATCATCATCTCGAAGGTGCAGGGCAACATCGTCGACATGCTGATGCCGCCACTGACCGCGGCGGAGCAGACGCTGGCCCTGGCCCTGGGCGGCGTCGCCCGCGGGCTCGCGGTGGGCGTAGCCGTGGCGGCCACCATAGAGGCGTTGGTGCCCCTGCACGCCCCGCACCCCGGCTACATCGCCTACCACGCGGCGCTGGGTTCGCTGATGCTGTCGCTGCTCGGCATGATCGGCGGGATTTGGGCGGACAAGTTCGACCACATGGCGGCCGTGACCAATTTCCTGGTGACGCCGCTGTCGTTCCTGTCGGGCACCTTCTATTCCATCGACCGCCTGCCCCAATCGGTCCAGGCCATCGCCTTCGCCAACCCGTTCTTCTACATGATCGACGGCTTCCGCTACGGCTTCGTCGGCCGCGCCGACGGGCCGGTGGGGATGGGTCTGCTCGTCGTCGCCATCGTCGATCTGGTGCTGCTGGCGACGACGTGGCGCATGCTGGACACCGGCTACAAGCTCAAGGCCTGACCGCCCTCACATCGCCACGATGTCGCTGGCGGTCACGGTGGCGTTGGGCAAATGGAACAGCGGGATCGGCTGGTATTGGCTGCCGCTGCCGTCGGGGTCCAGGTAAAGGGTGTGGTCGTTCGGATTGAAGATCGGCATCTGGCTGGGCGTGGTCGCGTGGGTGCCGATGGTGAAATCCTGGGCCGGCAGCACCCCCGCCGGCGGCTGGTGGCCCGGAATGAACACCTCGGTGCGGTTGAGCTGAATGGTGTCATGCCCGCCGCCGCCGGTCAGGGTGTCCTGTCCGTTGCCGTTGTCGATGACGTTGTTGCCCGAATTGCCGATGAGCGTATCGTTGTAGAGGGACCCCGGATGTTGTTGATGTTCACGAGTTGATCGACACCGCCGCCAGCCTTCACGGCTATGTGAGTGGCGAGATCGACCCGGACCGGACCGTTCGCATCCAGATAATCGACGGTGTTGTTGGTACCGGCACCGATCGCTTGGTCGTTGCCGGACCCCGGCTCGAAAGTGGCACCGCCCGACCGTCCCATCAGGATGTCGTTGCCCGCGCCGCCGGCCAGGAAGTCCGGCTGGCTGTTGCCGAGGATGATGTCGTTGTGGGCGGTCCCGAAGGCGGCCGTCAGATTCGCCGGAATATGGAACGGCGAAACGCCGCCACCGACCACCGTGCCCGCCTGAAGATCGACGACCACGCCGCTCGGCAGACTGAAATGGACGCCGCTCGTCCCCGGCATAATTCCGGCGGTCATCGTCACTCCCGGCGGCAGTTGCGGACCGGGGGAAACCGGTGGGGTCATGGCGGGAGCCGGGCCCGCCGGACCAGGCTGATGGTCCACGTCCGGCCGATGGGGCGTCATCATGGTGAGCATGACTTATCCTCCACGCGGCAATGCGGAGCTGCACCGAAAAGCCCAGATGGCGACATTCGAAATCGCAGCATAGGGTTCAAAGGGGATCCCGACGAAAGTCTCCCGGCCATACCCGGCGGTGACGGGGCTCCCCCATCGGTCGGAAGACCGATGGGTGCTCGAAGGAGCCAAAGCCCAGGGCTTCGACCTCAGGTTTCGATTCGCTTAATGATATCGTTATTCCCCTGTCATCCCGAAGGAGCGATCGCGACGAGGGATCTTCAGCCGTTGGCGGCTGCCGTTTGTGCCCGAAAGATTCCTCGCTCCGCTCGGGATGACACCATCATTCAGGGGCACATTAAGGATTCGGTTGTCTGAGTTCGGAGCCGTGAGCCAAAGCCCAGCGGTTCTCATTATGCATTTTTCGCTGTCATCCCGAGCCGATGGCGAGGGATCTTTCAGGCACTTTCGCGTGAAGGATCCCTCTGTCGCTCCGCTCCCTCGGGATGACAACATGCCCTGATGCC
>JAJZVW010000028.1 GCA_021847015.1 Pseudomonadota bacterium | reverse complement strand
TCCCGCCGATACTTCGGCCGGGTGATTTCAGTCCACACCATCTTGCGGCCTCGTCTTGATTTCGCAACCAGACAGAACCACAAGTGACTGAAATCACTCAATTTAATTTTCGGTCAGCCTCTAAGGCTGGGTATCCCCCGGGTCCAATGGCCAGCCGAACCTATCGAGGCCGTATTTCTGCCGTCGCCGGACGGCCTTTCCCTGCGGGCGACCGTCTCGGGCTTTTCCAAGGCGGGCGACGATCTTGCGGCGCGCCTGATCGCTGAAGCGGGCGTGGATCTGGTGTTGGCCTCACCGGCCGCGCTGGCGGCGATCCGGGTCTTCCGCGCCCAGCGGTGGCGGGACGCCTGCCTGTATGCGGCCCTGCCGCTGCTGTTCGCCATCCCGCTGGCGGGCAGCCTGGCCGGTTGGGCCATGCGCTTGGCGACCCTGCTGTTCGCGGTCGATCTGGTCGGCCTGGCCCTCGGCCAAGGCGTCCTCATGCGGCGGCGGGCGGTGCTGGCTGGCCACCGCTTTCTCGCCGAGATTCCCGTCCCGGACCTGAAGATCACCGTCGCCGCGGCGGAGATCGCGGACCTGCCACCCCCACACCGCTGATCGCGGGGTGGAGCCTCTATTCGGCGGCCTGCCGGTCCGCCGGGGGCCTCCAGCGCAGGATCGGGGTGCGCGCGGCCAACGTTTCGTCGAGCCGCCGCCGTGGCGTGAAACGGGGCGCCTGCTTGAATTCCTCGGCTTGGCCGGCCTTGGCCTTGGCGGCGAGGGCGCGGACCACGGCGACGAACGCGTCGAGCGTTTCCCTGCTTTCCGTCTCGGTGGGTTCCATGAGCAGGGCGCCGTGGACCACCAACGGGAAATACATGGTCATCGGGTGGTAGCCCTCGTCGATCAGCGCCTTGGCGAAGTCGAGCGTCGTGACGCCCGTGTCCTTGAGGAAGCGGTCGTCGAACAGGCATTCGTGCATGCAGGGACCGGCGAAGGACGGCGACAGCGCATCGTTCAGGCGGGCCAGCAGGTAATTGGCGTTGAGCACCGCGTCCGAGGACGCCTGGCGCAGGCCGTCGGCGCCCATGCTCATGATGTAGGCGAGCGCGCGCACGAACACCCCGAACTGCCCGTGGTAGCCCTTGATGCGCCCGAAAGGCTGATGCCCGGGGGCATCGTGGGCGTGCTCGATCAGTCTGAATCCGTCCGTCCCGTGGACGACGAAGGGCAAGGGCGCGAACGGCGCCAGTTCCGCCGACAGCACGGTGGGACCGGCTCCGGGGCCGCCGCCGCCATGGGGGGTGGAGAACGTCTTGTGCAGGTTGATGTGCATGGCGTCGATGCCGAGATCGGCGATCCGCACCCGGCCGACGATGGCGTTGAAATTGGCCCCGTCGCAATAGAAGAACGCGCCCGCGCCGTGGACGGCCCCGGCGATGGCGATGATTTCGCTCTCGAACAGGCCGCAGGTATTGGGGTTGGTCAGCATCAGGCAGGCGACGTCGTCGCCCAGCTTGGCCGTCAAGGCGGCCAGATCCACCCGCCCGTCGTCCTTGGCGGGGATGGAATCGACCGAGAAGCCGCACATGGCCGCCGAGGCGGGATTGGTCCCGTGGGCCGATTCGGGTACCAGCACGCGGCGGCGGTGACCCTGACCGCGGGCCTCAAGGCAGGCACGGATGGCCATCAAGCCGCACCATTCGCCGTGGGCTCCGGCGGCCGGCGTCATCGCCACCGCCGGCATGCCGGTCAGCGCCTTCAGCCAACCGGCCAGGGAATCGATCACCTCCAGTGCGCCCTGGATCGTCCCAACCGGCTGGAACGGGTGGACATCCGCGAAGCCGGGCAGGCGGGCCATCTTTTCCGCCAGCCGGGGATTGTGCTTCATGGTGCACGACCCCAACGGGTAGAAGCCGGTGTCGATACCGTAATTCTTCTGGGACAGGCGGGTGTAGTGGCGGACCGCCTGCGGTTCGGCGAGGTCGGGAAGGGCTGCGGGCTCGCTCCTGCGGCAGCCGCCCAGGCGGTCGAAATCTACCGGAGCGGGCGCCGGAAGATCCACGCCGACGCGACCGGGATGGCCCAGCTCGAAGATCAGCGGTTCCTCGATCATCAGGGCGCGATTGCCGGAGACGGTGAGGGTATCGGCCATCACAGCACCTCCTCGAGGGCGGCCGCCAGGGTGTCCATCTCGGACTCGGTGTTCGTTTCGGTTGCGGCCAGGATCAGCACCGGCGCCAGTTCGGGGTAGCTGGGATAGAAGCGCGAGGCGGGCACGCCGCCCAGGACGCCCTTGGCCGCCAGCCGCTCCACCACCCGGGCGGCATCCGCGCCATCGCCCAGATGGATAGCGAACTCGTTGAAATAGCTCGTGGCCAGGACGCGCACGCCGCGCATCCGCGCAAGCTTGCTCTCCAGCCTTACCGCGGCGGCGTGGTTCAGTTCGGCGAGGCGGGCGAATCCGGAGCCCCCGAGCAAGGTCAGGTGGATGGAGAAGGCCAGGGCGCACAGGCCGGAATTCGTACAGATGTTGCTGGTGGCCTTTTCGCGGCGGATGTGCTGCTCGCGGGTGCTGAGCGTCAGGACGAAACCCCGTTTGCCGTCCGCATCGACGGTCTGGCCGGCCAGGCGGCCCGGCATCTGGCGGACGAATTTCTCGCGGGTGGCGAACAATCCCAGGCCCGGGCCGCCGAACGACAGCCCGACGCCCAGGGATTGGCCGTCACCGACGACGATGTCGGCGCCCATTGCGCCGGGTGCTTCGACCAGGCCGAGGCTGACCGGATCGGCCACCGCAACCACCAGCAGCGCCCCGGCGGCATGGCATGCGCCGGCGAGCGGGCGCAGGTCCTTGATGCCGCCGAAGAAGCCGGGGTTCTGGACGATCACGCAGGCGGTGCGGGAATCCACCCGGCCGATCAGATCCTCGACGCCCAGCGGATCCGGGTCGAGGACGTCCGCGTCCATCTCGGTGTAACGGAGCGACGTCTCGGTGGTCGCGCGGTAATGGGGGTGCAGCGATCCCGACAGGATCACCTTGGCGCGCTTGGTTACCCGGCAGGCCATCACCGCGGCTTCGGCGCAGGCGGTGGCGCCGTCGTACATCGAGGCGTTGGCCACATCCATGCCGGTGATGGCCGCCACCTGGGTCTGGAACTCGAACAGCACCTGGAGCGTGCCCTGGGAGATTTCAGGCTGATAGGGGGTATAGGCGGTGAGGAACTCGCCACGCATCAGCAATTGGCCCACCGCCGCGGGGATATGGTGCCGGTACACGCCCGCGCCGATGAAGAAGGGGGCGCGATCTGCCGACAGATTCGTCACCGCCATGCGCTGGAAGGCGCGTTCGACCTCCATTTCCCCCAGGGCGCGGGGAAGGTCGAACGGGCCGGGCAGCCGGGCCGACTCGGGCACGTCGCGGAAGAGGGAGTCGACGTCCGCGACCCCGATCGCCGCCAGCATGTCGCGACGATCGGAATCGGTATGGGGCAGGTAGCGCATCACGGCATCCTTGCAGCATCCGGGCCGTCCTCGGGAAAGGCCGGCGGCACGAAGTTTCACAGCGTGCTGAGATAGGTCTCGTAGGCAGCGCGATCCATCAGGGAGGCCAACTGGCCGGGATCGGCAAGACGCAGCTTGAACATCCAAGCGCCGGCCTCCGGCTCCTCGTTGATCAATCCCGGCTTGTCGGCAAGGGCGCCATTGCTTTCGACGACGGTTCCGGCGACCGGCGAATAGACCTCGCTGGCGGCCTTGACGGATTCCACCACTGCGGCCTCGCCCCCTTGGGTCACGTTCCGGCCGGCTTCGGGCAGTTCGACGAACACCACGTCGCCCAATTGGCTCTGGGCATAATCGGTGATTCCAACGGTGCCGATGCCGCCGTCGACGTGAATCCATTCATGATCCTTGGTGAAGCGAATTTCGCTCATGGCGGGGCTCCTCATTGCTTGTGGTAGCGGTGTGGGACGAACGGCATCGGCGCGACGCGCGCATCCAGCGGCTTGCCACGCACCACCAGCGCGACTTTGGTGCCCAGCTGGGCGAAGGCGGGCGGGACGTAACCCATGGCGAGCGAGCCGTTGAGCGAGGGGCCGAAACCGCCGGATGTAACCTCCCCCAGCCGTGCGCCGGAAGCATCGACGATTTCGGCATGGGCGCGTGCCGGGGCGCGGCCGTCGGGGAGAAGGCCGACGCGGACGCGCGGCGCACCTTCGGCAAGTTGCCGCTGAATGATCGCCGCCCCCGGGAAGCCGCCCTGTTCGCGGCGGCGCTTGCCGATGATCCAGGCGAGGCCGGCCTCCACCGGGGTGGTGGCGGTGTCGATGTCCGAACCGTAAAGGCACAGACCGGCCTCCAGCCGCAAGGAATCGCGCGCGCCGAGGCCCACCGGCTTGACTCCGGGCAGGGACAGCAAGCGGCGGGCGAGCGCGTCCGCCCGATCGGCGGGGACGGAGATTTCGTAGCCGTCTTCGCCGGTGTAACCCGATCGGGTTGCCAGGCAGGGGACGCCGTCGATGGCGAGCGCGCGGATCGACATGAAGGCCATGGCCGCCGCCTCCGGCGCCAGGCGGGCGAGCGCCGCCGCCGCTTCGGGGCCTTGCAGGGCCAGCAGCGCTCGGTCGCCGATTTCGCGGAGCGTCAGGCGCGGGTCGAGGTGGCGGCGCAGATGGGCGATGTCCGCGTGCTTGCAGGCGGCGTTGACCACCAGGAACAAATGGTCGTCGGCCAGTTTCGAGACCATCAGATCGTCGAGGATGCCGCCGTCCGCATTGGTGAAGACGGTGTAGCGGGTGCGCCCCACGGCCAGCCCGGCGATATCGCCGGGGACCAGCGTTTCCAGCCATTGGGCGGCATCGGGGCCGACGATGTCCACCTGACCCATATGGGAGACGTCGAACAGGCCGGCCTGGGAGCGGGTGTGCACATGCTCCGCGAGGATGCCGGCGGGGTACTGGACCGGCATGGCGTAGCCGGCGAAGGGCACCATCCGCGCGCCGAGTTCACGGTGGAGCGCGTCAAGCGGTGTGGTCAGCAGGGGGGCTTGAGAATCGGTCAACGGTCCCTCCAGATTTCGGGGCGCATTACGGGCGTAACGGCTCGTGCCCCCCTCTGTCTCGGAACCTGAAAGATTCACCGCCTATTCGCCGTGGTGCGGTAGGCGGCTTACTTCGTCGGTGGGCAGGCCGATCACGCGTCGGCGCCGCCAGCTTTCCAGAGATTCATCCCCCCGCGGTCCGTTTGCCTGAGAGTTTCCAGGGGCGGTTGCTCCTTCGGCGTCGCACCCGTTCATACGGCTGCGATCTCTCCCGCGGGGATCATCTGTGGCCGGGAGTTTAGCCGTGGCTGGCCAAGAGTCAACCGGGTCCCGCCCATTATCGCCATGCGCGGGCTATTTTGTCCTGCGGTTGTACCGGAGTTCCTCGGCGGTCGTCTGGAAGCCGAGATAGATCTCGTACTTGTCGATGATTTCCTTGGCCTTGATCGGGAAGGTCAGGTCGACCGTGTCATCCACGTGATGAACCAAATTCGTGCCTTCGGGGAAGGAAATGGTCACCGGGAATTCGGCCTTCGCCTGGGGGGTGGGATAGAAGGCCGGCATCGCCACGAAGTAGGTCAGGTCGGCCGTTCGCGAGGTGTTGGCGGGACCGCGCTTGACATCCATGGATACTTGCAGGGATACGTCGACGGTCCAGCCGCCGTCCTTTTTCTCCTCGTACTTGCAGTCGCCGTGATAGCCGACGATCTCGGCCTGGACGTCCACGTCGGTGACGTCACGGCCCGTACCGGGGCGGAACTTGGTGAGTTTGTTGGCGTCGGACAGGATGTACACCGGCGGGCAGGCCGGCGGCCCGCTGTTGGTCGAGCAGGCCGAAAGCGTGAGCAGCGAGAGCGCTGCCGCCGAGGGGCGAAGAAAGCGCGAAACCATGGGGAGCGGCGTCCTAAAGGTCGTTGTGGGAGCCATCGCAGAAGGGTGGCGTCTTGGTGTGCTTGCACCCGCACAGCCATACCGTGCCGTCCTTTTCGGCTTTCACGGCCACGGGCGCGATGCCGGTGCCCTTGTGGGAGCCGTCGCACATGGGCTGGTTCGCCGAGCGGCCGCAGGCGCACCAGAAGATCTTGTCGCCCGCCTTCACCTCGGCGGAGTAGGGGGTCTTCTGGGCTATCGTCGGTTCGCTCATAACCAAACCTTTCTTCACCGAGACCATATCTGCTAAGTCTGGCAACTCTAGAGGACGCCGCCCCGGCATACAAGGCGGCAGCCGTTCGTGCCGCCCTGACCAGGATGCCAATGACAAAGGCCGCCCTCACCATCGTGCTCGCCAGTCCTCGCGGCTTCTGCGCCGGGGTTGACAGGGCCATCCACATCGTGGAGAGGGCTATCGAGCTGTATGGCGCTCCGGTCTATGTCCGCCACGAAATCGTTCACAACCGTTTCGTGGTGGAAACCCTCAAGGCCAAGGGTGCCATCTTCGTCGATGAATTGGACGAGGTTCCCGACGGGGTTCCGGTGGTTTTCTCGGCCCATGGCGTTCCCAAGACCGTGCCCGCCGAGGCCGAAAAACGCGGGCTGATCTATCTGGACGCCACCTGTCCGTTGGTGACCAAGGTTCACCGCGAGGCGGAGATGCATCACGCGCTGGGGCGGCAGATCGTCATGATCGGCCACGCGGGCCACCCGGAGGTGATCGGCACCTTGGGGCAGGTGCCCGAAGGCGCGATGTTGCTGGTGGAGAACACGGCTCAAGCCGAAAACGTACGCGTGAGCGATCCGCAACGCCTCGCCTTCATAACTCAGACGACTCTTTCGGTGGACGAGGCCTCCGCGGTGATCGCCGTCTTGCGTCGGCGTTTCCCCAATGTCGTCGGTCCCCGCAAGGAGGATATCTGCTACGCCACCACCAACCGCCAGGCGGCGGTCAAGGTCATGGCACCGCATTGCGACGCGATGATGGTGATCGGCGCGCCCAATTCCTCCAATTCCCGGCGCCTGGTCGAGGTCGCGGTGCGGGCCGGCTGCCCCCGGTCCGTGCTGGTGCAGCGCGCCGAGGACGTGGATTGGGGGCTGGTGGCGGGAGTGGGGCGGTTGGGCATCACGGCGGGCGCGTCGGCGCCGGAACTGTTGGTGCTCGAAGTGATCGCGGCGGCCAGGGCGCGCTTCGACGTGACGATCGAGGAAGTCAAGGTGACCGACGAAACTCTGTCCTTCAAGCTTCCCCTTCAACTCGCCGGCGGCTAGTGGTCCGATCCCGACAAAAGGTTCAAAGGCTTGAACCTTTTGTCGGGTGAATCGGCCCACAAAATCAATGAATTGTGCACCGACACATTCGGAAGGTCGGTGCGCTTTCCGAATGTGTCGGTGCACTAGGAGCCCGGATTCCGAGCGCCGTATCGCGGCAGCGGTTCTCATTATGCGGCATCAGGGCATGTTGTCATCCCGAGGGGGCGGAGCGACTGAGGGATCTTTCACGCGAAAGTGCCGGAAAGATCCCTCGCCGTCGGCTCGGGATGACAGCGAAAAATGCATAATGAGAACCGCTGGTATCGCGGCAGGGGGGCTTTGCAAAACGGTGACGCTGTCGTACTGTCACGCCCCGTCGCCGGGACGGCTGAGGAACAGGGCATGGCAGTCTACACGGAAGTCTCCGACGAAGAGCTGGAGGACTTCGTTGCCGGTTACGACATTGGCGAGGTCGTATCCTGCAAGGGAATCGCCGAAGGCGTGGAGAATTCCAACTATCTGCTCCAGACGGACTGCGCCTCCTACATCCTTACTCTCTACGAGAAGCGCGCCAAGCCCGCCGACCTGCCGTTTTTTCTCGGGCTTATGGAATACCTCGCCAACCGGGGGTTGCCGTGCCCGACGCCGGTGCATGCGCGGGATGGGCGTGCGCTAAGGGAACTCTGCGGCCGGCCCGCCGCCATCGTGACCCTCCTCAAGGGCATGTGGCCCCGGCGCATCAGCGTCGGACACTGCGCAGCCCTGGGCGAAGCCATGGCGGACATGCACGTCAAGGGCGGCGGCTTCGCCATGGCGCGGCCCAACGATCTGTCCGTCGCCGGCTGGAGGCCGCTGTTCGAGGCCTGCCGCGAGCGGGCCGACGAGGTCAAGTCCGGATTGGCCGACATCGTCGATCGGGAACTCGCCCTCCTGGAGCGGCAGTGGCCGACCGATCTGCCCTCGGGGCTGATCCACGCCGATCTCTTTCCCGACAACGTCTTTTTCCTCACGGACAAGGAAACCCGGCGCGAGCGGCTGTCGGGCATCATCGACTTCTATTTCGCCTGCAACGACCAGTTGGCCTACGACATCGCCATCTGCCTGAACGCATGGTGTTTCGAGCCGGATGGCAGCTTCAACGCGACCAAGGCGCGGATGATGTTGAACGCCTACCGCAAGGTCCGGCCGATGACCGCGGCCGAGCTCGATGCCTTGCCGCTGCTGGCACGCGGCTCGGCGATGCGGTTCCTGCTCACGCGCCTCTACGATTGGCTCAACACGCCGGCCGGCGCCTTCGTCAAGCGCAAGGATCCGCTGGAGTACCTGGGCAAGCTGCGCTTTCACCGTGGCGTTACCGGGCCGGGCGCCTACGGTATCGCATGACCGGCAAGATCGCGGCGCAGGTTGAACTCTTCACCGATGGGGCGTGCAGCGGCAACCCAGGTCCCGGTGGCTGGGGCGCGATTCTGCGCTTCAAGGGCGTGGAAAAGGAACTCAAGGGCGGCGAACCGCTCACCACCAACAACCGTATGGAACTGATGGCGGTGATCGCGGGCCTCGGTGCGCTTACGCGCCCGTGTACGGTCGCGGTCTATACCGACAGCCAGTACGTGCAGAAAGGCATCAGCGAATGGCTGCGCGCCTGGAAGGCGCGTGGCTGGAAAACCGCCGACAACAAGCCGGTGAAGAACGAGGATCTTTGGCGCCGCCTCGACGAAGCGGCGGCCCGCCACCGGGTATCCTGGCATTGGGTCCGGGGCCATGCGGGCCATCCCGAGAACGAACGGGCGGACCGCCTGGCCCGCGAGGGCGCGCGTGAGGCCATCTCCCGCGGCTGACGATAGCCTTCGGGGAAGGGCGTCTGCCACCTCCGCATTACCGCATCATCCGGATTGGGCCAGGCCCGAACGTCCCCCACCTTTGGCGTAGGCCATTATGACGGCCATAAACCTGGGAGGGGTCATGCCGCGACTGGTTATCGTATCCAACAGGGTGAACGTTCCCCGGCAGGGAGGCAATGCCGGCGGCCTTGCCGTCGCGCTGGAGGAGGCGCTGGAAACGAACGGGGGCCTATGGTTCGGGTGGTCCGGCAACGTGGCCGACGAACGCGTGCAGCCACCGAAGAAAACGGTCCACGGGCGGGTGACCTACGTGACCACCGACCTATCCCGCCAGGAATACGAGGAATTCTACACCGGCTTCTCCAATTCCACCCTGTGGCCACTATTTCACTACCAGCTCGGCCTGCTCGAGGTGTCCCGCAAGAGCTTCGGGGGTTACCTGAAGGTCAACGCGGCTTTCGCCGCCGCCCTGGCGACGATGATCCGTCCCGACGATCTGGTTTGGGTTCACGACTACCACCTGATCCCCCTCGGGGAGGAATTGCGCCGCCGGGGTCTGAAGAACCGGATCGGCTTCTTCCTGCATACGCCCTTCCCCGTGCCCGAGATGCTGGTGGCCCTCCCCGGTCATCGACGGCTGATGAAGGCTTTGTCCGCTTATGATCTGGTTGGATTCCAGACCCCCGACGACGTGCGTGCATTCATCGAATACGTTGTCGGCGAGGCCCGGGGCGGCGTCGGACCGGACGGCTGGATCACCCTTTACAACCGTGTCCTGCGCGCCGCGGCCTATCCGATCGGCATCGATGCCGGGGCGTTCGCCCGCATGGCGGCGGAGGCCGCGGATGCCCCCGAAACCCGGCGGCTGTTGGCATCCCTCCACGGCCGGGCGCTGGTTCTGGGGGTTGAGCGGCTGGACTATTCCAAGGGTTTGCCGCAGCGCTTCGAGGCGGTGGAACGGCTGATCGAAATCCGCCCCGAACTGCGCGGCGCTTACGAGTTCATGCAGATTGCCGCCCCCTCGCGCGAGGACGTGGATCGCTACCGGGCGTTGAAGCGGCAGCTGGAGGCCGCGGCGGGCCGCATCAACGGCCGCTCCTCCGAATTCGACTGGCAGCCGGTACGCTATATCAACAAGAGCTATGACCGCGCGACCTTGGCGGGCTTCTATCGCGTGGCCAGCATCGGCTTGGTGACGCCGCTGCGGGATGGGATGAATCTGGTGGCCAAGGAATTCGTGGCTGGCCAGGATCCGTCCAATCCCGGGGCGCTGGTGATGTCCCGCTTCGCCGGGGCGGCGCGCGAGTTGAAGGCTGCGCTGATCGTCAACCCCTATGATATCGACGAGGTGGCGGAGGCGCTGGGAACGGCGCTGACCATGCCGCGCGAGGAGAGGATCAATCGCTGGCGCTCCATGTGGGGCGTCGTCTCCGGGAATACGGTGGAGGCTTGGCGGAACGCCTATCTCCGCGACCTCAGCGCCGGTGCGGAGCTCGTTCGGGGCAAGGAAACGCCGGCCGCGGCGGACCTCGCCGGCCAGTCACCCGTCGATGGCGGCATCGGTCCGCTGATGCGGCATCCGGAGCGCCGCCCGGCCGCCTCTACCGGCCTGGTGGGCTGAGGGTTACGGTGTTTCCCGCCGCCTTGTCGAGCGCGGCGAGGACGTCGCCTTCGGTGAGCAGTTCCGGCAAGGCGATGCCTTTTGGCGCCGCCGGGCCGTAAACGGCATTGAATGGCACGCCGTAGCGGCCGAACGACGTCAGGTAGCGGGTGATCCCTTCGTCGGGGCGGGTCCAGTCGGCCTTCATGGCGACGACGTTGCCGGCGGCGAGACGGCGGGCGACTTCGCCGCGGTCGACGACCGCCGCCTTATTGACCTTGCAGGTGATGCACCATTCCGCCGTCACATCGACGAACACCAGTTTGCCGGAGGCGACGTAGCGGTCGATCGTCCCGGGGTCGAAAGCGATCCAGGCGATTCCTCCCTCGCGGCTTTCCCCGTGCGGTTCGATCCCCGTGAATCCGGCATGAAGCGGCGCCGCGAGGGCAACGGCGGACATCGCCGCCGCCGCCGCCGCCGCCGCCGGGCGCGACCGTTCCGGAAGATGCCGGCGCGCCGTCAACATGCCGACGGCGGCCAGCATCGCGGCTCCCGCGAGGACGGCCGCCTTGAGGCCCGACTGGGCGCCCAGCACGCTGAGGAGCCAAAGAGCGGTGACCGCGAGCGCGGCACCAAGCACGAGCTTGAGCTTGCCCATCCACGGACCGGGGCGGGGAAGCCGCTTGGCCATTCCGGGACGTGCGGCCACCGCCAGGTAGGGAAAGGCCATGCCGATTCCCAGTGCCGTGAAGATGGCCAGGATTTCGAAGGGGCCGCGCGCCAGGGCGAAACCGATGGCCGTTCCCAGGAACGGCGCCGAACACGGGGTCGCGAGCAGGGTGGCGAAGGCTCCCGACAGGAAATGGCCGAGCAAGGTGTGATGGGGAATTCCGCCGGGGGCGGCATTGAACAGCCATGACGGCAGGGAAATCTCGAATAACCCCCAAAGGTTGGCCGCGAACAGCGAGACGGCCAACGCCATAACGGCAAGGAAGGCCGGCTGTTGGAACTGGATGCCCCAGCCGACGGCCTGTCCCGCCGCCTTGACCGCGATCGCGCCGAAAGCCAGCAGAAGGAAAGACGTGACGATGCCGGCGGCGGAGGCCAGGAACGCGGCCCGCACATGAGACCGTTCCGCGCCGCCTTGGCTCACGGCTCCCAGCACTTTGATCGACAGGACCGGCAACACGCAGGGCATCAGGTTGAGGATCAATCCGCCGATCAGCGCCGCGCCCAGCATTCCCAGCAGCATCATCGGCGCCGGTGATTCCGCCGCCGCCACCGCCGGTACGGGCGTGACCTTGGCCTCCATCGAGCGCGGGCCATCGACGACGGTCACCGTCAGCGGCGCGCCGGCAAGGGGGCGCTGCACGGTGTCGCCGATCACGGGAATCGTCAGCACCGCCCGGCGCCCACCGTCGGCGAGGCGGACCCGGGGCGGCTCGAAGCTGGCGACGTCCTCTCCTTCGACGAAGGCGTCGGGATGGGCGAACGGCTCGGCGGTGGTCTCGACCGTCAGGCGCAAGGCGGACGTCTTGCCGTCGCCGACGGCTTCGGCGGACAGCAGCGACAACCCGCGGCGGGAGCCATCGCCGGGCACAAGTTCCCTGAAGCGGTCGATGGCGTGGACGAAGGATGAGGCGTCCGCGGGACCGGCCGGCAGCGCGAGGTCGAGATGCGCCTGCATCGGCACGCAGACATCGGCGCAGGCCAGGTAATCCACGTTGGCGGATATGCGGACGGGCTGGCCGGGATGCCGCACGGGCACCGCCAGCGGCAGGATCACGTCCCCCGCATAGCCGTGGATTTGCAGGCCGCCTTCGACGAATCGCCGGGGCGCCGGCCAGGACATGACCGGGGTGGCGATGTTTTCCGATCCGCTCCAGTCGACCTTGGGGGGATAGCCGGCATCGCCGGGGGTGCGCCAGTAGATCTTCCAGCCCGGCTCAAGCTGGAACTGGAGCCCCATTTCGATGCGGTCGGACTGGCCGACGGCGGTCGCCGCGGAAATCATGCGGATTGTGCCGGCCTCGTTGCGCGTCCATTCCGAGGCCCCCGGATCGGCCGCCAGCGCACCGGCCGGCAACGCCAGCATCGCCAACATCAGCCACATGCGAAGTCTTGTCATCATCGGCCCTCGGCTTTCCCTGGAAGGAAGAACAGCAGAGAGGCGAAGCGCCTGTCAAGGCTGCGTGGCCGGGCGGCCGGAACGCGAAGGGGCAGGGTTGCTTTCCGTCCCCGACCGGCATATGTGTGGGACATGCCCGTCCAGAAAACGTCAGGTTATCTCGCAGGTCAATTGCTGATCGCCATGCCGCAGATGCGGGACCCGCGCTTTGTGCGCACGGTTATCTATATTTGCGCGCATACGGCCGAAGGTGCCATGGGGCTGGTGATCAACCGTGAATTCGAGGGCCTGACCTTTCCCGAACTGCTGGATCAACTGGGCATCGAACCCGGTCCGGGCAGCGAGGCGATCCGAATCCATCTCGGAGGGCCGGTGGAAGGCGGACGAGGGTTCGTGCTTCACTCGACCGACTATGCGCATGAAACCACCATGGTGGTGGACCAGCAGGTGGCTTTGACCGCCACCATCGACGTGCTCAAGGCCATGTCATCCGGCGAAGGTCCGCGCACCAGCCTGCTCGCTCTGGGTTACGCCGGCTGGAGCCCTGGACAGCTCGACGCCGAAATCCGCGAGAATGTGTGGCTGAACGTGGCCGCCGATTCCGATCTCGTCTTCGGCATGGACATCGAGCGGAAATGGGAACGGGCGATCCAGAAGCTGGGGATCCATTTCGGTTCGCTGTCGGGCGACGCCGGCCACGCGTGAGTCGGGCGGTTCGCGCCGCCGCCGTGCCCTTTCCCCGCTCCTTCCGATACGTGGTGCGGATCCCGCAGGATTGGGATCGCCATCCGCCTCCCTTCCCCCGAGACGCCCTCAATTTGTTCCGCGGCTTTGCGCCGCCACTCCGCATTTTTGCACTCCGCCATTGCCAAAGCGTTGTTATGGCGGAATATATGATCGTACCGGGATCGTAGTGCTTGCCTGGACTGTCGGCATAATTGGCGCGATCCGGTGCGGGAGTTCGGGCAATGCATGCTGGCAATGCGGGCGGCGCCATATACCGGTCGCTGGTTGCGGTGATCGACGAAAACGCCGGGAACCGGGACGAAATCGCCAAGGCATTGGCGTCCTTTTACCGTGTTGCCGATTACCCCGACGTCGAAATGGCCATTGGCCGCCTGCGGACGCCGCCAGCGGCGGTGGTGGTGGACGAAAGGGTCCGTGTTCCCGATCGCGGCCTATTGGTGCGGACGTTGCGTGACGCGCACGTGCTCAAGGACGTCCCCATCATCGTTTGCCGGGCGCGCAGCCGCTCCATCGAGGATATCGGCAGGACGAGCGGCGACGTCGAACCGGATGCGCTGCTGGAAAAGCCGTTCCGCCGCAGTGAACTGATCAATCTCGTATCGGGGTTGATCAACAGGAAGGTCGAGGACGGATGGGCGCATCTGCCACCGGGGCCGCAAAAGAGCCTGCGGGAAACGCTCGCCATCTTTCACGGCTTCGCCGATCTGATCGAACACGGCGAGCCCCTGTCCCAGGAAAAGCTCAATGCCACCTGTGCGCCGCTGCTCGAAGTGGTGACCGCGTCCCAGTACCAGCATGTTCTCCGCGGCGTGCGCGGTCACGACAATTACTCTTACGTCCATTCCGTGCGGGTGGCGACGCTGCTGACGCTGTTCGGCTTCACCATCGGGCTGAAGGAGAGCGCGCTGATGATCCTGGCGACCGGCGGGCTGGTCCATGACATCGGCAAGATGGTCATCCCGCATCACGTGCTGAACAAGCCGGGCAAGCTCACGGCCGAGGAATGGGCGGTGGTGCGCGGACACGTGAAGCTGAGTTCGGATTATCTGCGCAAGTTCTCGGACGTTCCCAAGGGCGTGCTCACCATCGCCACCCAGCATCACGAGCGTCTCGACGGCAGCGGTTATCCCAATGGCTTGACCATGGACAAGCTCAACGATCTCGCGCGCATGGCGGCTATCGTCGACGTGTTCGCCGCCTTGACGGAACGGCGCACCTACAAGGCGGCGATGACCCCGGACGAGGCTTTCGCACTGATGACGGAGGAAATGGCCGGACAATTGGACCTGCGGCTGCTCAAGCTGTTCCAGGAAATCTTCCACGATGCCGTGGTCCGTGAGGCGGTGTGAGCGCGGGGCCAAGGGAAATTTCCCGGGGAAGGGTGCCGTGGCGGCTCGGATGTGCGGGTACGCGGGCGGTGGCGATTTCCGTCCGCTATCCGGTTGCAACGGGCAAAAGGGCGCGTCCCGCCGCACCAGTGCGGGGGGACGCCCAAGTCGAGACCTAGTTGAGCAGCGCGGGCGCCTGGAGGCTCCCGGCGGAAGCGATTGTAACTCCGCCGGGAAAAGGTCTCACCGCATCTTACGGCCATTCCGTCCAGCCGTAAGCAAAGGGGGGGCGCACGATAGGAGGTGGGTCTTTCCTATGGCGCGAGAGGCCGGCGCCTTCTATATATTAGACAAAATTAATATCGTGCGCGCATGCGCCGAAGACGGTGGAGGAGTTCATGCGGGAGGGTAGCGTCGCCCTGGTGGGCGCCGGGCCGGGAGATCCTGACTTGGTGACGATGAAGGCCGCGCGTTTGATGCGTGAGGCCGACGTCGTCGTATTCGACCGGCTGGTCAGCGATGAAATCTTGGCCATGATCCCCGCCGGGACCGCGCGCATCTACGCGGGCAAGGCGATGGCCCATCACGCCCTGGTGCAGGACGAGATCAACGAACTGCTGGTGTCGCTGGCGCGCGCCGGGCGGCGTGTGCTGCGCCTCAAGGGCGGCGATCCCTTCGTCTTCGGCCGCGGCAGCGAAGAAGCCGAGCATCTGGCCCGCCACGGCATCCCGTTCGAGGTCGTGCCGGGAATCAGCTCGGCTTCGGGTTGCGCCACCTATTCGGGCATCCCTCTTACCCATCGCGGCCTTTCGCAAGGTGTGCGTTTTCTCGCCGGTCACGCCCGCGAAGGCTATGGCATCGATTACGATTGGCACCGGCTGGCGGACCCCGATACGACGTTGGTCATCTACATGGGGCTGACCAATCTTCCGCGAATCGCCGATGAGCTGATGGCGGCGGGCCTGCCATCCGACACGCCCGCCGCGGCCATCGAGAACGGCACCACCGCTCGGCAGCGGCGGGCGATCGGGACCGTCGCCTCGCTGCCGGTGCTGGTGACGGAGCAAGAGTTCAAGGCGCCCACCCTTATCGTGATCGGCCGGGTGGTGTCCCTGGCGGGCGCCCTCGACTGGTTCGGCAGCGAGCCGGCATCCGCGGAGACGACGACACAGGCGGGGGAATGACACGTTCGGCGGGCCGGGCCGCGTTGATTCTTGTGGGGCACGGTTCGTCCGGCCATGCCGACGCGGCCGCCCCGATCAAGGCCCTGGCCGACGGCATCCGCGCCCGGGCACGATTTGCCGAGGTGGCGGCCGTCTTCTTGAAGAATCCGCCCGCGGCGGAGCGCGCGCTGGATATGGTGGGGGCCGATGTCGCCGTTGTGGTTCCGGTGTTCACCGGGCGCGGTTACTACACCGACACGCTCATCCCGCGGGCCATGGGCCTTGCCGGGGCGGTCACCCGCCGGGGCAACCGGACCGTTCTTTACACGCCGCCGGTCGGCGAGCACCCGCGCCTGCCGCTCCTGCTGGCGGGGCGCGCCCGTGCGGCGGCGGCCGCGGCGGGCTTCGATCCCGGAACGTCGACCGTGTTGCTGATCGCCCACGGATCGTCGCGCCCCGGCGGCGCGGGCGCAACCCCCCGCGCCATTGCCGCGGCCATCGCCGGCCAGGCGATTTTCGCGGAGACGGTCCTCGCCTTTCTGGAGCAGGACCCCAAGGCCGCGGAATGGCCCTCGCTGGTGACCCACCGCGACGTCGTCGTTCTGCCCCTGCTGGTGGCCCAGGGCATGCACGCCAGCGAGGACATCCCGCCGTTGTTCGGTGGGGGAAGGGGGACGGATGCCGCGGCGCCCGCCGAACCCTCCGGCCACCGTGTCCGGATCGTCGCCGGCATCGGGGCCGAACCGGAATTGGTGGATATCGTCGTCGCCATGGCCGAGGCCGCGCTGGCGACCGCGTCCGTTTGAGCGGGCGCGGTCTGCGCGCCGTCAGCTTTCGGCCGTTTTCGCCCACGTCATCATCGCTTCGCCCCAGGCCTTGGCCGTGGGCGCGTCCAAGTCGAGGATGGTGAAGCGCGCCCGGCCCTCCTTGATGCGAACGCGCAGAATCTTGAGTCCGCTTTCGTGCTCGACCCCCTGCAACGATATCTCGCGGCCCCAAGGGGCGGCGAGGGTGGCGAGGGGAGTGGTTTTTTCCTCGGGAAAGCGGGGATCGTCTGTCATCGGTGGCCTCGTTTCAATGTCGCGTCGTCTTGTCGGACGTTTCGGTTTCGGCGGGGTGGCGGGCGGTGGAGACCGGGGGAAGGCCGCGATCAGGAGCCCGCAATCCGGTCATGGTAGCGTGCCCGGTAGAGCAGGCGCGGGTGGGCCGGATCGTCCCGGAACGGCTCCCGCGTATGAAGGACGTTGTTGGACACCAGCCCCTGGCCGGCTTCGAGCCGTCCCTGGAAAACCGGTGCCGACGGGTCGTCAAGGATTCGCCGGATGGCCGCGGCCGCACGCTGCACCGCCGGGTCGGCGTTCCACTCCACGTTTCGGGCTCGCGCCGTATAGCGCATGGCCAGCCGGCCGTCGTTGTCGAACCAGAATACCGGTCCCGGCGTGGCGGCGCGAACTATGCCGTCCTCGTCGTTACCCGGAATAGTCATTGCGTCCTCCCGCGTGAGCGCGGCGATGTGGGCGGGATCCTCATCCCGCAGCATTATATAGAGAAGCTCGTAGTCCATCAGGCGATTCGCACCGCCTTCGGCTGCGGGGCTGGCGCAATGGAGCGTCAGTGCCCGCACCTGCCGCGGCGGGTGGTTGTAATAGCCGTCGGTATGCCAGGCGATCGGGCGTTCGGTATAAGGAATGTAGCGCGAGCGGGGACCGTCACGATGAACGGACAAGGGCGTCACTCCGTCCTCGTCGGCCAGCGTGTTGCAATCGAGGCTGGTCAGTCCGAACCGCAGACCGAGTGCCCGCAGCGCATTTTTGTCGTCGCGCCCGGGCACCGGATGCCGCTCCGCGTATACGGCGAAGTTGCATCGGCGGATCCGATCCATCAGCGCGGCGTGTTCCTTATCCGAAAGCGCATCGATCCTCTCGACTTCGACGATCAAATCGGCGAGGCTAGGGGGCTGGTTCGCGAGGCGGAGGTCACGCCAGGCGGCATATGCGGTGGAATTTTCGAGGCTGAAATGGCGTGCCGGGGCGGCCCCGCTCCAGGATTCCGTCATACTCCTTCTCCTCTCCCAAATTTCATCGGATTGCAAAAATTACGCTTGGATCATCGTCCTCAGCTATATTATGATCCAGTAATGTAAAGGATGCCACCCGGGGCGCCTACTGATTCCTTGTGGATCCGTAGGCAATCCGCGAGAATGGCCGCAAAACAGGGATGGATCCAAGGAGGCGAACGCTGCCTTCCAAGGGTCATGAGCAAAAGGAACCAGACGGCGCGCCAGGTCTGAACGGCCTTGAGCGCCCGGGTCAATGTCGGTCAGGGAGATAATGACATGTCTAAGAAGATGCCCGAGACGCCGCTTCTGGACCAGCTCGAGAGCGGTCCGTGGCCGAGCTTTGTGAAGGGCTTGAAGCGGCTCGCCACAGCCGAGGGCAAGCCGTACGCGAATATCATGAAGAGCCTGCTGGGCCAGCTGGAGCACAGCTACGAAACCCGCAAGGGCTATTGGAAGGGCGGCACGGTCGGCGTATTCGGCTACGGCGCCGGCGTCATCCCGCGCTTCTCCGAGGTGGCTGACAAGTATTCCGAATCCTCGGAATTCCACACCATCCGCATCATGCCGCCGCCCGGCTTCTTCTACGATACCAAGACCCTGCGCCGCTTCTGCGAGATCTGGGAAGAGCATGGCTCGGGCCTGATCGCGCTGCACGGCCAGTCGGGCGACATCATGTTCCAGGGCTGCCGCACCGATCAGGTTCAGCCCGCCTGGGACAAAATGAACGAGATGGGCTTCGACATGGGCGGCGCCGGCGCCGGCGTCCGTACGTCGGCGGCCTGCGTCGGCCCGGCCCGCTGCGAGCAGTCCTGCTTCGACACGCTGCGCCTGCACAAGGACATCATCAACGATTTCACCGACGACATCCACCGGCCCAGCCTGCCGTACAAGATGAAGTTCAAGTTCTCGGGCTGCGCCAACGATTGCTCGAACGCCACCCAGCGCGCGGACATGGCGGTCCTCGGCACCTGGCGTGACGACATGCAGGTGAACCAGGACGAGGTGAAGAAGAAGGTGGCCGAACTCGGCCGCAAGGAATTCATCAACCAGGTTGTCCGCATGTGCCCGAGCCAGGCGCTGGCGTTGAACGACGACGATACGCTCGACGTGGACAACAAGTCCTGCGTCCGCTGCATGCACTGCATCAACGTGTGCACCAAGGCACTGAAGCCCGGCAAGGACCGCGGCATCTGCATCCTGGCCGGCGGCAAGCGCACCCTGAAGATCGGTGACCTCTTCGGCACCGTCATCCTTCCCTTCAAGAAGCTTGAGACCGACGAGGATTACGCGGAGGTCGTGGATCTCGCCCATCGCGTTCTCGACTTCTTCGCCGAGAATGCGCTCGAGCACGAGCGTATGGGTGAAATGATCGAGCGCATCGGCCTGGTCAATTTCCTCGAGGGCGTCGAACTGGATCTCGACCCCAACATGGTTACCCGTCCGCGTACCAATCCCTATGTCCGTACCGATGGTTGGGACGAGGAAGTGCGCAAGTGGAACGAACGCAAGGCCAGTGCGGCCGAGTGAGTCGGGAAGCAAAGATAAAAAGATAGGGAGAGAGGACAATGACCGAGCTGCGTCGTCCCGACGAGACCGGCGTTCCGGATGCCAAGAATTACATGCATCCGGCCCTGGTGAAGAACTATGGCAAGTGGGCATGGCATGATCGGCCTCGGCCGGGCGTACTGCACCACGTCGCCGATAACGGCGATCAGGTGTGGACCGTCAAGGCTGGCACCCAGCGCCAGATGGACGTTTTCACCATTCGCGCGCTCTGCGACATCGCGGATGAGTTCTGCGACGGCTATGTCCGTTTCACCATGCGCTCGTCCGTCGAGTTCATGGTGTTCGATGAAAAGAGGGTCGAGCCGCTGATCAAGCGTCTCGAAGGCGAAGGCTACCCCGTGGGCGGCACCGGCAATTCCGTCGGTTTCATCTCCCACACCCAGGGCTGGCTGCATTGCGACATCCCCGGCACCGACGCCTCCGGCGTGGTGAAGTCGCTGATGGACGAACTCGCCGACGAGTTCCGCAATGAAGACATGCCCAACCGCGTGAAGATCACCACCAGCTGCTGCCAGATCAACTGCGGCGGCCAGGGCGACATCGCGGTCAACATCCAGCACACCAAGCCGCCGATCATCAACCATGACCTGGTGGCTGGCGTCTGCGAGCGTCCGGCGGTCATCGCCCGTTGCCCGGTGGCGGCCATCCGCCCGGCGCTGGTCAACGGCAAGCCGACCCTGGAAGTGGACGAGAAGAAGTGCGTGTGCTGCGGCGCCTGCTATCCGCCCTGCCCGCCCATGCAGATCAACGATCCGGTCAATTCCAAGATCGCGATCTGGGTCGGCGGCAAGCACTCCTCCACCCGTTCGAAGCCGATGTTCCACAAGCTGGTCGCGGCCGGCCTGCCGAACAACGCCCCGCGTTGGCCGGAAGTCGGTGCGGTGGTGAAGAGCATCCTCGCCGCCTACAAGAAGGACGCGCGTCCGTGGGAGCGTATGGGCGAGTGGATCGAACGTATCGGTTGGCCGCGCTTCTTCGAGCTCACCAACCTGCCGTTCACAAAGTATCACGTGGATACTTGGCGCGGCAGCCGCTCGAACCTTAACGCCTCCGCGCATCTGCACTTCTAGGGCGGGGAAACGTTATGAAGTTCGGCATTCTGGTCAACGAAGGCCCGTATAACCACCAGGCCTCGGACTCCGCTTACCAGTTCGCCAAGGCGGCGCTGGAAAAGGGACACGAGATCTTCCGGGTCTTCTTCTATTACGACGGTGTCCTCAACGCCACGCGCTTCTCCGAGCCCCCGACGGATGACCGCAACGTCATCAAGAATTGGCAGAAGCTGGCCGAGCAATACTCGGTCGACTTGGTGGTGTGTGTCGCGGCGGGTCTCCGCCGCGGCATCGTCGAGGATAGCCTGGCCCCCGGTTTCCGTATCTCGGGCCTGGGTCAGCTGATCGAAGCGGGCATCCAGGCCGACCGCCTGGTCGCCTTCGGCGACTGAGGAGGCCGAGATGGAAGAAGAAGATTTTGCGGGCGGTGTCGTCAAGAAGTTCATGTACGTCAATCGCAAGGCCCCGTACGGCACCATCTACGCGCTCGAAGTGCTCGAGATGGTGCTGATTTCGGCCGCCTTCGATCAGGACGTCCATCTCGCCTTCCTCGACGACGGCGTGTACCAGATCAAGAAGGGGCACAATCCTTCGGGCCTCGGCATGAAGAACTTCTCGCCGACCTACCGGGCTCTCGAGGGCTATGACATCGAGAAGCTCTACGTCGAGAAGGAGAGCCTTGAGGAGCGTGGCCTCACCGAGGCCGATTTGGTGGTGCCCGTCGAGGTCCTGAGCCGTGCCGATATGGCCGCGCTCATGGCCGAGATGGACGTCGTTTTGAGCGCGTGAGAAAAGGGGACGAACGATGAGCATGTTGCACACCGTCAACAAGTCGCCTTTCGAGCGCTCGAACCTCGATAGCTGCCTGCGTCATGCGAAGGCGGGCGACGCCATCCTGCTGATCGAAGACGCGGTGTTCGCCGCGCTTCAGGGCACGTCCGTGGCCGCCCGCATGGCGGATGCGGCGAAGCAGTTCCGGGTCTGCGTTCTGGGCCAGGATCTGCAAGCCCGGGGCATGGATCCCGCCAACGTTGTTGGCGGCGTGACCGTCGTCGACTACGCTGGCTTCGTCGATCTGGCGGCCGAGGCAAGGGCCGTTCACGCTTGGCTGTAACCAGCCGTTCGCACGTTTGTTGAGAGGGAGTAGAATTATGGCTTACACCGTCAATGGGAAGACCGTCGAAGCGGACGAGGAAGGCTATCTCGTCAACATCAACGAGTGGAACGAAGACCTCGCCGCCCTGATCGCGAAGGACGAGAAGGTCGATATGACCCCCGAACACTGGGAGGTCGTCAACTTCCTTCGCGAGTACTATGCCGAGTATCAGATCGCTCCGGCGGTGCGCGTTCTGACCAAGGCCATCGCCAAGAAGATGGGGCCGGAAAAGGGCAGCAACAAGTATCTGTACGAGCTGTTCCCCTACGGCCCGGCCAAGCAGGCGTGCAAGATCGCCGGCCTGCCGAAGCCGACCGGCTGCGTCTGATCGCACGGTGACTGAAGGGGCGGGCGTCGAGCCCGCCCCTGGTTCCGGGCCGCGTCGAAGCGCGGCGCCATGGTGGGAGCAAGTAGAAGTGACGACCGTTTTCGCCATCCTGTTCGCCGTCGCCACCACCGTGCTGGTGGTTGGGCTGGTCGCCAAGATCATCCAATTCGCTCGCACGCCGGCGCCGCTGAAGATTCCCACCACGCCCGCTCCCCTCACGAAGTCGGGCGCGGCGTTTCGCGTCGCTCGCGAAGTGGTCGTCTTCGAAAGCCTGTTCAAGTCGAACAAACCGTTGTGGATCTTCGCGGTCCTCTTTCACCTGGGCTTGTTCGTGGTGTTGGCGCGGCACGTGCGTTACTTTCAGGAGCACGTTTGGCTCCCGTTCCAATTGGTTCAGCCGTTTGGCCTCTACGCCGGGTTGATGATGATGGGCGGCCTGGCCCTCCTGGCTCTGCGCCGGGCCGTGGTGCCGCGCATCGCCTACATCACGTCGCCCTCGGACTGGCTGATGCTTTTCCTGCTCATGGGTATCGGCGCCAGCGGCTTGGCGATGAAGCTCATCGCCCATACCGACATCATTGGCGTGAAGGCGTTCTTCATCGGGTTGATGAGCTTCGAAATCCATCCCCTGCCGGAAGACCCGGTGCTCGCCGTCCATCTCGGGCTGGTCGCGCTGCTGATGATCGTCTTCCCGTTCTCGAAGCTTCTCCACGCGCCGGGCATCTTCTTCAGCCCGACCCGCAACCAAAACGATGATCCGCGCGAGCGGCGCCATCTCTCCAATTGGGCCGCCAAGCTCGAAGCGGGAAGGAACTGATCGATGGCCGACAAGTTCGAAACCCCTGTCCTCGGCGACGTCGAAGAGCGTCCCATGCCGGCGCTCGCCTGTGGCGCCATGGCGCAATCCCGCTCCTATGTCGCCGCCCCTGCCCACCAGGAGGCTCTTGGTTTTCCCAAGGAACTCGTGCCCGACTGGCAGGAGAAGGCCATCGCCAAAATGGGCGATCTTCTGTCCCGCTACCGGTCGTTGCGGGTCTACATGGACATTTGCGTCAAGTGCGGCGCCTGCACCGACAAGTGCCACTACTTCCTGGGCACCGGCGATCCCAAGAACATGCCGGTGGCACGCCAGGATCTGTTCCGTTCGGTCTATCGCCGCTATTTCACCCTGGCGGGCAAGATCGCCCCGAAGCTGGTCGGCGCCAAGGAGTTCACGAAGGAACTCCTGGACGAATGGTTCAATTACTTCCACCAGTGCTCGCAGTGCCGGCGCTGCTCGGTGTTCTGCCCCTACGGTATCGACACCGCCGAAATCTCGATGGCGGCGCGCGAGATCATGGACAGCATCGGCTACGGCCAGAAGTACTGCAACGAGATCATCGGCAAGGTCCACAAGATCGGCAACAATCTCGGTCTTCCCGCGCCTGCGCTGGAAGATACGCTGGCCGGCCTGGAAGAGGACATGGAGGCCGATAGCGGCGTCGCGGTGAAGATGCCGCTCGACGTTCACGGCGCCGAAGTCCTGCTGATCACCCCGTCGGCCGACTTCTTCGCCGAGCCGCACGTGCTCGGCCTGATGGGCTATGCCAAGGTGTTCCATGCCTCCGGCGTGTCGTGGACCCTGTCCACCAAGGCGTCCGAGGCCGGCAACTTCGGCATGTTCATCGGCAATTACGAGCAGATGCGCAAGATCGCCATGCGCATCCGCGAGGCCGCGATCGAGTTGGGCGTAAAGCGCATCGTCTTTGGTGAGTGCGGCCATGCCTGGCGCGTCGCCTACAGCTTCCTGAACACGCTGGTGGGGCCGTGGGATTTCCTCGATCCCCGCTATCCGGTGCCGCAGCACATCGTCGAATTCACCACCGACCTCATCCGGCGGAAGGGCATCAAGCTCGACAAGTCCGGCAACGATGGGATGGTGCTGACCTTCCACGACTCGTGCAACATCGCCCGCGCCTCGCGCATGGGCGATTTCCCCGGCGGGCAATTCGTCCTTCCCCGGGAGATCATCAAGGCGACGGTGCCCAAGTTCGTGGATATGAACAGGGATACCATTCTTGAGAAGACCTTCTGCTGCGGCGGCGGCGGCGGCCTGCTGACCGACGAACTCATGGAAGTCCGCGTCAAGGGCGCCAAGCCGCGCTTGGAAGCCTTGAAACAGGTGGTCGAACAGGAGGGCGTGACGCACATGGCGACCATCTGCGCCATCTGCAAGGCCCAGTTCACCAAAGTCTTGCCGTATTACGGCTATGATAGAGAGATGATCGTTTCGGTTCATCAGTTGGTGAGCAACACGATCATTTTGGGCGATAACGACTAGGGGCAAGACCCCATAAGAAAGACGGTCCAGGGAGAGGACGATGGCAGCAAAGTCGACGGTCAAGGCCACTACGGAAGGCATGAACTTCCGCCGTTACAAGGATGGCGACCACGAGCACCGGCCGTGGGCCGAGGAGATTTTCAACGCGAGTTGGTCGCACAAGTGCCCGACTTATGTGTTGCGCACTCCCCCCTGCTCGGGCAGCTGCCCGTCGGGCCACGATATTCGCGGCTGGCTGGATATCGCACGCGGCGTGGAAAAGCCGCCGGTCGAGGGCATGGCATGGCAGGAATACGCGTTCCGCCGTATGACCGAGGCCAATCCCTTTCCGGCGGTGATGGGGCGCGTCTGCCCGGCGCCGTGCGAGCAGGGTTGCAACCGCAACGCGGTCGAAGAGCACGTCGGTATCAATTCGGTCGAACACTACGTCGGCAATTGGGCGATCGAGCACAAGCTTGCCTTCGCGAAGCCGGAAAAGGAATCGGGCAAGAAGATCGCCGTGATCGGCGGCGGCCCCGGCGGCCTGTCGGCGGCCTACCATCTGCGCCGCAAGGGCCACGGCGTGACGGTGTTCGAGGAAAAGCCCCTTCTGGGCGGTTACATGCGCTACGGCATTCCCGGCTACCGGACGCCGCGCGACATGCTCGATGCCGAAATTCAGCGCATCATCGACATGGGCGTGACGGTTAAGGCGAATTGCCGCATCGGCCGTGACGTTTCCATCGCCGATTTGGAAAAAGGCTTCGATGCTATCTTCTGGGCGGTGGGCACCCATGCCGGCCGCGGCCTGCCGATCCCGGGCTGGGACAAGGCGTCGAACTGCGTGTCGGGTGTCGCCTTCCTCAAGGCCTTCAACGAGGGCCGGATGCAGTACGTCTCCGGGCGCATCATCGTCGTCGGGGGCGGTGACACGTCCATCGACGTGGCGTCGGTCGCCCGCCGGCTCGGCCACATCAAGGAGGCCTCGCACCAGGACCGCATCGAGAAGGTCATTCTTGGCCAGACGGCGCACGACGTCGCCGCCGCCGCCAGCCGGGAAGGCTGCACCGCGGTCCTGACCTCGCTGTTCCCGGTGGAAAAGATGTTCGCGGCGCAGCGCGAGATCGACGACGCGAAGCGCGAGGGTGTCGAGATCATCGGCGGCGTGATGCCGCTCGAGGTGGTCACGGCCTCCGACGGCCGCGCCGTTGGTCTCAAGATGTGCAAGTGCACCATGGACGGCATGACCCCGGTTCCCCAGGAGGGCACCGAGTTCGTGCTGGAGGCCGAGCTGATCGTGTCCGCCATCGGTCAGAAGGGCGATCTGGCCGATCTCGCCGAGATGGATAACGGCAAGGGCTTCATCAACGCCGACCGAAATATGCGCGTCCCCGGCAAGGAGAAGCACTTCGTCGGTGGCGACGTGGTTCGCCCGCACCTGCTGACCACGGCGATCGGCCATGGCCGCGTGGCGGCCGCCAGCATCAACGAGTTCGTGGCCGGCGGCGAATTGGGCAAGCGTCCGAAGGTCGATGTCCACCACTTCAACCTGCTGAACAAGCTGCGGGAAACCCATCTGGAACCCGAGAAGTACAGCGGCGAAGCCGTGCGCGGAACCTCGGACGCCAAGTTCGCCGTCCACAACTTCGAGGATCGCGGCGCCCAGGAAATCATTCCGCACGACGAGCTGTTCCTTGGGCACTTCGTCAACACGCCGCGCCATCACCGGTCCGAGATTCATATCGACGCGGACAAGGTGATCGGCAACTTCCAGGAGCGCCTGGTGGCGCTCTCCGAGAAGGAAACCATCGACGAGGCCAAGCGCTGCATGTCGTGCGGCCTGTGCTTCGAGTGCGACAATTGCGTCGTGTTCTGTCCGCAGGGCGCGGTCAGCCGCACTCCGAAGAAGGAGCGCGCCACCGGTCGCTACGTGTTCACCGACTACTCCAAGTGTATCGGTTGCCACATCTGCCACGATGTGTGCCCCACCGGCTACATCCAGATGGGCCTTGGGGAATGACACCGATGCGGCGGGTCGGGCTGGCCATTTTGGGGATCGTCGCCTTCGCGGCGGCGGTCCTCGGGGGCTCGGCGACGTGGGCGGACGATGGCCGTCCCGCGTTCCCCGTGGCCAAGGGCGGACACTGTGTCGACGACATCCCGGTGATGCGCCGGAACCATTTCGCGTTCCTGTACCATCAGCGGGATGAAACGCTCAGGCTCGGCATCCGCGGCGGCAAGTACAGCCTCAAGGAGTGCGTGAACTGCCATGCGGCCACCGGCCCTGACGGCAAGGCGATCCCGGTGAACGCACCGGGGCAGTTCTGCCAGTCCTGCCACGAATATGCCGCGGTCTCGATCGATTGCTTCTCTTGCCACGCCACCACGCCGGACAGCGCGGGCGCGGGCAAGACGGCCGCCCGCTGACGGAGGCAAGGACGCAAGCATGAGCACCGATAACAACGATTTCGACGGGCAGCGTCGCGCGTTTCTCCAGGTCGCCGGAGCGGTGACCGTGGTGGCGCCCGGCGTCACCCTGATCGCGGCCCAGGCCAGCGCGCGCCCGGCCGGTGAACCTGCCTCGGCCGCCAACCGGTGGGGCATGCTGATCGACAGCACCAAATGCAGCCCGGACTGCAAGGCATGCGTCACCGCGTGCAAGCAGGAGATGGGATTGGTGGGGCACGACCGGCCGCGCACGGATGCCCAGTACATCCGCAAGCTCGAGGTCTCCGACCCGTCCACGGGCATGCGGCATTCGCTGCCGGTGATGTGCCAGCATTGCGCCAAACCGGCCTGCGTTGATGTGTGTCCGACCGGCGCGTCGATGAAACGGGCCGATGGCATCGTTCTGGTCGATCGCCACATCTGTATCGGCTGCCGCTATTGCATGATGGCGTGCCCCTACAAGGCGCGGTCCTTCACCCACGAGGACCAGACCGATCAGAAGCCCTACCTGCCGCGCGGGAAGGGCACGGTCGAGGCCTGCACCATGTGCGTCCACCGGATCGACGCCGGCCGCCAGCCCGCCTGTGTCGAGGCGTGTCAGAGCTCCGGGGGCGGGGCGATGCTGTTCGGCGATCTCAGCGATCCGTCGAGCGAGATCGCGAAGCGGGTCTCGACCGAGACCACCACGCGAATCCGCGGCGAGTTGGGCCTGGATCCCGGCGTACGCTACCAGGGGATATGAACGGCGCGTCTCTCCGTACGGAGAGGCGCTGCGTAACGGGTGTTGCAAGGATTTGCCGGGCGCCGCGGTTGGTGAAGGCTGGTGGGGTCCGCGTCCTCCGATACTTGCCCCAGGGGGTGGGGTCGGGGGACATGATTTGGAGGCGTGACGAATGAGGAAGCTGGTTTACCAGGAGCTGACCCCGATGACGCCGGGCTGGCTTGCCGTGGTCGGCGGGCTTGCCGTGGTGATCCTCGCGGCGGCGGCGTCCGTGGTGTACATGGAACACGAAGGCCACTGGGTCACGGGCATGACCAATCAGGTCGTCTGGGGCATGCCGCACGTGTTCGCCGTGTTCCTGATCGTCGCCGCCTCCGGCGCGCTCAATGTCGCCTCGATCGGGTCGGTCTTCGGCCGCGAGCCCTATCAGCCGCTGGGCCGGCTGTCTGGCCTGCTGGCGATCGCCTTGCTGGCGGGCGGTCTGGCGGTGCTGGTGCTCGACCTCGGCCGGCCGGATCGGCTGGCCGTGGCGATGACGCATTTCAACTTCAAGTCCATCTTCGCGTGGAACGTCATTCTCTACAGCGGATTCTTCGGCATCGTCGCGCTCTATCTGTGGACGATGATGGATTGGACCAAGAAGGCGTTCTACAAACCGGCGGCGATCGCGGCGTTTGTGTGGCGTCTCGTGCTGACCACCGGTACGGGGTCGATCTTCGGCTTCCTGATCGCCCGCGACGCTTACGGTTCCGCGGTAATGGCGCCGATGTTCATCGCCATGTCGTTCGCCTTTGGCTTGGCGGTGTTCAATCTGGTGGTGATGGCGCTGTACGCCGGCAGCGGCCGCCCCATCGGGGACGATCTCGTTCTGCGTCTCCGCAAGCTGCTGGGGCTGTTCGTTGCCGCCAATCTCTATTTCGTGGCGGTGCAGCATCTGACGGCCCTCTACTGGGCCGGCCATGCCGGCGTGGAAGCCTTCATCCTCCGCGATGGCGGCATCTATACCCTGCTGTTCTGGGGTGGCCAGGTCGGGCTGGGCGGCGTGGTTCCGCTGCTGCTCGCGTTCGCTGCCAAGCCGCAATGCCGGAACGCCTTCCGGATGGCGTCCGCGCTGGTGATCCTCGGCGGCCTCGCCCAGGTGTACGTGATCATCATCGGCGGACAAGCGTATCCGCTGCAATTGTTCCCCGGCATGGAGATTTCGTCGAGCTTCGCGGATGGGCAGGTGCACTCCTATGTCCCAAGCCTGCCGGAGATCGCGCTGGGTCTGGGCGGCGTCGCCCTGGCGCTGCTGATCACCCTCGTGGGTGCGAGCTTCCTGCGGTTCCTTCCGGAATCGCTCGGGGAGCCGTCGGCCCCGGCGGAAGCCGAGGGGCACGGCGCCCCCGTGGGTGTTCACCAGCCCGCAGAGTGATGTGGCGGGTGGCGGTCGCGCGCGCGATCGCCACGTTTGCCCTCGGGTCGATAATGTAGTATCCCCTCATACAGCCGTTGCGCTCAGGGGTTTGGGGGATGCCCAGGGTTCTCGTCGTCGAAGACGGAAAGTTCTTTCTGTCCATCCTCACCAGCAAGCTCAAGGACGCTGGTTTCGACGTCGCAGCCGCCGCGAGCCGGGCCGAGGCCGAACGGCGGATCGCCGAGTACTCCGGCGATATTTTCCTCGCACTGTTGGATTTGAATCTGCCCGATGCGCCGGACGGCGAGATCGTCGACGCGATCATCGATCATGGCCTGCCCGTCGTCGTCTATACCGGGAACTTTTCCGAGGACGTTCGGGATCGCGTCCTGTCCAAGAAGGTGATCGACTATGTGGTCAAGGAAGATCCGAGCAGTCTCGATTACCTGGTCCGCCTGATCACCGGGCTTCATCGCAATCGCACCATCAAGGCGCTGGTGGTTGACGATGCGACCAGCGCGCGGCATTACACTCGCGATCTTCTCCGGCAATATCAATTCCATGTGGTCGAGGCGGCCAATGGTGCCGAGGCGCTGGACGTGATCGCCCGGGAGGGCGATGTGCGTTTGATGATCACCGATTACCACATGCCCGTGATGGATGGGTTCCAGCTCATCAAGGAAGTCCGTAAGACCCTGGGGCGGGAACGCCTGGCGGTCATCGGCGTGTCCTCGGCGGGTTCGAGCACCCTTTCCGCGAGGTTCATCAAATCGGGCGCCAATGACTTCCTCAACAAGCCGTTCCTGCGCGAGGAGTTCTTTTGCCGCGTGCAGATGAACGTGGATGTCCTTGAACACCTGGGCGCCCTCCAGAGCGAGGCGAGCAAGGACTACCTGACGGGCGTGGGAAACCGGCGCTCATTCTTCGCCGCGGCCGCGCCGCTTCTGGCGGCCGCTCAAAGGGGACAGGCGCCCATAGCGGTCGGCCTGATCGACGTGGACTCGTTCAAGGACATCAACGACCGTCACGGACACGACGTCGGAGATGTCGTGCTGGCCCGGCTCGCCGCCATTCTGGCGGAACAGGTCCGCAGGACCGATGTGCTGGCCCGGTTCGGCGGTGAGGAATTCTGCGTTCTGGCGTTCAATCTCTCGGCCGAGGATGCGCGCCAATATTTCGAGCGGTTGCGGCAGACCGTTGCCGACGCCGTGGTCGAAACCGCCCGCGGCGATTTTCGCGTCACCGTCAGCATCGGCGTATGCACCGGCTTGCGTGAAACCATCCACCAGATGATTTCCGTCGCGGACACCTGCCTGTACGCGGCCAAACGGGCCGGGCGCAACCGGATCGACATCGCCGAGTGACGATGCGCCGATTCGCCGAGCGCCCGGGAATAGGGTGCGCCCGCAGCCCCTATTCGGCGGGCTGCATGGCGGCGGTGCCGACCGGGATTGGCGTCACCCCCTTCTCGCGCTTGCCGACGCGCAGCATCGATACCACCAGGCACAGAACCGCCCAACCGACGGTGACGGCCAGCGACAGCAGATAGTGGCCATCGGCCAAAAGAGTCTGCGGGCCGGCGTAAAACGGCGCGCGGATGACGTTCAGCGCGTGGTGTACCGGATTGATCATCATGACCGCCTGCAACCACCACGGCACGCCGGTGACGGGGAACAACGCACCGGACAGCATCCAAAGCGGCATGAGGAATACCATCATGACGGCGTGGAACCCCGCGGTGGACCGCATTCCCCAGGCCAAAAGGAATCCCAGCGCGGAAAAGCCGACGCCGGTGAGGATGAACGCCGCCACGAGCGGCACGAGGCTCGCCAGGCCGAGATGGAGGCCGAGGAACGGCGCCGCGATGGTGAAGATGACGGTCTGCACCATGGCGATGGCGGTTCCGCCAAGAACCTTGCCGAGGACAATGGCCATCCGGCTGACGGGGGCGACCAGAACGCCTTGAAGAAACCCGGCGTCGCGGTCCTCGATGATCGTGATCGAGCTGAAAATGCTGGCGAACAGCATCATCATCAGCATGATGCCGGGATAGAAGTATTCGAGGTAGCTGATCTGACCCATCCCCGGCGGCTTGAACGAGCCGCTGAAGCCCGCGCCCATGAACAGCCAGAACAGCAGGGGTTGCGCCACCGTGCCGACGACCCGGTGCGGTTGGCGCATGAAGCGGGTGAACTCGCGGTGCGCAAGCGAGAGGGCGACGCGGAAGGTGCTCATCGGCTGCCGGTCCTTTGCAAGGGCGTTTCCGACGGAGCGCCGTCGCGGGCGGCCCGGCCGGTGATATGGACGAAGACGTCCTCCAATCCGGGTTGCCGGATCGAAATGGACCGGATCTCCGGACGATACCGTTCAAGGATGCGTTCGAGCATCGGCAATCCCTCGCCGTTCTCGGTCTCTTCCAGGCGGATCTCGTCGCCGTGGCGGCGCACGGCGAAACCCTGCTCGTCGCGAAGCTTGGCGGCGAAGGCCTCGGGGTCCGCGGGCTGGACCACCACCATCTCGGTGCCGATCATGGCCTTCAGCGCCTGCGGCGTGTCGTAAGCGAGAAGGTGGCCTTCGCGCATGACGGCGACGCGGTCGACATCGTCGGCCTCGGCGAACACATGGCTGGTCATCAGCACCGTCATCCGCTTGTCCTTTTGCAGCCGGTGCAGGGCGGCAAGGAAGTTGCGCCGCGATGCCGGGTCCAAGCCGGTCGTGGGCTCGTCGAGCAGAAGCACCCGGGGGCGGGTCATCATCACCTTGGCCAGTTCCACCTGCCGGGCGAGGCCGCCCGAGAGGGTGTCGACCTTTTGCTCAAGGCGGCCGCCGAGGTCGGTCCAGGCCAGCGCCTCGTCGCGGCGGGCCGCGAAATCGCGCCCGGACAGACCGTAGAGGTCGGCATGGATGCGCAGATTCTCCGCAACGGTCAAATGCTTGTCGACGGCGGGGCTTTGGAAAACCACGCCCAGAATCCGCCGCACCTTGGCGGGTTCGGCGAACAGGTCGTGGCCGGCGACGGTGATCCTCCCGCCCGATGGCAGCGCAAGCCCGCAAAGAATGCGGAAAAGGGTGGATTTCCCCGAACCGTTCGGTCCCGAGAGGATGGTGAATTCCCCCTCGCGCACCTCCATGGTGAGATCGGCGATCGCGGTGCGCGGCGGCAGTTTGCGCGTGCCGGGATAAACGTGCGTCAGTCTGTCGATGAGGATCATGGGTGTCGTGTCTCGGCGATTGGGGCCGCGCGGCGCACGGTCGAAGTTTAGACTAATGCAAGATTCCCGCAGGTGCATCTTTTAATCGGTCTATCGGGCGGCGGAGCCGATTTTTCCGCTGCGAATGGCGCGGGTGAAGGCGACAAACCGCGGTGCCCAGGGGCTGGCGCCGACGCTTCGCATGTGCGCGTAGGTGGCAAGAGTGTTGCCGATGATCAAGCCGTCGCGGTGCGCGCCGATGCCGGTGCCTCGAACGACGTCGTAGGCGTAGGCGAAGTCGCCGGCCAGGTTCTCCAACCGCGAATAATGGAATTCGTGGGCGTTGACCACCGCCGGCCCCGCATCCAGCCTGGGCCAGGGGAACGAGGCGGTTTCGCTCAGTTGCACATACCCGCGTCCCTGGGGGCGCGGGTACATGACGGCGTCAGCCGGGATCAGTCCGACCATCTCGCGGCGCTCGCCCTTCCAGACGATGGCGCGGGACAGATACATCAGGCCGCCGCATTCCGCGTAGACCGGCATTCCGGCACGCGCACGGGCCAGGAGATCGGAACGGAATCCGGCGTTGGCGGCCAGGGCGTCCGCCTGGGTTTCGGGGAATCCGCCGCCGATGAACACGGCGTCAAGGTCGTCGGGCAGCCGCTCGTCCCGCAAGGAGTCGAGAAACACCAGATCGGCCCCGGCCGCGCGCAAGGCGTCGAAATCGTCCGGATAGTAGAAGCCGAACGCCGCGTCCCTGGGGATGCCCAGGCGGATGGCCGGCGCGGGCGCGGGTGCCGCGGGCGCGTCCGCGACCGTCGCGACCGGGCCCGCTTCCCGCGCGATGGCAAGGATGGCGTCAAGGTCGACCTGGGACGCCACCACGCGGGCGAGTTGGGCGATCGCCTCGGCCGCCCCCGCCGCCTCGTTGGCCGGCACCAAGCCGAGATGGCGTTCCATGATTTCCATCTCGGGCGCGCGCTGCACCGCGCCGAGAACGGGCAGGTCGGTGTAATGGCCTATGGCCTCGCGCAGCTTCCGCTCATGGCGGGCCCCGCCGACCTTGTTGAGGATGACCCCGGCGATGCGAATGTCGGGATCGAAGGCCAGGTAGCCCAACAAGAGCGGTGCGATGCCCCGACTCATGCCGCTGGTGTCGATCACCAGCACCACCGGCGCATCCAGCCAGGCGGCGATCTTGGCGGACGAGCCTTCGCCCTGCAGGTCGACACCGTCGAACAAGCCCTTGTTGCCCTCGATCAGGCTGACGTCGGCCCCTCGGCTGAACCGCTCGAACGTCCGGCCGATCAGCTCGGGCGGCATGGTGTTGACGTCGAGGTTCCGGCAGGGGCGGCCGGTAGCCGCGGACAGCCACATCGGATCGATGTAATCCGGGCCCTTCTTGAACGTCTGGACGGCCAATCCCCGCGCGGCCAAAGCCGCGGCCAAGCCGACCGTCACCGTGGTCTTGCCCGACGATTTGTGGGCCGCCGATATCAGCAGCCTCGGTGCGGTACGGGTGGTCATGCCTGTCTTACGCCGCTCCCGGCACGGTGCTGCGGATGCGATCCCGCCACATGGCGAGCGCCCGCCCTTCGGCCTCGTCGATGCTGGCGGCGCGGCCGGAATACCGCAGCGCGATCGCCATGGTCCCGGCGATGGTGGCGGCTGCCGCCTCGTCCTCGGCTTCGCCGGTCCACAGCGCCTTCAGGCGGGCCAGATCCATGGTTTCGTCCTTGGCGCGCGGGCGCGTCAGCAGGGCGGGCCACTCCTCGCGCCCGGGCGCGTTGTGGGCGAGGAAGAGAACGTCACAGGACTTTTCCGGCCGCCGTTCGACCTCGCCGCCCTCGCCCTTGAAGGTGGCGAGGAAAGGCTGGCCGAGGATTTGCGCCGCTTCCTGGTGGACGGCCAGATACGGGGGGTGGGTCGCCGCGTTGATGGCGAAGGCAGCGTCCAGCGGATTGAGCAGGCGGCCGATGGTGTGCAGGGGCGTGCGCAATCCCAGCAGGGGCTTGAGGGCCATGATCGCGTGGAGCCGCGGCGACATGGCCTCCAGCGTGATGTACGCGAAATTCCGGCTTTCCAGGCGGCGCGCCACCTCATCCATGCCGCCGCAGGCGGAGACGCCGAGAGCGGCCAGCGCCTCCGACGTGTAGACCCGTCCCTCGGTATGATGTTCGGCCCCGTGCATGAACACCTTGATCCCGTGCTGGGCCAAGGCCAGGGCGGCGAGAACGTAATAGGGAAGCTGGCGGGATTTCCCGGCATAGGCCGCCCAATCGATGTCGGCCCGTGCATTTGACGGCTTGGCGAGAGATTCGCGCATGGCCTTGGCGAGGCCCGCGACTTCCGCGGGGGTTTCGGTTTTGACGCGCATGAGACACAGGAACGCGCCGAGCTGAACCGGTTCGACCTCGCCGGCCATGATCATGGCCGTAGCGGCGTGCGCTTCCTCGAAGGTGAGGGAGCGCGACAGGTTCGGTCCCTTGCCGAGAATGCGGACATATTGTGCGAACGGGTGTTCCTGGGTCACGGGCGACGGCCTTTCACTGCGGAATGATCAACACCCATGATATCCTAATATACGGGAGCGAGGGCAACCGTTTTCCGCGCCCATGGTTGCGGGAATGATCTTTCGGCGCGGGCTTCCCCTTCCATTGGGCTATCGGGCTCCATTATGGTCATGGAACAATCCCAACATGGCGCCCGTCCGTGACTCCCGACGACCACTCCGCCTCCCATCGTTATCCGCAGCACCGCATCACGGTGCGGAGAGCCGTCTACAAGCTGCTGAGCGGCGGCAACCGCCCGGGTGACACCCCTTGGGCCAGGGTCGTCGACTGGTTCCTGATCGCGCTGATCGTCCTCAATGTCATCGCGGTCACGATCGAATCGGTCGAGCACCTGTCTCTTGCCCATGGACCGATTTTCCACGCTTTCGACGACTTGTCCGTAGGCGTGTTCAGCGTCGAGTATCTGTTGCGGCTGTGGACCGCGGTCGAACTGCCGGAGGCGCGCTACCGGCACCCGGTGTGGGGGCGGTTGCGCTGGATCGTGTCGCCGATGGCGCTGATCGATCTCGTCGCCATCCTGCCCTTCTATCTTGGCTTCCTCGTGGAAGTCGATCTGCGGGCCACCCGCATGCTGCGGGTGCTGCGAATCTTCAAATTGTCGCGCTACTCCACAGCGCTGAACGTCATGGTCGCGGTTGCGCGCCAGGAGGCCAGGGCCATAGGCGCCACACTGTTCGTCATGCTGGTGGTCCTGGTGGTGTCGTCGAGCCTGATGTACCTGTTCGAACATCAGGCCCAGCCGCACATTTTCAGCGATATCCCGACATCGATGTGGTGGGCGGTCGTCACGCTGACGACCCTGGGCTACGGCGACATGGTGCCCATCACGCCGTTGGGGCGGATGCTGGGCGGGATGACCGCGGTGGTCGGCGTGGGCATGATCGCGCTGCCCGCCGGCGTGCTGGCGTCCGGCTTCTCCGAGCAGATGCGCATCCGCCGCGAGGAATACCGGGACGAGGTGGAAAAAGCGCTGGATGACGGTCGCCTTACCCGCAGCGAGCGCCGGTCGCTGGATGCCGCGCGCTTCCGTCTGGGGTTGTCGGAAGAGGAGGCGATCATGGTGCTCGAGGAAGCGGCGAAGACCATGCGCCGCTGTCCCAATTGCGGCACGGCGCTGCCGCACGCGGAGCCTTCCCGCCATCACGGCTGAAAGGGCCGTCATGGCCGAAAGGGATCGTCAGCGAAAACCAGCCTTCACCAGGAGGCGGTGAAAATCCCGCAGTGTCCGCTGGGCTCGTTCGGGATCGGGGATGCCTTCGACGAAGTGCGCGTCGAAACTCTGCTGGCGGAGCACCGACAGGACGCGCTCGCGCGCTCGCGTCAGGGCTTTCCCTTCGGGCAGCACGCCGGCGGCGCAGAATTGCACGAGGCGGATGGCGCGATCGCGCAGCAGGCTGTCGGGATGGTCCAGCCGCTCGACGATCTGCTCTTCCAGCAGGTAAAGGTCGAGAATGCCGTCGATGTGGCGGGTGACCCGATCCTTCAAGGCCTGCGGGTAGGGTGAGTTCTCCATGGCATGGTGGGCGGCGGTGGCTCGCGCCATGCGGTCCCTCGGGGACAGGGTGCGCTGACACAATTCGCCGAGATTCCCGGCGGCCAGGACCAAGTCGAACAGCCCGGTCATGGTCCCGCGATGGGTGTCCGCGTAATGGCTGCGCGCGAGGTCGCAAAGATAGATGACGCCGCTGGCGCGGTCGGGCAGCGTGCGAAAGCACTGGGTGATGGCGGCCCACCGGCCGGCGGAGCCGCCTTGTTCCACCATCCGGCCGCAGCGTACGGTCAAAGCTTCCGCCGTTTCCGCGCCGCTATAGAGTCCCGTCGGGGTCACCAACCGCTCGGCCGTACGGTGCAATTCATCGAGGTTCTTTGCCGGATTATTGCGGTAGAGCGGTTGTGCCGACCGCAATTGGCGATGGGCGCGGCCGATCAGGGTGTGCCGGCTCAGGGGAAGCCGCCGTTCGCCGAACAGCCGGTTGAGGACTTCGAGCGAGTCCGCTCCCGCCTCCTCACCCGCGATGCCGTCGGCAAGGTCGAGCATTCCACGGATGGCGCTGCCCAGGCTAGGACGCCAGCCCAGAAGGTCCTCCACCACCTTGGTTCCCAGAACGTCGGCGATGGCGCCGTCCAGCCAGGCCATCGCCCTGGGGTCCGCTTCGGCGGAGGCGAGCGCGCAAAGCCGGTCCAGTTTGCCGATCCAACTGCGGATGCCGAGGAGGTCGCGGCTCAACAGCGTCCCCGCGAGAAACTCCCGCTCCTCGGCGTCCCCGGCGGGATCGGCGGCGCTCACCGCGCGTCCGAAATCGTCGCCGATTTTCGGCAGATGCCGTCCCTCGGCCTTTCTTGCGCGTGCGACCATTTCGTCGACCGCCTTGGCGATTTCGTCGCGGCGGCTTTTTTCGTCCTGGGGCTGGTCCCGCGTTTGCAGCGCAGCCACCCGGTCGATGGCGGCCGTCACCAAGGTGCCCTTGTCTTGGAGACGGCGCAACTCGCGCGAATTGTGGACCAGTTCGATGGGGGTGATGACCTGTTTGTCAAGGTAGGTCCGGAAAATCCGGTTCATCAGCCCCCGGCTGTCAAAGCCGTAATAGTCCTGGATTTTCCCGCATCGTGGCGGAGCGCTGTCGATTTTGCCGATCCTCAGCGCCGGCTCCTCCTTGACGACCCGGGTTTCGCTGAAGATCTGCGTTTCGACCATGCGGCCATCCGGCCGCAACCAATTCTTGATGACGCGGGCGCCTTCGCACTTCTTGTCTGAAAATAGCTGAACGGCCAGCGCGCGCGCTTCGTCTTCCTCGTCCCGGATCGTTTCAGTGACCCAGCGTCCGCCGTGCCTTATCTGAACTTCGAAACTGTTGCGGGGTGACGCCATCCCACTCATCGCCCTTTGCACAGTGGGGTTCGTCTTCTCCCCCTTTCGAGAAATACCGCCGGTGACCATTCATTGCCACGAATTTCTTACAGTCGGGCGCTTGTGGCCAAGGCGAATTGGCTGTTGTGCCCCAACACCCGGAGGCGGACAGTGGTCGAGGGAAGAGGAGGCGCGCATGACCGGAATGTATCACTTCACGCTAATACGATCCGGGGGGTGGGTTCGTCTGGGAGCGACTGCGGCCGTCGGGGTTGTTTTCGTCACGCCCATGCTGTGGGCGCTCGGACGTTTCGGCGTCGATCCCGAGGCGCCGCGCCGCGCCGTCATCTTCGCCGCGGCCGGCGTCGGCCTCGCGCTCGCCTTGGGGTACGGCGTCGCCTGGGCCGTGCGCGGATTCCTCGTCCGCAAGAAGGAGGGCGGCGAGGACGGGGAGCGGCGTCCTGCCGCGGCGACGGGCCATCCGGGGGCGGTTCATCCGCATCCTCACGGCGCTCCGGCGGGTCAATCCCATCCTTCGCCGGGACGATGACGGGGCGGATGCTGTCGGAAGAAAATGGTGCCGGTTGCAGGATTTGAACCCGCGACCTACTGCTTACAAGGCAGTTGCTCTACCAACTGAGCTAAACCGGCATGGTCCCGCGAACGTAGCGCTGTGACGGCCATCGCGCAAGGGAGGCCGCCGATATCCCGTTAACGCGGGAGCGCTTCCGCCCGTACCAGTTCGTAGAGTGCCACGGCGGCGGCGTTGGAGACGTTCAGGCTTTCCACCGCTCCCGTCATCGGCAGACGCACGAGATGGTCGCAATGCTCGCGCGTAAGCCTCCGCAACCCCTCGCCTTCGGCGCCGAGAACGAGGACCACGCGGCCCGAAAGCCCGGCTTCGGCCAATGTCGCGGAGCCGTCGGCGGCCAGTCCGGCGACCCAGAACCCCGCGGCCTTGAGGTCTTCCAAGGCGCGCACCACGTTGGTCACCCGCACCAGAGGCAGCCGCTCCAGCGCTCCCGACGCCGCTTTGGCCAGCGAGGCCGTTTCCTCGGGTGCGTGCCGGTCGGGGACGATAACGGCCATCGCGCCGAATGCCGCGGCCGATCGCAGGCAGGCGCCGACGTTGTGGGGGTCGGTGACCTGATCGAGCACCACCACCACCGCCCGTTCGCGCCGGGCGCCTTCGCGGCCGATATCCTCGAGCGACGGGGATGCCAGAGGTTCGACCAGCGCCGCGATGCCCTGATGCACGGTCCCGGCCGGCAGCAGCCGTTCCAGTTCCGGCTTGTCCACGATTTCCTCGGGCGGCAGCGGCCGTCCGGCGCGCAGCGACGCGATTCGCTCCGCCATCTCCCGGGCGGCGCCGTCCGTCGTCAGCAAACGGCGAATCCGGCGCTTGGGATTTTCAAGGGCGGCTATCACCGCATGGGTGCCGGCCAGCCAATACGTGCCGCTTGGCGGACGCGCGGCTTGTGTTTCCCGACCGGCGGGACGAGCGTTTCTATTATGCCTTCCACCCTGCCGGGCGGCGGAGTTTGCGCGTGGATCGCGTGTCGTCATCGGGTCACCTCCGCTTCGGGGTTTAATCATCTCTTTTCGGATTGACAAGCCGCCCCGAATCCTCATAGTACCGCTCTCCCGTCGCACCGGCCGAGCCGACGACGACGTGGAGGGGTGGCCGAGCGGTCAATGGCAGCAGACTGTAAATCTGCCGACGGAAGTCTACGTAGGTTCGAATCCTACCCCCTCCACCATCTTTCCCGGCACCGGGTGGACAGGGGATTAGGGTCGCGCGCCGGAGCGGGCGCTTAAGGGCGGGTGTAGCTCAATGGTAGAGCAACAGCCTTCCAAGCTGAAGATGGGGGTTCGATTCCCCTCACCCGCTCCACTATGCGCCGCTCCCGCGGCCGTCGCCGCGGGGCGTTTTTTTGTCAGTAACCTAGCGGCAATCTGCCGCGCCGATCAGACGGGTTGAATCATGGCTAAGGCGAAATTCGAGCGCACCAAGCCGCATTGCAACGTCGGCACCATTGGTCACGTTGACCACGGGAAGACCTCGCTGACGGCGGCGATCACGAAGGTCCTTGCGGAGACGGGCGGGGCGA
>JAJZVW010000027.1 GCA_021847015.1 Pseudomonadota bacterium | reverse complement strand
TCCGATCTCTTAATTCGCAAGCGAATTAAGTATAGCGTCCCCGTATCTCCCCGTCCTGGCCGCCGTTGCGGTTCGTCCGCCCGCGCGCGCCGGCCCAGGCCGCCGTGGCAAGCGCTACCGCCGCGGCCAGTTCCGCGCGCAACGCCGGCGCCGCGGTATCGCCCGCGGCGAAGGAGAAAAGCCGCGCCGCGGCCCGCCAGCCCTCGCGGCCGCCATGCAGGGTGAGCCATACGGACAGAACCACCACCGCCGCCGCCGCGCCGGTCCAGCCCCATGGGATTCCCCCGTCCGCAGGGGGCGCGGGGCGCGGGAACAGCGGCCCGGCCGCGGCGATCACCGCCGCCGCCGCCGCCAGCAGCGCGGCGGTCACCCAATCCGGCCCGCGCGCCAGCGCCAGCGCCGCGCCCAGGGCCAGGGCACCGAGGGCGAGCCTGGCCGATTCGGCGTTCTGCCGCGACACCCCCCAGGCCGCCGCCAGCAGCACGCCGCCCACCGCCCCCGCCGCCATTCCGGCCGGTTCCGCCAGCCATTGCGGCAGGGCCGCCGCGCGTTCCACCGCGCCGGACAGCAGCAGCACGGTGCCGGCTCCAAACACCAGCACCGCCCCCAGGGCCGGTCCCAGGGCGGTCACCCAGGCCGGGCCGCTGGCATGCCGGTAGCGCTGGATCAGTTCGAACACCGCCAGGACCAGCGCCGCCAGCAGCAGCGGCGCCAAGTTGTAGAAGCCCCGGAAGACCAGCAAGGCGGCCAGCAGCGGCCCGGTGCCCATATCGGGCAGCAGGATGGCCAGGGCGCCTTCGAACACCCCGAGTCCGCCGGGAACATGGCTGATGATGCCAGCCACGGTCGCCACCACGTAGATCCCCACGAAGGCGGGATAGGACATCCCTCCACCGTCGGGAAGCAGCAGGTACAAAGCCGCCGACACCAGGGCGAGATCGGTGGCCGCCACCGCCATCTGGCCGAGGCTGACCCCCAGTGACGGGACCTCGACACGCCATCCGCCCACCGACAGCGGACGGCGGGCGAGCCCCGTCCACCCGAGATAGCAAAGCAGCAGCGCCGCCACCAGCCATCCCAACCCGGTCAGCAACGGCGGCGGCAGGTGAAGAAGCCGCGCCATCTTGTCGCCCTCGGCGATGAAGGCCCCCGCGCCCAGCGCCGAGACGCCGAGGCCGAACGCCAGCCCGGCGAACGCCACCACCCCCGCCACCTCGGGGAGGGACAGACCGAAGCTGGAATACATCCGCAGCCGCACCGAACCGCCGGTCAGCATCGCGAAGCCGGCATTGTGGCTGACGGCATGGCTGACGAACGATATCAGGCTGGTCCATCCCACCGGCAGGCTGCGCCGCAGATGGTGCAGCGCCAGCCAATCGAACCCGCACAGGGTCGCATAGCTGGCGGCGGACAGGCCCAGCGCCGCGATCAGCGTCGCCGCCGGATAGGATCGCGCGGTGGCGAGAACCTGGGCGGGGTCGAAACGGCCGAGCGTCCGATGCAGGATCAGCAGGGCGCCCGCGAACACGGCCACGCTGACGGCCGGGGCGATCAATCGTCCCGCCTTCAGCCGACGCAACCACTCCCATGCCTTGCCGAGGATGGACACGGCCTTGTCTCCACTGCCGTCAACGCCCGGACGGGCGGCGGGTTCGGCCCCGGCTCCGCAAACGGCGATTCCCTCTTATGAGGGCCTTCGTTCCGCGCTATCCTGTCGGCCGATCGTCCAGGGGGAAAGACCGTCGGCAGAATGATCAGACTTGCGAACGTCCTTGTGGTTTCGGCCGGGCGGCCCGAGCCGGATGATCTGTGCGACAGTCTGATCCGCGCCGGTTACGGCGTCGCCTCGGCGGCGACCGACGGGGCCCTCCGGCGCGCCGCCTCCGAGCGTCCCGATGTGGTGCTGATCGCCGATTCCGGCGACGGTCTGCCGTTCGTGGCGCTGGGCAAGGCGTTCAAGGACGATGGCGCCACCGCCGACATCCCGGTCGTGCTGGCGGCGGGCACGGTCGGTCCCGAGCTTTGCGCCGCCGCCCTCGACGCCGGTCTCGACGACGTGATCGCCATCGGCTGCGCCGAGGTCGAGCTGCTGGCGCGCATACGCCCGCTCGGGCGCCTCTCCACCATGCTCGCCGAATTGCGGCAGAGGGCACGGACCGCCGCCGCCTTCGGCGTTTCGGCGCGCGGCCAAGTCGCGCTTGGCGGCATCGGCGGGCGGCCGCGGGTGCTGGTCGCGGGCGACGATCCCGACGCCGCCTCCATGCCGACGGAAGAGGCCGACCTGGTCGTCGCGGCCAATCTGTTCGAGGCCGAGGACATGCTGACGCGCCGCGGCTTCGACGCCGCCATCCTGTCCGCGCGCCGCCCCGGCGAGGCCGAGTTCGCCTTCTGCACCCAGGTTCGCCACAACCCCGCCCTGTTCAACCTTCCCATCGTGCTGATCGCGGGTTCCGACCAGCCCCCTTCGGAAGCCTACCGCCACGGCGCCACCCGGCTGTTGACGCGAGCGGACCACCCGGCGATCGTGCGCGCCGCCGTGCTGACGCTGGTGCGGCGGCAGAAGCTGCGATGGAGCATCCGCGAGGCGCTGGGCGACAGCCTGGCGGGCGCGGCCAAAGACCCCGGAACCCAGTGCTATTCCGCCGCCTTCCTCGACGCCTATCTGGCGGAGCGGGTGGCGACGGCGGCGGCGAGCGGGCGGCATCTGGCCGTCCTGTGCTTCCATGCCGCCAACGTGGACGCCGTCGGCCGCCAGTTCGGGGCCGATGCCGCTTCCCTTCTGACGGGGCAGATCGGCCGCTGGATCGCCGGCCTGGTGCGGGCCGAGGACCTTGTCGCCCGCACCCGCGACCACGAATTCTGCGTGGCCCTGCCCGATACGCCGCTGGCCGAGGCCGAGACGGTCATGCACCGCATTGCCGGCGTGCTGGCCTATACCGATTTCGCCGTCCCCGAGGTCTACCAGCCGGTCAAGACCTGGGTGCAGGTGGGGGCCGCCGCCGCGCGCGAGGGAGACGACGCCGGCACCGTGACGGACCGCGCCCGCCGCAACATGGGGTGAGCGGCGCGTTTGGGGCGGCGGACATGCGCTTGGGAGGGCGCATCGCGAAGTGAGGCTCGAATATATTTTCGATACGGTCTGTCCCTGGTGCTGGATCGGCAAGCGGCGCTTCGAGAACGCGCTCGCCTTGCGTCCCGGCACCCGCGTGGACATGTCCTGGCGGCCGTTCATGCTCAATCTCGACGTCCCGCTCGAAGGGGTCGACCGCCAGAGCTACATGGAACGCCGGTTCGGCGGGTCGCGGCTCGAACGCATGCACGGAGCGATCGTCTCGCTGGGCCGCACCGTCGGCATCGAGTTCGATTTCCGACGCGTCCAGCGCACGCCGAACTCCCTGCACTCCCACAGGCTGGTGCGCTTCGCCGGGGCCTTCGGGCTCCAGTCGGAAACGGTCGAAGCCTTGTACCGCGCCTATTTCTGCGAGGGCCGCGACATCGGTTCGCTGGGGGAACTGGTTCTTCTGGGGGGCGAGGTGGGCCTTCCCCGGGACGAGCTGGGCGCGTATTTGGGCTCGGATGCCGACGTCGCCGCCATGATGAACGAGAACGCCCGCGCCCACCGGCTGGGCGTCAACGGTGTTCCCTGCCTTATCCTCGACGGCCGCTACGCCCTGGCCGGCGCCCAGGAATCGGAGATCATGCTGCGCCTGATCGATGCCGCGCGCGAGACCGCGGGGGAGGAAACGCTGGGATAGGCGGAGCGCTGAACGGCAGCCGGCGGCGGCTGAAGGATCCCTCCGCTCGCTGGCGCTCGGTCGGGATGACAGCAGAAGAGGCATGGCGGTCCTTCCCCCTTTCCTGTCATCCCGAGCCGAAGGCGAGGGATCCTTCAGGCACCGACGGCAGCCGCCAGTTCGGCCAGCGTCGCCACCAGCCGACCGATGCCGCCCAGGCGTTGTTTGGCGTCCTCCCAGGTGCGCACGAACACCAGCTTGTGGTCGGGGCGCAGCTTGGCGGTGCCGATCTGCCGGCTGATGTACTGGACCAGCCCGGCGGGATTGGGGAAGGTGTTGTTGCGGAAGGTGATCACCGCGCCCTTCGGCCCCGCATCGACCTTCTCGATGCCCGCCTGCTTGCACGACGCCTTGATGGCGACGACCTCCAGCAGGTTGTCCACCTCGGGCGGCAGTTTGCCGAAGCGGTCCACCAGTTCGGCGGCCAGGGCGTCCAGTTCGGCGCGGTCGGCGACGGCGGCAATGCGGCGATAGAGCGCGAGACGCACCGACAGGTCGTGGACGTAGGTTTCGGGGATCAGCACGGGCGTGCCGATGGTGATCTGGGGCGACCAATCCTCTTCGGCCACGGCCGCGCCGCCGCCGCGCGCCGCCGCCACCGCCTCTTCCAGCAATTGCTGGTAAAGCTCGATCCCGACCTCGCGGATGTGGCCCGACTGCTCCTCGCCCAGCAGATTGCCGGCGCCGCGGATGTCGAGGTCGTGGCTGGCCAGTTGGAACCCGGCGCCCAGGCTGTCGAGCGCCTGCATCACCTGCAACCGTTTCTCGGCCGCCTTGGACAGCACCTTCTCGGTGGGCAGGGTGAAATAGGCGTAGCCCCGGGTCTTGCCCCGCCCGACCCGGCCGCGCAACTGGTAGAGCTGTCCCAGGCCGAACATGTCGGCGCGGTGGATGATCAGCGTATTGACGCTGGGCATGTCCAGGCCCGATTCGATGATATTGGTGGACAGCAGGACGTCGTACGTCTTGTCGCCGAAGGCGGTCATCACCTCCTCCAGTTCGGTGGGCGTGAGGCGGCCGTGGGCGACGGCGGTTTTGACTTCGGGCACCAGCCGGGCCAGGCGCTCGGCCACCTTGTCGATGTCGGCCAGCCGGGGGCAGACATAGAACACCTGCCCGCCGCGGTAGCGTTCGCGCAGGATCGCTTCGCGCACCACCACCGGGTCGAACGGCAACACGAAGGTCCGCACCGCCAGCCGGTCCACCGGCGGGGTGGCGATGACGCTCATCTCCTTCACGCCCGTCAGCGCCAGTTGCAGCGTGCGGGGAATGGGGGTGGCGGTCAGCGTCAGCACGTGGACGTCGGCCTTGAGCTGCTTCAGGCGCTCCTTGTGGGCGACGCCGAAATGCTGCTCCTCGTCGATGATCATCAGGCCCAGGCGCTTGAAGCCAATGCCCTTGGCCAGCAGGGCGTGAGTGCCGACGACGATGTCCACCGAGCCGTCGGCCAGCCCCTTCCTGACCTCGGCGGCCGGCTTGGCGGCGACCAGGCGGGACAGTTGCTCGACGCGCACCGGCAATCCCCGGAACCGCTCCGAGAAGGTGCGGAAATGCTGGCGGGCCAAAAGCGTGGTCGGCACCACCACCGCCACCTGCAAGCCGGTCATGGCCGCGACGAAGGCGGCGCGCAGCGCCACCTCGGTCTTGCCGAAGCCGACGTCGCCGCAGACCAGCCGGTCCATGGGGCGGCCCTGCCCCAGATCGTCGATGGTGTCCTCGATGGCGCGAAGCTGATCGTCGGTCTCGGCGTAGGGGAAGCGGGCGCAGAACTCGTCCCACAGGCCCTCGGGGGGCGTCAGCGCCTCGGCCTTGCGCACCTGGCGCTGGGCGGCGACGCCGATCAACTGGTCGGCCATGTCGCGGATGCGCTTCTTGAGCTTGGCCTTGCGCGCCTGCCAGGCGGTGCCGCCCAGCTTGTCCAGATGCACGCCCGCCTGTTCCGATCCGAACCGGGACAGCACGTCCAGGTTCTCGACCGGCACGAACAGCTTGTCGCCGCCGTCGTAAATGATCCGCAGGCAGTCGTGGGGGGCTCCGGCGACGGAGATGGTCTCCAGACCGTCGTAGCGGCCAATGCCGTGCTCCACATGGACGACCAGATCGCCCTCGGACAGCGCCGCCGCCTCGGCTATGAACTGGGCGCCACGCTTCTTCTTGCGCGCCGGCCTGGCCAGGCGGTCGCCCAGGATATCCTGCTCGGTGATGAGCGCGATGTCCTGCCAGACGAACCCGTGGTCCAGGCCCAGCACCACCATCGGCACCCTGCCCGCCGGCAGGTCCCGCGCCTCGGCCCAGGATTCCGCCGTCTCGGCGCCGGACAGGCCGTGATCCTTGAGCATGTGGGCGAGACGGTCCCGCGACCCCGCCGTCCAGGCGGCGATCACCACCCGGCGGCCGGACTTGGCCTCGGCCTCGACGTGCTCGCGCACGGCGTCGTAGACGTTCATCCCGGGCAGCGCGCGGACATCGCCGAAATCCCGTCCCAGCCGCCCGCCGACATCCATGGCGCCGGCGGCCTCGGGACCGCCGAACGGCGACAGTTGCACCAGCGATCGAACCGCCAGCAGGCGCCCCCATTCGTCCGTTTCCACGAACATTCGGGGCGGCGGCACCGGGTGGTAGACCATCCCGGAATCCGTCACCCCGGTGCCGGACATGGTGCGGCGCGCCTCGTAATATTCCAGGATCAGCGCCCAGCGGGCGTCGGCAGCCTCGTCCGCCTGGGGGTCCAGGACCACGGGAGCGTCGGGGCAATAGGCGAACAGGGTGTCGAGCCCGTCGTGGAACAGGGGAAGCCAGTGCTCCATCCCGGTGAACTTCACGCCGGACGATATTGATTCGTAAAGAGGATCGGCACCGGACGGCATGCCGAACATCTCGCGGTAGGCGCTGCGGAAGCGGCCGATGGAGGCCTCGTCCAGGCGCAACTCGCTGACGGGTTCGAGGGTGAAGCCGTCGCGCTTGCCGGTCGAGCGCTGGCTCATGGGATCGAAGCAGCGGATGGCGTCGATCTCGTCGCCGAAGAAGTCCAGGCGCAGCGGCTCGGGCGTGCCCGGCGGAAAGAGGTCGAGGATGCCGCCGCGGACGGCGTATTCGCCCGGCTCCATCACGGTATCCGCGCGGATGTAGCCGTTGCCGTCGAGGAAGCCGATCAGGGACTGGGTGGCGACCTTCGTCCCGACGCGGGCGGTGAGCGTGGCGCGTTCCAGGCTTTCCCGCGGCGGCACCCGCTGGAGCGCGGCCGAAACCGTGGTCAGCACCAGCCGCGCCCGGTCGCCGCTTCGGGGCTGCGCCAGCCGGGCCAGGGTGTCGATGCGCCGGGCGACCACGTCCACGTTGGGGGACACTCGGTCGTAGGGCACGCAATCCCAGCCGGGGAATTCCAGAACCTCGATCTCGGGGGCGAAGAAACCCAGCGCCTCGGCCAGCCGCGCCATGCGCCCGTCGTCGCGGGCGATATGCACGAGGTCGGCGCCCGGGCGGGAGCGGGCAAGCTCCGCCAGCACCAGGGCATCGACGCCTTCGGGTACGCCCGCGACCGTGGCGCGGCCCGGATTGTCGAAAATATTGTTCAGTGTTTTCACGGAGATGCAGCTTCGTTCTTGACGAAATGGATGAGCATGGACATGACGTCGTGCTCGTGGGCGGAGGGAATGGGATGCTTGCCGGTGACCCAATTGTAAAGATCGGTGTCGTTTTCGGCGAGCAGCGCTTCGAAGCGCGCCACCTGTTCCGGCGACAGCCGCGCCAGATAGCGGTCGGCGAAGCGTCCGAACAGGATGTCGTTCTCGTTCGACCCCATGTGGTGGGCGCGGAACAGCAGACGTTTGAGGCGGGCGTCCATCGCGCTAGGATATAGAGCGTTTCCGCCCGTCTGTCAGCCATCCGCCTCGGCTTCAGGAGTTCTCACGATGAGACTTTCGCCGTCATCCCGAGGAAGCGGAGCGACCGAGGGATTTTTCGCCCGACAGCGCCTGAAAGGCCCCTCGGCTCCGCTCGGGCCGACGGTCTTGTTTGCCGTTCCGAGCGAGCGCCGGCGACGAGGAACCTTTCAGGCACCCTGCGTGAAAAGGGCTTTGGCTGGGATCGCCAACGCCAAGCACTCCTGAGACCCCCATCCCATGCGCCCCCACTGCCTGTTCCCGCTGTTCGCACCCATAACCTCGCTGCCCGGAATCGGCCCGCGCCTGGCGCCCCTGTACGAGCGGCTGGCGGGCGGGCGCGTGGTGGATCTGCTGTGGCACCTGCCGTCCGGGGTGGTGGACCGCCGGTTCAGCCCGTCCGTGGCCGACGCGCCGTCCGGGAAGGTCGCCACGCTGACCGTGCGGGTGGATGCCCACCTCCCCTCGGACAGCCCCAAGCGCCCCTACCGGGTGCGCTGCGCCGATGACACCGGCTTCCTCCATCTGGTCTATTTCCACGCCCGCGAGGAATGGCTGCGGCGCGCGCTGCCCGTGGGCGAGGTTCGGGTGGTGAGCGGGCTGGTCGAACGTTTCGGCGGGGAAATCCAGATCACCCACCCCGACCACGTCGTGCCGCTCGCCGAGCGCGATTCGGTGCTGACGGTGGAGGCGGTCTATCCGCTGACGGCCGGGCTCGCCGCCAAGCCGGTCGGCAAGACGGTCAGGGCCGCCCTGGACAAGGCGCCCGACCTGCCCGAATGGCAGGATTCCGCCTGGCATGCGCGCCAGCACTGGCCCGGCTGGAAAGAGGCCGTGGCCGCGCTTCACCATCCCGACGCCGCCGAGGCGGTGGGCGCGGACACGCCTGCCCGCCGCCGGCTCGCTTTCGACGAATTGCTGGCCAACCAGCTGGCCCTGGCGATGGTCCGCACCCATATGCGCCGGCGCGAAGGACGGGCGCTTACGGGGACCGGCGCCCTCAGGGACGCCGTGCTGGCCGCCCTGCCCTTCGCGCTGACCGGCGCCCAGACCCGCGCTTTGGCGGAGATCGATTCCGACCTCGCCGCGCCGATCCGCATGCTTCGCCTGCTCCAGGGCGATGTCGGCAGCGGCAAGACGGTGGTGGCGCTCCTGGCCATGCTCACCGCAATCGAGGCCGGCGCCCAGGCGGCGCTGATGGCGCCCACCGAAATCCTCGCCCGCCAGCATCACGCCACCATCGCGCCTTTGGCCGCCGCCGCGGGCGTGCGGACGGCGCTGCTGACCGGCCGCGACAAGGGCAAGGGGCGCGAGGCCATCCTGGAGAAGCTGGCCGGCGGCGGCATCGACATCCTGATCGGCACCCACGCCCTGTTCCAGGAGGACGTGGCCTACCGCGACCTCGCCGTCGCCGTCATCGACGAACAGCATCGCTTCGGCGTCCATCAGCGCTTGGAACTGGCCTCCAAGGGCCGGGCGGTGGACATGCTGGTGATGACCGCCACCCCCATCCCCCGCACCCTGCTGCTGACCGCCTACGGCGACATGGATTCCTCGCGCCTCGACGAGAAGCCGCCGGGCCGCAGGCCCATCGCCACCCGCGCCCTCCCCGTCGGCCGCCTGGACGAGGTGGTGGCCGCCGTGGCGCGGGCCGTCCAGGGCGGCGCCAGGGTCTATTGGGTGTGTCCGCTGGTGGAGGAATCCGAGACCACCGACCTTGCCGCCGCCGAGGACCGCCACCGCCATCTGGCGGAGATTTTCGGCGACCGGGCTGGGCTCGTGCATGGCCGCATGAAGGGCGCGGCCAGGGACACGGTCATGGCCGCCTTCGCCCAAGGCGCCATCGACATTTTGGTGGCGACCACGGTGATCGAGGTGGGCGTGGACGTGCCCGAAGCCACGGTGATGGTGGTCGAGCACGCCGAACGGTTCGGCCTGGCCCAGCTCCACCAGTTGCGCGGGCGGGTCGGCCGCGGTGAGCGGCCCTCCACCTGCCTCTTGCTTTACGATCCGCCGCTGTCCGAGACCGCCAAGGCCCGCCTGGAGGTGATGCGGGCCACCGAGGACGGCTTCATCATCGCCGAGGAGGATCTGCGCCTGCGCGGCGGCGGCGAAATCCTCGGCACCCGCCAGAGCGGAATGCCCGAATTCGCCGTCGCCGACCTCGCCATCCATGGCGACCTGCTGGCCGCCGCCCGCGACGACGCGCGGTTGGTGCTGGAGCGCGATCCCCACCTCGCCTCGGCCCGGGGCGAGGCGCTGCGGGTGCTGCTTTACCTGTTCGAGCGGGACGCGGCGGTGAAGACTCTCAGGTCCGGGTGACCTCCGCCGGGGCGGCGGGCTGCGTCCGGCCCACCGGCACGGCTTTGCGGGCGCCGCGCGCCGTCGGCGCCAGGATGCCGGTGGAGACCACCATCTTGATGCCGTCCTCGACCGAAATGTCCAGCACCCGCACGTCCTTGCGCGGCAGGAACATCAGGTAGCCGCTGGTCGGATTGGGGGTGGTCGGCACGAACACGTTGACCATGTCCTCGGCGAACTGGTCGCCGATCTCGCCGTTGGTGGCGCCGGTGATGAAGGCGAGCGTCCACATCCCCGGGCGGGGAAACTCGATCAGCACCACCTCGCGGAAGGCGCTCGCCTTCTGGGCCAGCACGGTTTCGAAGATCTGCTTCACCGCCGAGTAGATGCTGCGGATCACCGGCATGTGTTCCAGAACCGCCTCGGACAGCTTGACGAACATGCGCCCGGCGAAGCCGGCGGTGAGCGCGCCGATGAGGGTGAGCGCCACCACCACCACCACCAGCCCGAAGCCCGGCACGCCCCAGTTCTGGGGGTTGAGGTGGGGCGGGATCAGCGGCGAGACCTGGGAATCGACGAAATGGATGAACTGCCAGGCGATGTAGAAAGTGATCGAGATCGGCGCCGTGACCAGGATACCGGCGAAGAAATAGGCCCTGAGACGCGCCGCCATCCGCAGCCGCAGATGCTCGCCTTCCGGGGATGGCGCGGTCTCGCCGCCGTGCGGGAATGGAGGGGTGCTGCTCATCGCCGATGCCGCCGTCGCTGTGGAGAGCCCAGGGGTGGAGGATGGCGAAGGCCGGCATCGCAGGCAACACCGCCATTGGCGCCTAGCCCGGATTTTTCCCGCGGGGACAGAGGCACGGGAGAGTTACGGGGACACAATACTTAATTTAAAATAAATTAAGTATTGTGTCCCCGTAACTCTCCCGTGCCTCTGTCCCCGTAACGCCCGGCTCGATGTCGCCCTGGCGTTCGTGATGGGGCCGGTTCTTCCGCGACCGCCTCTCGCGTCCGGCTGGCGGGCTTCCCACTTCCACCCGCATCCATCACCGCCGGGTCCGGACCGATGTCCCCTCGCCTGCTCGCGCTGGCCACCGCCGTCCCGCCCCATGTCCTGGACGCGCCGACCGTCGCCCGCTGCGCCCGCGCCATCTTCGGCCCGGCCCAGGCCGAACGGCTGGTGCCCATCCTCGCCAACAGCGGCATCGAACGGCGCCACTCCTGCGTGCCGCCCGAATGGTACCCGCAGCGCCACGGCTGGGCCGAGCGCTCGCGCCTGTTCGCCGACAACGCCGTGGATCTGGCCTGCCAGGCCGCCGGGCGGTGCCTGGACCGGGCCCGGGTGGCGGCGGATCAGGTCGATGCGGTGGTCGCCGTCTCCACGTCGGGCATCTGCACGCCCAGCCTGGACGCCCTGGTGGCCGAGCGGATGGGGTTGCGCCGCGACGTGATGCGGCTGCCGGTCTTCGGCCTGGGCTGCGCCGGGGGTGTGCTGGGGCTGGCGCGGGCCGGGGCGCTGGCTCGGGCCATGCCGGGCGCGCGGGTGCTGCTGCTGGTGGTCGAATTGTGCGGCCTCACCTTCCGTCCCGACGACGATTCCAAGAGCAACCTGATCGCCACCGCCCTGTTCGGCGACGGCGCCGCCGCCGCGCTGGTCGGGCCGGGGGGCGACGGGCCGGTGATAGCCGCCTGGGGCGAACACACCTGGGCGGATTCCCTCGACGTCATGGGCTGGCATATCGAGGACGACGGCTTCGGGGTCCTGTTCTCCCGCGACATCCCCGCCCTGGTGCGGGAGCGTTTCCGGCCGGCGCTCGACGCCTGGCTGGACCGGGCCGGCATTCCCTTCGCCTCGCTGGCGGGGTTCTGCTGCCATCCCGGCGGCGCCAAGGTGGTGGCCGCCCTGGAGGAGAGCCTGGGATTGCCGGCCGGCGCCCTGGCCCACGAACGGGCGGTGCTGCGCGATTACGGCAACATGTCGGCGGCCACAGTGCTGTTCGTGCTGGAACGCGCGCTGACATCGCCGATGCCCGGACGCCGGCTGGCCACGGCGCTGGGGCCCGGCTTCACCGCCGGCTTCCTGGTCCTGGACGGCGGCTGATGGCGCCGGGCGTGCTGGTGGTGGCCGCGATCGCCGCCCAGCGGCTGGCCGAACTGGCCGTCTCGCGCCGCAACACCGCCCGGCTGCTGGCGCGCGGCGCGCACGAGGTGGGCCGGGGCCATTATCCCCTGTTCGTGCTGCTCCACGCCTCGTGGCTGGCGGCCGTGGCCCGGGTGGCGGCGTCCGGGGCTGCGGTCGTCGCGGCTCCCCTGGCGGCCCTGGGGATGCTGATGGCGGCCCGCCTGTGGGTGATGGCCAGCCTGGGGCCTTATTGGACCACCCGCATCATCACCCTGCCCGGCGCTCCGCTGGTCAGCCGGGGACCGTACCGGTTGTGCCGTCATCCCAATTATTGCGTGGTGGCCGGCGAGATCGCGGCGCTGCCGCTCGCGTTCGGCGCCTGGCGGCTGGCCTTGGCCTTTTCCCTGGCCAACGCGCTGCTCGTCGCCCACCGCGTCCGTGTCGAGACCGCCGCTCTGGCCGACCGCCAATAATGGCTATGACGCCAGGCGATAGCCGCGTAAGATGATTCCGACAGTCTCGATCATCGGGGAGAACGGATCGTCTTCCGCAGGCTCAAATCATTTACCAATTCCGGCGCTTAATGGCTCGTTACATATGCGGCCATCGTTTTCATTCGTGGAGAACTTCCTGGATGAACAACGCCTTGAATTTTTCCGGTGGTCCGGGCGCCTTGCCCGCCCCGGTGCTGCGCCAAGCGCGCGACGCGATCGCCGCCCTGCCCGAGACGGGCCTTTCCGTGCTGGGGATGAGCCATCGGTCGGACTGGTTCCGCGCCGTCCTCGACGAAGCGGAGCGCAATCTGCGGGAATTGTTGGGCATCCCGGACACTCACCATGTCCTTTTCCTTCAAGGCGGCGGCAGCCTGCAATTCGCGATGGTGCCGATGAATTTCCTGCGCGGCAGCGGCCGGTGCGCCGAATACATCGTGTCCGGCCACTGGAGCGCCAAGGCGCCGCCCGAGGCCCGGCCGGAGGGCGAAACGCGCATCGTGTGGGACGGGCGTGCCGACGGCTGCCGCCGCCTGCCGCGCCCCGACGAACTGCGCCTGTCCCCGGACGCCGCCTATTTGCACTACGTTTCCAACGAAACGGTCGAGGGGCTCGAATTCAGCACCGTGCCGGGGCTGCCGGGCGTGCCTTTGGTCTGCGACATGTCGTCGAATCTGCTCGCCGCGCCCGCCGCCATCGGCCGTTACGACCTGATTTACGCGCATGCCCAGAAGAACCTCGGGCCATCCGGCGTCACCGTCGTCATCGTCAGCGACGAATTCTCGCGGCGCGCGCCGGAATCCCTGCCCGCCATCCTGGACTACCGCGCCCATATCGCGGCGCGCTCGATCTACAACACGCCGCCCGTCTTCGCCATTTACGTCCTGATGCTGGTGACCCGCTGGCTGCGCGACGAGATCGGCGGCCTCGAAGCGATGGCGGCGATGAACCGCGCCAAAGCCGAGGCGGTCCACGGCGCTCTGGACGCCAACCCCGGCTTCTATCGCGTCCATGCCGAGCCGGCGAGCCGCTCGGCCATGAACGTCGCCTTCCGCCTGCCCGATACGGCGACCGAGGCGCGTCTCCTGGACGCCGCCCGGCGCGACGGATTCCACGGCCTCGAAGGCCACCGGTCGATCGGGGGCTTGCGCGTTTCCCTGTACAACGCCGTCACGCTGGAAGCCGCCTCGGCGCTCGCCGCGTGGCTGACCGAATTCGGGGGGCGGCATGGCTAGATCGCCCCCGTCCGGCGCCGCCCGGGCGCGCGCGCTGTGCCTCAAGGCGGCCGTTGTGTATGAGGCCGGCCGGCTGGAGGAGGCCATTGCGCATTATCGCCGGGCCTTGGCCCTCGACCCGGGTAACGCGGCCGCGGCCAACGACATGGGCAACGCCCTTCAGACCCTGGGGCGGTTCGAGGACGCCATTTCCTGCTACCGCGCGGCCTTGGCGATGAATCCCGACAGCGCCGAAATCCGAATCAATCTCGGCCGCGCGCTCGATTCCTCCGGGCACCCGCGCGAAGCGCTGGCGGCGTTCGGCGAAGCCCTCGCCCTGGCGCCGGAATCGGCGGAAGTCCATTACCGCATCGGCACGGTGCTCGAAAACATTCCCTTCCTCGACGACGCGCGCGCCTATTACGGAAAGGCGCTGGCCCTCGATCCCGGCCACGCCGCCGCCCATATCGCGCTGGCGAACGTCCTGGACGATCTCGGCTTCGGGGACGAAGCCTGGGAGCATCGCCGCAAGGGATATGCGGGACGTGCCTTCACCACCCGCCCTGCGCTCGGCGGCGGCCGTCCCGTCCGCGTGCTCAAGCTGATCTCGGCGGCGGGCGGCAACGTGCCGCTGGATGCGGTTCTGGCGCCGTCGCAGTTCGAGGTCGGCAGCCTGACGGTGGAATTCGCCGACCGCCTGCCGCCGACGGACGGCTTCGACGCCGTCGTCAACGCGATCGGCGACGCCGATCGCTGCCGGCGGGGCCTGGAGGCGGCCGCCGCCCTTCTGCGCGGCGGCACGGCGGCGATCATCAACCCGCCCGCCCGGGTCCTGGAGACGGGGCGCGAGGCCGTCTCGGCACGGCTCAAATCCATTCCGGGCGTGCGCACGCCCCGCGTCGTGACCCTGCCGCGCACCCTCTTCGAGGCGGGGCAAGGGATGGCGGCCCTGGCCGAGGCCGGATGGACATGCCCCTTGCTGCTCCGGGCCCTGGGGCATCATGCCGGGCATCATTTCATCAAGGTCGATTCGTTCGATCGGGTGAATACCGCCGCCCTATCCTTGCCGGGCAACACGATCACCGCCATCGAATGGCTGGATGCCCGGGGCGCCGACGGCAACTTCCGGAAATACCGGATCATGTGCCTGGGCGGCGGCCTCCATCCCCTCCACCTCGCCGTCTCGACGCGGTGGAAGGTGCATTACTACACCGCCAACATGGCCGACGCGGCCGAATACCGGGCCGAGGAATTGCACTTCCTGTCCGACGTGTCCGCCGTCGTCGGGCCGCGGGGGATGACGGCGCTGTACGCGATCCGCGACGCGTTGGGACTGGATTACGGCGGCCTCGATTTCGCCGTCGGCAAGGGGGGCGAAATCCTGCTGTTCGAAGCCAATGCCACCATGCGCATCGTCCTGCCGCCGCCGGATCCGCTCTGGGATTACCGCCGGCCGTTCATCGAACGGGCGCTGTCGGCGGCGCGCGATCTGTTCGCCCCGCCGCCCGCTTGCGCTCGGTCGTGATGACATTCGGTTCCGTCGTCCCGAGCGAAGCCGAGGGACCTTTCACGCACCCCGCTGGACGGAGCCCCCGGCTTCACTCGGGACAACAGCCGCGTCACCGCTCGTGGAAGGACTGGTGCATCTGGGTGAAGATCGGCTTCAAGAGGTACTGGAGCAGGGTTTTGTTGCCGGTGACGATGTCGGCTTCCACCGTCATGCCGGGGGTGATGGCGTGGCGGCCCGGCTCGGTCCCGACGTAATCGTGGTCGAGAGCGATCATCGCCTTGAAATAGGGCTCGCCCTTCTCGTCCAGGAAAGTGGAGGCGGACACCCGCCGAAGGGTGCCCATCACCGCGCCGTAACGGGCGAAATCCCAGGTCGCCACCTTCACCTTGACCCGCTGACCGGCCTTCAGGTGCCCGACGTCGCGCGTGTTCACCTTGGCCTCGATCATCAATTCCCGATCCACCGGCACGATCTCGCACACCAGGCCGCCGGGCTGGATCACCGCGCCGGCATTGTGCACGGCCAAACCCTTGACGTAGCCACGGGCCGGCGCCGTCACCAGCAGCCGGGTGGCCCTGTCCTTCAGCCGGCCGATGCTTTCGCGCACCTGGGCGAGTTCGGCAGCGGTCGCCCCCAGGTCGTCCTCGGCCTGCTTGCGGGCAGCGGCGTCCTGCTCGGACAGGCGGCGTTCGGCTTCGGCCAGAGCCTGATGGGCGGCGACCGCTTGGCCCTCGACCCGCGCCAGCTCGCCCTGGACGCGGGACTGTTCGCGCTTGGTGTCGAGATAGGTGACGCGGGTGACCAGATGCTGCGCCAGCAGCGACTTGCGGAGCGCCACCTCCTCGTTCATGGCCGCGACCTGCTGCTTCAGCGTCTTCGCCTGCTCCGTCAGCAGCGCGGCTTCCGTCGTCTTCTGCGCGATCTGGGCGGCGATGACCGCGCGGGACGCCGCCTGGGCGGTTCGGGCCGATTGGTAGGCGGCCAGGTTGTCGGCGACGATCTGCCCATACCCCGTGCCCACGCCCGAAAAATCGGGGTCGCGGCCGTCGGCGAAGGCCCGCAGCCGTTCGGCCTTGGCCGCCAGTGCCGCCTCGCGCGTGCGCGCCTGGTCGAGGTCGCTGAGAGCGGCGGCGGGCGACAGCTTCACCAGGGGCTGCCCTTCGGCCACCAGTTCGCCTTCGCGGACGAGGACGCGCTCGACGATCCCTCCTTCCAGATGCTGCACCGACACCAGCGACCCCGAAGGCACGGCCTGACCGCTCGCCACCGCGATCTCGTCCACGTCGGTCAGGCTGGCCCAAGCCAGGAAGCACAGGCAGGCGGCGCTGGCCACCGCCATGGCGAAACGGACCAGCGGCGCCGTCCCGCTTTCCTCGAGCTGGATGGCCAGCGCCAGATGGCGGGCTTGGCGGCTCGACCGTTTGACGCCTTGGCCGACGGCGGCGTCGGTCTCCGGAGGCAGCACGGCGGTGGGCGGCTTGGCGAGCGATTGGCTGGTCATGTCAGATCATGTCCGAAGGGATGCGCGCCCGCACGTCCTCGGCCAATCCCGCGAGCCGCAGGTAGCCGGAATCGAAGACGAGGATGCGGTCGACGATTTTGAGGTGGCTCGGCCGGTGCGTCACCATGAGGATGGTGGACTGGCCGCGCAGGTGGTCGAGGGCCTGCATGAAGGTGCGGTCGCCGTGGAAGTCGAGGCCGTTGACGGGCTCGTCGAACAGGATGATGGGGCTGCGCTTGAGGTACGCCCGCGCCAGCGAGAGCTTCTGCACGAAGCTGGTGGGCAGGTGCTCGGTGGCGCTGTCGCCGATGCGGCTGTCGAGCCCGCGCGGCAGGCTCGCGATCTCCTCCCAGACGTCCGCCAGCTCGCAGGCCCAGCGGATGTCGGACTCGCTGGCGGTGGGATGCGCCAGGCGCAGGTTCTGGGCGACGGTCCCGTGAAAAAGGTTGCAGGTCTGCGGCACGTAGGCGATGGCGTGCCGGAGTTCCAGCGGGTCGATCTGCCGGATGTCGGTGTTGTCGATGCGAATCGAACCCGCCTGCGCGGAATACAGGCCGAGAAGCAGTTTCAGCACCGTGGACTTGCCCGAGCCGTTGCGGCCGGTGATCGCCGCGACCTCGCCCGGTTCCACCTCGAACGATACGCCGACCAGGGCCGGATCGGTCTCGTTGGAGTAGCGGACGCTGACGCGGGAAAAAGCCACCCGGCCCTTGACGTTGCGCAGCGGCGCGACCATCGCCGCCGGATTGCGCTCGGGACGCAGCCCCATCAGCGTGTCGATCTGGCGGACCGAACCCCGCACCATCTCGATCCGGTGGATCAGCGTGATGGCGGTCTGCAAGGGCGACAGCACCCGCCAGACCAGCATCATGGCGGCGATCAGGTTGCCCATGGTCATGGTGCCGGCGATGACGCCGAACACGCCCATGGCGATGGTCACCATTCCCGACGCGACGATGACGATGTTGCCGATCAGTCCGACGAACACCGTGAACATGCCGCTGTGGAAGACGCCGATGGCGGCGGTCGCCGACAATTGGCGGTAGCGCTCAAGGAAGATGCTCTCCGCCGCGCCCAATTTCAGCGCGCGCACCTTGCCCAGGCTTTCGATCAGGAATTCCTGACGCTGCGCCGCCGCCCGCGAGGACTCGGCGACATGCCGCCGCACGGCGGGCAGCACCAGCCAGCCCAGCATCACGAAGGCCAGGGTGGCGACGATGGGCACCACCGCCAGAACGCCGCCGAGAACGGCGATCATCGCGAAGTACAGGACCCCGAACGGCAGTTCCATCGCCACGCTGGCGAGCGGGCCGGTGAAGAATTCGCGGACCGATTCGAAATCCTTCACCCGGGCCACCTGCGCTCCGATGGTGGCGCGCTCGGTGAAGCCGGGCGGCAGCGCCAGGATCTGTTGCAGGATGCTGTTGCCCATGATGTTGTCCAGCCGCGCCCCGACGAAGGCGAGCATCCGCGCCCGCACCGAACGCAGCGCGGTGTCGGCCGCGAGCGCGATCGCCACCCCGATCCCGAAGGACATCAGCATCGGCAGCGACGCCGTGGCGACGATCTTGTCGTACACCGACATCACGAACAGCGGCGTGGACAGCGAGGCCAGGTTGAGCAGCAGGGTGACGACGAGGGTCTGCCAGAACAGTGGGCGGAACCGCCCGATGACGCCGCGGAACCAGTTGGTCCGCGGGGAGCCGCTATCCGCCTTCCCCTGGGTGAAGAAATAGGCCGTCCCCTTCATCGACGGCCGCACCAGGGTCCGTTCGGCGCCGAGGTCGGAATCGAAGACGGTGACGCCGTCCGCCATCTCCTTCACCACCAGCGCCGCCCCGCCGTCGGGCAGGAACAGACATGGCAGCAGGCGGGGGTCGATCTCGGCCAGGCGCAGCCGCTCGGGCCGGCTGGAGAAATTGAGCGCCGCCAGGACGTTGCGCAGCCCGGTCAAGTCGAGGTCGTTGGCGAAATGGGGCAAGGCCTCGGCCACGTAGCGCGCTTCGCCCTTCCACCCCAGCGCCTTGAGGAGCGGCAAGAGGCAGGCGGCCAGGTCCGAACCGGCGATGAAGCCGCCCAGCGCGCTGTGGGCGAGGTGCTGCTGGTAGCTTTCGGCGGCCCGGCTGGGTTGCTTGCGCACGGGGCCGGCGATCGCGGCCGCGGTCATGGGGCGCCTCCCGGTGCGGCCGTGGGCAGGGTCTTGCGCGGTTCCGCATCCCGCGGCGGGCGCAGCACAAGGCCGCAATCCTTGAGGTCGAACACCCGGTCGGCGAATTTCAGCAGCGAGGGGCGGTGGGTCACCAGCACCAGGGTGCGCTTGCCTTTGGCGCGCTCCAGCCAGACCCGCAGGTAATTGTCGCCGGAGGCATCGACGGCCGCGTTGGCGTCGTCGAACAGCACGATCCTGGGATTGTTGAGCAGCGCCCGGGTGACGGCGATGCGCTGCTTGATGCCGCGCGGAAGCGAATCGTAGGCGCCGTCGCCCACCGGCGTGTCGAAGCCGAGCGCCATGGTCGCCACCACCTCGTCCAGCCCCAGCAGGCCCGCCATGTCGATGGCCGCCTCGTCCAGGTCGTGGCGGAACATGGTGAGGTTTTCCAGGATCGTCCCCTGGAACAGCACACCCGATTGCGGCAGGTAGGCGATCTGGGAGCGCACGCTCTGGGGATCGAAGCCGCCGATATCGGCGCCGTCAGCCAGCACCCGGCCCTCCGCCGGCCGCAGGGTTCCCTGCATCAGCGTCAGCAGCGTGCTCTTGCCGCTGCCGTTGCCGCCCGATATGGCGACGCACTCGCCCTCGGCGATGTCGAGGCACACGTCCCGGAACAGCCACGGCGCCCGGTCGTCGAAACGGAAGCCGACGCCGTCGAGGGTGAGCCGGCCCTTGACCGGCGGCAGGGGCGGAAGATCGCGGGGCGCCTCGGCCGGAAGTCCGAAGAGCTGGTCGATGCGTTCGCGCGCCAGCACGAAGGTCTGGAAGCGGGTCCATACTCCCAGCGCCTTCTGCAACGGCGTCAGCGCCCGTCCGGCCAGCATCGAGCACGCCGCCAGGCCGCCGGTGGTCATGTGCCCGTCGATGACGACGACGCTGCCGAAGGCGGCCACGCAGATCATGGTGAGCTGGCCGTAGAAGGACGACACCCCCAGCGCGTTGGCGGATTGCAGGGCGACGTCGTAATTGCTCTGGGCGCAGCTTTCCTGGAGCCGCTCGTAGCGGCGCACCATCTGCGCCTCCATGGCCATCGCCTTAACGCTGTGGATGCCGCCCAGAAGCTCGATGAGGAAGCTGAAGCGCCGGTCGTCGGCGACCATCCGCTTTTGCAGGGCCGCGCGCAGGCCCTTTCCCACGCGGGTGGCGCTGGCGGCGAAGGCTCCCAGCAGAACCACCGGCACCAGCACCAGCCAGCCGCCCATGAAGGCGACCAGGGCCAGGTACAGCACCGCGAAGGGCAGATCGAGCATGGCCAGCAAAGCCTGCCCGGCATAGAAGTCGCGCACGGTCCCCAGGGCGTTCATCCGCTCCAGATGGACGCCCGAACCGTCCTTCTCGAACGCGTGCAGACTGGTGGAGAGGAGACGGTCGAGGCCGACGCAGCCGGCCCGATGCTCGAACCGGGCGCCGATCCAGCCGGTGATGTAGGAGCGGCCGAAACCGAGGACCGTCTCCAGCAGCAGCGCCCCCAGCACGCCGACGAGCAGGAGGATCATCGTCCCGGTGGATTTGTTGGGCAGGATGCGGTCGTAGATCTGCAACAGCGAGAGCGGCAGCGCCAGGCCGAGAAGATTGAGGAACACGGACGCGACGATGAGGTCGAACAGACTCGACCTCAGCGTCGACAGCCCCGCCAAATCGACGACGTTCCGTTCCACCGCCGCAGCCGCGGCGCCACCCTGCCTCATTCCTGTCTGCCCCATCCCCTGGGCGCGACTCGGGCTGGCCCCCTCGCGTCACTAACCCTTTCGATCTTATTATCTCCACAAAAGTTAATATTTTCCAGCGACTCCCCATAACTCCCCAATCCGGCGGGGTAACCGCGTCGTGGTGGCATCCGCCCCGGCATGTCCGTTATGATCGTCCCTTTCCCTATGGCGCCCCGAGGCCCCGTGACCATGGCAGCAGCGCATTCTCCGGCGGATCGGCCCGTCAGCGTGGCGATGATCGAGCGGCTGGTGGGGTTCGACACCGTCAGCGCCCGCTCCAACCTGGAGCTGATCGACTTCGCCGCCGGCCTGCTGGACCGCCTGGGCGCGGACATCCGCCTGACGCGCGACGATTCGGGCCGCAAGGCCAACCTGTTCGCCACGGTGGGGCCTGCGGACGTCCCGGGCGTGGTGCTGTCGGGGCACACCGACGTGGTGCCGGTGGAGGGGCAGGATTGGAGTTCGGACCCGTTCCGGGTCGTCGAGCGCGATGGCCGCCTGTTCGGCCGGGGCACCGCCGACATGAAAAGCTTCCTCGCGGCGTGCCTGACCCTGGCGCCGGAATTCGCCGCCCGCCGGCTGCGGATGCCGGTGCATTTCGCCTTCTCCTACGACGAGGAGGTGGGCTGCATCGGGGTGCGGCGCCTGATCCAGGATCTTTCCGCCCTGCCCGTGCGGCCGCGGCTGTGCATCGTCGGCGAACCGACCGGGATGAGGGTCATCATCGGCCACAAGGGCAAGAAGAGCGTGCGTTGCGCCGTCCACGGCAAGGAATGCCATTCGGCGCTGAACCACCGCGGCGTCAACGCCGTCGAAATCGCCGCCGACATCGTCGCGCGGGTGCGCGCGATCCAGCGACGCATCCGCGACCAGGGCCCCTTCGATTTCGGCTACGATCCCCCCTACACCACTCTCCATACCGGCCTGTTCCATGGGGGCACGGCGCTCAACATCGTGCCCCGGGAATGTTCGTTCGAGTTCGAGATTCGCAACCTCCCCGACCACGACCCCGAGGCGCTGATGGCGGAAATCCGCAGCCACGCCCTGTCGCTGGTGCCGGACATGCTGGCCGTCGATCCCGCTGCGGGGATCTTCTTCGACGAGACCAACACCACCGCCGGGCTGAACACCCGCCCCGACGACGAGGCGGCCCTGCTGGCCTGCCGCCTGTCGGGACAGGGCGATACCGCCAAGGTGGCCTTCACCACCGAAGCCGGGCTTTTCCACGATGCGGGCATTGCGGCCGTGGTGTGCGGGCCGGGCGACATCCGGAACGCCCATCAGCCCGACGAATACATCGCCCTCGACCAGGTGGCGCGCTGCGAGACCTTCTTGCGCCGGCTGCTCGCCGAGATCGCCGCCTGACCGGACGCGGCGCCCGCGTCAGTTGACGATCATCCGGCCGGCGACATCGTCTCCCCCGCCCTCCCGATGCGGCCAGGGCAGCCGGCTCGCCATCCATATCCGGCGCAGCGGTTCGGCCGCGTTGGGGTCGTCCAGGCTGGCGACGCTTACGTCGATGCTGGTGGTCTCGCCGGAATATTCGAACATCAAGGCGGTACCGCACCGGCCGCAGAAGCGGCGCACCGCCCGGTCGCTGGCCGGAAGCGAATCCGGCTGGCCCTTGACGAAGGCGAACTGGTCGCGCCGGAAGGCCGCCCAGACCGCCACCGGGGCCCCGGCCGCCCTCCGGCACATGCGGCAATGGCAATAGCCGGCCGACAGGGGCTCGCCCTCGATACGGTAGCGAACCGCCCCGCACAGGCACCCACCTTCGTACAGCATGGCTTCGCCTCCCTTGCGGTCCGTGATGGGGATGTCGGCACCGCAACGACGAAAGCAATGACCCGGCAGGGCAAGGCCCCAGGAGAAAGGGAATGACCGCCCTCAGCTATCGATCCGGCGGCCGTGGCGGGCAAGGTGCAGCGCCAGGTTGGCCTGGAGCAGATAGTTGCGCCGTTCCTCGGCGAGGCGGCGGTAGAGCCGCGCGACGGTATCGAGGTCCAGGCGCGACGGGCATTCCTCGCGGTGGAGCGGTGCGACCTCGTGGCAGTGACGGCAGCGGTCCATGTCGGTCCTCTCCTGTTGGCGGGAGCACCATGGGGGATGGACCCCTGTTTCCGGTAATATGCAAAAGCCCCGAACGAATACCTTGGTTTGGATCGTCCTGTGCGCATCGGTATTAGGCGGCGATCGCGCCTTGTTTTTCAGATGCTTGTGGGCGGAGGGCGGATTTTCAGCCGGCGGGAACCAAGGCGCTCCGGAGATCGGACTGCCGTCCCGGCGCCAACCGCTTCCCGCAGGATGCCAGTTTCCGGCCGTCGCCCCAGAACGCCATGGGCTCATGATCGGGATAGGGGTAGTGGCCGAAATTCGGCGTGATGGTCCACCCCTTTTCCGCGATCCAGCCTTCCACGAGACGGCGAACGGACACCGGCCGGCCCGAGCAGATGTTGACGATGCCGATGTCCGCCCGCGCCATCGCCAAATCCGCCAGATGCCGTGCCGCCTCCGTTACCGGCAGGTAGTCCCGCAACTGTTCGCCGCCCGACATGTCGAAGGTCTTTTCCCCCCTCTCGACCGCGCGCGCGATCTGGGGTGAGCCACGGGGCAAGCCCCCGGCGGGCGGGGGGAGATGGCGTAGGGTGGGGCTGGAGGGGCGCCGATCCCGCTGACCATTTCTTCAATAACTTCGTATTTCTCGCCGACCGGCGGGTGCCGCCTACCAACAACGTCTCCGACCAGGAAATCCTGCCATCCGTCGTCTTCCGCAAGGTCACCAACGGGTTCCCATCCGAGTGGGGTGCGCAAATCCACGCCGGTACCGATCCGTCACCGGCACCGCCCGCCTGAAAGGTCAGGCGGGCTTGGAGGCCGTCCGCGATCTCATCAACGGCAGGCTCGCTCTCGCCTGACGGCCGGGCCGCCAGCCTCGTGAGCAATTACCGAGCATGTCGCGCGCGAGGGCGTCGGCGGCGGGGATGTCGGTGAGGTCGCGAAATTGCGTTTCATCGCCAAGAATCGCGACGTATGCCTAATATCCTACTGAAAGAACAGTAAATCCAGAGGACTTAGCCGCGACAGCGAACAACCTTTCAACAGCATGAGCAGTCGTACCATCAGCCAACCCGCTTTCAAGAGAGAAATCATGAGCCCCGAGCTTTAAAAGTGAAGAAAGTGAAGCCGGTCGGAACCAAAACATCGAGCCAGCCGGGAATTTCGAATACTCAAATTTGAGTCCAAGCTTCAGGGCCATCTCAGACACGATGCCATGATCGTAGGTCATGTTATGGTCTGTATGAGAAATTAAATATTTCTCCGGAACAAGCATTCCAATCGCGTCATCATTATTAAACAACTCAATGTTCCTTTTAATTATTTCCTCTCCGCCAAGTAACGCCTGATATTGCTCGTCGCGAATTTGATCGCCATCCGCGCGATACAGGCTCCTCTTTGTATGAACCTTGCAAACCGCTTTATAGCCAAAATCAATAATATCTCTATAAATATTAAGAAAGGGCAAAATATCTCTGCCGCGATTTTCAACTAATCGAACGTTAGCTCCTGGATAGCACTCAATAAACTTATCGAGGATATCGGCCGACGAAGAAGTTATATAAAGATCGAACCCTAATGACTCAAGCACATGAAGATGCTTGACGAGTGATGGAACTACCTCCGAGTAATGTGCATGAATGATTACCGCATAGTCGTTTTTTTTAACTACCCCCCGAGCATACTGATTGGATTGGTGCGAAGCATCAAATTCAGCCAAAACATCATAAGTTGACTGCAAATAGCCATACCCATACTTGCGATCCGGCTCAAGATGAGTTCCCTCCGCCCACTCGTTCCAAGCATTAACAAAAACAATTTTTTCATCACGAGAATACCTAGTATTACCGTAGACATGGTGGCACAATGAGCTAAGCCACTGCTTGTACCTCAGCAAGCTAAAGCCATGGAAGATATGAGAATTATCCTGCTTCCGTGCGGTATTATCCCAAGACAACATCGCCGTGCGGAACAGCTTATAATCCGGCTCAATTTCCCTCACCGCATTTTCCACAACCTGATCATAGCTAAATATATAACCGCGGAAATCGGGATTGGTGAGGTTCAACTGCTCACGGATATCGGAACTTCGCACAGTATGTGGCGGAAATTCGGCTGAGGCATCAAAACCTAGCTCGTCCGGGCGGCGAACTCCAAAAGTCTGGGCGCAAATTAGATACAAACCTTCGATGCCATGCTTTCTTACTTCTGCGCGCCACAATTTTGCTGTAGCTGCCATATTGGGAATTATGTTGGCGCGATAAATCATTAGAACAGGCTTATTTTCAATCCGAATATAACGATCATCCTTGAAATAGCGAATAAGGTGCCGAATGAAATTTAGGGAATCCTCGTTGCTGTGATTTTGTGCGATCAGGATATCATTCTCCTGGCCATCCCAACGCCGCGTCCAGTTCTCGTTAGCCCAAGTCAGACAGAATGGCATGTCGACATTCCTATTCTGCAGCATCATCTCCAAGGGGGTGTCCATGAGAATTTTACCGGCGAACCAGTAGAAATAATAATTAAATCCGAAAACCCCGTACTCTTTCGCTAGCTTCGCATGCTCCTCCATTATCTGAGGAACACGCAGGTCGTAGTATCCAACGTGGATAGGGCAATGCGGCTGATAGTGTCCCTCGTAATTTGGTACCGCCTTGCCGACGTTAGTCCACTCGGTAAAGCCTTTCCCCCACCATTGATCATTCTCCGGAAATGGATGAAATTGAGGCAAATAAAACGCAATAACCTTCACCATCGGATTGATGGTGTCATTATGGCGATACGCTACAAATTCCTCCCGAGTAGAGTCGAAAACAATTCTCGGGATATTGTTGCTTGATTGATCTATTGCAACGATCTCTCTTTGTCGTTTCCACGTATTCCAGCCATGATATACTTTGGTATTTTTGAATAAATAGGGTAAAGATGTAAACGATAAGCTCCTGATATTTTGTTTACCTCTTAATGTCATAAGAAGATCCCGCCATGCCCGATGGGCACAATCTGATAAAAGCTTCCGGATCTGCGTGTATGGTTGAGAAATCACGTTTCTTCTGACAACTCTGAAAGGCTTTGTAAGCAGCCATGAATTGCTTTCAAATATTTCGTGCAACTGCATTTCAAGACCAGCGATTTGCCCGTCACGCTCAGTCATGGCCTGGTTGAGGTTGGCGATCTGCTCGTCACGCTCAATCATGAGCTGGTTGAGGTTGGCGATCTGCTCGTCGCGCTCAATCATGAGCTGGTTGAGGTTGGCGATCTGCTCGTCGCGCTCAATCATGAGCTGGTTGAGGTTGGCGATCCGCTGTCGATCATCGAGTGAACGCTGAAATTGCCTGTCGGGCACGCTGAGGATGGGTCGCAAACGCTCAAGTTCGTTTTTCCACTGCTTGAGCTGACCGGAAGCTGCCGCCTGGCAAATATCGGATCGGCCCTCTACCACATCGGCAAGAAATCTTTGGATTTCGCGTGCAAGCTCGGGCGCAGTAACGTCGGCACAAATGTCATCTGACCTGAAATGCGAGTGACGGAGCCCTTCCTCCAGAAATTGACTACGGTACAGCGTTAATGCCTCCGAATCGACCTTCGCGTCTAGCCAACTCGCCACCCGATGTATCTCGCCGTCGGGGTCCTGCATCAACTTGTCGTAATCAACTGCGATGACGGATTGATCTGCCGTGTGTGCCAAACTCGCTACGATGTGGTCGACCCATAACATATAGGATTTTTCAGGGTCAAACTGGTCGCGCCGCGCAAGCGATTTAACGACGCTGAGAGGGTTGCGCAAGGCGAGAATGTAACGAACGTCAAAGCTTCCAGTAGAAAACACACGTCCCCAGAACTGGATAAGCTTTGCTGTGCGCGGGTCTTTGAACCCAAAGGGTGAATGTACTTCTAGCTTGCTGCGAATAAGTTCGATTCCTCGTAGGAGGAATCCTTTATCACAAAGCAGATCAATATCTGTTTTGCTCAGTGGTTCAAGGCTGTGCCAGCTACGGTTACATAGGCCGAGCATTTCATCATTGAAATGAACGATGTCAAAATCCTCCCAAAACCCCTTGTCGTTTACGCCTTTCACTGGTCCATGAAGTCTGTTGCCCAGCTCGACACCCATGGTCAGCAGGCCCCGGACGATTGCGCTGGTGCCACTCCGGTGCATGCCGAGAACAACTACAATTTGCTGCTTGTTTTTGGACAATTTAGCGTTTCTTTGCATATTATTTAATTTTCGATGACTTTGGTGCGAGGCGTATACGAAAAATGGGTAACACCGGTTGCCAGATTTTTCGTTAAGTCCAGAGACGCTGGGGCGATCACGAAAGATGAAACGGTCACGATATCCTCGCTATTAACGTTGCCGCTGTTCTTGATAAATTGCAATAACTGCATCAATAGCCTCATAGGCGATAAGTTTTCCATGCCGAATATACACTCCTTTATTGCACCATCGTTTCAGAAGATCCATCGAATGTGAGGCCAGCACCATGATGCTGGAGCGGCGCACGAAGTCTTCCATTCGCCGTTGCGCCTTCTCAAGGAAGTGCGCGTCGCCCGCGGCAAGCCATTCGTCCATCAACAGCACATCGGGGGGAATACAGGTCGAGGTGGCGAAGGCCAGGCGTATCATCATGCCGGCGGAATAGGTTCTGACCGGCATGTCCAGGTAAGGGCCAAGCTCGGTGAAGGCCGCGACGTCCTCGATGCGCGGGCGCATGTCCCTGGGGCGGATGCCCATGTACATGCCGCGCAGCACGATGTTTTCCCGCCCCGTCGCCTCGGGGTTCAACCCCAGCGAGACATCCAGGAGGCTGGACACGCGGCCCGAGGACAGCATCTGGCCGCGGGACGGTTCGTAGACGCCTCCCAGGACCTTGAGCAGCGTCGTTTTGCCCGACCCGTTGGGACCGATCAGGCCGACGCGGTCGCCGTCGGCGATATCCAGGGTCAAGCCGTCGAGGGCGCGGACCTGGACGCGGTCCAGCGCGTCCCGCGCCAGATTGCCCCCGGTCGAGGAGGCGACGATGGCCTTTTTCAGCGAGCGGCTGCTTCCCTGGTAAATGGGAAACTCGACCGTGACGTCGCGCAATGCCAGGAACGCCATGGCTGTCAGACCCAATAGGCGATGCGGCTGCGGAAGCGGGCGAACAGAACGAACGCCACCGCCCCCCCGCCCACGGTCAGCCCCGCCAGGATCGGCCACGAATGGGGGGCCGGCGTCTGGTCCAAAAGGGGCGCGCGCACCACGTCGATGGCGGCGAACAGCGGGTTGTATTCCGCGACGGTCCGCCAGCGGCCGAGCGACTCGGGCTTCCAGAAGACCGGCGTGACGAAGAAAAGAAGCTGGAGGACGTTGGCGACGATAGGGGGGATGTCGCGGAACCGCGCGCTCGCCATGCCCACCAGCAGGCTCATCCACACGCCGTTGACGCAAAGGACCGCCACCCCCGGGAGCATCGCCAACACCCGCCAACCGACCGGCTGGCCAAGAATGCCGAAAACGGCGGGAACGATGATCATGTTGTGGGCGAGCACCAGAATATTCCGGTACACGCTTCGGTAGGCGTGGGCGGAATAAGGGATTTTCGTCTGCTGGATTATCGATTGGACGTCCAGGAACGTCTGGCAGCCTTCGGCGACGATTCCCGAAATGAACTGCCAGACGATCAGCCCGGTGCTCAGGAATGGGATGTAGGCGTGCGCATCCATTCCGAACAGCCTGGCGTAAAGGAATCCCATCGCCGCAACCATGACGGCCGTGCTGAGGGTAAGCCACAGGGGGCCCAGCATGGATCGGCGATAGCGGAGCCGGACGTCCTGCGCCGCCAGGGCCTGCCACAGCCACGCCGCCCGCAGCCCTTCGGCCAGATCCGCACGGGCGCGGGCGTACCGTGCGGCGCGGGCACGGCGCTCCGCGGCGGCGGGCGCGATCTCGTCGGGAGGGGGCGATGCGACGACCGACATTCCTCTTTTCCTCACCCGCCATCCGCCAGGGCCGTGGTCATGGAAAAACCTCCGCATTCCGGAAAGGCGACCCGGCGCGGTCCTTCGCCGACAGCAGCGGCGCCTCGCGGATGGGCCAGTCGATGCCCAACTGGGGATCGTCCCAGAGAATGCAGCGCTCGTGTTCGGGCGCGTAGTCGGCGGTCGTCTTGTAGAGGACGTCGGCGGACGCCGAGAGCACCGCGAAGCCATGGGCGAAGCCTTCCGGCACCCAAAGCTGGCGCTTGTTTTCGGCCGACAGGATTTCGCCCACCCACCGGCCGAAGGTCGGCGAGCCCCTGCGGATGTCCACCGCGACGTCGAAGACCTCGCCCGCGACAACGCGCACCAGTTTGGCCTGGGGCCGGCGCACCTGATAATGCAGGCCGCGCAGCACGTTCCCGGCCGAACGGGAATGGTTGTCCTGGACGAAGGCCGCGTCGCGGCCGACGGCCTCGGCGAAGCTCCGCCGGTTGAAGCTTTCGAAGAAGAAGCCGCGCTCGTCCCCGAACACCCGCGGTTCGATCAGCACGACGTCGGCGATGGCGAGGCGGCGGAGATTCATGTCAGCGGACCACCTCGTCCAGCAGGCGCAGCAGGTACTTGCCGTATCCGCTCTTGGCAAGCGGCCCGGCCGCGCGTTCCAGCTGGCCGGCGTCGATCCAGCCCCGGCGGAAGGCGATTTCCTCGGGACAGGCCACCATCAGACCCTGCCGATGCTCCAGGGTGGCGATGAACTGGCTGGCCTCCAGGAGCGATTCGTGGGTTCCGGTATCGAACCAGGCGAAGCCCCGGCCCATGATCTCGACCGAGAGGCGCCCCTGTTCGAGGTACAGGCGGTTGAGGTCGGTGATCTCCAGCTCGCCGCGCGCCGACGGCTTCAGGCCGCGGGCCAGTTCGGTGACCGCGGAATCGTAGAAGTAGAGGCCGGTGACCGCGTAGCTGGAACGCGGGCTGGCGGGCTTCTCCTCAATGGCGATCGCCCGCTTCGCCGAATCGAATTCGACCACCCCGTACCGCTCGGGGTCGTTGACGTGATAGGCGAACACCGTGGCGCCCTGGGCGCGGGCGGCCGCATCGTCCAGCAGACGCGGCAGGTCGTGGCCGTAGAAGATGTTGTCGCCCAGCACCAGGACGGAGGGAGCGTCGCCGAGGAACGGCCGGCCGATCAGGAAGGCCTGCGCCAATCCGTCCGGGCTGGGCTGGGGCGCGTACGAGAGATTCACGCCCCATTGCTCGCCCGAGCCCAGCAACTGCTCGAACCGCGGCAGATCCTGGGGCGTGGAGATGACCAGGATGTCCCGCACGCCGGCCATCATCAGCGTGGACAGCGAATAATAGACCATCGGCTTGTCGAATACCGTGAGGAGCTGCTTCGAGACGGCGATCGTCGCCGGATGCAGGCGCGATCCGGTACCGCCGGCGAGAACGATGCCCTTGCGCGTCACGTGCGTTTCCTCCCCACCAGTTCGTCCACCAGCCGGGCAACGTGAAAGCGCCAGTCCGGCATCCTCACACCCAGGGCGGCGGCGAGCTTGGACGTGTCCAGGCGCGAATTGGCCGGCCGCCGCGCCGGCGACGGATAGGCCCGGGCGGGGATCGGCCGGACCCCGTCGGGCGCCACCCTCAACACCGCGCCGCCCGCCCGCGCGCGCTCCAGCACGAAACGGGCGTAGCCGTGCCAGCTGGTCTCGCCCGCCGCCGCCAGGTGGTAAGTCCCCGCGAGCGAACCGGACGCGGGGTCGCGCAGCAGGCGATGCACCGCCAGCGCCGTGAGGTCGGCGACGAGTTCGGCCGACGTCGGCGCCCCGTGCTGGTCGGCGACGACGTCGAGGCGGTCCCGTTCGGCCGCCAGCCGCAGCATGGTCTTGGCGAAATTGGCGCCCCGCGCGGCGAAGACCCACGAGGTGCGGAAGATCAGGTGGCGGGAATTGCCCTCGGCCAAAGCCTGCTCGCCCCGGCGCTTGCTGCGGCCGTAGACCGACAGGGGATCGGTGGCGTCGTCCTCGCCGTAGGGCGAGGCCTTGGCGCCGTCGAACACGTAATCGGTCGAGTAATGCACCATCCAGGCGTCCAGCTTGGCCGCTTCCTCGGCCAGCAGGCCGACCGCCTCGGCGTTGATGCGGAACGCCTTCGCCGGCTCCCGTTCGGCCTTGTCCACGGCGGTGTAGGCGGCGGCGTTGACGATGATGGCGGGCCGCAGCTCCGCCACCAGGTCGCGCAATCCCACCGGGTCCTCGAAATCCGCCCCGGCGCGGCCGAAGGCCGCCAATGGCGCCAGCGGGGACAGCGAGCGCTGCAATTCCCAACCGAGCTGGCCGTCCTTTCCCAGAAGCAGGATCGTCATTGGCCGTACTGCCGGGCTGTCCAGTCGCGATAGGCGCCGGTGGTCACGTTCCTCACCCAGGCCTCGTTGTCGAGATACCACCGCACCGTGCGGCGGATGCCGGTGTCGAAGGTCTCCCGCGGCGCCCAGCCGAATTCCCGCGCGACCCGGGAGGCATCGACGGCATAGCGCCGGTCGTGGCCGGGACGGTCCGGCACGAACGCGATCCGGTCGTGGTAGGGGCGGCCGCCGGGCCGCGGGCGCTCGGAATCGAGGATGGCGCACACCGCGTGGACCACCTCCAGGTTGGTCTTCTCGCCCCGGCCGCCGATGTTGTAGGTCTCGCCCACCCGCCCCTCGGCCAGCACCATGCGGATGGCCGCGCAGTGATCGCCCACGTACAGCCAGTCCCGCACGTTGCCCCCGTCGCCATAGACCGGCAGCGTCCTGCCGGTCAGCGCCCGGTGGATCATCAGTGGAATCAGCTTCTCGGGGAATTGATAGGGCCCGTAATTGTTCGAGCAGTTGGTGGTCAGGACCGGCAGGCCGTAGGTCTGGTGAAAGGCGCGGACGAGATGGTCCGAGGAGGCTTTGGTGGCGGCATACGGACTGTTGGGCTCGTAGCGGTCGCCTTCCGTGAAGGGCGCGCCGCCCGCGCCGAGCGATCCGTAAACCTCGTCCGTGGACACGTGGAGAAAGCGGAACGCGGCCCTGTCCGCCGCCGGCAAGCCGTCCCAGTAGGCGCGCACCGCCTCCAGGAGGCGGAAGGTCCCGACCACGTTGGTCCGCAGGAAATCCTCCGGACCATGGATGGACCGGTCGACATGGGACTCGGCCGCGAAGTTCAGCACCGCCCGGATCGCGCGCGCGCGCAGCAGATCCGCCACCAGCCGCATGTCGCCGATATCGCCGTGGACGAACAGGTGCCGCCCGCCGCCGTCGAGGCCGGCCAGGTTCTCGGGATTGCCGGCATAGGTCAGCGCGTCCAGGACGACGGCCGGCTCGCCGGTTTCCGCCAGCCAGTCCCGCACGAAATTGGCGCCGATGAAGCCCGCGCCGCCGGTCACGAGGATCGTCATGGCAGTCAGATCTTCCCTATCAGGGAGGCCAGCGCCAACCCGAGGTTGCCGGCCACGGTCTGGCGGTGGACGCCGGAGCCGAGGACGCCGAAGCAGCGGGACACCATCGGCCGCTTGCGCGCCTCGGCGAAGCGGCGGAAAATCATGCCGCTTTCGGGAGTGAAATGCGCCCGCATCGTCTCCAGCGCCGCGATATGGAGGGCGTTCCACTCGGCGAACCGGCCGTGGAAAGCCGCCCGCAGGCGGGCGAGCCGCGCCCTGCCGCCGATGTTGGAACCGACCAGATTGCCCTCGTGCTGACGATAACGGACCGCCGGGATGGGATCGTAGAGCACCCTGCCACCGCACCCCGACACCAGCAGGTACAGCCACCAATCGTGCGAGACGATCGCGACATCGGGACCGGCGGCCCGGACGAGCCGCCGCGCGGCGTCATTGAACACCATGGTGTTGCCCCCCGCGATGCTCTGCACGAGCGCATTGGCGAAACTCGGCGTCCTGGCGAACAAGGGCGACAGGCCGATATTGCTGCCGTCCTTGGCGATCAGACGGGTGCGGCCGCAATACAGGGCCGGCACTCCGGAGGGAACGGTCCGCAGCCAGTTCAGCGCCCGGGACAGCTTGTCCGCCTCCCACACGTCGTCCTGGTCCGAGAAGGCGCAATAATCCGCCCGGATTTCCGCGCGGCAGGCCAGCGACAGGAAATTGGCGGCGAAGCCTTTGGACGGCCCCCGCACCGTCACCATCCTGTCCCGTCCCCATCGGTGCGAATAGTCTTGCAGCATGTCCAGCGTACCGTCGGTCGATCCGTCGTCGGAGGCCCACACCGTCCAGTGGGGATGATCTTGGTTCGCGATCGAATCCATTTGCTCCGAGAGAAAAGCGCGGCCGTTCATCGCGCCGAGCAAAATCGCCACGTTTCCTCCGCACCCCGCCTGGGGCGCGGTTTCCCGGTTGTTGCGCATGGTCCTTGCCGCCGACGCTCGCCCAGCCGTGGAATCTCAAGGGTGTCCTGCCGTCCAGTTCCGATTGCCCGCCAATGTCTGCGCCCTCACGCTACCAAGCGGCCAATCCCGGGTGTATCGGCCATCGCGGCAGTTCCTGGCCGCGTTGGTCCGGGTTGCCGATGGCTTGTGGACATAGGCGCTGTCGCATGGCGCCCCGGCGCGGCGCCATCGGCTAGGCCTTTCGGTCCCGGGTCTATGCCGGCCCGGCCGGGATGATTTCGGGATGACAATGCGATGAGGACCGCTTTGCGCACACGCCCGTGCTTGTGGCCGGGAGCGCTTGCTGGCACAGTTGTTCCCGAGGGGCCGCAAAAGTGATCATGGCGAGCGCGATGACGGGCGAAATGGACTTCAGGAACGTTCACGTACTGTTGGTGGAAGACAATCTCGCGGACGCCCGGCTGGTTCGCGAAGCCTTTTCGGAGTGGACGATTCCCTACAACCTTCACCATGTCCAAGACGGGGTCGAGGCGATGGCCTTCCTGCACCGCGAGGGCAAATACGCCGACAGCATCACCCCCGACATCGTCCTTCTCGACCTCAACCTGCCGCGCAAGGACGGCCGGCAGGTGCTGTCCGAGATCAAGGGCGATCCCTGCCTCAAATGCATTCCGGTGGTGGCGCTGACCACGTCGTCGGCAAGCGCCGACATCGAGGCCTGCTACCAGCGCGGCGCCAACGCCTTCGTCACCAAGCCGATGGATTTCTCGCGGTTCGTGGACGTGCTGACCGCCGTCAAGGAATTCTGGTTCTCGGCCGCCACCCTGCCCACACGCCACTGCTGCGCTTAAGGGGGCTCATGGCGCGGACGCTGATCGCCGTCGGTCTCGCCCTTGTCGCCGCCGGCCTGCTGTGGCCGTGGCTGAGCCGGCTCGGCGTCGGCCGGCTGCCGGGCGACATCGTGATCCGGCGCGGGAACTTCACCTTCTATGCGCCGCTCGCGACCGGACTGCTCGTCAGTCTGGTGCTGTCGCTCATTCTCTGGCTGCTCAGACGGTGACGCCATGCCCGTTTCGCTGATTCTCGCCGTCCTCGGCCTCGGCCTCGGTGCCCTCGACCTCGCCGGGATCGTCCACCTGCCCCACTTCATGGGCATCGCCGCGCTGGCGCTGGGCGCGCTGACGCTGCTCCTGGCCATACGGGTCATCGCCACCGTGCTCAGGATCGTGGCCGGCGCCATCGTCCTGCTGCTGGCGGCGATGGCGGTCTTCGGGCCGCACGCGCTGCGGCACGTGTTCTGAGGCGGAGCGTCCGCCTCACGCCGGCTGGGCGGCCAGCAGCATGGTGTCGATGGTGAAGCTGCCGTCCGCCTCGAACCGAAAATACTCTGCCACGTCCGTGCCGGCGCGGGCCTGGAGAGAACGGATGGCGGCGACATGGGTTTCCGGCGGGCGCATCCGCTCCACCCACGCCGCGAAATCCAGCCGCACCTTGAAGCGCGACACGGGACCGGGACGAAAGCCCGCCGCCGTTACCGCCGCCTGCCACTCCGCGACGGTGCGGTTGTACACGTGCGAGGGATCGCGCAGCAGTTCCAGCGCCTGGAACCAGGTGTCCAGCAGCGGCCGGCCGGGCGAGACCACATCCATGAACACCGCCATGCCGTCGGGCTTCAGCACCCGCCGCGCCTGTCCGAGCCCGGCGGCGAAATCGTGCCAGTGGTGGGCGCTGTGGCGCGTCGCCACCACATCGAAGGTCCCGTCCGCAAACGGCACCCGCTCGGCCGGGCCCTGCCCGGCGGCGATGTTGCCAAGGCCGCGCCGGGCCGCTTCCGCCGCCACCGTGGCCACCATGGCCTCGGACAGGTCGTAGGCCACCACGTTCCCCACCAGCTCGGCCAGCCGATAGGCCACATGTCCGCCGCCGCAGCCCAGGTCGAGCACATGGGCCTGCGGACGTGCGCCGACCAGACGGACAAGTTCGTCCAGGTCTTCGCCCCGCGCATGCACGGGGCTGCCGAGATAGGCCTGCGCCCGTCCCCCGAACTGATGGCGGACGATGGCGTGATGCGACTCTCCCTCCATGATGCCCTCCTCGACGGCCGGTACCCGTTATGCGCCCCCCGCTCACGCTGTCAGCCCGACCGGGCGCATGCGAGCGGAAGGGTCTTTCCGGCGAAGCGCGTGAAAGCTCCCTCGGCTTCGCTCGGGACGACAACGGAAAGATCGATGATGGGAACCTCTGCTCCGTGATGACCGGGGTTGGCCCACCATGCCCCCCACTTACACTGGTACAAGGATGCCATTTATCCTGGTATAATTTCTCCCATGACCGCATCCCGCCCTGCCTTGGGGGCTTTCCTGCGCGCCCACCGCGAACGCCTTGCGCCGCCCCCGGACCAGGGGCGGCGGCGGCGCACGCCCGGCTTGAGGCGCGAAGAGGTGCAGCGGTTCTCATTATGCGGCATCAGGGAATGTTGTCATCCCGAGGGAGCGGAGCGACTGAGGGATCTTTCACGCGAAAGTGCCGGAAAGATCCCTCGCCGTCGGCTCGGGATGACAGCGAAAAATGCATAATGAGAACCGCTGGAAGAGGTGGCCGAGGCTTGCGGCGTCAGCACAACCTGGTACACGTGGCTGGAACAGGGGCGCGACGTTTCGGCCTCGCCCCAGGCTCTGGCCCGGTTGGCCGAAGCGCTGCATCTGGCCGCCGCCGAACGGGCCTATCTGTTCGAATTGGCCGGGCGGCGCGACCCGGCGGCACCGGAACCCGACCGTGAGCTGCCGCGCCATGTGTTGGCGCTGCCCCACCATCTGGCCATTCCCGCCTACGTCCTGGACCACACGTGGACGGCGCGGGCCTGGAACGCGGGCGCCGCCCGGCTTTTCCTCGGCTGGCTGGACGGCGATCACGACCGGAACCTGCTGCGCTACGTCTTTCTGTCGCCCTTGGGGCGGCGCCTGATCGACGACTGGGAGGAACGTGGCCGCCGCGTGGTGGCCGAATTCCGCGCCGATTACAGCCGGAGATTCACCGACCCGGCCCTGGCCGCGCTGATCGGGCAATTGACCGCGCAAAGCCCGTCCTTCCGGCAGTATTGGCAGGAACAGGCGGTGCTGCGGCGGGAAGGCGGCGAGCGGCGCTTCAACCACCCCGTCGATGGCCCGTGCCGCTTCCTGCAATCCACCTTCGTGCTGGCGTCGAACCTCGGGATAAAGCTCGTCACTCTCGCTCCCGAAAACGCGGGGTAGTTCCGCGTCGCCGCAGGACGTCGGACGGGGATAGCCGGGACGATTTATTGCCGAGCCTCCCGTCCGGTTCCGCCCTCTCCATATGGGTTGGAGAGAGGGTGGTGCCATGACGGCGTGGGCGTATGCCATCGGTCTAGCCTGCGGTGCCGCCGCCGTTCCCCAGGCCGCAGCCGCCCATGGGGGCGGAGGCGGGATGGGGTTTTCGTTCGGCATCCCCTTCTACGTCTATCCTCCACCGCCTCCCGTCATCTATGCGCCGCCGCCCCCGCTGGTCTACGGGCCGATGGGGCCGGTCCAGGCCGTCCCCGCTTCGCCCCCCTATACCGATTCGCTCGGCCGCTACTGCCGCGAGTATCGCTCCACCGCCATCGTGGAAGGACGCCGGCAACCCATCTACGGGACGGCCTGCCTCGCACCCGACGGCACTTGGCGGGCGGTGCGATGATCCGCGCCGTCGCCGCGACGGCCCTGGCGATCGCCCTCGGCGGCTGCGCCGTCTATGAACCGGCCGGGTACGATCCCTATTACGGTTCCTATTATGGGTCCTACTACGGCCCGTACACCTACGCGCCGTATGGCTACTATTACCGGCCGTACGCCTATGGCCCCGGCTACTATTATCCATCCTACCCGTACGGCCATTTCGGCATGACCTTCGGCGGCGGCTGGTATCGTCACGGCGGATATTACGGCGGTATGTATCACCACGGCATGTATCGCCATGGCGGATATCACGGGTATCGCCACGGCCCACACCACCGCTGAATTATACGGGGCGCAATACCAAGTTGGGCGCCGCGATTTCCCCCCGCATCGCCTTTTCCCGCAGGAAACTTTGGAGTATGGCGCGCGAATGATATTCGCTATGGTTTTCCACGCCCCGATCTCAGCCTGACGATCCAAATATAATGTCGAGGACGCCTGCGTATAAAAAGTTTTTTAGCCCTGGCGTTCTCGCCGATCCCGAGCGTATCGCCATTGCCCGGGGTCTCTTTTACCTTTTCTGTATTTTTTCGATCGTCGAACCGATCGTGGACTTTTTTACCGGCAATCGGCTTTTGGCCGCCACGGTGGCCGTCAGTTGCATCCTGGCGGCGGGAGTGGCCGTCGTCACTATCCGGCGGAACGGCCGCTCCGCCGTTCTGCTGCGCTTCTCCGTCTGGGTGTACGGGGTGATGTTCCTTTTGGGCGGCGTGCAGCAGCTCCATCACCCCGAGATCGCCGTCTGGGGGATCGTCTACCCGTTCATTTTTTTCCACCTGGCGGGCTTGCGCATCGGCGCGCTGCTCACCGTGGTGGGGTTCCTGTGGCTGATTGCCACCTATCTGATCGCCGTCGAGGTCGACACGCCCGCCATGTCGGCCGATTCGTTCCTGCAATTGGCGCTGAGCTTCGTCTTCTCGGCGATCCTCGCCTTCCTCTACGAACGCATCCGCACCCGTCAGGCCGGAGCGCTGGTCAACGACCAGCGGCAACTGGCCTCCCTGGTGTCCCGCCTCAAGGACAAGGAAAAGCAGCTCGAACGCCTCGCCCACCACGACGCCCTGACCGGCCTTCCCAATCGCGTGCTGTTCCTGGACCGCCTGGAGCACGCCGTTCACCAGGCCCACCGGCGGAATCTGGGGCTGGCCCTGCTTTACCTCGACCTGGACGGCTTCAAGCCGGTCAACGACACCCTGGGCCATCCCGTGGGCGACCTGCTGCTGCGCGCCGTGGCGGAACGGCTGGCGAATTGTCTGCGCGAAGACGACACCCTCGCCCGCATGGGGGGCGACGAGTTCACCGTCCTGTTGCAGATGGTGGCGGACAAGGGGGATGCCGCCCGGGTGGCCCGGAAGATCGTGGAAGCGCTGTCCCGGCCGTTCACGCTCCAGGGACACGACGTCCGCATCTCGGCAAGCGTCGGTGTCGCCCTCTACCCCGACCATGGCGCCGACGGCCAGGACCTGCTTCGCGCCGCCGACGCGGCCATGTACCACGCCAAGGCCCTGGGCAAGAACACCGTCCATGCCGCCGAGCCGGGGGCGTCCGGCGCACCGCCGGAATCCGTTGGAGCGCGATGCGATCACATCGAATCGCGCTCGTAAGCCAGAGCGGCGCTTGAGCATTGAAAAAGCGGAGCTTTTTCTCGCATAAGAACCTGGAGCCGGTTTGCACAGACCTTCCGCTGGGTTTCCCGATCCCCGCTCCGGAGTAGACTGGGGGATCGGACGGCGACCGGCGAGGTGCTGCGATGATGGCCGATTTCCCCCTGGACCACGTGTACCAGCTGCTGGAGCCGGGGCCGGTGGTCTTGCTGACGACCAGCCGCCGGGGCCGGCCCAACGTCATGACCATGTCGTGGCACATGATGGTCGATTTCATGCCGCCGCTGGTCGCCTGCGTCGTCAGCCAGGCCGACCACAGCTTCGCGGCGCTGAGGGCGACGCGGGAATGCGCGATCGCCATTCCGGCGGTGGACCTGGCGCCCATTGCGGTGGCCGTCGGCAACGCCTCGGGACGCGAGGTGGACAAGTTCCAGGCCTTCGGCCTGACGCCGCAGCCGGCCGAACGCGTCAAGGCGCCCCTCATCGCCGAGTGTTTCGCCAATTTCGAATGCCGCGTGGCGGACACCCGTATGGTCAACCGCTACAACCTCTTCGTCCTGGAGGTGGTCAAGGCCTGGACCGACCCCGCCCGTGCCGAGTCCAAGACCATCCACCACCGGGGCTTCGGAACCTTCGCGGTCGATGGCGAGATCATCCGGCTGGATTCCAGGATGCCGTAAGGGGGGCGCACGTCCGGCCCCATCGCGGCGATCCCGTCTCAGCGGCCAAGGGCGGCGACCTCGCGGGCGGCCGTCTCGAAATCGGTCCAGTCCCGTCCGCCCGCGGCGGGAGCGCCGCATCCGCATCCGTCTTCCCGCCGCCAAAAGAAGTCCATCCACTGGCCTGGCGCCCATTCCACGAGCTTGTAAGTGCCGGATTCGTCCCCGGCGCACCAAGCCTCGCCGTCGAAGGTCCACACCAGGCCGGCGGCAAAGCGGGTCATTATCGATTCGTCAGGCATGGCGGCAGGATAGCACGGTTGTTGACCAGATGGCCGCCTCGTTCTGACGTCACGCCTCCGCCCGTCAACGCTGCTGGCGGACCGATGGCGAAGCGGAAATGGACTCCGACCCCGTTTTTCCCTTCGTCCGAGGTGATTCCGAGGCCCCACCGAGCGGTCCATTGGGGACATGGGCTAAAAATTTGAGCGATGCTCAAGCTTCGCAGGTAGCGAACACCCCCGCAATCGACCTTATTCCCCGCCTTGGGGATTGGACGGAAAAAGGCCGCAAAATCGAGGAAGCAGAGGCCGCTGTCCAGGCTCCGAAGCCATCGCCGAAGGCTCAGGCAGAGCCCACAGCGTTAACGTCCGCGCTGCTGGTGGAAATTCGGTGATCGCCGGGGGCGGGGCATGCCCCGCCCCCGGCGGCGCGCACGCGAAAGAGGTGGTCATTGGGTCAGTCGGTTAGAGTGGAGTTACCACGCTT
>JAJZVW010000061.1 GCA_021847015.1 Pseudomonadota bacterium | reverse complement strand
AGCGTGGTAACTCCACTCTAACCGACTGACCCAATGACCACCTCTTTTGCGTGCGCGCCGCCGGGGGCGGGGCATGCCCCGCCCCCGGCGATCACCGAATTTCCACCAGCAGCGCGGACGTTAACCAGCTTCCGGGTTCGCCGGGAAAGGCAGTTGATGGAGGTCTTTCCGCCGATGCGGGGGAGAGCGCTCCCGATAATGGTCCGCACGGCAGAGGAGTTGGCGAAAGCGCCGCGCATTCCCTTCCTTCTGCGCGTCATCCTGGGCATAGTGCTGGCGGCCGGGTTGGCGTTCGTCGCCGTTTTGCTGGCCGTACTCGGCCTAGCGGTTTGGGACAACCTGCCTAGCCGATAGATCAGTCGGCGCCCCCGGTAATCAACAGCCGATTGCCTGCCACCTCTTCGCCCACCAGCGCGGCCACCGCGCTCTCGCCGATGATGGCGACCACTTCCGCTTCCTTCGCCACCGCGGCACCGTCCAGGACGGAACGGGGCGGCTGGTTTTCCGTCCCCAATTCGAACCACACCAGTTTGTCGTCGTCGGAACCGATATGCGCGTCTCCATCGCCTACCCGATGCCCGATGCTGTCGCGCATCTCGCCGCTACGAAGGCCGGGTTCGTTCTCGGAATACCCCTGCGCCACGCGGTCGGCCTTGGTGCTGTCGGCCAATTCCGCCCATCCGGCAAAGGGGCCGCTGGCGTCCTGATACTCGCCGATACGGTTCTTCGCCTCCCGCTCGACCACCTTGGCCGCGTGCTCCAGGGCGCGGTGGTTGGCTTCATGCTGGACGACGGCCAGCCCCGCAAGATGGGCGGCCAAATCGGCCATGCTGGAAAACTGCTTCATGCTCAACCTCCTCCGGCAGGTACGGCAGATGCCGAAGCATCTGCCATCCCGTCACTTGCGTTCTCGCCACGTCATCCGGCCCCAGTCCCATTCATTGCCTTCGAATTGGCCGAAGACGATGCACCAGGCCAGGACATCTTCCGGTGGCAGGCTGAACGCGACATCAAAAGGCACCCCGTTCCTGACCAGGAACAATGCGCTGTTCAATTCGGGGTGCCTTACCCGTTTCCCACCGCGTCCTTGAAATCTCCCGAAGTGCCAGCAGTAAAGTGCTCGCCAATTCCGAGGGCCACGGCGCTCAAGCCGTCGTCGCCAAGGCGCTGGATCAGGCCTTCAAGCTGAAGCTTGTTTGCGGGCTTGAGGATGGAGTCGCCGTCGATGCTGGCGACGTGGAACGCCAGGGTGGCGTAGCCGAGGTAAGCCTCGTTCTTCACGTTTTCGCTTCCCACCGCCTCGAACATGCGCAGACGGTCGAGAGCGTTCATTCGTTTGATGCTGATCGAGCGGCCGGTCGCGTCGGTGACCGTCGCCACGGCGTTCGCGGCCTGGATTATCGTTTCGGAAGGCTTGGCGCCCTCGCGGAGAGTAAGAGTCGTCATGGTGGCTATTTCCTTTCGGGGGTGGTTGGAGAACCCGGCGGCTTCCCCGTTGCCGCCGGTCGTGGAAATCGTGGCGTCCGCTAGGGCGCACCCACGGGCACGAAGGATTGCCGCCCGTCGAAGGTCGAAGGGCCGGATTGCGGGCGATTCATCTGGTCGTAGAGGTAATCGTGGACCGCCTCGCCGACCTTGCGGCCGTCGAGGTTGACGGCGGTATGGACGCGCAGCATTTGCGAGGGCGCGGGCGGCACGGCGTAAACGAGTTTCTGCCCGTCCCCCTTATCCATTCCCAGCGCGTGGGCAGCCTGTGCTTGCTCCGCGTAGCTGCGTCCCAGGCCGACCTTGCTGGCGGCGTTGTCGATCCAGGACGCGCCGGGAACATACCTGTCAACCCAGGCCCCGGTTTTGTCCTGCGGATCGAGCGCCTTCAGCACTTCGTGAGAGAGCACGAAGGTTCCGAGGACGCCCAACGCCTTGGTAAGCGGCCCCAACGCCACCGTGGCCGCCGCCGCGGCAGTCGAAATGCCTTCCATGCCAGCCGCAGCGCTGCCGATCTTCAGCATACCGGGCAACTGAAAGACCAGCCCCAGCCCCTTGATGGCTGCCGTGGCGGCGAAGACTGCGCCCCCGAAGGCCAGGGCGGTGCTGAGGCCGGCAAACCCATCCACCAGATATTTGAACCGGACGGGGTGGTGTTCGATCCAGGTGCCCAGATGGCGGAGGCCACTCGCCAGATCGTTCAGGGCGGGAATGACGATGGGGATCAGCGATTCACCGGCGGCGATCTTGAGGTTCATCCACGACGCGGCAAGCGCAGCCTCGGCCCCTTCCGGCGTTCTGCGCGCCAGCTTGATCAGGTCGGCCACGCCCATGGCCTGCATATCGGTCGCCACGTTCTTGGCGATCTTGTCCGACTGCTGGAACATGGTCGCCACCAGCATGGCGCCCGTGCGATTGCCGAAGAGGTAGCTGATCTCCTCGATCACCTTGCGGTCGATTTTGATTCCGTCCTTCGCCAGGGTGGGCAGGAGGTCATTGGCAAGCCACGCCTGGGGGTTCGATTGGTAAAGCGCCCCATCCTTCAGCGCGCCGGGCTTGATGCGCTTGACGTGCCCAATTTTGTCGAACTCGACCTTCGCCACGTCGACCAAGTGCAGGCGCAGCAACTCCTTGGCCGCGGCTGTGGTGCCCTTGCCCAAGACGAGGTTTTGGTATCCCGACATCAGGCCGGTGCCGGCCCGGCCGCCGCCCATTTCCTGGATCAGCGGCTCCATGCCGTAATAGAACGCCTGGTCGTTGAGGTTCTTGGCGGCGGTGCCGCCCGTCTTCAGGAAGCCCAGCATGTCCGAGGGCATCACCATGCCGCCGGTGCCACTCATGACGTGCTGGATCATGTCGAGCTGACGCTTGAGGTCGTCGGCCGATTTCCAGCCGCCGCGCATCTCGATAACCTTGAGGGCGTCCTCCATCTGCTTGTCATCGAAGGCGCGGCCGTGGCCCTGGAACACGGCCTTGTTGGCGAATTGCATCTGCGCCAGCGTCGGCGCGACGGCTTTGATGATGTCGTAATGGCCGGCGCCGAAGATGGTCGAAAGGGTCCTCATGGTCCCGATCAACTCGGTCGCCGTCACGCCCATGAGGTTGGCCCCTTGGGCGAACTTGTTGGCGTCCTGGTTGACGGCCTCGCCCAGGTTCAGCGACTTGAACCGCCCGTACGCGGTCTCATACTCCTTGGCCGCCTGATACGCCTTGTCGAGAACATGCAGGCCGGCATAGCCGGCGCCGGCCATTGCCATGCCAATCCCGCCGAGGAGTTTTATCTCGTTCAGCGTGGATTTGAGCTTCACCGCCGCCATGTCAGCCTTGGCGAAGTCCAAGGTAACCAGCCGCAGCCCCTCGCTCACCTTGTTGTGGAGCGCGATCTCCACGCCGATCTTGTAGGCTTCGATCATCCTTAGCCCTCCTCACCGGAAGTTGGCCACGGGCCGCGGATAATCTCGGCGGATGGCCGAGGCTGCACGGGTATAGCCGGCGCGGGCCGCCGCAACACAAGCTCGGCCGCTTTCATCTGAAGAGGCGACGATTGCGCCCCGATGGCGACAAGCAGTTCCGGCGTCATGCGCCGGGCGGAAACGAGTGATGGCATGGCTGCGTCGAGGGCGGCAGCGAGTCGGTCGAGCATGGGGTGTCCCCTTCAGGCGAGTTGGTCGAATTGGTGCGGGCCGCTGGAGTGCGGTTCCTGCGGTCTCCGGGCATCCACGGCACGAAGGACAATGAGCCGCCCAGCGTAATCGTTGGGGATGCCGTGCCTGGCCGCCGCGGCTTCCGCCGTTTCTCCAATGCCGACGATGACGGCGGGCACAGGCTCCGGCGGCTCGAGGTTGGCGGCGCCGATCTCCAGGCGGGCCAAGCGAGTGATGAGGTGCTTGTTCACAGGTCGTGTTCCTTCGTGGCGAATGGATTGCCCCCCTCGGCCAAACGGCTGCGAAGGTCTTTCGGGGTTGTTCCCATGATGCGCGCGAGTGACTCGGCTCTGGATTCATGGGGCTGCTGGCCCCCATGTGCGGCGATAAAGGCGTCGATCCGGTGATGGAGCGCCTCCATGTCTACGGGCTGAAGGCGCAGCAACAATGTGGCGGCCTCTAAACGCTCCAAGCGGGTGAGATGATTTTTGCAGGTCATGTGTGGTTGCTCCTATTCGAGCCCTGCCGCGGCGAGGGCTGCCGCGTCCAGTTGAAGGGTGCCGATGTCGGTGGCGCGTTGTGCGGCGGTGTACCCGGCTGGCGGGCTCTCAATCCGCCACAAGGCCTCCAATGCCTCTTCATGAGTCGGCAAGCGGCTATCGGCGGCGTCGGCCTCTAACCGACAGAGGCGGGAGGTCAGAGACTTGCCGGGCATCAGACTTCCCCAAGGTGACCGATGGCGGCCCTCACGGCGGCTCGCCGTCTTTCGTCGAGAGGCTTCACGAACTCGTCGATCACGGCCTGACGTTCGGCCTGAGGCATCGCCTCAAGATGGGCGATCCATTGAAAGGCGGCTTGGTCTCGCTCGGCCTTCGACCGGACATCGGTAGGCGCCACCAGGTCCAGCGCGGCAAGCCGCTTGATCAGGGCGTTTCTGTTCACCGTTGCGGTTCCTTCTCTTCCAGAACGGCAATCCGCCGCTCGATTTCCACGGTTTCGATTGCCTTCCGCTTGGCTTCCAGCAGCCCGGCGACGGTCAAACCTTCATCGGGGGTCAAATCGCCAGCGGCGACGGCTTGCACGACCGATCCCAACGCGGTCAGCACGTCGGCGGCAGTCTCCACCTCGGGTAGATCGAAGACGACGGGCCGGCCCTTGCGCGGTGGGGCGATCCTGTCCAGCACCAGACGGGCGGCGGTCATATCCCCGGCTTTGGCGGCGGTCAGGACCGCTTGCACCACCTCTTTGGCGTCGTCTTCCATCAGCTTCTCGGCCATGACGGTGAGTCGGTGGCGGGCTCCCTTGGGGCGGCCGGGGTTGCCGGGCGCGAAGGGGCGCCCTCGCGTTTTCCCCGCGTTGTTTCGCTTGTCGGTCATAGACGGCTCTCCCGGTCGAGGGCCACGTAGGCGGCCAGGATGTGCCGGCGCGGCACGGTAGGCAGGCGGTCGAGGAGGTGGGCGGCGAGGTCGAGCGCAGCGGGATCGGCTTCGGCCTGGCGCAGTGCTGCGGCAAGCTCACGGCCACGGGGTCCGGCGAGCACCCGCACCAGGGCGCGGAGGGACCGGCAGCGGGCCAAACGCTCAGCGGGATCGAGGGTGGGCGCCCATGGGCCGAAGGTCGGCGTACTGGTCATGACGCCACCCCTTCAATCTCCGTCGCGGCATAGGCAGCGGCGCCGGCTTCGGCGAAGCGGGTAGCCCATGACGCCCAGCAATCGGCGTGCAGATGGCGGGGCTCCGATCCTCGCCGACCGATCAGCACCACCATTGACGCGCCATCGGCGTTACCGCAGATGACGCAAGCGGGTGCGCTGGGCGAAGCGGTTGCGACTGTGACAGTTGCGACATTTGCGACAGTTTCCCCACGGCGGTCGGGATGTGTCGCAACTGTCGCAGGTGTCGCTGTCGCAGCTTGCCCAAGGCGGATCAGGGAGGAGAGCCTCATTGCACGTCCCCCAGAATGGCCGGATTGATTTCCAGAAGCTTCCGCCGGCCGTCCACCACGGGGCGAGCGCGGTTAGCGTCGGCAAGTTCCACCATGGCGGCATCCAGGCGGGAACCATCCCGAAGGGGCCCTTCCCTCTGCACGTCCCGCCGCGGGACCGCGTTGCCGCGATTTCGCCGGCACCAATCGAGAAGGAAGCGTTCCAAGCGCACGGCATCGGACAAGGGGCCGGGCAGCGCGATTTCCCCGAAGAAGCGCCGTGCTTCGGACAGGTGCCACGCGGCAATTCTGGCGCCGGCCGTCATGCCCTCGGGCTGGATCTGCCCCCCGACACCATGCTCAAACACATGGAACAGCGCAGCCAGCCGGGCGGCGTTGTCGGCCGTCTTGGATGCCACGTCCCGCACGTCAACCAATTCGCCCCCGGCCCCCAACTCTTCCTCGATCCCGTCGTGGAAGGTGACCCAGACGTTTTTTGCCTCGGGGGAGAGCGTCAACATGGCCGGCGTCAAAGCGCCGTCATCACCCATCGGGATCGGGGCGTTCAGGAGTGCTTCAATCCGCTGGTGGAAAGCCGAGAGGGCCGGCCAGGAGGTCGGCGCCTCGGTGAAGCGGCGGGTGCCTTGGGTCGATACCGGCCAGCACATCAGGAAACGGGCCAGGAAGCCGGTGCCGCGCGCCAGGCCCTTGGAGCCATCGAAAAAGGCCCGAAGGGTCGGTTCCTGGATCTGCAGGGCAACCGTCAGGCGGGCGCCGCGCACGGTGAAGGACTCAGAGGTCCGCCGGCCAATTGTAAGCGCCCCTCCATCCCACAAGACATTCAACTGGGCGAGGTTGCGCATGATGCTATCCCGGCCCATCCCGTGGGAGCCCAACACCAGCCCCGCCTCCGACGACACCACGGCAGCGGAGGGCCATTGCGTCGCCAGCAGATGGGCGAGGTTTTCGGGGGTGTCATCCATGCGCAGCAGCTTGGGAACACGCGGCGCGGTCGGCTTCGCACGCTCCAGGTCGTGAAGGTCGGCTTCCGCCGGGGTGGTGTCCTTCCCCGCCTTGGCGGCGGCCTTGATGGCTTCCTTGACTCCGTCGCGTTTGGCGTTCCAGGCCCCCAGCGCGGCGCGATGGGCGTCCACCTCCGGGTCGAGGCGGGCGGATTCCTGACGCTCCCATTCGCGGATGGGCTTGATGAAGAAGCTATCCAGGGTGGATTTCCGCTCTCCGCTGTCGGCAATGGGGAGCAGGAACAGGGAGGTCGGGCCATCCAACTTGGCGGCACGCTCCACGTCCACATGGGCTTGACCGGCGATGGACAGGGCGGCGAGCGCGGAACTTGCCACCATCGGCAAAGGCGCCTTCACGAATCCTTGGACCTCCTCGACAGCGGCCCGGATGGCGGCCGGCATGGCGTCGGCGGGGTAGGGCTCCGGACCCAGGTCAGCGGTCAGCGGCTCCGGTTCCCCCCACGGCATTTCTCCGGTAGCGCGCCGGATGGCCGCTTCGGCGATGCTTGCGGCGCTCATTGCACGCCTCCCGCCGCCAGGGCGCTGGTGACGGTCGCCACGACTTCCAGCCGGTCGAGGCCGGCGGCGAGAGCGGCGACAGCCAGGGTGTCGGCGACGTGCTGGGGATCAAGAGAGCCCTCGCCGATGAAGCGCGCCAAGCCGAAGGTCTCCGCGTTCAACGTCGCGTTCCGCTGGCCCGCTGGCGCGTGTGCCACCCGATCAGCAGCCGACAGCAGGGCGGCGCGGGCATACCGTTCCGCGCGCTCCCCGGCCAGCGGTTCCGTTGGCCGGGTGTAGGTCGGCAACGGCTTTGGTTTCGGCATGGCGAGGTCGAGCAGCCAGGCGGGCCAATCGGCCAGGGCGGTAACGGGGACATCGGCCAGGATCGGGAAGCCGGCGGCCGGCCACCAGATGACGCACCCGTTCGCGGCCCTCACGTCCACGCCCGCCCCAATCTTGGCGGTCGAGCATTTGAGGCCGGGATGACTCCGGAAGAAGAGATGGAGACCGCCGCTCCGGGTCCGATGGGTGCGGGTGGTGGGGATGCGATGCCGGTTCTCGGACCACCAAGCCGCGGCGCCGTGCTGGCGGTCGAGGTCGAGCACATCGAGGCCGGACTCGGCGCCGGTGCGGATGCCGATCAGGGCATCATGCCAGCGGCGGAGCCACGCGCGGATCACCGCCGGATCGGTGGTCGCATCTTTGAAGCCGTGCTCGGTGAGCGGGGCCTTGTTCGGCCGGGCGGGGAAAACCGGGATGCCGGCCCGAACCAGATCAAGGGCGGCGCAGAGGGCATTACCCATGGGCCGCCTCCATCAGCGGAAAAGCCAGGGCGGCGACCGTCTTGGCGTGGAAGGGCGACAGGCCGAAGCGAGTGGCCAGCCACTTCGCGGGAAAGCTGGTGCCGACTGCGGTGGGGATGGTATGGTTGGGGCTGGTGATCTTGATTTCGGCTCGGCGGGGGCGGCTACCCTCGGCCGGGCCTTTTCCTCCTTCATCCGCTATCATGGCTGCAACCTTTGAGGCGGTTAATCCGTCATCGGGGTTCTTCGTGTCTGGGGCGTGATTAGGCGACCTCGCCAGCAATGGCGCGGATCGACCGCATGGTAATGCGGGTGGCCTTCGGGGCGATCTTCACCGCCTCAAGGCGCTTATTCTTGATCAGCTTGAAAACTGTGGTGGGGCCAATGCCGAGAAGACGGCAGGTTTCCTTGATCGGGACAAGGATGGGATCAGAGTGAGAGCCCATTGGAAGCTACCTCGTTTGCTCGTGGTAGCCCCCGATATTGCGCATTTATTCGCGGTTGGAAACAGTCCTAGCATCTCTTAGTGTCTGACTCGGAATCGGCATGGTTGCATTATCCCCGCGCCAGTCGCCGCATGATTAGCTTGATGCTCGCGATCATGAGCCATGCTGCGGCGGAGGTGACAAGAGCCTCGAAGTCCTTG
>JAJZVW010000060.1 GCA_021847015.1 Pseudomonadota bacterium | reverse complement strand
CGGCCTTGCCGGAGAACTCCTGCCAACGCTGGACAATGACATCGCAATACGCTGGGTCCAGTTCCATGGCGAGGCAGCCCCGCCCCACCGTCTCGGCGGCAATCAGGGTGGTGCCGCTGCCGCAGAATGGCTCGTAGACCCGGTCGCCGCGCTCGCTGTTGTTGACGATCGGCCGGCGCATGACCTCCACCGGCTTCTGGGTGCCGTGCGGGGTGGCGGCGTCCTCGGCTCCGGCCGGGGTGATCGACCACAAGGTGGACTGGTCGCGCGCCCCCTGCCAGTGGCTGCGGGTGCCTTTGCGCACCGCGTACCAGCAGGGTTCGTGCTGCCAGTGGTAGTCGCCGCGCCCGAGGGCGAAGCGGCTCTTCGACCAGACGATCTGCGCCCGGATGTCGAAGCCGCAGACCACCAGGCTTTCGGCCACCGTGGTGGCGTGGATGGCGGCGTGCCAGACATAGGCCACCTCACCGGGGAACAGCGCCCAGGCGTCCCGCCAGTCGGCACGGTCGTCGTTGGCCACCTTTCCGGTCCGCCTGGTGGACGAGACACCGGCCTCGTTCCGCCAGGTGGGATCGTACTCGACGCCGTAGGGCGGATCGGACACCAGCAGATGCGGCGTGACGCCGGCCAGCAGGCGCTCGACATCGGTCGCCACCGTGCTGTCGCCGCACAGCAGCCGGTGCTCGCCCAGCAGCCACAGGTCGCCGGGCTTGGTCACCGGCTGGGCGGGCGGCTCCGGCACCGCGTCCTCGTCGGTCAGCCCGGCCGCCGGGTCGTCCTCCATCAGGCTCTTGAGTTCCCCGGCATCGAAACCGGTGAGGCCGAGGTCGTAGCCGAACTCGTCGAGGTCCTTCAGTTCGAGGGCGAGCAGTTCGTCGTCCCATTGCGCCCACGCCGCCGAGCGGTTGGCCAGCAGCCGGAACGCCTTGATCTGCGCCTCGGTCAGATCGTCGGCCAGCGCCACCGGCACCTCGGCCAACCCCAGCCGCTGCGCCGCCTTGAGGCGCAGATGGCCGTCGATGACCGTGCCGTCCGAGCGGGCCACCACCGGGATGCGGAAGCCGAATTCCCGGATGGCGGCGCACATGCGGTCCACCGCCCCGTCGTTCTTGCGCGGGTTGCGGGCGTAGGGGATCAGCCGCGTCACCGGCCAGGATTCGACCGTCAGCATGGGGAAGGTTCCGCGTTGTGCCGCTCAGCGGCGATTTCGTCGTAGGTGCGGCCGTCGCCATCGAGCACCGGCGGGATGTCGGGATACAGCAGGTTCCAGCGGCGCAGCGCCACATCGACATAGGCCGGCGCCAGGTCGATGGCCCGCACTTTCCGGCCGGTCTGCTGGCCGGCGATGATGGTGGTGCCCGAGCCGGAGAACGGCTCGAAGCAGATGCCGCCATCGTCGGCATAAGCTTCCATGGCGAAGGCGGCCAGCGCCACCGGGAATACCGCCGGGTGCTCGACCTCGATGCCGCGGGCTTTGTGGCGGCCGATGCGGATGACGCTGTCGGCGATGCGGAAATCCTGGGTCGGCTTGCCGGCATGGGTCCAGGCGCCCACCGTACCGTCGGCCTTGCGCATGGCGGTAGAATGGCCGTCGGCCCTGAGGTGGGTGTCCTGGCCGGCGTACTTGCAGGGCACGGTCTTGTTGGGCTTGCGGCCGACCCGGTTGAAATGGAACACCAGTTCGAACGATGGAGCCAACCGCCCTCCCCAATCGCCCGGCAAGCCGGGGCCCTGGTCCCAGACGTAGAGCCCGAACCGGCGCCAGCCTTCGCCGCGCATCCAATCGAGCCAGCCCTGCCAGTAGGGCTGCCATTCGCCGTCACGATGGACAAGGCCGAGATTGACCAGCACCTGCCCGTCCTCGGCCATCGGCAGGGCGGCGAACACGCCCCGCATCAGGGCATCCCAATCCCCGATGCCGCCGGTGGCATAATCCCGCTGCTGGCCGTAGGGCGGCGAGGTGAAGCACAACGCCGCCGTCTCGCCCGCCATGACGCGGGCGACATCGGTCGGACTGGTGCTGTCGCCGCAGAGCAGACGGTGCGGCCCCAGCAGCCACAGGTCGCCGGGCCGGACGACGGGATCGGCGGCCGGTTCGGGGACCTCGTCGGCAGCATCGTTGCTGTCGCCGCCATCGCTGTCAGCAGGCTGCTGCAGGTCGGCGATCTCGTCGCCGGTGAAGCCGGTCAGTCCAAGGTCGAACCCGGCCTCCTGAAGGTCGCCCAGTTCGAGGGCCAGCAGTTCGTTATCCCAGCCGGCGTCGAGGGCCAGCCGGTTGTCGGCCAGGATGTAGGCGCGGCGCTGCGTCTCGGTGAGATGATCGAGCACCAGCACCGGCACGGTGTCCAGGCCCAGCCGGCGGGCGGCGGCCAGACGGCCGTGGCCGGCAATGACATTGCCCCGGCCGTCGGCGAGGATCGGGTTGGTCCAGCCGAATTCCCGGATGCTGGCGGCGATCTGCGCCACCTGCTCGTCGGAATGTGTGCGGGCGTTCCGCACATAGCCCACCAGCCGGTCGACGGGCCAGTGCTCGACCGTTTCAGGAAGCGGATGTGTCATGACCGTCAGTCGTGGCAGTCGCAGGGAAGGCAATCGTCGGCCGCTCCGCCCTCGAAATCCCGCTGGCGGCGGACGAAATCGAACATCTCGCGGTAGCTGGGCCGGTCGGCGCGGAACAGCGCCATTTCCGGCTTCCTCAGCGTACCGGAGGCCGGGGCGGCGCGTTCCATGCCGATCCACCAGGAGGCGCGCTCGGGGAACAAGCGCATGATCCCCTGGATGGTGGCGGCCCCCTTCATGAAACACAGGTCGCAATTGCCCAGCGGCGCCTTGCCGTCGTTGTCAGGCAGGCCGAGATCGAAGGGCTGGCGCTTCCAGAACGCCGACACATCGCGGCGAGTGACGCGGGCCTGGTCCAGCGGCAGGACGGTCTCGAACCGCTCCTTGCCGGTATCGTTCAACGCCTTCTGGCGGGCGACCCGGCGCGGCTCATCGTGGCGCAGGCCGACGACGTTGGTCCATTCCTCGTACCCCATCATGTCGCGCATGAAGGCGATGCCGCGCTTGATCTTGAGGTAATGGGTGCAGAGCCGCATGGTCGGGTTGGGCAAGATGCCCCGGACTCGGACCACCTTGGCGAAGGGTTCGCCGTCGCGCGCCGCGCTGTTGTAGCCGACCACGCCGGTGTCGAACGGCTCGGCGGGATCGTATTCCAGCCAGGTGATGGCGACCTGCCAGCGGACCGAGCAGTCGTGGACGAAGCGCAGCGTCTGCTCGAACTCGCGCCCGGTATTGAAAAACACCACATGGACATCGGCAGGCAGGTGTCCGTGGTGGGCGTCGAGGATGTGGCGCAGCATGTAGCCGGAGGTGCGCCCGCCCGAGAACGATACCAGCGCCGGGCCGTCGATGCGGTAGGGATCATGGGGCATCATCGGTTTCCTGCGGCCTGGATGCGGCGGCCGATCCAGCGGATGACGGGGACGGCGAAGCTGTTGCCGAGCGCCCGGTAGCGGGGACCATCGGGGCAGCGATCCGCCGGACGGCCACGCCAGGGGATGCGGGTGTAATCGTCCGGGAAGCCCTGCAGCCGCTCGCATTCGCGCGGCGTCAGGCGGCGGACGCCGAGATGGTGGTGGACGGCCAATTGCCCACCGGCATTGTCGCGCCCCACGGCATTGTCCGCTGCGCGTTCCCTTCGGTCCATCGCCCGCAGCGTCGGCGCGACGGATCCGGCGGCGATGTCGCCGCCGGCCTTGCAGTCGAAGGCGACCGGAACCAGGGGCGTGCCGCGTCCGCTGCCGTCCTCCGAGGCGTCGAAGCCCTCGCCGCGCAAGGCGTGTGTGACGAAGGTCTCCGTCTCGAAATCCATCCGCCCGCTGGCCGAGGCACAGGCGTTCACGGCGGTGGCGATGTCGATGGGGCCGGAGGTGTTGTTGCCGCCGAAAGCAAGGGGCAGGTCGTCGAAGCTGAAACCGCCCCGCGCGCAGGCGCGCAATTCACCGAATCGGCGGCCTGCGCCGCCGTGGCGACGAGCGCCGCCCGCAAGGGTTCCGGCAACGCCTTGTTCCGCTTCCCTGCCCGGCGGATGATCCCGGCGCAGGCCTTCGCGCTCAAGAAGTACCTGGGCGGGATCGGCCCGGTTTCGAGCATCCGCGACAACGAACACACGGCGGCGGCGTTGGGCCAGGCCGAAATATTGGGCGTCGAGCACCCGCCAGACGACTGTCCGCGCGGGTCCAGACACAACACCGGCGTCCGTCCACCGTCCCCCTGGCGGGAGCAGCGGACCATCCTCTCCGGCCAATCCGCCCAGAAGGCAGCCGAAGGCATTGTCGCGGGTGGACAGGACACCGGGAACGTTCTCCCAGACGACGAGGGCGGGATCGATGGCGTCGGCCAGTTTCACGAAGCGGAGCGTCAGGTTGCCACGCGCGTCGTCGAGCGACCGCCGGTGCCCGGCGACCGAGAACGCCTGGCAGGGGGTGCCGCCGACCAGCAGATCGATCCGGCCCCGCCAGGCGGCGCCGTCGATGGCGGTCATGTCGCCGAGGTTGGGCGTGCCGGGGTAATGGCGGGCCAGGATTGCGCTGGGAAATGGTTCGATCTCGGCGAAGAAGGCTGGCCGCCAGCCCAACGGCGCCCACGCCACCGTGGCGGCTTCGATACCGCTGCACACCGAGGCGTAGACCAATCCCTCGGCGGGAACGTGCCGTAACCCGCCGTCCGGCATCGTCTACCCCCCCCTCTTTCATTTTGGCCACGCGCACGCGAAACCCCATGCCGGTCGCACCATCGAGGGCGCCGGGGGATTAAAACCCCCATCCCCCGAGGCGGCCGTCATCGCCCTCCCATCCGGCGATGGGCCCGGTTATGGCAGCCGCGATGGACCGCCCGCAGGTTGGCGGGGTCGTCGCTGCCGCCGTGGCGCTTCTCGATCAGGTGATGGGCGGTGTCGGCGCCCGGCTGGCCGCAGAGATGGCAGATGCCGCCGTCGCGGGCGATCACCGCCGCCGCCAGCTTGCGCCACCGCTGCGTACCGTACTCCCGGTCCAGACGATCACGGCGGACACGCCTGGCCGGCGTCCAGCCGGGCGGGCGATGGATCGGCGGCTTCCAGGGCATGGGATTGGTCCGGAAACAGCGGCGCCCGCGGAGAGGTGTTCCCCGCGGGCGCGCTTGTCCAAATCATAGCGGCAGAATAGCACCAATAGCGGGGTGTTTGTCTGTTCGAAAAGTGTCTGCCAGACACCTTTCTCTTGGCTACTCATCGCTTCGCTTCCCTGGTCGCTTCGATCAGCGCCCGCTTCGACATGTGCCGCGGCACCGTATTGCCGTTGAGCTTCCAGGCGATGACGCACAGCGCGAAGAGCCAATGCTGATGGGCGGCGGCGCGGGCCAGCCCCGATGTCCAGCACACCTCCTTCCACGGCCTGCCGCAGGCCCGCAGCCAGACGATCCGGGCATCGACCGCATCGAGCCAGAGCAGCCAGCGCAGCGCCATGTCCATGCGGTCGATGGCGGCGGCCGACGGCGGCGGGCGTTTCAGTACCGCTTCCTGCCAGCCGAAGGATTCCCAGAATTCCCGGACCATGGGCGGCCAGACGCTGATATAGCCCCGCATCCGGGTTTCGGGCAGACGGGCCAGCACGTCGGCGGCCTCGGTCAGGTGGGTCTCGATGAGAGACGGTGTCCAATGCGTGTCAGCCATTGCCCGCCTCCCCGGCCGGACGTTGGCCATACAGCTTGGCGCCGAGCTGGCGAACGAGTTCCCGTTCCGGCCAAGTGAGGCGGGGATCGGTCTCCGCGATCACCAGCACGCCCTGGTCCTGCCAGCCGGCCCGCTTCACCTCGTCGGGATCGCGCCGGGTGCCACCGAAGCCTGGAGGATGCCACCTCACCGCAGGCCTCCCTTGGTGTCGATGGCCCACAGCAGGATGGCCAGGGCATCGGCCTCGTTGTCGTCCTCCGGATTGAAGCCGCGCCCCCGCATGGCGGCAATCACCGCGTCCTTGCCGGCATTGCCCTTCCCGGTGACATGGCGCTTGATAGTGCCGACTGGCACGCCCTGGTAGGGGACGTGCTTCATCTCGCACCAAGCCGACAGATGGGCGAGGAAACCGCCATAGATGTGGGCGGCGTCGGTACCGGCGTGGCGGTAGACCTCTTCGAAATAGACGGTGCCGATGCCCTTGCCGCCGGCTTCCAGATGGTCGAGCCAGGACCGGAAACGGAGGTAGCGCATCCCGCCGCCCTCATAGCGGCCGGGCCGGAACGCCATGGTGCCGGAGACAATGGTGCCGTCGGCAAGCCGCATGGCCCAGCCGGAAGTGGTGCCGAGATCAAGAGTGAGAATGGCGGTGGTGTTGTCGTTGTTCGCCGGGATGCGGGCAGGCGGAAAGGCATGCGCGCAATCCGGACAACCGGGCGCGGTGGCAGGAACCAGCGCGCCGCAATCGGGGCAAATTCTGGGGGCGGTCGGCAAGATGGCCGACGTGGGTTCCGGGCGGGCCGGTTGTCTGGCGGGTTTCATCATGAAGGCTCACGGTTTCGTGGGCCTTCGGCTTTGGTCAGGAGGGAGTCTATCTGGCCGTGAATCGAGCCTCAAGCAAAATGCGCCCGCCCGACGATCATCGCGATAACCGCCGGACGTCACCACTGTCACCACCTCCGCACGCCGCCACAAACCTTTCCCAGGGTAAATAGATTTACCAAACGTGGATTGTCGATAATACGCACAAACACAATTGTTGATGCGTAAATTTTTTCTCTGCCCCACCAACCTCTCCAACAAGGTGGTGACAGTGGTGATGGTGGTGACATGCCTGGATTTCTGCGACTCTCGGCCGTCACCACCTGTTTTTCGAGGTGGTGACAGGTGGTGACGCCATGCTCAAGAAGCAGGCGGCGGGGTGGGTGCCCATTTTTCAGGTGGTGACCGACTCATCGTTGACCGCGCCCCCTCGACGGGTGACGACAACGGGTGCATTCTGCCGCCACTCTCCCTGGATGAAGTGACGCCGAATGAGCCTGCCTCCGCCCCCTGACCCCCTGGACCACTATCGGGAATTGCTGCTGCGTCATTTCCAGCGAAACCGGATTTCTCCAGAAAATCCAGACGCGGCCTTCTTCTATGGTTTCACGGACGAGCATCTGGGAGGCTTCGCCGCAGCCGTTCCCACGGTTCTCCAGCAGTTGGGCCGGCCGTTCGCCGTGGTCCACTGTGCGGGAAAGACGAACCGGCAGATTTACGCCGAAGCCGCTCGAGCCTTTGGCAAGGGCGTGTCCGACAAGGCGGATGCCTATACCGCCGCAAGGGCGTTGTACGACGCATTGCTGAACGGCGCCTGCACGCTGGTGCTTCAGATGCTGTCGCAGTCAAAGGGCACCTACAAGCCCGGCTTTGCCCGCGACCTCATCAAGACCCTGGACGATGCCCACATCAAGGGCTTCAGAGCCATGAGCGACATCATCTACATCGATCGCGCCAGCTTCCTAGAGAAGGCATGGCCCGACATCGGCGCTTACCTGCGAATGGTGGGGCCGTTCGATGCTGGGAATGCTTGGATGGACAATATATCAAAGGAATCTGGGCGCCCGACACTCGTGCCGGTGTGAGGAGGCGCCGGCCGTCACGCTACCCGACGGTGCCGCCATTCGCGTAGCCCGCCCGCGCGGCACTGATATCGTTCCCAGCTGCGGGCCTTGAGGTAGGCGCCGACCCGCATCTGATCGCCGCGGGTCCAACGGCCGGGCTCGATGCCGATGGCCTGGTGGAGGATTTCGCCCACCGACACGTCGGCGAGGGGGTGGTCGCGCTCCACCTCTTCGTCGCGCCAATCGTCCCAGGCGCCGTAGCCGTAATTGACGCGGCGCTTGTCGAAGGCGAGCCAGCGGTCGATCAGGGCGTCCCAGGCGTCGGCTTGGTAGCGTTCCTCCTGCTCGGCATTGGCCAGCGCGATCAGCTCGGGATCGGCCAGCCACCAGATGGCACCTTGGGCGTACATGGCCATCGCTTCGGCCCAGAGCTGGTCGCGGTCGCGACGCAGGGCATCAATGTCGATGCGCCCGCAGCGGATGGGCCAGAAGCGGCGGTTGCCGGTTTCGTCGCGCAGGTAGGTGTCGGGATTGACGCTGCCGGCGAAGACGCACTGGCGCGGCACATCGACGACGTAGCGCTCGTAGGGCGGGCGGTAGCGGTCATTGGTGCGCGACAGGAACGATTTGATGCGCGAGACATCGGCGCGGCCGAGGGCGTCGAGTTCGGCGATCTCGATGATCCAGACGCCGCGCATCTGCTGGGCGGCGTCCTTGCTGCCGATTTCCGCCAACTCGTCGGTGAACCAGTCGGATCCGGCCAGCACCTTGAGGGCGGTGGATTTCTTGGCCCCTTGCGCGCCTTCCAGGATCAGCATGTGGTCGGCCTTGGCGCCCGGCCGCATGATTCGAGCGATACCGGAGATCATCCACAGCGAGCCGAAGGCGCGGTTGAGCCGGGTGTCGGCGGCGCCGAGATAGGTGATCGCCCAGGTTTCCAGCCGTGGCACGCCGTCCCAGCGCAAGGATTGCAGATACTCGCGCACCGGGTGGACGCGGA
>JAJZVW010000026.1 GCA_021847015.1 Pseudomonadota bacterium | reverse complement strand
ATACTTGGACTATCAGAAGCTGGTATTATTTTTCATATCGAAAATGCAAAGAAAAAACTTGATGTATGCAACAGAACACAAGCCGTGGTGAAGGCAATTATGATGGGCCTCATTGAACCAAGCTAAAACGGTCATTCTAGCCAGGTACGAGCCCGCCTCCACCTGTAAATTCTTATAGGATAAACTAACCCGGTAATTCCGCTTTACTCCCGCGACGCAATGTGCGGGAGCAAGCAATGATCTCAATAGTCTATGGTAATGACGGTACGAGGGACCGCGAGCTTCTTGAATCCATGTTCCGCCTTCGCCATGCCGTCTTTATTGATCGCCTGGGATGGGACCTTCCCTGCGAGCCGGGTCGCGAAAGCGACCAGTTCGATCGTGAAGAGGCCGTATACATCATCATTCGCAATCCCTGGAGCGGCGAGGCCGTGGCGAGCTGCCGGCTGCTTCCCACCACAAGCCCCAATCTCCTCTGTGACCTGTTTCCGTTCCTTGAAGCGAACGGCACACCCCCACGTGATCCGCGGATCTGGGAGGCCAGCCGCCTTGCGGTCGATCATCGCCGTGAAAAATTGTCGGGCTGTGGGAATGTCTGCGGCACACTCCTCTCGGGGATCATGGAGTTCGCACTTCGCGCCGGGCTTACCCACCTCGTATCGGTATCGGATATTCGCGTTGAGCGGATTCTCCGCGCGTCGGGCTGGCAACTTACCCGGCTCGGGGAACCTCACCATATGGAGGGCTTCGCCGTCATGGGCGAGATCACCGAGGTCTCCGCCACCGCGCTGGCGCGCATCCGTCGCCGATGTGGGGTTGCCCGGATGGTCGTTCCCGTTGGCGAAGATACCCGGAGAGTGGCATGAACGAGGTAAAAACAGGCGCAGTCAGTCTACAATACGAGGAGGAACCTCGCATACAGACGGCGATCGGAATACATGTTGCCCTGAATTTCCTTGAGAAACAGGCCCTCGGGGGCGGTTACGATGAGCTCGCTTTTTTTGTCGGCGTAGCAGCACTTGCAGCGGAGGACGCCGCGATTAGAGAGATTGCAGATAAAACCCGAGGATGAAAGATCTCCGACACCCGCTTCGCAGGGCGAGCCAGGAAGACTGCACCGAACGCCCCTGCGGGAGGAGGGGGCGAGCGGCATGATCGCCCCGGCCCGGCCCTCACCAGCTCAGGAACATGCCGACATCCCCCGGCTTGCCGCCCGGGAACTCGACGATCTCGGCCTTGAGGTGAAACCCGCGCGGCCTCAGATGATCGCGCCAGATTTCGTAGAGTTGCGCCGGCACGCCCACCAGCGTCCGCGGCCAGTCCGGCTCGCTGTTGTTGATGGCGCGGCCGCTGTCGGTGCACAGCTCGGAGGGGAAGCGGAGGATCTCCATCTCCTTCGCCCCCTGCCGGGCCACCGCCCGCAGCCGGTCGATGGAGCGCAGCACGCCCTCCGGAGTGACGTCGCGGCGCTGCGACATCAGCGCGATCCGGTTCCTTTTTTCGATGTCCTTGGCGGACAGGGCCTGCTCCTCCTTTTGCCTCTTCTCGCGCTCGTACTGCGCCACCATGCCCTCCAGGTCGTGCGCGGACACCGATGACAGCAGGTCGAGAGCATCCCCCTCATAGCGGGGTTGCGGCTGGTCGGCCATCGTTCACCTCCCCAGAACCCGCAGGCGGTTCGTCCGCAACGATTACACGGCCGGCCCAGGACCCTTTCCAGACGGCAAGAGAGGTATATCCGGAGCGGGCGATGCCGGCCGCGTCGAGAGCCGGCCCCGCCCTTGCCCGCGATTTCGGTTGAAAATCGCGTGCGGATACCACAATTGATCGGAATACTCAAAAGGGGGAAGCCCATGGGCTGTTCGCCCGATTTCCTGAAGGCGAACCTCCACGACGAGGTCGCCGCCCTTCTGCGCTCGCGGCTGGACGCGGAGCGCGCCGCAAACGCGGAACGCCTGCTGTGCGCCTATCTGTCGGGGATTTCGGCCGCCGATCTCGACGGCATCGATCCCCAGGTGCTCTATGGCGAGGTCATGAGCCTGTTCGGCTTCGCCCGCGAGCGCGATCCCGGCGGCGCCAAGATAAGGGTCTACGACCCCGACGCCGAACGCGACGGTTGGGTCTCGCCCCATTCGGTGGTCGAGATCGTCAACGACGACATGCCGTTCCTGGTGGATTCGCTCAGCGCCGAGCTGGCGGGGCTGGGCGTCGGCATCCACCTGCTGGTGCACCCTATCGTGCCGGTGGTGCGCGACGCGCACGGGACCGCGATCGCGGTGGCGCCCTCCGGCGGCGAGGGAGCGCCCGAATCCCTGATGCATATCGAGATCGACCGGCAGGATTCCGGCCGCCGCGATCTGGTGGCGTCCCGCCTGGCGGCGGTGCTCGACGACGTCCGCACCGGCGTCGGCGATTGGCGGCCGATGCTGGACCGGCTCGAGGCCGTGGCCGCCGAACTGACGACGGCCGCCGTGCCGCCCGAAGACAGGGACGAGGCGGCCGCCTTCCTGCGTTGGCTGCAAGACGACCATTTCACCTTCCTGGGCTACCGCCGCTTCCTGTTTTCCGGGGATGAGACGCCGCAGGTCCGGGTGGAGGGCGAGGAACTGGGGCTTCTGCGCGAACAGGGATCGCGCCTCCTGGGCGAACCGGCCGACATGCCGGCCGAGCTGCGGGCCTTCCTGCGCCATCCCGGCCCACTGCTGGTGACCAAATCCGCCAGCCGCTCGCGGGTCCACCGGCCGGTGCCCATGGACGTGGTGGGCGTCAAGCTGTTCGACGCCCGGGGCCGTGCGGTGGGGCTGCACGCCTTCGTCGGGCTGTTCACTTCGGGCGTCTACACCATGAGCCCGGCGCAGATCCCGCTGCTGCGCCGCAAGGTGGCGGGCGTGATGGCGCGGGCGGGCCTGCCGCCCTTCGGCCATGCGGCCAAGGCGCTCGCCAACATCCTGGAGACCTATCCCCGCGACGAGCTGTTCCAGGTGTCCGACGACGCCCTGATGACCACCGCGCTCGGCATCCTCGACCTGATGGACCGGCCGCGCGCGGCCTTGTTCGTGCGCCGCGACGAGTTCGAGCGCTTCGTCTCGTGCCTGGTGTTCGTGCCGCGCGACCGCTACGACACGCCCCTGCGGCTCGCCGTGCAGGGAATGCTGGAATCCGCCTTCGGCGGCACCCTCGCCGCCTACGCCACCCAGGTCGCCGATTTGCCGCTCGCCCGGCTGCACTTCATCGTCCGCACCATGCCCGGGGCCATCCCCGAGGTGGACGTGCGGGAATTGGAAATCCGCATCGCCGAGACGGCGCGCTCATGGGCGGAACACCTCCAGGCGGCGCTGGTGCAGGAGCATGGCGAAGCGGCCGGCCTGCGTCTGGCCCGGCGCTACGCCCAGGCCTTCCCGGCGTCCTACCGGGAACGCCATCCCGCGCTCGAAGCCATGGCCGACATCGGCCGCATCGAGCGGGTGGCCGGCGAGGAGGACGTGGCGCTGACGCTGTCGCGGCCGGTCGAGGCCGCCGGCCACGAGGCCCGCCTCAAGCTCTACCGCCGGGGCGAGACGGTGGCGCTGTCCGACGTGCTGCCCATGCTGGAGGCGATGGGTTTGCGCATCATCGCCGAACTGCCCCACGAGGTGCGCCCCACCGACGGGGCGCCGACGGTGTGGATCCACGATTTCGCCGTCGAAAGCGCCGACCGGGCGCCCATCGACCTCGCCGACCGCCACCACAGCTTCGAAGAGGCGCTGATCCGCGTATGGCGGGGCGAGGCCGAGAGCGACGGCTTCAACCGGCTGGTCCTGGGGGCCGGCCTGGACTGGCGGCAGGTGTCGATATTGCGGGCCTACGCCAAATACATGCGCCAGGCCGGCATCGCCTACAGCCAGGTCTATATCGAGCGGGCCCTGGCGGAGAACCCGGTGGCCGCCGTGGCGCTGGTGGAGCTTTTCCTCGCCCGTTTCGATCCCGGATGCGGCGAAAGCCCCGAGGACGCCGACGACCGCGCCGAGGCGGTGCTGGCCGCGGTCGATTCGGCCGACGACGACCGCATCCTGCGCCGGTTCCTGAATCTCGTCCGCGCCACCCTCAGGACCAGCTATTTCCAGCGGGGTCCGGCCGGCGCCCTCAAGCCCTACCTGGCATTCAAGCTGGATTCCCGGCGCATCGAGGATTTGCCGCTGCCCCGGCCGCTGGTGGAGATCTGGATCTACAGCCCGAGGGTCGAAGCCATCCATTTGCGTGGCGGCAGGGTCGGCCGCGGCGGCATCCGCTGGTCCGACCGGCGCGAGGATTTCCGCACCGAGACCCTGGGCCTGATGAAGGCGCAGATGGTCAAGAACGCGGTGATCGTGCCGGTCGGCGCCAAGGGCGGATTCGTGCTCAAGCGCCCGCCCGCCGAACCGGGGCGCGAGGCGTTGCAGGCCGAGGCGATCGCCTGCTACCGGACGATGATGCGCGGCCTTCTGGACCTGACCGACAACCTGACCCCGGCGGGGGTGGCCGCACCCAAGGACGTGGTGCGCGGCGACGGCGACGACCCCTATCTGGTGGTGGCGGCCGACAAGGGCACGGCCAGCTTTTCCGACATCGCCAACGCCGTCTCGGCCGAATACGGCTTCTGGCTGGGCGACGCCTTCGCCTCGGGCGGCAGCCGCGGCTACGACCACAAGACCATGGGCATCACCGCCCGGGGCGCCTGGGAAGCGGTGAAGCGGCATTTCCACGAGATGGGCGTGGACTGCCAGACGGCGCCGTTCACGGCGGTGGGCGTGGGCGACCCCTCGGGCGACGTCTTCGGCAACGGCATGCTGCAATCGCGCACCCTGCGTCTGGTGGGCGCCTTCAACCACAGCCATATCGTCATCGACCCCGATCCCGACCCGGAGCGGAGCTTCGCCGAGCGCGAACGGCTGTTCCGGCTGGGGCGGTCCTGGCCGGATTACGATTCCGCCGCCCTGTCGGCCGGGGGCGGCGTGTTCGCCCGCTCGGCCAAATCCATCCCCGTCAGCCCCGAGATGGCGGCGCGCTTCGGGCTCGCGGCCGAAACGGTGACGCCGGGCGAGATGATCCGCATCCTGTTGACCTGGCCGGCGGACCTTCTCTTCTTCGGCGGCATCGGCACCTATGTGAAGGCCCACGGGGAAAGCAATGCCGAGGTCGGCGACCGCGCCAACGACGCGCTCAGGGTCGACGGGCGGGACCTGCGGGCCAAGGTGGTGGCCGAGGGCGCCAACTTGGCCATGACCCAGTTGGGGCGCATCGAATACGCCCTGGCCGGCGGCCGGCTGAACACCGACGCCATCGACAATTCGGCCGGCGTCGATACCTCGGACCACGAGGTCAACATCAAGATTCTGGTGGACGGCCCGGTCGCGGCGGGGGACCTGACGCCCAAGCAGCGCGACACTCTGCTGGTGGCCATGACCGACGAGGTGGCCGCCCTGGTGCTCCGCGACAACGTGCTTCAGACCCAGGCCATCTCGGTGATGGAGGCCCAGGCGCCCGACCTGCTCGACGCCCACGCCCGCTTCATGCGCCGGCTGGAGAAGTCCGGCCGGCTGGACCGCGCCATCGAGTTCCTGCCCGACGAGGAGGAATTGACCCGGCGCGCGGCCCGCAAGGAGGGCCTGACCCGGCCCGAGCTGGCGGTGCTCCTGGCCTATGCCAAGATCTGGCTCCACGACGCGGTGGTGGAGTCCGACCTGCCCGACGATCCCTTCCTGGCACGGGAGCTGGAGCGCTATTTTCCCGCGGCCATCCGCGAGCGCTTCGCCGACGAGATCGCCAACCACCGGCTGCGCCGCGACATCGTCGCCACCAGCGTCACCAACGGCACCGTCAACCGCGTCGGGGTGACGTTCGTCGCCGACCTGATGGAAAAGACCGGGGCCGGGCCGGCGGACGTGGCGCGGGCCTACATCGTCGCCCGCGACGCCTACGGGCTGGACGGCATATGGCAGGCCATCGAGAGCCTCGACGGCCATGTGCCGGCATCGGCGCAGACCGCCATGTTCGTCGAGGCCAACCGGCTGCTGGAGCGGGCCACGGCGTGGATCCTGCGCTGCGCCGCGCCGCCCTTCGACATCGGCGCCGCCACGGCGGAACTGGGGCGGGGCATCGCCGCGCTGGAGGCCGCGCTGGCCGGCATCCTGCCGGAAGACCTGCGGGCCGGGCTCGCCGAACGGGCCGACGCCTTCGCCGCCAAGGGGGTGCCGCAGGATTTGGCCGTCCAGGTGGCCAACCTCATCGTGCTGGCGTCGGCGGCCGACATCGTCCGCATCGCCAAGCGCCATGCGATGACGGTGGAGCAGGCGGGCGGCATGTATTTCGCCGTCGGCGAACGCTTCGGCCTGGGCCGGTTGCGGCTGGCCGCCGAAAGCCTGCCGGCGCGCAGCCCCTGGGAGAAGCTGGCGGCGGCGGCGATGATCGAGGATCTTTACGGCCATCAGCGCGACATCACCGCCAGGGTGGCCAGCGGAGCCGCAGGATCGCCCGCCGCCGACGCCCTGGCGGCGTGGGTGGAGGCCAATGGCGGCACCGTGCGGCGCACCGACGCCCTGCTGGGCGAAATCCGGGCGGCGGCCCACGTCGACCTCGCCATGCTGGCGGTGGCCAACCGGCAGTTGCGCGCCGTCGGCGAGCAATCCTCGCCTTCCGGCTGATTCCTGGTTAGGTCTTATGTCATCCCGACCGAGCGCCAGCGAGTGGAGGGATCTTTCGGGGACGTTCGCGTGAACGGAACCTCACCCGCGGTTCGGGACGGCAACGAGGGGAACCACCGCGCGCAATCTCCGTCATTGCCCCCCAAGCGGGCTGTTGCTATTTACGATCACCCCAGATTAGGTAGCATGCATTTTCTTCCGGAGGTTCCATGGGATTCGAGGCGGTCGTATTCGACCTGGACGGCACCCTGATCGACAGCGTCCCCGATGTCGCCAATGCCGTGAACGTCATGCTCGCCAAACGGGGGCGGCGCACCCTGTCGGCCGATGAGGTGCGCCTCATGGTGGGCGAGGGGGCGCGGGTGATGCTGGAGCGCGCCTTCGCCGCTACCGGCGGCCCCGCCAACGATGTCGAGGACGCCATGAGGGATTACCTCGCCGCCTATTCGGCCCGGCCGGTCGCCGACACCGTCCCCTATCCGGGCGTGGTGGCGGCCCTGGAGCGGCTAACCGCCCGGGGCGTGAAGCTCGGCGTCTGCACCAACAAGAACGAGGCCGTGACCCGGCTGGTGTTGGACTCGCTCGGCCTGTCGCGGCTGCTCACGGCGGTAACCGGCGGCGACACCTTCCCCTATTGCAAGCCGGACGGCCGCCACGTCACCGGCACCCTGGAACGGATGGGCGTGAGGGGAAGGGCGGCCTATGTGGGCGACAGCGAAACCGACATGGCCGCCGCCCGCGACGCGCGGCTGCCGGTGATCGCCGTCGCCTTCGGCTACAGCAAGGGCGGAGTCGAAAACCTGGGCGCCGACCGCGTCATCGGGCACTACGACGATCTGGATTCCGCGCTCGCCGGCCTGGCGGACGCGGAATGCCGTCCCCAGCCCGTGACGTGACCGGACGCGGTTCCCCAACAAAACAGGGCTCCGAACTCGGATAACCAAATCCTTAATGTCCCATCGAGCGCTGGTGTCATCCCGAGCGGAGAGAGGGATCGTTCAGGCACGACCGGCAGCCGCCGCCGGCTGAAGGATCCCTCGTCGCTGTCGCTCTGTCGGGATGACGGAGAGGTGACCATACCATTAACCGATTCGAAACCTGGGTTCGGAGCCCTGCCCAACAAAAGGCGTAATTTGACTGTCCTTTCGTATATGCGTAAGGTCGGGAAAACCGGCCGGGAAAGAGGGGGCCACATGAATTTTTTCGGCACCAGGACCAAGCCTGTCGCCGTCGCCGTCGCCGTTGCGGCGTCCGACGGACGCGAGGCCGCGGCACGGGCGGCACTGCGCAAGGCACTGGAGCTGATCGCCGCCGGAGCGTTCCAGCAATCCGGTGACGCCGCGCGGGCGGAAGACGGGGAACTCGGCCCGCTCGTCGCGGATTTGGCGACGCGCCTGGAGCGGGATGCCATGGGCATGCTCCGCGGCATGGTGCTGGTCTCCAGCCAATGCAGCCAGGCCATGGCGCACGTCGCCGCCATGACCCGCGATGTGCGCGAGGTCAGCGGAAACAGCCAGACCATCGCCTCGGCCGCCGAGGAAATGGTCGCCTCGGTGCAGGAAATCTCGCGCACCGCCAGCGCCGCGTCCGAGGACGCCGAGCGCGCCCACATCGCCACCACCAGGGGCATGGCGGACGCGAGCCGGGCGGTGGAGACCATGAACGGCATCGCCCATTCCGTGGAGGAGGCGGTCGCCAAGGTGACGGCTCTCGCCGAGGCGTCGACCCAGATCGGCGATATCGTTCAGCAGATCGAAGCCATCGCCGGCATGACCAACCTGCTGGCGCTCAACGCCACCATCGAGGCGGCGCGGGCCGGGGAGGCCGGAAAGGGCTTCGCCGTGGTCGCGGGCGAGGTCAAGCATCTGGCGAACCAGACGGCGAAGGCGACCGTCGATATCCGCGCCCGCATCGACAATGTCCGCGCCGACGTCGCCGCGATCGTCGCCACCATGACCGAGAGCGCCGCCGCCGTGCACGAGGGGCGCGCGGTGATTAGCGCCGCCGGGGAGGGCATGAGCGCCGTGGCCGGCGAAGTGGCGGGCATTTCCGCGAAGATGGTGGAAATCTCCACCATCCTCGGCCAGCAGACCGCGGCGTCGGGCGAGGTCGCCCAAGGCATCAACGTCATCGCCGAGATGACCCGCGACAACGTCCAGGCCATCGGCCAGGTCATCGACAGCATGAACGAAAGCGACCGCAGCGTGCAGGCGGTCCTCGACAAGATGCTGGCCCAGGACATCCGCTACAAGGTCGTCGAGGTCGCCAAGGCCGACCACGTCCGGTTCAAGAAGACACTGTACGAGGCGTTGGCCGGAACCGCCCAACTCGACCCCGACCGCATGGCCGACCATCATACCTGCCGCTTCGGCGCATGGTACGACGCGGTGACCGAGGCGGAAATCCGCAATCAGCCGGCCTTCCGCGCCATCGAAACGCCCCACGAGCGTGTCCATGCCGCCGGCAAGGCGGCGCTGCGGGCCATGGCCAAGGGCGACATGACCGAGGCGCTCCGGCATATCGACGAGGTGGAAGCCGCCTCGACGGACGTGCTCCGCCTGCTCGATACCCTGGAACAGGCGCTGCGCGGCTAGTCCGCCCCGGTCTCCAGCGCGTCGCAGAGCGCGTGGCCGACCAGGATGTGCATTTCCTGGATGCGGGCCACGGTGCGGGACGGCACCACCAGCACCGGGTCGCACAGGTCGCGCATGGCTCCGCCGTCGCCGCCGGTAAAACCGGCCGCGACCACGCCCAGGCGGCGGGCGGCCTCCAGGGCGCGGAGCACGTTGGGGCTCTTGCCCGAGGTGGAGATGCCGATGGCGACGTCGCCGGGCCGGGCCAGGGCCTCGACCTGGCGGGCGAACACCGCGTCGAAGGAATAATCGTTGGCGCAGGCGGTCAGGATCGACGTGTCGGTGGTGAGCGCGATGGCCGCCATGGCCGGGCGCTCGGTGCGGTAGCGCACCACCAGCTCGGCGGCCAGGTGCTGGGCGTCGGCGGCGCTGCCGCCGTTGCCGAAGAACAGGATCTTGCCGCCCTTGGCCAGCGCATCCCGGCACGCCGCGACCAGACGGGCGAACGGCTGGGCCACGATCTTCCGTGTGGCCGCCAGCACGTCGGCGTGTTCGGCAAAATGGGCGTCGATCACGGTTGCGTCCCTCGCATATCGGCCAGCATGTGACATCAAAGGTTACGGGATGGTCAAGGCCGGACTGGCGGCGGCGGCTTTCATCATGTGCGCCGGCTCTTGGTGTCATCCCGACCGAGCGTGAGCGAGTGGAGGGATCCTTCACGCGACAATGCCTGACGGATCCCTCGCCTGCGGCTCGGGAAGACAGCAAAAAAACCCATCATGAGAACCGCCGGACTGGCGGCGGCGGCGGCGAGCGTGTATCTCCTTGGCGTTCGGATTCCGGGCGAGGGAGCATGACCACCGGCATTTGGCTTCAAGGGGTCGCCGCGGCGGGTGCCGCGGGCGCGGCCAGCCTGGCCGGCACCCGCTTGGCGCTGGGCTACTTGCGCCGCCGCCGGATCCTCGACCGGCCCAACGAGCGCTCCAGCCACAAGATTCCCACGCCGCGCGGAGGCGGTCTGGGCGTGACCCCGGCGGTGCTGCTGGTGTGGGCCGCCCTCGCCGCGGCCGGTGGCGCCGAGGCCCGCTGGGCGTGGCCGCTGATCGCCGGAGCGCTGGTGCTGATGGCGGCATCGTGGGCCGACGACCGGCTCGACCTGCCGCCGGGTCCCCGTTTCCTGGTGCAGATCGGCGCCGTTGGCGGCGCCCTGTGGCTGGTGCCGCCCGCCGCCCTGGCGTTCCAGGGCATCCTGCCCCTGTGGGCGGATCGGGTCATCGTGGCGCTCGGCTGGCTGTGGTTCGTCAACCTCTACAATTTCATGGACGGGATCGACGGTATAACCGGAATCGAAACGACATCCCTCGGGCTCGGCATCGCCGTGATTGCGGCGATGGCCGGCGCGGCGGCGAACGCAATCCCCTTCGCCTTGGCGGCGGCGGGCGCGGCTCTCGGCTTCCTGGTGTGGAACTGGCACCCGGCGCGGGTGTTCCTGGGCGATGTCGGCAGTGTGCCGTTGGGTTTCCTGCTCGGCGGGCTGCTGCTGCACTTGGCCCTGGCGGGCCAATTGGCGGCCGCCGTCATCCTGCCGGCCTATTATCTGGCCGATGCCACCATCACCCTGGGGCGCCGCGCGCTCAGGCGGGAAAAGGTGTGGCGGGCCCACCGGCAGCATTTCTACCAGCGCGCGGTCCAGGGCGGCAGACGCCACGACCAGGTGGCCCTGGCCGTGCTGGCGGGCAACCTGCTGCTGATCGCTGCCGCGACGGCCGCCGCCGCCGGCCACACGGCCGGAGGCGCGGCCGCCGCCGTGACGGTGCTCGCCCTGCTGCTGGGCCTGCTGGGCTCGTGGTCGCGGGGACGGGCGGCATGAGGGTTCTGGTCACAGGCGCCACGGGGTTCGTCGGCGGGCCGGTCTGCCGCCGGCTGGCCGACTCGGGATGGGCCGTGGCCGGCGCCATCCGCCGGCCGGCGGCGATGCCGCCCGGAATCGCGGCGCGCGTCGTCGGCGATATCGGCCCCGAAACAAACTGGCGCGAGGCCCTGGCCGGGATCGACGCGGTCGTCCATCTCGCCGCCCGCGCCCATGTGATGCGGGACACCGAATCCGACCCGCTGGCCGTGTTCCGCCGCATCAACCGCGACGCCACGCTGCGGCTGGCCGAGGAATGCGTGCGCGCCGGCGTGCCGAGGCTGCTGTTCGCAAGCTCGATCAAGGTCAACGGCGAGGCCACGCCGCCCGGCCGGCCGTTCCGGGCCGAGGACGCGCCCCGGCCGGTGGACGCCTACGGCATCGCCAAGGCCGAGGCGGAGGAGGGGCTGGCCCGCATCGCCGCCGCCACGAGCCTCGGAGTGACGGTGATCCGCCCGCCCCTGGTCCACGGTCCGGGCGCCAAGGGCAACCTCGCCGCCCTGATGGCCGCGCTGCGCCGCCGGCTGCCGCTGCCCCTGGGCCGCATCGCCAACCGCCGCAGCCTGATCGGCGTGGGCAATCTGGCCGAGGCCGTGCGCTTCTGCCTCGCGGACACGCGCACCGTCGGCGCCACCTATCTGGTCCGCGACGGCGAGGACGTTTCGACACCGGAACTGATCCGGCGGCTGGGAGCCGCGCTGGATGCGCCCGCGCGTCTGCTGCCGGTTCCCGTGGCCGCCCTGCGCCTTGCCGGCACCCTGGCCGGCAAGGGCGCGGCGGTGGACCGGCTGGCGGGGTCGCTGGTGGTGGACGACGCGCCCTTGCGGGCGCTGGGCTGGTCACCGCCGCTGGGGCTGGACGCGGGTCTGGCGGCGATGGCGGCCGGGATCAACCCTCCGCCGGCCGGCGGCGCTTGACCAGGAGGTAAAGCGCGCCGTCGCCGCCGTGCTGGGGACGGGCGCAGGAGAAGCCGACAAGACGTTCCCGCAGCGGCGACTGGTTCAGCCAGCGCGGCACCTGGGCCCGCAGCACGCCCCCGCCGTCGCGGCCCTTGCCGGTGATGACCAGCAGGCAGCGGCGCCCCGATTCGTGGGCGCGCAGCACGAAGCCGATCAATTGCGCATGGGCCGCGTCCTGGGTCAGGCCGTGCAGGTCGAGCCTTCCGTCGATGGCCATCTCCCCCCGCGTCAGCCGCTGGGCCGTGCGCTTGTCCACCCCCGCCGAAAGCCCGGGCCGCATGGCCGGCAAGGCCTGTTGGCGTCCGGCCGGCGCGGCGAGCGGGTCCGCCGCGCGCGGCGGCGCGGACGGCCGGTCCGGCGGCGGCGGCGGTGCGGCAGGGGGCTCGGACGGGAGGGCGGCGTCCACGCTCCGTCCCGGCAGGGGCGCCACGTCCTTGACCACCGCCCGCCAGACGCGCGCGTCCTCGGGCGTCACCAGGCCCCGGCGGACGCGATGGAGCGTCCCGTCATCCGCCATGGTCCGGGACCGTCGTGTCGGGCGGCGCGGATGCGGCCTCCTCGCCCTCGGCCGCCAGATTCCGCAGGGCGAATTTGCGCCAGTCCCCCAAGGGCGCCAGGCATGGCGGCTCGTCGGTTCCCTTCAGCACCACCGCCAGCCCGCCCAATTGCCACAAGGCCTGCCAATGGGCGGCGCTTTCCAGCAGGTAGGCGAGGGCACGGCGTTTGACCGCCCAGGCGACGACATGGCGGCTGGAGAGCAGGTGGGCCAGCGCCCCCACGGTCATGGCGACGATGCCGAACGCCATACCGGCCGACAGCAGAACCGCCAGGGCCAGCAGCATCAGCGCCAGCAGCGGCACCAGATGGTCCCAGGGGGAATGGACCGGCGAGCCGTGGAAGTCGAGCACACGGGGATCGGCGAACACCTCCACGCGGCCGGCGCGGACGGCGGCCCGGATCCGCTCGTGGAGGTCTTCGGCTTCATCGGCCTTGCGGGCTCGCCATGCCGCTATGCTCGGGCTCATCGTCGCATCCCCGTCCGGCCGCAGAATGGCCGCGAAAACGGCCGGGCGCAAGCGCGCCGTCTAATCCGCGCCGGCCGCCGCCAGCCGGGGCGAGCGTTCGCGCGGCAGCAGCAGCCAGTAGCGGCCCGGCGACTTCATGCCGCCGGCCATGTCGAACGCCGCGTCGCCGGTGCCCCAGAACAAATCGCCGCGCACGGGACCCCGGATGGCCGCCCCGGTGTCCTGGGCGACGACGATGCGACGCAGCGGCACGCCCTTGGGCGTGACGGTGTCCAGCCACAGGGGCGCCCCCAGGGGCAGGAAACGGGTATCCACCGCCAGGGACCGTTGCGCGGTCAGAACGACGCCTTCGGTACCCACCGGCCCGTCGCCGGGAACCATCCGGTAGAAGACGTAGCGGGGATTGCCGTCCATCAGCGCTCCCGCCTCGTCGGGATGCGCCCGCAGCCAGGCGCGGATGACCGGCATCGAACTGCCGGCGGGCAGCTTGCCCTTGTCGGCCAGCAGCTTGCCGATGCCCACGAACGGCCGGCCGTTGGTGGCGGCGACTCCCACCCGCACGACGGTACCGTCGTCCAGCTTCACCCGGCCCGAGCCCTGGATGTGCAGGATGTGGGCGTCGACCGGATCGTCCAGCCACACCAGCGGGCGGGCGAGGTCGCCCAGCGCCCCGGACTCGATGGCGGCGCGGGCGGGATAGGGCTCCAGCCGCCCGTTCATCACCCGCCCGGCGAGCTGCTCGTGGGGCAGATCGGGGCGGAAGCTGCCCGGATCGAAGGTGACGAGGTCGCCGGGCCGCGCCAGCAGCGGCACCGTGTACGGGCCGTGGCGCACCCGCGAGCCGTTCAGTTCCGGCTCGTAATAGCCGGTGAACAGCCCGTCGGCCTTGCCGTTGTTGGCCGCTTGCCACGGCGTGAACCATTGTTCGAAGAACGCCCGCGCCGCCCCGTCGTCACCCGGAGGCACGCGCCGCGCCGCGCCGCAGGCCCCCATCCAATCGGCCGCCACGCCGCCCACGCCCTGGGCGCCGATGGAAGCGTCGAACGGCATCCGGGTGATGCGCTCGCAGGATTTGAGGAACGCGGGCAGGGCGGCGGCGGCGGAATCCCGGCGCCAGCCGGGCAAGTCCTCGAAGCGGGCGGGGCTGAGGACCAGACGGTCCGCCAGCGGCTTGGACGGCGGCGGCGGCGCGGGCGGCGGCGCGGCGCATCCCGCCAGCAGCAGCATCGCCCCCAGGACTAGGCGCCGCACGGTGCTTAACTCTCGGGCGAGCGGGTCGCGACCAGCTCCCAATTGGGATTGGGCGAGCGCACGTTGCGGCGGAAGGTCCATTCGTCGGTCACTTCCGTCGGCCGCTCGGGCTCGCCCTCAAGGATGCGGCCTGCGGCGTCCGTCAGGACATTGATCTGATCGGTAACGAAACGGACCGTGACATGCGCCAGGGTTCCGTCCATCCCGGCCTCGGCCACCGTGGCCGAATGCACGCCCAGAACGCGGGTCTCGAGCCGTTCGCCGGCCCGGTTGCGGGCCTCGATGGCGCCGGCGAAGTTACGGTACACCTCGTCGGACAGCAGCGGCCGCAGCGCGGCCGAATTGCCGGACGCATAGGCCGAAACGATCATCTCGAACGCGGCGCCGGCGCCGGCGAGAAAGCCGTCGGTATCGAACGACGGATCGGACGCCCGGATGGCCGCCAGGCCGCGGCCGACGGGTGTGTCGGCGGCCGGTTCGGACACCGGCTTGCGCACCGCGACCATATCGATCACGTTGTCCTTGTCCGCCCGCTGCGGCCGCATTTGCGGCGGCGGCGGTTCATTGCCGGTGCGCCGGCCGAGGACGCTGCGCAACCGCAGAATCAGGAACGCGGCCACCATCGCGAAAAAGACGATGTCGAGGAGATGCAAACCGTTGCCCATGGTCCCACTTCCGGGAAAGGCCATCGTTTCCCGGTACCGCCCGCGCAAGCCGGACGTATGGCTGGGAAGACCGTGCCTGACGTCCCAACACATAAGCCGGTGAAAGGAAAAGGGCAAGCATGGCTTGGCTCGTTCTGCTGGGCGTGATCAGCCTGCCGGTGATCGAGATCGCGCTGTTCGTGAAATCCGCCCAGGTCATCGGCGTCGTTCCCACGGTGGCCGTGGCCGTGGCCGCGGGCATGGGCGGCATCGTGCTGTTGCGCCGCCAGGGCGTGGGCGTGCTGTGGCGGGCCCAGGCACAGCTTGCGCGGGGCGAACTGCCGGTGGCCGAGGCCTTCGACGGCCTATGCCTGGCGATGGCGGGGCTCATGCTGGTCCTGCCGGGCTTCGTGACCGACGTCATCGGGGTGCTGCTGCTGCTGCCGCCGGTCCGCGCCGGTCTGCGGTGGATGCTGGGCCGGCGCTTCCGTGCCGCGATGCCCGGACGCGGCAAGGCGGACGGCGGACGGGTCATCGAGGTCGAATACCATCTGGTGAGGGACCGGGACGACGATGGGCGGGGCGGGGGCGGCGGACGGAATTAGGCGCTCTCACTCGGTTGCCCCGCCGCCCGATCCATGATAGCCAGTCCCGACCGCCCGCGCCGGGCCGATGAGGAGTTGCCCCATGACCGATGCCAACCCGCAGGAACTGCCGCCGCTCGTCGTGAACGGCCAGTACATCAAGGACCTGTCGTTCGAGGTGCCCGGCGCGCCCGCCATTTTCGGCGAGCTGGAGCGGAGCCCCGACATCCCCGTCTCGGTCGACATCACCGTCAACCCGCTGCGGGAAAAGACCTACGAGGTGATCCTGCACCTCAAGATCGACGCCCATGTCGAGAACAAGCCGGTGTTCATCGTCGAGGTCGATTACGGCGGCGTGTTCACCCTGAACGTGCCCCAGGAGCACGTGCAGCCGATGTTGCTGGTGGAGTGCCCGCGGCTGCTGTTCCCGTTCGTGCGCAACATCGTCGCCGATCTCACGCGCGACGGCGGCTTCCCGCCGCTGATGATGCAGCCGATCGATTTCGTCCAGCTCTATCGCGCCCGCATGGCCCAGGCCGCCGAGACCGGACAGGTCGGGCACGCCTAGCAGGCTGTTGAAAAAGCATTTTTCACCCCCGCTTTTTCGTCACCCCCGCGAAAGCGGGGGTCAATGTTGGGCCGAAAGAGCAGGCTTATCCGCTATATTTTGTATTCGCGGAAGCATGGACCCCCGCTTTCGCGGGGGTGACGGTTGAAAAGACCGACTTTTTCAACAGCACTGCTAGTGCACCGACTCCGACGAAAGCAGCACTTTCGTCGGCCCGTCGCCCTAGGCTAACCATTTGAATGTGCATTGATTTTTGCAAACGAAGGCCAAGTTCCACCTGAATCTTTCGTTTGCATCGATGCACTGGGACGGAGGCGGGGCCTTACGTCACCAGCCGGTAACCGCCCGCTTCCGTAACGAGCACGCTGGCGCGGCCGGGATCGGGTTCGAGCTTTCGCCGCAGGCGATAGATGTGGGTTTCCAGGGTGTGGGTGGACACGCCGCCCGCATACCCCCAGACCTCAGCCAGCAGCCGTTCGCGCGCCACCACGCCGCCGGCCTTGCCCAGGCAGCGGAGGATGGCCGTTTCCTTGTCGGTCAGGCGCACCTGCCGGCCGTCGGCCCCGTCCAGCGCGCGGGCATGAGGATCGAACCGCCATTCGCCGATACGGACGGCGATGCCGGCATCCTTCCGGTTCAGCAGGTCCTCCAGCTTGGCTACCAGCGCGGCGAGGCGCACCGGCTTCACCATCACCGCGTCGGCGGCTGAGTCCACCCGATGGCCGGCGAGAATCATCACGGGCAGGGAGGGGTCGTCCGCCTTGAGCCGGCGGCACAGCGCAAGCGCGCCGTCGCCGTCGAGAACCGCAAGATCCGCGTCGCGCGCCCCGGGCGGCGCGGCGGCGGTCCCGGCCGCGATCGCGATCGCGAATCCCGCCGAGGCCAAATGTTCCGAAAGAATCTGCCGCAGCACGGGATCATCCGCGATCAGCAGCAGACGGCGCGAAGACGACATGGATGTGCCGCAGGAGGGGAGGCCTGCGTTTATATAATATGGAATCGGCGCCCGGCGGAAGTGGCCCGCCGTCCCTCTTTCATGACGGTGGGAAAACCGCTATGGTTCCCGACCCCGATCAGATACTTCCGATGATGACGAGGCAACTGGACCTCATTCCCCGCCCTGCCGCTCCCGTTCCGGCCCCCCTGGTCGCCGTCGATCGCGCCATCGCCGAGCTGCGCCGGGGCGGCCCGGTCGTGGTCCGGCACCGCGCGGGCGCCGTTCTGGTGCTGGCGGCCGAAGCGGTCACCGACGAAGCGCTGGCCGATCTGGCCGCGCGGACGGGCCGCGCCCCGGCCCTCGCGGTCACCGGCCGGCGGGCCGCGGTGCTGGGGCTGCGGGCGGCAGACGGGCTTCCCGCCGTGGTGCTTCTGCGCGCAGGGTCCGGACGGCTGACCGCCGCGGATGTGGCCTGGCTGGCCGATCCCTGCGAGCGGACGGCGGCGCGGCGCGACCGCGCCGGGTTCGGCGTCGAGGACATCCCGGCCGGTTCGGCCATCGCCGCGGCCGTCGGCCTCGCCAAGGCGGCGCGGCTGCTGCCGGCGGCCATCGTCGCGGATGCGTCGTCCGCGGGCGGCGGCGACCTGCCGACGGTATCGGCGGAGGACGTGGCCGGCTACCAGCAGAACGCCGCGCGGACCCTGCGCGTCGTCAGCGAGGCCCGCGTGCCGCTCAAGGACGCCGAGAACGCCCGCATCGTCGCATTCCGCCCGTCCGACGGCGGCGTCGAGCATCTGGCCATCGTCATCGGCGAGCCCGACGCCGACCGGCCCGTGCTGGCGCGGCTGCATTCGGAATGCTTCACCGGGGATCTGCTGGGCAGCCTGCGCTGCGATTGCGGCGACCAGTTGCGCGGCGCCATCGCCGAGATCGCCCAGGCCGGCAGCGGCGTCCTGCTTTACCTGGCCCAGGAGGGCCGGGGGATCGGGCTGGTCAACAAGCTGCGCGCCTACCAACTCCAGGACGACGGCTTCGATACCCTCGACGCCAATCTCCAGCTCGGCTTCGACGACGACGAGCGCATCTATCAGCCGGCCGCCCAGATGCTGCGTCTTCTGGGCGTGCGCCAAGTGCGGCTGATGACCAACAACCCGGGCAAGATGGAGGCGCTGGCCCGCCACGGCATCGATGTGATGGAGCGGGTGCCCCACGTCTTCCCCGCCAACGACCACAACCGCTTCTACCTCAGCACCAAGGCCGCCCGGGGCGGGCACCTGTTCTGACCGGTAAATTCTGCCTCCCGGCACGGCGTTCCCGCCATGAGCGGGCTATCATCACGGCAAAATCAATATCTTAGCGGTCCAGCAGACTGGCATCCGGTTTGCAGCGGAGCCCCGTGGGTCTTTGTACCGAGGTCAGACATGAGTGTCTCCGCCGCTAGCCCGCATTTCTCATACTCCTGCCGGCCTTGCCAAGGCAGCCAGCCTTGGCTGCGGGCTGCGACTTGGCACTCCGGCGCCCCGAAACGCGATCAAACCGGCAGGAGTATGACAAATGCGGGCTAGTGATTCGCCCTTCGCGATGGCCAACAAGCTGTTCCCGGACAGCTATTACGGTGAAACCGAGCCGGTGGACCACAAGCTGCCGGTCTATTCGAACGGCAAGAGCTTCTCGTTCAAGGACCTGATCGACATCATCAACCCGTTGCAGCACCTCCCCGTCATCAGCACCATCTACCGCGAGGTCACCGGCGACGAGCCGGGCGCGGTGGGACGGCTGGTCGGCGCCGCGCTTTACGGCGGACCGCTCGGCCTGGTGGGCGAGGAGATCAACTGCGCCATCGCCGACAAGACCGGCAAGGATGTCGGCGAACACGCCATCGCCGCCGCCGAATCGGCGCTGTCCGGCCAGGCCGGGCAAGGCGGAACCGCCACCGCGACCGCAAGCGCGGCGCAGCCGGTCGCCCTGGCCGCCGCCGAGCCGCCGCCGCCCGTCGCGACACCGCAGGCCGCCGTGACCAGCGTGCCGGCGGCCACCGCGGCAATGGCCTTCGGCGGTACCGGCCTTACGCCGGTGGCCGCCGAAGCGCCCGCCGCCGCCAAGGCCGCGCCACCGCCCGTCCCGGCGCCACCGGGGCCGGCCGGCACCGCCAGCACGGGAATGCCCCTCATCCGGCCCCAGCATTTCATGCCGGTTCCGCAACGTCGGGCGGTAGAGGTCAAGCCCGCGCCGCTGCCGGTCTCGCTGCCGCTGTCGGGCACCGGGCAGCGGTCGAGCCTGCCCGTCAGCGGCGTCCAACCGGCCAGCTATCCCGGACCCAGCGCCGCCGTCGTCCAGAAGATCCTCGCCGCCGAAAGCCATGCCGGCGAAACGATCCCCTCCGCCCCGCCGGGAACCCCCGGGAGCGCGCCCCTTCCCACCCCCACCGGCCCGGGCTCCGAGGGTCGGACGTGGTTCAGCGCGGCGATGATGGACGGCTTGAGCAAGTACGAGAAAATCCGCAAGCTTCAGGATGCCAATCCGACGCCGTGAGGACTGACGCATGGACGTGACGGTCACCGGCGGCGGCTGGCTCGCCTGGGACGGCCGCCGGGTGCGTTGCGCGCTCGGCAGGGGTGGAATCCGCGCCGACAAGGTCGAAGGCGACGGCGCCACGCCCGCGGGATGCTTCGCCTTCCGGCGGGCGTTCTACCGCCCCGACCGGCTGGCGGCGCCGGCCACGCGCCTGACGCTGGCGGCGCTGACGCCCGCGCATGGCTGGTGCGACGATCCGGGGCACCCCGACTACAATCGCGAAACCCGCCTGCCCCACCCCGCGCGCTGCGAGACGCTGTGGCGCGACGACGGCGTCTACGACCTCATCGTGGTGCTGGGCCACAACGACGATCCGGTGATGCCGGGCAAGGGCAGCGCCGTCTTCCTCCATCTGGCGCGGGACGATTTCGGACCCACCGAGGGCTGCGTGGCCCTCGCCCCGGCCGATCTGCTCGCCTTGCTGGCGGCCGTCGGCCCCGGCGACCGTCTGTGCGTGGTGGCGGGGTGATCGTGGCGGTGACGACCGGGCGGTGTGATCCCGAGCGAAGCGAAGGATCGTTCAGGCACCTCGCGCGAAAGGTTCCTCGTCGCTGCGCTCGCTCGGAACGACAACGAAAAGACTGTCATCCCGAGCCGACGGCGAGGGATCTTTCGCGCGATAGTGCCCTCGGAAATTCCACGTCCCCGTAATTTCGCCGCCTCAGCCCTCGACTGCGAACGATGCCGGCGGCAGGCCGGCGACGTGCCGGTCCCACATGGTCGCGAAGGCCCGTTCCAAATCCCGGGCGAGGCGGGGCGTATCGAACAGAGGGGCCGAGGCGCGGCCGTCCTCCAGATGGGCGCGCAGCCGCTTGCGTTCGCCGGGATCGCGGATCAGCGCCCGCGCGCGAGCCGCGTAATCGTCGAAGGTTCGGCAGGCCAGCCCGGGCAGCCCGACCGCGTTCAGCAGACTGGCCGCCACCCGCGAGGCGAAGGTTCCTTGCGTCACCGTAACGACAGGGCATCCCACCCACAGCGCATCGCTGGCGGTGGTGTGGGCGTTGTAGGGCACGGTATCCAGGAACAGGTCGGCGACGCGGTAGCGGGCCAGGTGGTCGGCGATGGGGACCTTGGGGGCGAACACCAGCCGGCCGCCGCACACCCCCCGCCCTTCCGCCGCCGCCCGCAACGCACGTTCGGCGGCGGGGTCGTCGGCCAGCAGCCACAGCACCGTGCCGTCCTCGGCCCGCAGCAGATCCAGCCATACCGCGAACACCGCCGGGGTGATCTTGTGGACGGCGTTGAAGCAGGCCAGCACCACGGCGTCCCCGGGCAGGCCGCACTCGGCGCGCGACGGCGCTTGGCTCGGCAGGGGGCGCTTGCGGTCGTTGGCCTGATAGCAGACCGGAAGATGGACGATGCGCTCGTCGTAGAAGGGTTGCCGGTTCATCGGCAGGCTGATCGGATCGGCAACGATATAATCGGCGAAGCCGGCGCCGAGTGTGCCGGGATAGCCGAGATAATTGACCTGAATGGGCGCCGGTCGCGCGGCCAGCACGTCCGGACGGCCGCCCCGCGTATAGCCGGTGAGGTCCACCAGGATGTCCACCCCGTCGGCGGCGATGCGCCCCGCCACGACGGAAGCGGGCCGGTCCTCCATGTCATGGAAGGCGTCGAAGGCGGCCATCAAGCGGCGGCGCATGGCGCTGCCATCGTCCGGCCCGACCGAATAGGCGAGGATGCGGAACCGCGTGTGGTCGTGCCGTTCGAACAGCTCGGCGGCCAGATGGGCGACGGCGTGGTTGCGGAAATCGGCCGACAGATAGCCGATGGTCAAGCGCTCCTTCGGCCGCGGCGGCACCGCGGCGGCGGCCGGACGTGCCGGAAACTGGCCGGCCCAGCGCCGCGCGCAGCGCTGGAGCGCGTCTTCGGGAAAATCGAGCGACAGCAGGCGGAACGGATCGACCGGGGCCCCGCCCGCGTCCAGGCCGGCCAGCAGCCGCGCCGACAGGGCCTCCAGACCCTCCCAGTCGCACAGCGCCTGCTTGCGGGCGATCAGCGCGCCGAGGATGCGGGTGTCGCCCGGCGCCAGATCATGGGCCTGGCGGTAACAGGCGAGCGCGTCGCCGTCCCGCCCCTGGCGGCGGAACACATTGCCGAGGTTGAAGCAGGCCTGGGCGGTGGGCCTGAGGCCGATGGCGAGGCGATAGGCCTTCTCGGCCTTGTCCAGTTTACCCAGGGCCTCCTGGGCTACCCCCAGCATGATCGCCGCCTCGACCGGCACCGGCCGGCACGATGCGGCTTTGTCCAGGATGCGGGCGGCGTCGGCAGGCCGCCCGGTATGGAACAGAATCTGTCCCAGGAGCAGCAGCAGGCGCGGCGATTTCGGGTCGCTCTTCAGGGCCTGCCGGCACGCCGCCTCCGCCTCGGCCACCCGGCCGGCACGCAGGAGCGACTGGATCGGCAGGGTGGGATCGGGCACGTCAGGCGCCGCAGCACTTCTTGTATTTCTTGCCCGACCCGCACGGGCAGGGATCGTTGCGCCCCACCTTGGCCGCCGCGCGCGGCGCCGTCTTGGGGTTGATCTCGCCGTCCACGTAGAGCCAGCGGCCGTCCTCCTTGCGGAACACGCCCAGCTCGTGATGGGCGAAGGTCTTGCCGCGAAAACGGTAATGGGCGACGAACTCGACCGTTCCCCGGCTGCCGTTCTCCTCGGCGAGGGCGGCGCCGCGGACCTCCAGCCGCTGCCATTGGGCCTCCTTGGCCCAGGTCTCGGTCTCGGCCCGATCGAAATCCCCCGCCGATTCCGGCGCCAGCGTGCGTTCCAGATAGCCGATGTCGTGACGGACGAAGGCGGTATAGCGCGAGCGCATCAGCGCTTCCGGCGTGGCGGCCGCCGCCCCCGCCAGCAGCGGAGCGCAGCATTCGTCGTAACCGCGGCCGGAGCCGCAGGGACACAAGGTCATGGTCGCTTTCCCCAAGATCGGTATGTGCGGGAAGACAACCCGATTCGACGGTCCCGCGCAAGCCTTGGCGTTCACGGCCGCCCCGGCTACTACAGCCCCAGAAACCGGGCACCCGCCGCCAGGACGGCCGCGACGGCCAGCATCCCCACCCCCATCCCCAGCAGGAACACCAGATTGCCGGCGGTGCCCAGCCGGTAGATCAGGCGTTCGCGCCGGATGCGCTCGGCACCGCGGCGTTCCCACCCGGCGACGATGGTGACGAAACAGCGCCGCCCAGTACCCGGCATCGGAACGGACAGCCGCACATCGACCGGATTGCACCGCCAGGTGGGTGAACTGATGGCGTCGTAGAGGGCCGCGCGCTGTTCCGGCGTGAGCGAATCCGCGACCTCGGCCGGCATGCGGTCGAGCAGGGCCTCCATGGCGGCATTGCTGTGCATCCCCCCTCCCCCGCCGGGTTCGCGGCTACGGACTGCCGGTCAGCCGCGACAGGATGTCGTCAAGCTGCTCCAGGCTGCCGTAATGGAGCGTCAGCTCCCCGCCCCGCCCCGTCGGCCGGATGGCGACCTTGACACCCAGCGCCGCCGCCAGATCCCGTTCCAGGGCCGCGGTATCGGCGTCCCTGGCGGGATCGCCCTTGGCCGGCGCCCGCCGGGTCTTGGCTTCCGCTCCGGCCAGCTTCTCGGTCTGGCGGACGTTGAGCCCCTGCTCCACCACCCGCTTGGCCAAGCCGATGGGATCGGCGGCGGTCAGCAGCGCGCGCGCGTGGCCGGCGGAAAGCTCGCTCCTGTCCACCATCGCCTTGAGCGCATCGGGCAGCGCCAGCAGGCGCATGCTGTTGGCGACGTGGCTGCGGCTTTTACCGACCACGCGGGCCAATTCCTCCTGGGTATGGCCGAACTCGTCGATCAGGCGGCGGTAGCCGTCCGCCTCTTCCAGCGGCGTGAGGTCCTGGCGCTGGATATTCTCCACCAGGGCCAGCTCCAGGGCCTCCTGGTCGGTGAGGTCGCGGACGATGGCCGGAATCTGGTGGACCTGGGCCCGTTGCGCCGCCCGCCACCGCCGTTCGCCGGCGATGATCTCGAACATCGCGGCATCCTGGGGGTGGGGCCGGACCAGGATCGGCGTCAGCACGCCCTTTTCCCGGATGGACTCCACCAGGTCGCCGATGGCGTTCTCGTCGAAATGCCGGCGCGGCTGGAACTTGCCGGGGCGCAGGCTGCCGACGGACAGGCTCCGGATGCCGTGGGCGGACGCCCCGGACGGCACCAATTGCCCGGGAATCCCTGTCGGCATCGGATTGTTCGTCACCGCCACCGCGCCGGCGCCGCTGTCGCCCAACAGGGCCGACAGGCCCCGCCCCAGATTCCGTCGCTTGTCGTCAGCCACCGTGCTCACACCCCTGCCCTTGTCTCGCGTTCACGCCGCAACACCTCGCTGGCGAGGTGGATGTAGGCCTCCGCACCCGAGCTCTTGACGTCGTAGATCAGTACCGGCTTGCCGTGGGACGGCGCCTCGGATACGCGGACGTTGCGCGGGATCACCGTCTTGTAGACCTTGTCGCCGAAATACCCGCGGACGTCGGCCGCCACCATGTCGGACAGGTTGTTGCGCTTGTCGAACATGGTCAGCACGATCCCCTGCAAGTCCAGCCGGGGATTGAAGGCTTGGCGCACCCGCTCGATGGTCTTGACCAGATGACTGATGCCTTCGAGGGCGAAGAACTCGCATTGCAGCGGCACCATCACCGAATCGGCCGCCACCAGCGCGTTCAGCGTCAACAGATTAAGCGACGGCGGGCAGTCGATGAGAATGTAGTCGTAGCCCTCGACCGTCCCCAGCGCATCCCTGAGACGGGATTCCCGCTCGGGCGCGTCCACCAGTTCGATTTCCGCCCCCGACAGGTCCACCCCCGAGGGCACGACCGCCAGATCGGGAATCTCGGTGGATTGGATGGCCGCGGCCAGCGGCACCTCGCCGATCAGCATGTGGTAGGAATTGACCTCGCGGGCCGTCCGCGCGATGCCGAGCCCGGTGCTGGCGTTGCCCTGGGGATCGAGATCGACCAGCAGCACCTTCTTGCGGGTGGCGGCGATGGCGGTGGCGAGGTTGATGGCGGTGGTGGTCTTGCCCACTCCGCCCTTCTGGTTGGCGATGGCGATGACACGGGCGGCGTTCGTGGAGATGCTGCTTACGCTAAGCTCGACCACGGCGAACCTCTCGCAGGTGAAGGATGATTCCGGCAGGATCCGAAAGAGAGGGGATCCGGTCAAAAGTGATATTCCATTCTTTCCCGGCCGTGGTCAATTCGTCTTCGCTTCCACGCCCTTTGAGGAACAGGTAATGGGTGCCGGCATGCCCGTGCCGCTCGGCCAGGGCGAGCAATTTGGCCAGGGGCGCCAACGCGCGGGCGGTGACGACGTCCGCGGCCAGCGGCGCCAGGGTCTCGATGCGGGCGGTATGGACGGTGATCGGCGTCCCGGTGACGCGGGCGGCCTCGCGCAGGAAGGCGCCCTTGCGGGCGTCGCTCTCGACCAGATGGACGTCGGGCGCCCCCAGGATGGCCAGGACCAGACCGGGAAAGCCCGCCCCGGAGCCGAGATCGGCCACGCGGCGCGCACCGGCCGGCAGCAGGCGGAAAAGCTGGGCGGAATCGAGCATGTGGCGCCGCCACAGATCGGGCACCGTGTCGGGGCCGATCAGGTTGATGCGGGCCTGCCACTTGACCAGAAGGTCGGCGTAGGCCGTCAGCCGGTCCAGGGTCGTGTCCCCCACGCCGGTCGCGGCCTGAAACTCGTGCGGCGTCATTCCTTCCCCCTCGATGTTTCACGTGAAACAGGCGGGCGAAGCGGGGGTGGTGCGCGAAAGATCCCTCGGCTGCGCTCGGGACGACAGGCCATCGTGTCGTTCCGAGAGAGCGCCAGCGACGAGGAACCTTTCATCCCCGCTCCGCCCGCCTGTTTCACGTGAAACATCGTCACGCCGCATTCCCCGGCCGCTTGCGCACATGGGCCAGCAGCGCGGCCAGCGCCGCCGGGGTGATCCCGGGTATGCGCGCCGCCGCCGCCAGGCTGGCCGGGCGCGCCGCGGCCAGCTTTTGCCGCACCTCGGCCGACAGCGACCCTACGGTTGCGTAATCCAGATCCGCCGGCAGCGCCAGTTCCTCCTCCCGGCGATAGGCGCGAACCTCCGCCTCCTGCCGCGCCAGGTAACCCTGATAGCCGCCCTCGATGGCGAGCTGCCCCGCCACCTCCCCGCCGATATCGCCCAGCTCGGGCCAGATCGCCGCCAGCCGTTCCAGGTCGATGCCGCGATAGGCCAGCAGCTCCCAGGCGCTGCGCACCACCCCGTCCTGGTTGACCTCCAGCCCGTGGCGGCGCAGCGCCGTCGGCGACGCCGTCAACTCCGCAAGCCGGCACCGCGCCGCCGCCAGCGCGGCCGCCTTCGCCTGGAACCGCGCTCCCCTCTCCCCACCCACGCATCCCGCCGCGAGTCCCTTGGGCGTCAGCCGCGCATCGGCGTTGTCGGCCCGCAGGATCAACCGGTATTCGGCGCGCGAGGTGAACATCCGGTACGGCTCGGCGGTGCCCAGCGTCACCAGGTCGTCCACCATCACGCCGATATAGGCGTCGGCCCGGTCCAGCACGAACGGCGGCGAACCCGCCACCATGCGGGCGGCGTTGATCCCGGCCAGCAGGCCCTGGCCGCCCGCCTCCTCGTAGCCGGTGGTGCCGTTGATCTGCCCGGCCAGGAACAGCCCCCGCACCCGCCGGGTCTCCAGCGCGTGGTCAAGCTCGCGGGGATCGACGAAATCGTACTCGATGGCGTAGCCGGGCCGCAGGATGGCGGCCCGCTCCAGTCCGGGGATGGTGGCCAGCATCTCGGCCTGCACCTCGGCGGGCAGCGACGTCGAGACGCCGTTGGGGTAGACCGTGGGATCGTCCAGTCCCTCGGGCTCAAGGAAGATCTGGTGGCGATCCTTGTCGGCGAAGCGCACCACCTTGTCCTCAATGGACGGGCAATAGCGCGGGCCGACGCTTTCGATCTGACCGGAATACATGGGCGCCCGGTGCAGGTTGGCGCGGATGACGGCGTGGGTACGCTCGTTGGTGAAGGTGATCCCGCACGACACCTGCGGCGTGGCGATGCGGTCGGTGAGGAACGAGAACGGGACCGGGGGATCGTCGCCCGCCTGCATCTCCAGCACCGCCCAGTCGATGGTCCGGCCGTCGAGCCGCGCCGGCGTCCCGGTCTTCAGCCGCCCCAACGGAAAGCCGAGCCGCCCCAGCGCCGCCGACAGGCCATAGGACGGCGCATCCCCGACCCGCCCCGCCGGCCAGCGCTTTTCGCCGCAATGGATGAGCCCGCGCAGGAACGTGCCTGTGGTCACCACCGCCGCCCCGCAGGCGATGCGCCGGCCGTCGGCCAGGACCAAACCGGCCAGCCGGCCGTCGGCGACCACAAGGTCCTCCACCGTCCCCGCCAGCAGCTCCAGGCCGGCCTGGGCGTCGAGCAGCCGGCGCATGGCCCGGCGATAGAGCGCACGGTCGGCCTGGGCGCGCGGCCCCTGCACCGCCGGCCCCTTGCTGCGGTTGAGGATGCGGAACTGGATACCGGCGGCATCGATGGCGCGGCCCATCAGCCCGTCCAGGGCGTCGATCTCGCGCACCAATTGGCCTTTGGCCAGGCCGCCGATAGCCGGATTGCAGGACATCTCGCCCAGGGTCTCCAGCCGCTGGGTGACAAGCATCGTCGCCGCGCCCATGCGCGCGGCGGCGGCGGCGGCCTCGCACCCGGCATGGCCGCCGCCGATCACCACCACGTCGGCCCGCCGGTCCCAGTCCTGTTTCACGTGAAACACTCTCCTACTTGCCGATACAGAAATCGCGGAACACCACGTCCAGCAATTCCTCGACGTCGATCCGCCCGGTGATGCGCCCCAGCGCCCGCCCGGCCATGCGCAAGTCCTCGGCCGCCAGCTCGATCTCGCCCGCCGGATCGAACCGCCGTAGCGCCGTCCGGCACTCCATCGCCGCCGCCCGGTGCCGCTCCCGCGTCAGCGGCGGCGCCCCGCCGCCTTCCAGCCGGCTGGCGACCTCGTGCTCCAGGGCCGCCACCAGGGCGTCGATCCCGGCACCGGTCCGGGCCGACACCGCCAGCGCCGGCCGGCCCTCCACCGTCGCCGGCACCCCGCCCCCGGCGATGTCCGCCTTGTTGACGACCACCACGGCGTCCCCGTCCACCAGCGCCCGGGTGGCGCCGTCGATCACCGGCCGCGCCGCGCCGTCGAACACCGCCAGTTTGAGGTCCGCCGCTTGCGCCCGCGCCAGGGCGCGGCGGATTCCCTCCGCCTCGATCTCCCCGGCCGCGTCCCGCAACCCGGCGGTGTCCGCCACCACCACCGGCCATCCGCCCAGGTCCAGATGCACCTCGATCACGTCGCGGGTGGTGCCGGCTATCCCCGAGACGATGGCCGCCTCGCGCCCGGCCAGCCGGTTGAGCAGACTGGACTTGCCGGCGTTGGGGGCGCCAAGGATGGCGATGTGCAGACCGTCCCGCAACCGCTCGCCGCGCCGGTTGTCGGCCAAGGCGGCCTCGATCTCGGCCGCCAGGGCGGAAACCCTCGCCGACACCCCCGCCATCAGGTCGCCGGGCATCCCCTCGTCGGCGAAGTCGATGGCGGCTTCCACATAGGCGAGCGCGCCCACCACGATTTGCCGCCAGCCCTCGATCCGGGATTCCAATCCGCCGTCCATCTGCCGCAGCGCCTGGCGCCGCTGGGCCGCCGTCTCCGCCTCGACCAGGTCGGCCACCGCCTCGGCGCGGGTGAGGTCCATCTTGCCGTTGACCACCGCGCGCCGGGAGAACTCGCCCGCCTCGGCCGGACGCAGGCCCAGGCCCAGAAGCCGCTCGGCCACCGCCCGTCCCACCGCCCGTCCGCCATGGAGGTGAAGCTCCGCCACGTCCTCGCCGGTGAAGCTGCGCGGCGCCGGAAACCACAGCGCCAGCCCGTCGTCGATGACATCGCCGCCACCGTCGCGAAGCCGCGCCCGCACGGCCGTGCGCGGCGCCGGCAGGTCCCGGCCCGTCAGCGCGGCCAGCGCCGGCCCGGCCCCCGGTCCCGACAGCCGGTAGACGGCGACGCCCGCGCGTCCCGCCCCGCTCGCCAACGCGAAAATGGTATCCGTCATCCCCGCCGCCAAAACCTTGCCGCGATGATCGCCCCGTTTGTCATCCTGAGCGTAGGCGAAGAGTCTTTCACGCCCCACGCGCGAACGATCCCTCCGCGCGCCTGCGCCCGGTCGGGATGACATCCTGGTCGTGCCGCCCTTTCAAAGCACAAAGGCGGGCCGGCAGAAAGGGTTTCGTTGGAGCGGGATCAGGCCGACAGGATCGGCTGGTCGTTCGGCGTCAGGATCAGGCGCTCCACCCGTCCGCCCTCGACCAGATGGACGCGGAGGATTTCGTCGATGTCGTCGTGGTTCCGGTAGGCATACCAGACGCCCTCGGGATAGATCACCATCACCGGCCCCAGCTCGCAGCGGTCCAGGCAACCGGCGGAATTGATCCGCACGCCGTCCAGGCCAAGCTCCTTGGCGCGGGCCTTCATGTAATCCCGCAGCCGTTCCGACCCCCTGGCCGCACAGGACCCGCGGGGATGCCCCTCGGGACGCCGGTTGGTGCAGGCGAAGACATGGATGCGGTAATAGAGCGGCGGATCGGTCCTCACTCCGGTGTCTCCTCTCGGCCGCTGCCGGCGAACGGCCAGAACGCCTTCTGAAAACGCTCGATGGTCTGGACCTGGGCCGGCAGCCACGCCCTGAACATGGTCTCCGGCTCCATGGCCGACAACGCCGCCATCATGCGGTCCTGCACCTTGCGCAGCACCGCGTCCTGCATGGGCCGGATGTCCGGCACGCCCAGGAACGCGCGCAATTCCTCGGGCGTGCAATCCATGTCGAACGTGATCTTCATGCCGCCTCCGCCATCCGTATCCGCGCGCCGCCGATACGGCCCGCGCTTGCCAATCGTTATCGGCGACCCAAAGTAAGCCTTCGACCCTTGACGCGCAACGACCGCTCCCACGGATTACGACCCATGGCCAACCGCCTCGCCGAACAGACCAGTCCCTATCTCCTCCAGCACCAGGACAATCCGGTGGATTGGCGTCCCTGGGATTCCGAAGCCCTGGCGGAAGCCAGGGAGACGGCCAAGCCGATCCTCCTGTCCATCGGCTATGCCGCCTGCCATTGGTGCCATGTGATGGCCCATGAGAGTTTCGAGGATCCGGACATCGCCGCCCTCATCAACCAGCTCTTCGTGCCCATCAAGGTCGATCGCGAGGAACGCCCCGATCTCGACGCCATCTACCAGCAGGCGCTGGCGATGATGGGCCAGTCGGGAGGCTGGCCGCTGACCATGTTCCTCACCCCCGAGGGCGACCCGTTCTGGGGCGGCACATATTTTCCCCCCTCCGCCCGCTACGGCCGCCCGGGCTTTCCCGGCGTCCTCCGGACGGTGGCCGACGCCTGGGCCCATCAGCCCGACAAGGTGCGCGAAAACGTCGCGGCCTTACGACGGGAATTCGCCGACGGCGCCCGCACCGCGGGGGATGTGGGCCTCACCCTCTCGCTTCTCGACGACGGGGCGCGGCGGCTGGTGCGCTTGGTGGACACGCGCCACGGCGGCCTTCGCGGCGCGCCCAAATTCCCCCAGCCCGGGATCTTCGACTTCCTCTGGCGGGCGTACCTTCGCACCGGCGACGTCAATCTCCGCGACGCGGTGACGCACACCCTGGAACGCATCGGCCTGGGCGGCATCTACGACCATCTCGGCGGCGGATTCATGCGCTATTCCACCGACGAGGAATGGCTGGTGCCCCATTTCGAGAAGATGCTCTACGACAATGCCGGGCTTATCGATCTCCTCACCCTGGCCTGGCAGCACACCGGCAATCCCCTGTTCCGCCTGCGGGTGAACGAAACCGCCGAGTGGGTGCTGCGCGAGATGGTGGCCGAGGGCGGCGCCTTCGCCGCCAGCCTCGACGCCGACAGCGAGGGCGAGGAGGGCCGCTTCTACACCTGGAGCGCCGATGCCGTCGCCCGCCTGCTGCCGCCCGAAACCGCGCCCGTCTTCGCCCGCGCCTATGACGTGCGCCCCCAAGGCAATTGGGAAGGACGCACCATCCTGCACCGCACGGCGTGGCCCGATCCGGACGAAGCCGCGCTGGCCGATGCCCGCGCCATCCTTTGGCGCGAACGCGAATCCCGGCCCCGCCCCGGGCGCGACGACAAGGTGCTGGCCGATTGGAACGGCATGATGATCGCCGCGCTGGCCAACGCCGCCTTCGCCTTCGCCATGCCGCGCTGGCTGGATGCCGCCCGTCTCGCCTTCGACATGGTGCGGCACACCATGGCCTTGCCCGGCGATCGCCTGGCCCATGCGCTGCGCTTCGGACGCGCCAGCGGCACCGGCCTGGTCGACGACCTCGCCCACATGGCCCGCGCCGCCCTGGTCCTGGCCGAAGCCACCGGCGATCCCGCCTATGTCGATTACGCCCGCGCCTGGGTGGACGCGGCCAACCTCCATCACTGGGACGATCACGCGGGCGGCTATTTCCAGGCCCCGGCCAGCGCCGACGACGTCATCGTCCGCCTCAAGCCGTTCAACGATTCGCCTTATCCCTCCGCCAACGGGATCATGGCGCAAGTCTGCGCCCGCCTGTGGGCGATCACCGGAGACGACGCCTATCGGCTGCGCGCCGAACGCACCATCGCCGCCTTCTCCGCCCGCATCCCCGAGCATTACCCGACCATGACCGCCATCCTGGCCGCGTTCGAGCAACTCGCCGATCCGGTTTCGGTGGTGGTCGCCGGCCCCACCGGCCGCGCCGACACCCTGGCGCTCGTCGATGCCGTGGCCGCGACCGCCCTGCCCACCCGCATTGTTGTCCGGATCGAGGACGGCCACCGCCTTCCCGCATCCCATCCCGCCCACGGCAAGGGGCCGGTGGACGGCAAGAGCGCCGCCTATGTCTGCCGCGGTTCCGCCTGCTCGGCGCCCGTCACCGAGCCCGACCGGTTGCGCGATACGCTCGCTTCCGGCTAGTTTGGGGCATGACTCAGCTCGCCTATAACAGCCCCGTCGGCCCCCTGGCCATCGCCGAAGAGGATGGCCGCATCGTCTCGGTGGATTGGGGCTGGCCCGCCGCCGCCGAAGAAACCCCCCTGCTGGTCGCCGCCCGCGATCAGCTTGAGGAGTATTTCGCCGGCCGGCGCACGGCCTTCGATCTTCCGCTGGATCCGCCCGGCACCGACTTCCAGCGGCGCGTGTGGTCCGCCCTGACCGAAATCCCGTTCGGCGAAACGGCCACCTACGGCGCACTGGCCACCCGGCTCGGCACGTCCGCGCGCGCGATCGGCGGCGCCTGCGGCCGCAACCCCATTCCGGTGCTGATCCCCTGCCATCGTGTCGTAGCGGCCGGCGGAGAGCTGGGCGGATATTCCGGCTTCGACGGGATCGACACCAAGCGCTTCCTGCTGAGGCACGAGGGAGCCGGAGACGCCGGGTCCCAGTGACATTGCGTGAAAAATCCCTCGGCGGCTATGCCGCCAAACGCGGCGAATCGGGCGCCTGCGCATCGGGCGCTACGCTCGCTCGGGATGACAGTAAAAAGCGCATACGGAAACCGCCGCTGGACCGTGTCGGCCTTTTTTCCTTTACCCGATCGGTGTAAAAAATGATCGAGGAGAGCGAATGGACAGGGGCAAGCGCGCCAGGACCAGATGGATGCTGATCGCCGCCGGCCTTCTGTGGATGGCCGGGTCCGGCTGGATCGCCTTTTCCGTGATGCCCGACGACGCCGTCCTCACCATGAATTCCCCGACGGTGAAGGACGAAATGCGGGACCGCTGCTTCGGGTCGTTCGGCGAACGCTACGACTGCAAGGAAGCCATCGTTCTCAAGGCGGGACGCACGACCTTCGCCAACGTCCTTCTCGGCCTGGGACTGATGCTGGCCGGACCCGTGGCGGCGATTCTGGCCTTCCGGCGATTCTGCCCTCCCGATCCCGAACCGCGCCGGCAATTCCAGGCCTACGGGTCATCCCCGGCCGACAGCCCGCCCTTGGCCGACGATATGGCCTGGAAACGGGCCGCCCAGGAACACACCGTATTCCCCACGACACCCCCTGGCGATGGCGATCATTCGCCGTCCGGACAGGAATAACCCAAGGCTTCCGCGCCCGCCGTCACGTCATCGGGCAGCATCGGATCCTGAACGATTTCCGCCAGCGCGTCGCCGTCGGCGAATTCCGCTTCCGCCTGACGCTGGGCCTCCGGCCATTCCTCCGCGGCGAAATCGCCCCGCCCCACCCACAGCAGTGCCAAGAGATCGGCCAGCTCGTCGCAATTGAGGGAATCGACGTAGTCGAACAGGGCGTCATAGCTCCGTTCGCTCTCGTATTCCTCGGATGAGGGAAATCCGCCCTCCTCGCCGCGGTCGGCCTCGGCGGTCTCGTGGACCGCAGGCTCGCCGCCCATGGCTTCGCGGGCCATGGCGACGATGACGCAGAGCTTGTCGACCGGAATGCGGAGCATGCCGCCCACCTCCGTCGGCGGGGTCATGCTCTCATATGGGGATTATCCGATCAGCTATTCATAGCCTCGAAGAAATCGGAGTTGTTTTTCGACTGCTTCAGCTTGTCCACCAGGAATTCCATGGCGTCCACCACGCCCATCGGCATCAGGATGCGGCGCAGCACCCACATCTTCGACAGCACGCCCTTCTCGACCAGCAATTCCTCCTTGCGCGTGCCCGAGCGGGTGATGTCGATGGCCGGGAAGGTGCGCTTGTCGGACAGCTTGCGGTCCAGGATGATCTCGGAATTGCCGGTACCCTTGAACTCCTCGAAGATCACCTCGTCCATGCGGCTGCCGGTATCGATAAGGGCGGTGGCGATGATGGTCAGGCTGCCCCCTTCCTCGATGTTGCGGGCGGCGCCGAAGAACCGCTTCGGGCGTTGCAGCGCGTTGGCGTCCACACCGCCGGTCAGCACTTTGCCCGAGCTGGGCACCACGGTGTTGTAGGCCCGCGCGAGACGGGTGATGGAATCCAGCAGGATGACCACGTCGCGCTTGTGCTCCACCAGCCGCTTGGCCTTTTCCAGCACCATCTCCGTGACCTGGACGTGCCGCGACGCCGGCTCGTCGAAGGTCGAGCTGATGACCTCGCCCTTCACCGAGCGGGCCATGTCGGTCACTTCCTCGGGGCGCTCGTCGATCAGAAGGACGATGAGGTAGACCTCGGGCTGGTTGGCGGCGATGGCATGCGCGATGTTTTGCAGCATCACCGTCTTGCCGGTACGCGGCGGCGCCACGATCAGTCCGCGCTGGCCCTTGCCCAACGGCGCCACCAGGTCGATGACGCGGGTGGTGAGGTCCTTCGACAGCGGATTGTCGATCTCCAGCCGGAGCTTCTTGTCCGGATAAAGCGGCGTCAGATTGTCGAAGTTGATGCGGTGGCGGACGTTTTCCGGCGGCTCGAAATTGATGGTGTTTACCTTCAGGAGCGCGAAATAGCGCTCGCCGTCCTTGGGCGCCCGGATCTGCCCTTCCACCGTATCGCCGGTGCGCAAGCCGAAGCGCCGCACCTGGCTGGGACTGACGTAGATGTCGTCCGGTCCCGGCAGGTAATTCGCCTGGGGACTGCGCAGGAAACCGAAGCCGTCCTGAAGGATCTCCAGCACACCGTCGCCGTAGATCGGCGTATCGGCGTCAGCCAGTTGCTTGAGAATGGCGAACATCATGTCCTGCTTGCGCAGCGTGCTCGCATTCTCGATTTCGATCTGCTCGGCGAAAGCCAGCAATTCGGCCGGAGTTTTCTGTTTGAGTTCCTGGAGATGCATGGAATGGCGTCCGTATGGGCTGCGGTCGCGTCCCCCGGCGCGTGGGAGCCCAGGGCCAATGGCCTGGAATCGGATGGTGATCCGGCGCGGGGGTCAACGGGGGTCTTGGGATTCGGGCTTCGAGCGGCCCTGGGGGTTTTGCCCACCTTTAGCCAAAGCCCGGGGTTCTGTCAAACAGGATTGTTGATCAGAACGGGGCTCCGAACTCAGGTTTTGAATTGGTCAATGTCATCGTCCACCCCCGTGTCATCCCGACAGAGCGACAGCGACGAGATCTTTCAGCCGCTAGCGGCTGCCGTTTGTGCCCGAAAGATCCCTCGCTCCGCTCGGGATGACACCATCGCTCGCGGGGGCGTCAAGGATTCAGTCATCCGAGTTTCGAGCCCTGGTTGATCAGAACGGCTTGACGATCACCAGGATGACGATGCCGATCATCAACACCGTGGGCACTTCATTGGCCATCCGGTAAAACCGCTGGGGATGAGCGTTGCGGTCAGTGGCGAAACCCCGCCGCCAGCGTTCCATCATTGCGTGGCTGACGGTCAGCAGAACCACCAGGGCCAGCTTGGCATGGAACCAGGCTTCGGTGAACAACCCCCCCGACCACGCCATGGTCAGGCCCGACGCCCAGCTCAGCGCCGCGGCCGGGATCATGATGGCGTTCATCAGCCGGCGTTCCATCACCTTGAAGGTTTCGGACGCCTCCGAGCCGGCCTTGACCGTGGCGTGGTAAACGAACAGGCGCGGCATGTAGAGCAGCCCAGCCATCCACGAGATCACGGCCATGACGTGCAGGGATTTCAGCCACAGATAATGCTCGCCGGTCATGGCACCCCTTCCAAGACACAGGTTCGTCCGGCCGCCGCGCAGGCCCGTCCCCGCAGGTGGCCGGGGTCGCGTATGAGATCAGCCAGCCCGGAAATGAAAGCCGGATGGCAGCCGGCGGCACTGGCCCGGACATAGCCCGGCACACCAAGGGCATCGGCGCGGTGGCGATATTCGATATCCAGCTCCACCAGGGTTTCAGAATGCTCGGACACGAAGGCGATAGGGGCCACCACCACCGGTACCTTGTCGTTTCCGGCCCGGGCCAGTTCATCCTCGGTGGACGGGCCGATCCATTCCATCGGACCGACCCGGCTTTGATAGCACACCGCCCAATCCAGATCGGGAATCTCCGTGGCCGCCGCGACCGCCGCCGCGGTTTCCGCCACATGCAGCGGATAGGGATCGCCCTTGTTCACCACGTTTTTCGGCAGACCATGGGCGGAAAACAGAACTCGCGGCCGCCCGCGTGCCGACGCTTCCGCCCAACCCGTGCGCACCAGGTCCGCCATCGCCCTCACCAGACCGGTTTGGCTGGGATAGCAGCAGACGGTTCGGGTGGGCACGTCGAGACCCGCGCGGGCAGCCGCCTTGCGCCAGGCCTTCAGGGACGAGCCGGTGGTCGTGGTGGAAAACTGCGGATAAAGGGGCAGCAGGACGACGTGCTCGGCGCCCCATTCCTTGGCTTCCGCCACCGCCTGTTCAGTGAAAGGGTGCCAATACCGCATGGCGATCAGGACCCGGTAATCAGCGCCCAGCTCGGCTTCGAGGGCACGGACCTGCGCCTGGGTCTCTGGCAGCAACGGCGAGGCACCGCCGATACGTTCGTAGATGGCGCGGGCGGTCGGTGCCCGTCGACGCGACACCAGCTTGGCGATCAGCCAGCGGACAGGCAGGGGCGCGCCGATGATGGCCGGATCGTTGAACAGGTTGAACAGGAACGGTTCGACGGCGGCCGGGCTGTCCGGTCCCCCCAAATTGAACAGGACCACCGCCGTCCTGGCCATGCGATCTATCCCCGCCAGGCCTTTACCCTGTCCGCCAGCCGCGCCACGTTTCCGGGCGGCGTGGCGGGCACGATGCCGTGGCCGAGGTTGAAGATGAACGGCCCCTTGCCCAGCGTCGCCAGGATGCGGTCTATGCCGGTATCCAGGGCTTCGCCGCCGGCCACCAGCAGCATGGGATCGAGGTTTCCCTGCACGGTGCAGAGCGGTTGCAAGACCTCCGCCGCCCAGGCCAGGGGAACGGACGTGTCGAGGCTGACGCCGTCCACTCCGGTCTCCTCCACATAGGCCCGGTACAAAACGCCGGCGCCGCGCGGAAACCCGATTACCGGCACGCCCGGCCGCTCCGCATGGATGCGGTCGGCCAAATGCCGCGCCGGCCCGATGGCCCAGCGGCGGAACTCCGTCTCCGGCAGGGCCCCGGCCCAGGTGTCGAAAATCTGGATGGCTTCGGCGCCGGCGTCGATCTGGGCGATCAGGTAATCGCCGGTGGCGGCCGTCACGAGCTCCATCAGCCGGGCGAAAAGCTGGGGCTCGCCCCACATCATGCGCTTGGCGTGGCCGAAATCCTTGGAACCGCCGCCCTCGATCATGTAGGTCGCCACCGTCCACGGCGCCCCGGCGAAGCCGATGAGGGCGGTGGTCGAAGGGATGGCGGTGGACAGACGGCGGACCGTTTCGATCACAGGAGCAAGGCGGTCGAGCAGTCCCGGGGTGCCAAGGCGGTCCAGATCCCTTGCCGAGCGAATGGGCGGCAGGATCGGACCTTCGCCTTCGCGGAAGGCGACGGACTGGCCGAGCGCATCGGGAATCACGAGGATGTCGGAAAACAGGATGGCCGCGTCCATGGCATAGCGGCGCAGCGGCTGAAGGGTTACCTCGACCGCCAGTTCCGGATTGTAGCACAGGTCGAGGAAGCTGCCGGCGCGGGCGCGGGTCTCGCGGTATTCGGGCAGGTAGCGGCCGGCCTGGCGCATCAGCCAAAAGGGTGGCGGCGTGATGGGCTCGCCGGCGAGGGCGCGCAGGAACGGCTTGACGGTCAAGGCTCTCTCCCGGGCGTGGATCGGTCACACCTCATACAAGGTTTAAGACTCTGATGAAAGGTGGTTGCTTTTGTAGTGTCCTGTGGATAGCGGGGATCGGAATCGCTCCCGCTTTTGTCCACAGGCTTGTCCTCCGTCGGAGCCGGTTCGCACCGCGCCGGTGGAAAACTGGGGATCGGCTGCGGAAAGCGGCGCCGATCCGGCCGGAATCGGCTTTTCGAAAAGGGTGGATAAGGGGGGAAACCGGTGGCGGCCGGGAAAATTCACGATATTCTCGGGCGAGGGCGTTCCGCCGTTCACAACGGGATCGCCGGGTCGATAAGACCGCCGCGCCGGTGCGGTCTTTTTGTCGGCTATCCGTCTTCGGGCCGGTTATCCCCAGTCTTGCACGGGATTCACAGGCGATGCGCACGTTCCACCTCCACCTCGTCTCCGACGCGACCGGCGAGACCGTCACTTCGGTCGCCCGCGCCTGCATGGTGCAGTTCGAGGGCGTCCAGGCGGTTCAGCACAATTGGTGGCTGGTCCGCACCCAGGGGCAGGTCGAGCGTGTGATCGCCGGGGTCGAGGACAATCCGGGCATCGTCCTGTTCACGCTGGTGGACATCAGCGTGCGCGGGGTATTGGAGGAAGCCTGCCGCCAGCTCAAGATTCCCTGCATCCCGGTGCTCGATCCGGTGCTGGCAACGCTGGCCGGCCATCTCGGCGCCGAAATCAAGGCGATGCCGGGCCGCCAGTACCAGCTCGACGCCGAGTACTTCGCCCGCATCGACGCCATGCAATTCACCCTGGGCCACGACGATGGCCAGCAGATGGACACCATCGAGGAGGCGGACATCGTCCTGGTCGGCATCTCGCGCACCTCCAAGACGCCCACCTGCATGTACCTCGCCAACCGCGGCTACAAATGCGCCAATTATCCCCTGGTGCCCGAGATGGCCCTGCCGCCCCAGCTCGAAGCTGCCCGCCGCCCGCTGGTGGTGGGCTTGACCAAGGACCCCAAGAGCCTGTCCGACATCCGCCGGGCGCGGCTGCGCTTCCTGAACCAGGAAGAGGAATCCGGTTATGCCCAGTTCGAGAAGGTGCGCGAGGAGGTGCTGTGGGCGCGGCGCCTGTTCGCCCGCCACGGCTGGCCGGTGGTGGACGTGACGCGCCGCTCCATCGAAGAGGCCTCGGCGACCATCATCCAGCTTCATGCCCAGCATGCCGGGCAGAACGGGCAATCGGAAGGCCAGGCGCCATGACGCCGCATGATCGCCGGCCCGCGACGGGCGCCATGCGTGAAAGGTCCCCCGGCTGCGCTCGGGACGACAAACGAGGCTGTCATCCCGAGCCGTCGGCGAGGGATCGTTCTCGCGGGGCATGCGGACGGGTTCGGCCATGATCGTCCTCGCCTCGGGCTCGCCGACCCGCCGCCGCATGCTGGAACAGGCGGGCGTCGATCTGGTCGTCGATGCCGCCGATATCGACGAGGGCGCGGTGAAACGCGCCCTCGCCGCCGACGGCGCCGAATCCGGGCAGGCGGCCGAAGCCCTGGCCGAACGCAAGGCCGTGCGGGTGTCGGCCCGCCATCCCGGCCGCATCGTCGTCGGCGCCGACCAGATGCTCGATTGCGATGGACGCTGGTTCGACAAGCCGCCCGACGAAGACGCCGCCCGCGCCCAGTTGCTGGCCCTGCGCGGCCGGAGCCACCGCTTGACCAGCGCGGCGGTGGCGGTGTGCGACGGCCGGCGGCTGTGGCATGCGGTCGACGCGGCGGCCCTGACCATGCGGCATTTCTCGGAGCGGTTTCTCGACGAATACATGGCCCAAGCCGGCGGTGACGTCCTCGCCTCGGTCGGCGCCTACCAGGTGGAGGGGCTTGGCGCCCAGCTTTTCCAATCGGTCGAGGGCGACTATTTCACCATCCTCGGGCTGCCGTTGCTGCCGCTTCTCGATTTCCTGCGCGACCAGGGAGAACTGACCTCATGATCCCCAGCGGAAAAGCCCGCGTCGCCGGTGTGATGGGATGGCCGGTGGGCCATTCCCGCTCGCCCCGCCTGCACGGTTACTGGCTGGACGCCCTCGGCATCGACGGCGCCTATGTCCCCTTGCCGGTGAGGCCCGAGGATTTCGCCCTGGCGGTCGCCGCTTTGCCCAAGCTGGGCTTCGCCGGGGCCAACGTCACCGTTCCCCACAAGGAGGCGGCCTTCGCCCTGGCGGACGAGGTCGATCCCATGGCGGCGCGGATCGGCGCGGTCAACACCCTGGTGGTGCTGCCCGACGGCCTGATCGAGGGGCGCAATACCGACGCCTTCGGCTTCCTCGAAAACCTCCGCCAGGGCGCATCGCAATGGAGCCCCGCGGCCGGGCCGGCGGTGGTGCTGGGCGCGGGCGGTGCCGCGCGGGCGGTGGTCGCCGCGCTGGCCGAGGCCGGCGTGCCCGAGATCCGTGCGGCCAACCGCTCGCGCGAGCGCGCCCTGGCGCTGGAAGCCGAATTCGGCGGGCCGGTGCGGGCGGTGGCGTGGGAGGAGCGGTCCGACGCGCTGGCCGGCGCCGCCCTGCTGGTCAACACCACCACGCTGGGAATGGCCGGAGCGCCGCCGCTGGACATCGATCTGGCTCCCCTGCCGGCCGGCGCGGTGGTCAACGACATCGTCTACGCCCCGCTGGAAACCGAACTCCTGGCGGCGGCCAGGCGGCGCGGCAACCCGACGGTGGACGGGCTGGGCATGCTGCTGTGGCAGGCCGTGCCTGCCTTCGAAGCCTGGTTCGGCGCGCGTCCCCGGGTCACCGCCGAACTGCGGCGTTTCGTCCTGGCGTGACATGAAGATCCTCGGCCTCACCGGCTCCATCGGCATGGGCAAGAGCACGGCGGCCGGCATGCTGCGCCGGCTCGGCTTGCCGGTGCACGACGCCGATGCGGCCGTCCACCGCCTGCTGGCCAAGGGCGGCGCCGCGGTGGCGCGGGTCGAAGCGGCCTTTCCCGGCACCGTCGTAGCCGGTGCGGTCGACCGGGCCGAACTGGGGCGCCGCGTGTTCGGCGACCCGGCGGCTCTGCGGCGGCTGGAAGCGATCCTCCATCCCCTGGTGCGCGAAGCCGAACGCGCCTTCCTCAAGCGCTGCGCCCGGCGCGGCGCGGCGCTCGCGGTGCTGGACATCCCCTTGCTGTTCGAGACCGGGGCCGAGCGGCGCTGCGACGCCGTGGCGGTGGTGACCGCGCCCGCTTTCCTCCAGGCGCAGCGGGTGCTGCTGCGGCCGGGGATGAGTCCGGCGCGGCTGGCCGCCATCCGCGCACGGCAGATGCCCGACGCGGACAAGCTCCGCCGCGCCGATTCCGTCATTCCCACCGGAAGCGGCCGCCTCTTGGCCTTGCGCCGCCTCGTTCGGGCGGTCACACTGGTGCGGAACCGGCCGGGCCGGGGCCAGTGGCCGCCGCCGCCCCGCGTGTACCGGTCGTCGCTTCGCCGCCGGGAACCATGCGCGAAATAGTCCTCGATACCGAAACCACCGGCCTCGATCCCCTCTCCGGCCACCGGCTGGTCGAGATCGGCTGCGTGGAACTGGTCAACCACCTGCCCACCGGCGAGATCTTCCACAAATACCTCAACCCCGAACGGGACATGCCCGAGGAGGCGTTCCGGATCCACGGCCTGTCGGCGGACTTTCTGGCCGGCCATCCCGTCTTCGCCGAGGTGGTGGCCGATTTCCTGGAGTTCATCGGCGAAGCGCCGCTGGTGATCCACAACGCCGAATTCGACATGCGGTTCCTCAACGCCGAGCTGGCGCGGCTGGGATTCCCCGCACTGTCCATGACGCGCGCGGTCGATACGGTGGTGATCGCGCGCAAGCGCTTCCCCGGCGCCCAGGCCAATCTCGACGCGCTGTGCCGCCGCTTCGAGATCGACAACGCCCACCGCACCAAGCACGGGGCGCTGCTGGACGCCGAATTGCTGGCCGAAGTCTATCTCCAGCTCATCGGCGGCCGCCAGCCGGGACTGGAACTGGCGGTGGGCCGGACCGCCGCGGCCCAGGCGGCGGCGGTTACGACGCGGCAGCGCCGCGAACCCCGTCTCCATGCCCCGTCGCCCGAGGAGCTGGAGGCGCACCGGACGTTCGTGGCCAAACTCAAGAACGCGATCTGGCTGCGGGACCCGGCCGGCTAACGCCGGAGATACGGGGAGATACGGAGAGGAGATACGGGGACACAATACTTAATTCATATGTGAATTAAGTATTGT
>JAJZVW010000025.1 GCA_021847015.1 Pseudomonadota bacterium | reverse complement strand
CAATACTTAATTCGATTTGAATTAAGTATTGTGTCCCCGTAACTCCAAATTAAGTATTGTGTCCCCGTAACTCCCCCCGCAACTCCCGCTGTCCCCGCAACTCCCGGCGGCGGGGGTGCAAAAACGGAGGGCAGCGACGAGAAACGCGGATATTGCACCGGAGCGGTTGCGGTGGGCACCATGTTTTGCGATGATCCCGCCGCCAACCCCAACCATCGGGCAGGGAGTGCCGCTTAATGGGTAGCTTCAGCATCTGGCATTGGCTGATCGTCCTGACCATCGTCCTTCTGCTGTTCGGTGGCGCCGGCAAGATTCCCAAACTGATGGGGGACATGGCCAAGGGCGTGAAGGCGTTCAAGCAGGGTCTCAGGGACGAGGACGACGAGGTCCGGCCCGCCGCCCCGGCGGCCCAACCGCGGGCGCTGGAAGGCGAGGTCATCGCCCCGGAGCACCGGGACGCCGCCGCCAAGCACTGAGTCCGGCACCCGGCGCAGGGGCGCGGGGTTGGAGAGCCTGAATGTTCGATATCGGCTGGGATGAAATGGCGCTGATCGGTGTGGTCAGCCTCATCGTCATCGGTCCCAAGGATCTGCCGAAGGTGATGCGCCAGGTCGGGCGCTGGACGCGCAAGGCGCGGGAACTGGCGGCGGAATTCCATCGCGGCGTCGACGAAATGATGCGCGAGGCCGAACTTAAGGAGATGAAGGAGGAGGTCGAGAGGGCCGCCGATCCGGGCTCGCTCAAGGCCAAGTTCGAAGCCGCGCTCGACGCTGATGGCGGCCTTGCCGATGCCGTGGCGCTGCCGCCGGAGCCGCTGGCGGAAACGCCCGCGCCGCCGTCCCCCGCCGCCGAAGCCGTCCCGTTCGAACCCCCGCGCCGTCCTCCCGAGCCGTGACCGAGAAATCCCTCCCCGACGAATCCGCCCCCGACGAATCCGCCATGCCGCTGCTTGAGCATCTGCTGGAGCTGCGCCGCCGGCTGATCTGGTCGGCTCTCGCCTTCATCGTCGCGTTCGTCGTCTGCTACGCCTTTTCCAAGGACATTTACGGGTTCCTGGTGCGGCCCCTGGCGGCCATCCTCGCCCATCAGGGCGGTGGCGAGCGGCGCATGATCTACACCGCGCTGACCGAGGCGTTCTTCACCCACATGAAGGTGTCCGCCTTCGCCGCCGCCTTCCTGTGCTTCCCGGTTTGGGCGGGACAATTGTGGGCGTTCGTCGCCCCCGGGCTCTACAAGCACGAAAAGCAGGCCTTCTTCCCCTTCCTGTTCGCCACCCCGGTGCTGTTCGTCCTGGGGGCAGGGCTGGTGTACGGGGTCATCATGCCGATGGCCTGGAAATTCTTCATTTCTTTCGAGGCGGTAGAAGGCGGTCTCCCCATCCAGCTTGAAGCCAAGATCGGCGAATACCTGTCCCTGGTGATGACCCTGATCTTCGCCTTCGGGCTGGCCTTCCAGATGCCGGTGCTGCTGACGCTGCTGGCCCGGGTCGGGCTGGTCACCGCGAAGGGCCTGGCCGAAAAGCGCCGCTTCGCGATCGTCGGCGTCTTCATCTTCGCCGCCATCGTCACCCCGCCCGACATGGTCAGCCAGATCTCGCTGGCGGTGCCCATGGTCGTGCTCTACGAACTGTCCATCCTGTCGGCGAAATGGGCCGAGCGGCAACGCGAGCGCGCCGCGGCCGAGGATGGCGGCGAGGACGAGCCGCTGGTCGAGGAAACCGATTTCAACGGGTGAGCGGGGAACCCGACCCCGTGCCGCTTGCGGCGGCGGGGCCGGGACGGGAAAAACCGCTCAACTTAATGGGTGGTGCAGTACTGCCCGCCGATAAGATGATCGATGACGTGATATTGGCCGTTCACGTGGTCCAACTCCACGGTGACGTGGCTGTCGATTTGCGTGCCGGGGCAGGGCCTGCCGCCGGGGTGCAGCCCCTTGGTGATGGTGCAGGTGCCGGCGGTATACGCGGCGCTCACGGTGCCGTCCTGGGATTCGGACACCATGGTCTGGGCCTGGTTCTGCTTCGCTTGGCTGCCGAGATAGGGGGCTCCCACCTTGATGAAGCACTGAGCGTTGGCGGCGCTGGTTGCGAGGATGGTAAAAATGACGCTCAGCGCGGCGCCCCCGAGACGGATGGTCATGACGTGGTCCTTTCCGAAGAGTGATGGTTGCCGGAACGGGCAAGCCGGTCCCATCGGAAGGACGCTTCATCGCCTGTCGGTGTGACGCTTTGGAATTACGGGGGCACGGAATTCCCGTGTTCCCATGGCGCCAACGGGTGTGAGGGCGAATCAGTTGGTCTTGGGCTTGTTCCAGGGGCAATTGGCCTTGGAGGCAACCGGCTGGCCGTACTGCCCGTTCGCGCCCGGATTCTGATAGAGGGCCACCGAACCATCGGGCATGCACACCGGATCGAGGAAGGATCCCTGGGGTTCCGGCCGCCCCGTGTCCACAGCGGTTCGGCGGGGGCGGCGGGGGAACCGGCGCGGGGGCAACGGTTCTCATTATGGTTTTTTTCATTGTCATCCCGAGCGTAGCCGAGGGATCTTTCGGGCATTTTCGCGCGAAAGATCCCTCCGCTCGCTCGCGCTCGGTCGGGATGACAACGCGAGCAAGGGCGCATAATGAGAACCGCTGGCGCGGGGGTGACAAGCGGGCCGGTGGGGCTTATAAGCCATCCGTTCCGCACTCTCGGAAGACCGTTCCATGCACGACCTGAAGTCCCTTCGCGACAATCCGGACGCCTTCGACCGCGGGCTGGCCCGGCGCGGGCTCGATCCCCTGGCGCACCGCGTCCTGGCGCTGGACGAGAAGCGCCGTGCCGCCCAGACCCGGTTCCAGGAGATGCAGGCCCGCCGCAACGAGGCGTCGAAACAGATCGGCATGTTGAAGAAGCAGGGCGGCGACGCCTCGGCCCTGATGGAGGAGGTCGCCGGGCTGAAGGACCTCATTCCGGCGGTCGAGGAGGAAGATCGGGCGCTTGGCGCCGAGATCGACGAGCTGCTGGCGCGCATTCCCAATCTTCCCGCCGAGGACGTTCCCGACGGTCTCGACGAATCGGCCAATGTGGAAATCCGGCGCTGGGGCATCCCGCGCCAATTCGACTTCCAGCCCCTGGAGCACGACGCCATCGGCGAAAAGCTGGGGCTGATGGATTTCGCCGGCGCCGCCAAGCTGTCTGGGGCGCGCTTCGTGGTGCTGAAGGGGGCTCTGGCGCGGCTGGAACGGGCGCTGGCCAATTTCATGCTGGACCTTCAGACCGGCGGGGGCGGCTACACCGAGGTCAATCCGCCGCTGCTGGTCAAGGACGCGGCTTTGTTCGGCACCGGCCAGTTGCCCAAGTTCGGCGAGGATTTGTTCCGCACCACCACCGACCACTGGCTGATCCCCACCGCCGAGGTGCCGCTCACCAATCTGGTGGCCGACGAGATTTTGGACGAAGCCCGCCTGCCCATGCGCATGACCGCGCTCACCCACTGCTTCCGCTCGGAAGCGGGCGCGGCCGGCAAGGACACCCGCGGCATGATCCGCCAGCACCAGTTCCTGAAAGTCGAACTGGTCTCGGTCGTCCATCCCGACCGTTCGGACGAGGAGCACGAAACCATGACCACCTGCGCCGAGGCGGTGCTGGAACGCTTGAAACTGCCCTATCGGCGCATCGTGCTATGCGCCGGCGACATGGGCTTCTCGGCGCGCAAGACCTACGACATCGAGGTCTGGCTGCCCGGCCAGGGCCGCTACCGGGAAATCTCGTCGTGCTCGAATTGCGGCGAGTTCCAGGCGCGGCGGATGAAGGCCCGCTTCCGCCCCGCGGGCGAGAAGGGCACCCGTTTCGTCCACACCCTCAACGGTTCCGGCCTGGCGGTGGGCCGCGCTCTGGTGGCCGTGCTGGAGAACTACCAGCAGGCCGACGGGTCGGTGACGGTGCCCGAGGCGTTGCGCCCGTACATGGGGGGAATCGAGGTCATCCGCTGACATGTTCGCGCCGCTGCCCGACCTTTCCGACGTACGCATCCTTGTCGCCAACGACGATGGCATCACCGCGCCCGGCATCAAGGTCCTGGAACGGGTCGCCCGCAGCCTGTCGAAGGACGTCTGGGTGGTGGCCCCCGAAAACGAGCAATCGGCCGCCGGCCATTCGCTGACGCTCCGCCGCCCGCTGCGGGTGCGGCAGGTGTCGCGGCGGCGCTTCGCCGTGGACGGCACGCCCACCGACGCGGTGCTGCTGGGCATCAACCACGTTCTCAAGGGGCGCAGGCCAGCGCTTGTGCTGTCGGGCATCAACCGCGGCGGCAACCTGGGCGAGGACATCACCTATTCCGGCACGGTGGCGGCGGCGATGGAGGCGGTCATCCTCGGCATTCCCGCCATCGCGCTCAGCCAGCAGGTCACCCCCGACCACCCGGTGAAGTGGGGGACCGCCGAGCATTGGGCGCCGGACATCATCCGCAAGGTCACCGCCGCCGGGTGGGGGCGCGACGTGCTCATCAACGTCAACTTCCCCGACATCCTCCACACCCATGTGACGGGAATCGAGGTTGCGCGCCAGGGCAAGCGCAAGATCGGCGACGAGGTGTCGGAACGCACGGACCCGCGCGGCGAGCCCTATATCTGGATCGGCGGCCAGCGCGCAGACGAACGCGGCCCGCCCGGCACCGATCTGGAGACGGTGCGGCGCGGCGCCATCGCGGTGACGCCCTTGTGCATCGATCTGACCGACCGCGATGCCATGCGGGCTCTGGAACCGGTGTTCGCGTGACGGGGAGGGGGAGCGGCATGCGTGAAAGGTTCTCCGGTCGTTTGCGCTCTCTCGGAACGACAGGAAAAATTGTCGTCCCGAGCGCAGCCGAGGGACCTCTCAGGCGCATTGGATGACGGGGGCGTGCGTGAAGGGGAAAAGCGGGGCCGCCGTCGCGGCCGAGGCGCGGATCATCCGGCTGCTGATGGAACTGAGGCGCGAGGGGGTCACCGACACGCGGGTGCTGTCGGCGATCGAGAAGGTCCCGCGCGAACGTTTCGTATCGTCCGCCTTCACCGATCGCGCCTACGAGAACGCCGCTCTTCCCATCGGCTCGGGCCAGACCATCAGCCAGCCGCTGGTGGTGGCCAGGATGACCCAGGAACTGGACCTGGGCGAGCGCATGAAGGTGCTGGAGATCGGCACCGGCTCGGGCTACCAGACCGCCGTGCTGGCCAAGCTCTGCCGGCGGGTCTACACCGTCGAGCGCCACCGGCCGCTGCTGGCGGAGGCGGAGGAGCGTTTCCGCGCGCTCGGCATCCACAACGTCACCGCCCGCTTGGGCGACGGCTCGCGCGGCTGGCCGGAACAGGCGCCGTTCGACCGCATCATCGTCACCGCCGCCGCCCACGACATCCCCCCGGTCCTGGTCGGGCAGTTGAAGCCGGGTGGGATCATGATCCTGCCGGTGGGCGAGACGGACCAGGACCTGGTCAAGGTGCGCCGCACCGAGGGCGGTATCGACCTCAGCTCGTTCCTGCCGGTGCGGTTCGTTCCGCTGGTGGAAGGATTGCCCGAGGATTAGCCCCAATACGGCTCAATTAAGGGGAATATCGGGTATTATCAAACGCTTATCGTGTCTGGTGTCACCCCCAAGCCCGTCATGCCCGTGCCCGTCACGGGCATCCACGCCGTTCCGCAGCGCAACCACTGGAAATCGCGGCACCACGTGGATGGCCGGGTCAAGCCCGGCCATGACGTAACATACCGGTAATATTGACGTTTTTTATTAACTGAACGGTATTGGGATTAGTCCGGGCGCCGGATAAGCGTTCGGGTCGGGAGCGCCAAATGGCTGCCACAATTGGCGGCGATTTTCGGGTAGCCCCGAGCGCGCCTTGTGATGGCGGCGATATCGGTCGCGGGCCGGTCATGGGAAGGAGAGGTACGATGGTTCCAGTGAAGCAAATGCTTGCCGCCGCGACGCTGACCGCGATGGCCGCCGTGGTGTCTCCGGCGCTGGCCGCCGACGAGGGCGCGGCGCCGCAGACCGCTCCGGCGGCGGCGCCCCGGCCCCAGCGGTTCGAGGACGGGGTCGAGGCGAGGATCAAGGAACTGCACGAAAGGCTGCACGTCACCGAAGCCCAGGAAGGCCAATGGAACGCCGTGGCCGAGGTCATGCGCGCCAACGCCAAGGGGTACGTGCAACTGATCAAGGACAAGCGCCAGAACGAGAAGACCATGACCGCCCTCGAAGATTTGCGGGCCTATCAGCAGATCGCCGAAGCGCATGCCGAAGGCGTCAAGAAGCTCTCGGACGCTTTCGAGACGCTCTACAACGCCATGTCGCCGGAACAGAGGAAGGTCGCGGACGAGGTCTTCCGCGAGCACAAGCGGCAATTCGCCGCCCGTGCACCCCAGTAACCACCGCAACGGGCTGACCATCCCAGCGGGCCGCCTGCTGGAGGCGTGCCCGCGAGAGGAGGAGCGTTATGAACGCATCGATCATACGGAAAACGGTGCTGGCCTTCGGCCTCGTCGCGGCGGTGGCGGTCTGTGCCGTCGGAGCCGCGCAGGCGGACGGCTGGCATCGCGGCTGGCGGGGGGGAGACCGCTGGCGGGGTGACGGCTGGGGCCACCGCGACTGGCGCTGGGAGCGGGCGCGCGAATGGCGGGCGGGGATCTACGGGCCGCCGCCGGTCGTCTACGGCCCACCGCCCCAGGCGGTCTATGTGCCGCCGCCGGCGGTGATGATGCCGCCGCCGGCGGGCATAAATTTCGTCCTGCCCCTCAATTTTCGGTAACGCCCGCCCGAGGGAGGTTGCGTTCTTCGCTGTCATCCCGAGCGTCAGCGAAGGATCGTTCAGGCACTTTCGCGTGAAAGATCCCTTCGCCCGTTTGCGCTCGGCCGGGAAGACGTCGAAAGCGGCGGCCCATGCCGGTGGCCGCCGCGACCCGACCGGCGCCATTGCTCCCCGGGGCCGCCCATGGGTATAGTCTGGCCCATGCGCGCGGCCCTACATCCTTCGATCATTCGGGTGGCATCCATCCTCGTGCTGCCGGCGCTGCTGGCCGCGTGCGAGTCGTCGTGGCCCGCCCCTTCGGCCGGCGTCCGCGCCTCTCCGCAGGAGACAAGGTGGTGTCCGTCGCCGCTCGCCGTCTATGCCGGCGAGACGGTGTATTCGGTGGCGCGTCGCTGCGGCGTGTCGGTGCGCGAACTGATCGACGCCAACGGCCTCCAGCCACCCTATGCGCTGTCGCCGGGAATGACGCTGCGCATACCGGGCGGCCAGGATTACGTGGTGCGCCGGGGCGACACCCTGCTGGGCTTGGCGCGGCGTTTCCATGTGGGCTTCCAGACCCTGGCCTCGGTCAACAACAAGAGGCCGCCCTACACCATCCGCCTGGGCGAGCACCTGCGCGTCCCCAACGGCGGAAACCAGACCGGGCAGGGCGGTGCGCAAGCCGCCCCCGGCGGCTTCGGGTCGCTGGTCATCGCCTCGCCCAACGCCGTGCAGGCGGCATCGGAACCGGCGCCGTCGCTGTCGCCGCCACCGTCATCGCGGGAGGCCATGGCCGCGCCGCCCCCGCCTCCGGTGCCGGAGGGGGCACGGGAAACGCCGCGCGAGGCACGCGGCGACGTGGCGCCGCCACCGCGGCCGGCCGAGCAGGCGTCCGGGACTCCGCAACAACCGCAACAGGCCGTGGCGGTGCCGCCGGAACCCAAGCCGGAAACGGGACGCGGATTCCTGTGGCCGGTCAAGGGCGAGGTGATCGCCGGCTTCGGCCCCCAGGGCGGCAAGGGGCAGAGCAACGACGGCATCAACATCGCCGCGCCCAGAGGTACGCAGGTGCGGGCCGCCGAGAACGGCGTGGTGGCCTATGTGGGCAACGAACTCAAGGGGTTCGGCAGCCTAATCCTGATCAAGCACGCCGATGGCTGGATGACCGCCTACGCCCACAATGACCAGATACTGGTCCACCGCGGCGAGACGGTGAAACGCGGCCAGCCCATCGCCACCGTGGGCTCGACCGGCTCGGTGACCGCCCCGCAGCTCCATTTCGAGATGCGCCACGGCACCGAGGCGGTGGACCCTGCGGAATATCTCGCCAAGGGGCCGGTCAGCCGGCGGGAGCCTCCAGCCGGCGGCCCAGACGGCCCGCCAGGTCCTGGATGAACTGCCAAGCCACGCGGCCGGACCGCGCGCCGCGCGTCACCGACCATTCGTTGGCCTCGCGCCGCAATTCCTCTTCTCCGATGGGCAGTTCCCAGCGCCGGGCGTAGCCGGCGGCGATGGCCAGATACGTCTCCTGGTCCATGGCGTGGAAGCCCAGCCACAGGCCGAAACGGTCGGACAGCGATACTTTCTCTTCCACCGCCTCGCCGGGGTTGATGGCGCTGGCGCGTTCGTTGTCGATCATCTCGCGGCTTATCAGGTGGCGGCGGTTCGAGGTGGCGTAGAACACCGTGTTGCCGGGGCGGCCCTCGACGCCGCCGTCCAATACCGCCTTCAGCGACTTGTACGACTCGTCCTCCCCCTCGAACGACAGATCGTCGCAGAATAGCACCGAACGGCGCGGGGAGTCCTGGAGGATGGCCAGCAGACGGGGCAGCGACCCGATGTCCTCGCGGTGGATCTCCACCAGGGCCAGGGCTTGGGGGCTCTCGGCGTTGACCGCCCCGTGAACCGCCTTGACCAGCGAGCTTTTCCCGCACCCGCGCGCGCCCCACAGCAGGGCGTTGTTGGCGGGCAGGCCGCTGGCGAAACGCCGCGTGTTGTCCAGCAACTGGTCGCGCTGGCGGTCGATCCCCTGCAACAGCCCGATATCCACCCGGTTGACGGCCGCGACCGGTTGGAGGCGGGCGGGATTGGCGTGCCAGACGAAGGCGTCGGCCGAATCGAGTCCGGCCGGAGCGGGCGGCGGCGGGGCCAGGCGTTCGAGCGCCTCGGCGATGCGGGCGAGAAGGGCGAGGGGTTCGGCATCCATAGGCGGCGGTCCAGTGCGGCGGGGCAAGGCAAGGGTGGGGCGGTTCGCGTGGCCGCTGGCTGTCATCCTGAGCGCGAGCAAGGGATCTTTCAGCGGCTGGCGATTGCCGTCCATGCCGGAAAGATCCCTCTCTTCGCTCGGGATGACAAACTTTTTCCTGTCACCCCGAGCGCAGCCGAGGGGGCTTTCAAGCGGGGTGCGTGAAGGGGGCCTCGGTCGCCGGCGCTCGGTCGGGATGAGACATGGCTCGGGCGGGGAGGGGAGCGAGCGGGCGGTGCGGCGGTACAAGGCAAGCCGCCCGGCGGCGGCGGGCAAGATTCTCCATCGTCGCGACGGGTTATGGGAGTTAAGGTTTGCATCGGCGGCGGGTACAGTTATATTCCGCTCGTTTTCCGAACGATTGCGCGCGAGGAGATTGCCTATGCTCGTTTCGACCGCCTTCGCCCAGGCCGCCGGGGTTCCCGCCGCGGGCCCCGCCGGTGGGATCGAGGCTTTTCTCCCCATCATTCTCATCTTCGTCGTCTTCTACTTCCTTCTCATCCGGCCCCAGTCGAAGCGCATGAAGCAGCACAAGGAGATGCTGTCCGGGCTGCGCCGGGGCGACCGGGTGGTGACCGGGGGCGGCATCATCGGCACGGTGACCAAGGTGGTCAGCGACACCGAGGTGGCGGTGGAAATCGCCGAGGGCGTGCGGGTGCGCGTGGTGCGGTCCACCATCCAGGACATTCTCACCAAGACCGAACCGGTTGCGGGCAAGGAGGGGACGGCGGCTCCGAGCGAAGGCGACAAGGCTGCCGACAAGTAGGACCCGACGCGACCGGCGCCGCGGCCCGGCCGTCGGCGCTTCGCGGCGCGACACCGACGAGTTGTTCCGAATCCAGACGACGGGCAGGCCATGTTCCAATTTCCCAAATGGAAGATCGCGCTGGTGCTGGCGGTGGCCATCGCCAGCATCGTCCTGGCGAGTCCCAACCTGCTGCCGCGGGAAACGACGGACCGGCTGCCCTCCTGGCTTCAGCCCGTGAGCCTTGGGCTCGACCTTCAGGGCGGCTCCTATCTCCTGCTGGAGGTTGACACCGGCTACGTGGTCCGCGAGCAATTGTCGTCGCTGGTGGAATCGATCCGCTCGACGCTGCGCAAGGAGCGCATCAAGTACGCGGATCTCGGCGTCTCGGGCAAGGACGCGGTCAAGGTCCGCATCCTCGACGCCCCCGACCGCGACCGCGCCCGGCAGTTGATCCGCAAGCTGGAGGCCGACGCGGTTCCCGAGACGGCCGACGACGGCACCATCACCATGCGCTTCCCCGAGCCGGTGCTGAACAAGCGAATCAACCAGGCCGTGGACCAGTCGCTGGAGATCGTGCGCCGGCGCATCGACGAACTCGGCACCCGCGAACCGTCGATCCAGCGCCAGGGGCCCGACCGCATCGTCGTCCAGCTTCCGGGCGTCAAGGACCCCGAACGCATCAAGGACCTGCTGGGCAAGACCGCCAAGCTGACCTTCCATCTCGTCGATGACAGCGTCACCCCGGAAGAGGCGGCGCGCGGCCATGTGCCGCCCGGGTCCGAGCTGCTGCCGTCGGTGGAGGAGGGCCGGGGCGGGCCGACCAGCTACGTGGTGCGCAAGCGGGTCGAAGTGGGCGGCGACATGCTGACCGACGCCCAGGCCACCTTCGACCAGTACAACCGCGCCGTCGTCAGCTTCAAGTTCAACGCCGCCGGAGGCAAGCGCTTCGGCGACACCACCAAGGAGAACGTCGGCCGCCAGTTGGCCATCGTGCTGGACGACAAGGTGATCTCGGCCCCGCGCATCAACGAGCCCATCCTGGGCGGGTCGGGCATCATCTCCGGCAGCTTCACCCTCCAGCAGGCCAAGGACTTGGCGCTGCTGCTGCGCGCCGGCGCATTGCCGGCGCCCTTGAACGTGATCGAACAGCGCACCGTCGGTCCCGATCTCGGCGCCGATTCCATCCGCGCCGGGGCCATGGCCAGCGCGCTGGGGCTGGTGCTGGTGGTGGTGTTCATGGTGGTGATCTACGGCCGGCTCGGCGTGTTCGCCGACATCGCCCTGGTCTTCAACCTGCTGCTGCTCATGGCGCTGCTGTCGCTCCTGGGGGCAACGCTTACCCTGCCGGGCATCGCCGGCATCGTGCTGACCATGGGGACGTCGGTGGACGCCAACGTGCTGATCTACGAGCGCATGCGCGAGGAACAGCGCAACGGCCGCTCGGTCATCAGCGCCGTCCAGGCCGGCTTCGAACGCGCCTTCGGCACCATCTTCGACGCCAACCTGACCAGCCTGGTGGCGGCGGCGCTGCTGTTTGAGTTCGGCTCCGGCCCCATCCGCGGCTTCGCGGTGACGCTGATGCTGGGCATCCTCAGCTCGATGTTCACGGCCATCATGGCCACCCGCCTGATGGTGACCACCTGGATCAAGGTGCGCCGCCCCAAGGCGCTGCCGCTATGAAGGAGAGCCGGGAATGAGCTTCTACGCCCGCATCATCGGCAAGACGCCCAGCTTCGACTTCATCCGGCTGCGCTTCATCGCCTTCGGCATCACCGCGGTGCTGATCCTGGGCTCGTTCGCCTCCATGGCCGTCAAGGGGTTCAATTTCGGCATCGACTTCGCCGGCGGCATCGTCATCGAGGTCGAATCCACGAACGGCCCCGCCGACCTCGCCAAGATGCGCCAGGCGCTCGACACGCTGGGCCTGGGCGAGGTGTCGCTCCAGGAATTCGGCGAGACCCACCGCGACGTGATGATCCGCGTCCAGAAGCAGGAGGGCGACGAGCGGGCGCAGATGGCGGCTCTGACCCGGGTCAAGGAAACCCTGGGGGCCGGTTACGACTACCGGCGCGTCGATATCGTCGGGCCCAAAGTAGGCAGCGAGTTGAAGCGCGACGGAACCATGGCCGTCGTCTTCGCGGTGCTGGCCATCGCCGCCTATGTCTGGTTCCGGTTCGAGTGGCAGTTCGGCGTCGGCGCCCTGATCGCCACCTTCCACGACGTCATCACCACGTTCGGTCTGTTCTCGCTCACAGGGATGGAATTCAACCTCACCAGCGTGGCGGCCATCCTCACCATCGCCGGCTATTCGGTGAACGACACCGTGGTCGAGTACGACCGGGTGCGCGAGAACCTGCGCAAATACAAGACGATGCCCATCGCCGACCTGATCAACCTGTCGGTCAACGAGACGCTCGCGCGGACCATCCTCACCGTCTCGACGGTGTTCATCGCCGTGATCTCGCTGGTGACCATCGGCGGCGAGGTTCTGCACGGCTTCGCCATCGCCATGCTGTGGGGCCTGGTGGTGGGCACCTATTCGTCGGTCTACGTGGCCATGCCGGTGCTGATCTACTTCAACCTGCGGTCCGGCAAGCCCCGGCCCCAGGAGGACGAAGCCAAGCCGGCGGTATCCTGACCGGGCCAGGGGCGCCGGGCACTGTTGCCCGGCCGCTTTTTTTTCACTGTCATCCCGAGCCGTAGGCGAGGGACCTTTCAGCCGCAGGCGGCAGCCGTCTGTGCCTGACAGATCCCTCGCTTCGCTCGGGATGACACCGTCGCTGGGTTCGGCGCGCCGTGACGCGCCTCCCCGTCCTTGACATCGGCGGCGGGCGGCGCCAATAGCACTGCCATGGACATCACGCCTTTGGTGCCGGCGGACCGGCAGCTCATCCACGGCTACGGCGATCTCGGCTTCACCATTTCCGGCGTGCGCTGGGAAGGGTCCGTGCTGGTCCTCCCCGGCGCGACCGTGCCGTGGCGGGCGGCATCGGTGGCGGATGCCGACGCAGCCGGCCTCGCCCCGGTGATCGCGGCCGCGCCGCGCCCGCGGATCCTGCTGCTGGGATGCGGACCGACCATCGCGCCCATCAGCCGCGAGCTGCGCACCGCGTTGCGGGCCGAGGGGATCGTCGTCGAACTGATGGACACCGGCGCCGCCTGCCGCACATATAACGTGCTGCTCACCGAAGACCGTCTGGTGGCGGCGGCGCTGATTGCCGTGTGAGGGGGAGCCTTTCGGGCAGGATGCGTGAAAGGTTCCCCGGCCCCGACGGATCCTTACTGCTCGGCGACGCTGACGGCGCGGCGGTTCTGCGCCCAGGCGGCTTCGTCGCTGCCCACCGCTACCGGCTTTTCCTTGCCGTAGCTGATGGTGCGCAGGCGGGTGGGGGCGATGCCGTTGTCGATCAGGTAGTTGCGGACCGAGGTGGCGCGGCGGTCGCCCAGCGCGAGATTGTACTCGCGGGTGCCGCGTTCGTCGGCATGGCCTTCGATCAGCAGCTTGAGCGACGGGTTCTGCTTGAGCCACAGGATCTGCTTGTCGAGCGTGGCGCGGCCCTGGGGGTTCACGGTATAGGAATCGGTGTCGAAGTAGACCCGGTCGCCGATACCCACGAGCTGGTTCTGCGCCGCGGCGAGCGGGACCGCCCGGCCGCCCGCGTAGGCGCCGCCCGGCGCCGCGCCGCCGCTGACGGCCGGATGCCGGCCCATGGTGCCGCCGGCACCCGACACCGTGCCGGTGTTCTGCGCTGAATCGGCGCAGGCGGCGAGCAGAAGAGCGGCGGCCATGGATACGGGAAGAACCTTGCGCATGATGGATAGGCCTCAGTTTCTTTTTGCCCGCCATTAAGATCGCGGGGGATTGTGGCGCGATTGCGTTGGGATCATGGTAGCCGCGGGGCACGGCAAAGAAAACCCTCCCCCCGGCGGGGCAGCAGTTCTCATCATGCGTTTTTCGCTGTCATCCCTCGGCGGCTATGCCGCCCAACGTGTCGGATCGGGCGCCTGCGCGCCCGGCGCTCCGCTCCCTCGGGATGACATCGTTTCTGATGCCGCGTAATGAAAACCACTGCCGCCGGGGGGAGGATTTCGCGGCCTGATGGAACGGTCAGGCCAGGGTCTTGGCGACGAAGTCCCAGTTCACGAGATGGTCGAGGAACGCCTGGACGAAGTCCGGACGGCGGTTCTGGTAGTCGAGATAATAGGCGTGTTCCCACACATCGACGGTGAGCAGCGCCTTCTTGCCGTGGGCCAGCGGCAGGTCGGCGTTGCCGGTCTTGGTGATTTCCAGCTTGCCGTTCGCCTCGACCAGCCACGCCCAGCCCGAACCGAATTGGGTGACGGCGGCGTTCTTGAAGTCCTCCTTGAACTTGTCGAAACCGCCGAGGTCGGATTCGATCCGCGCCAGCAGCTTGCCCGACGGCTTGCCGCCGCCGCCCTTGGTCATGCAGTTCCAGAAGAAGGTGTGGTTCCACACCTGGGCGGCATTGTTGAAGATGCCCTGCTTGGCCGGAAGGTCGGCCGCCGCCGCCAGGATCACCTCTTCCAGGGACTTGGACGCCAGCGGGGTGTCCTTGGTCAGGTTGTTGAGGTTGGTCACATAGGCGGCGTGGTGCTTGCCGTGGTGGAATTCCAGGGTGCGGGCGGAAATGTGGGGCTCCAGGGCGTCTTTGGCGTAGGGAAGGGGAGGAAGCTCGAAAGCCATGTCTGCCTCTCTTGTTCGAAATGAAAGAAAATTAGAAACAGTCTAAACCTTGGATCAAGATAATGGGATTGCCACCCGTTGTGAAGGGGGGAAAATTTCAGGACGCAAAGGCTAGCTGTGGCCGGCCGAGCGCCAGGCGCGCGGCCCGCAGGCCGGACGCCACGGCGGCCTCGATGGTACAGGGCCACGGGCCGGCCAGCCAATCGCCCGCCAGATATAGATTGGGAAAGGAGGTGTGAGCGCCGGGCCTGCGCCGCACCTCGTCGGGGGTGTGGGCGATGGTGGCGCGGCGTTCCTTCATGATGCGGGTGGCCGGTTGCGGGCAGCCGTCCTGGCCGATGACCGGAGCCACCTCGCGCCACAGGGCATCGGCGATGGCGGCGGCGGGCTCCTCGGCCAGGCGGTCGGCGGCGGAAACCGTCACCGACAGCACGTCGCCCCTGAGCGCCAGCCACTGCGACAGGCCGCCAGCGACGCCCAGGAACGGCTGGCCCCCCGGCAGGGCGGCGGGGCCCTCCAGGCGGAAATGCGCGTTGACGATGGCGCGGGAGGACAGATTGGGGATGCCGTCCATCATCGGGCGAAGAATCCAGGGCGGCAGCGCCAGCACGGCGCGGTCGGCGGGCCCGAGCGGCAGCGGGCCGTCGTCGAACTCCAGGATTCGGGGGCCCACCCCCAGCAGGCGGTGGCGGAAGCGCAGTTCGGCGCCGAAGGTGGCGAGCGTGGCCACGGCCGGCGCCACCAGGGCCGCCGATAGGCCTGCGTCGAAGGTCCACGGCACCAGGGCCTTGGTGCCGCCCAGCACGGCCATCCGCAGCAGGCCGGCGAACAAGCGCGCCGAGGCGTCGTCCGCCGAAGTGTTGAGCGCGGCCACGCACAGCGGCTCCCAGATGCGGCGATAGGACTTGGTCGGGCGCAGGCGCATGGCCACGGTTTCGGACCGCGCCGTCCACGGCAGGCCGCAGGCCTGCATCAATTCCAGGGGTCGGGCGGCGAGGCTGGCCGGCGACAGGGACCAGCGCTCGCCGGTGGCGACGTCGAGAAACGGGAACAGCGCGTCGGCGCGGCCCATCGCCTCGTCGCCGCCGATGCAATTGGCGAAGGCCAACGCCGTCCGGTTGACCCCCAGCAGCAGGTGGGTGCCGTTGTCGATGACGCGGTCGATGGTGGCGTCGCGGAAGGAGCGGCAGCGCCCGCCCGCGTGGCCCGCCGATTCATGGAGAACCACCCGCGCCCCCGCGCGGGCGGCGGCGACCGCGCAGGCCAGGCCGGCAAGCCCGGCGCCGACGACGTGGAGGGTTCCGCTCATGCCCGGGGCTGCGATGTGGAGGCCGGCGGCGGGAAGACGGCGGGCGGCAAGGTGGCTCCGGGAGATGCAAGGTCGGGGCGGGTGGTTTATATGCTGATGTATGCCACGTTTGACCGTCCCTCGCCAGGGTGCAAGCCCGCCCCCCGCCCATGGCCTGTCCCACGCCGCCGAGCGGGTGCGCCGGTTCGACCGCGAGCGCTTCGCGACGGCCCTGTTCGCCCCGCCCGAGCGCCGCGAGGCGCTGATGGTGCTCTACGCCTTCAATGTGGCGGTGGCCTCGGTACGGGAACGGGTGCGCGAGCCTTTGGCCGGGGCGCTGCGGCTGCAATGGTGGCGGGACGTGCTGGCCGCCGAACGGCCCGAAGAGGAGGTCTCGGCCCATCCCGTCGCCGGCCCGCTGGCGGCGCTGGTCCGCTCGGGCGCCGTGCCGGCCCATCCCTTGCTTCGGCTCCTTGACGGGCGTGAGCGCGACCTGTCCGGCGAGACGTTCGCCGATCTCGACGATCTCGAGGCCTATGCGGAGGCGACCGCCGCCACCCTGACCGAAGCGGCGCTGGCGGCGCTGGGCGCCACCGACGAGTCGAGCCTGGAGGCGGGCCGGCGGGTGGGGATCGCCTGCGCCCTGGTCGGTTTGGCGCGGGCGCTGCCCCACCATCTGTCAATCGGCCGGCTGGCCGTGCCGCCTCCCGCCCTGAGCGGGACCGGCCAGGTGCGGATCGCGGCGGACCGCGCGCGGCGGTTGCTGGACGAAGCCGGGCGCCGCCCGGTGGCGCGCAATGCCGTGCCGGCGCTGTTGCCCGCCACCTATGCCGCAGCCCATCTGCGGCGGCTGGAACGGGCGGGCTGGGACGTGTCCGCGCCCCATCTGGGGCGCTACCGCCCGATGCCGCTGCGTCTGGCGGTCAACGCCCTCTTGGGGCGGTTCGCGTAGCGGACAGCAGCCGGCCGTCCCGGGTCCAGCGCTCCATGGAGCCGCGCCGCACGTATTCCTCCCAGGCGCAGCCGTCGCCGGGGCAGTACAGCAGGAACCATTCCCCCTCGGGTGCTCCGGCGAAGGGCGGGGCCTCGACCGGCTTGGCGAACATGGGCGTATTGCAGCGCGGGCACAGGGCCAGGGACCCGTCCGCATATTCCCAGCGCCTGGCGGCGGTTCCGGCATCGACGCGCATCGCTCTCCCCCCTTGCGGTGCATGACCGGCCCCCATCTTGCCACGGCTGCGGCAAAGGGGAAGAGGAAGGTAGGAGTCGCGGTACGGGGGTGGCGCATCGTTGCGCCCCTGAGCCCGAGGCCATCCCTATCCCCTCCGCCTTCGCTCCATCTTGCACGTTCGCGGCGCCGTCGCATCTCTGATGGAGGAGGGCCGTGCCCATGATCCTCTCCGAGCTTGCCCAAGACACGCCGTTGCGCCGGCGCATCCGCGACGCCGCCCTGGCCGGCGAGGCCCAATGCGACCGGGTGTTGGTGGCGGCGGCGCGGCTGCCGGGGGATTCCCACGACCGTATCCAGGCGCGGGCGGCGGAACTGGTCGAGGGCGTGCGGAACCGCGCCGGGCTGGGCGACATCGACGGCTTCCTGTCCGAATACCGCCTGTCCACCCAGGAGGGGGTGGTGCTGATGTGCCTGGCCGAGGCCCTGCTGCGCATTCCCGATGCCGACACCGCCCAGCGGCTGATCCGCGACAAGATCGGTTCGGCCGATTGGGGCGCCCATCTCGGCCACAGCGACAGCGCCTTCGTCAACGCCTCGACCTGGGCGCTGATGCTGACCGGCAGGCTCATGCGGCTGAACCGGGGCGTCACCGAAAGCGGTCTCGCCGGCGCCATCCGCCGCCTGGTGGCCAAGGCCGGCGAGCCCATGGTGCGCGAGGCCCTGTCCCAGGCGATGCGCATCCTGAGCCGCCAATTCGTGATGGGCCGCACCATCGCCGAGGCCCTGGCCCGCTCGCGCGAAGCGGAAAAGCGCGGCTTCCGCCATTCCTTCGACATGCTGGGCGAGGCCGCGCGCACCGCGAGCGACGCGGAACGCTATTTCGAGGCCTATGCGGACGCCATCGCCGCCATCGGCGCCGAATCGGCCGGACGCGGGCCGGTGGCAGGGCCGGGGATTTCGGTCAAGCTCTCGGCGCTCCATCCCCGTTTCGAGTACGCCCAGCGCGACCGCGTGCTGGCGGAGCTGGCGCCGCGCCTGCTGGAGCTGTGCCGCATGGCGTGCGCCGCCGACATCGGCCTGACGGTCGATGCCGAGGAGGCCGAGCGCTTGGAACCGTCGCTCGACGTGGTCGAGAGCGTGTTCGCCGATCCCGCGCTGGCCGGTTGGGAAGGGTTCGGGATGGCGGTTCAGGCCTACCAGAAGCGGGCATGGCCGCTGATCGACTGGCTGGTCTCCCTGGCGCGGGACCGCAAGGCGCGGATGATGGTGCGTCTGGTCAAGGGCGCCTATTGGGACACCGAGATCAAGCGCGCCCAGGAGCGGGGGCTGGCCGGCTATCCGGTGTTCACCCGCAAGATGGCCACCGACGTCTCGTACCTGGCCTGTGCCCGCAAGCTGCTGGAGGCGGGCGGTTCGGTCTATCCCCAGTTCGCCACCCACAACGCCCACACCGTCGCCGCCATGCTGGAGATGGCCGGCGGCCGCGAGGATTGGGAGTTCCAGCGCCTCCACGGCATGGGCGAGGCCCTGTACGCCCAGGTGGCGGGGCCGGACCGGCCCTGCCGCACCTACGCTCCGGTCGGCGGTCACGAGGATCTGCTGCCCTATCTGGTGCGGCGCCTGCTGGAGAACGGCGCCAACACCTCGTTCGTCAACCGCCTCGCCGACGAGGCCGTGCCGGTGGCCCGCGTGGTCGCCGACCCCGTGGCCCGGCTGGCGTCGGTCCATGCCGCGGCCAATCCCAATATTCCGCTGCCGCCCGACCTCTACGCCCCGGCACGGCGCAATTCGCGCGGCTGGGATCTGGCGGATCCGCTCGCCCTGGCGGAGCTGAAGGCGATGGTGGAGGCGGCCGAAGGGCGCGACTACGCCGCCCTGCCGGTGGTGGCCGGCAACGAGATCCTGACGGGGAACGTCCTTGACATCCGCGATCCGTCGGATCATCGGCGGGTGGTGGGGCGGGCGATCCAGGCCACCGCCGAGGACGCCGCCCATGCCGTGCGCCACGCGCGCGCCGCCGCCCGCGACTGGGATTGCCTGGGCGCGGAATCCCGTGCGGCGATTCTGGACTGCGCCGCCAACCTTTACGAGGGCGCCGCCGGCGAGCTGATCCTGCTGGCCATCCGCGAGGGCGGCAAGACGGTGCCCGACGCCGTCGCCGAGGTGCGTGAGGCGGTGGATTCCCTGCGCTATTACGCGGCCGAGGCGCGGGCCAAGCTGGCGGTGCCGCTGCCCTTGCCCGGGGTCACGGGCGAAAGCAATACGCTTGGGCTGCACGGGCGGGGTGTGTTCGCCTGCATATCGCCCTGGAACTTCCCCTTGGCCATCTTCACCGGCCAGGTGGCGGCGGCCCTGGCCGCCGGCAACGCGGTGGTGGCCAAGCCGGCCGAGCAGACTCCCCTGATCGCCGCCCGCGCAATCCGCCTGCTGCACGAGGCCGGTGTGCCGGTGGACGTACTGCACCTGCTGCCCGGCGACGGATCGGTCGGAGCCGCCCTGGTGGCCGAACCGGGGATCGCCGGGGTGGCGTTCACCGGCTCGACCGAGACCGCGCGGGCCATCCAGCGCGTCCTGGCGGCCAAGGACGGCCCCATCGTGCCGCTGATCGCCGAAACCGGCGGCATCAACGCCATGATCGTCGATTCCTCGGCCCTGCCGGAGCAGGTGGTGAACGATGTGATGGTCTCGGCCTTTCAGAGCGCCGGGCAGCGCTGTTCGGCCTTGCGGATGCTGTTCCTGCAAGCGGATGTCTACGACCGCGTCGTCGCCATGCTGGCCGGCGCGGCGATGGCGCTTCGCATCGGCGATCCCGGCTTGCTGTCGACCGACGTCGGGCCCGCCATCGACCGCGCGGCGGTGGACGCCCTGGAGGCCCATTGCCGGCGGCTGGCGGGAAGCGCCTACCCGCTGTTCGAATGCCCGCTGCCGGAATCCACCCGGTTCGGCACCTTCTTCGCCCCGCGCGCGTTCGCGCTGGATCGGCCGGAGGTGATCCAAAACGAGGTGTTCGGCCCCGTTCTTCATGTGGTGCGTTATGAGGCGGGGGGGCTCGACGCGGTGCTCGATGCCATCGCCGCCACCGGCTACGGGCTGACGCTCGGCATTCACAGCCGCATCGATTCGTTCGTGGACCGCATCCGCCGCCGGCTGCCGGTGGGCAACATCTACGTCAACCGCAGCATGATCGGCGCCGTGGTCGGCTCCCAGCCCTTCGGCGGCGAAGGATTGTCCGGCACCGGCCCCAAGGCGGGCGGACCCCATTACCTTTACCGTTTCGTTACCGAAAGGACCGTGACGGTGAACCTGGCCGCCTCGGGGGGCAATCCCGCCCTGCTGGCGATGCAGGACGGGGAGGGATGAAAGATCATGGGGTTCCCTTTCTGTCGTCCCGAGCGCAGCCGAGGGACCATTCGGGCACCTCGGGTGAAAGGTTCCTCGTCGCTGGCGCTCCGTCGGAACGACAGACCGAGGCTGTCGTCCCGAGCGCAGCCGAGGGACCTTTCGGGCACCTCGGGTGAAAGGTTCCTCGCCGCTGGCGCTCCGTCGGAACGACAGACCGAGGCTGTCGTCCCGAGCGCAGCCGAGGGACCTTTCGGGCACCTCGGGTGAAAGGTTCCTCGCCGCTGGCGCTCCGTCGGAACGACAGACCGAGGCTGTCGTCCCGAGCGCAGCCGAGGGACCTTTCGGGCACCTCGGGTGAAAGGTTCCTCGTCGCTGGCGCTCCGTCGGAACGACAGACCGAGGCTGTCGTTCCGAGCGAAGCCGAACCTCCGCGGTCCGTCAGGCGCTGCGGCAGGTCTTGATGCCGAACGGCAGATAGGCGGGGCACCAGCCCAGAGCGCCGGTGATTACCGGCACCACGCCGATCCAGCCCCAGATGCCGACGGTGTGGGTCGCCGCCAGGGCGATCAGGACGAGGCCGACGGCGATGCGGCCGATGCGGTCTACGCCGCCAACGTTTTTGCTCATTGTGGATGCCTCCCGGAGAATAGAACGAAAAAACACTACTCCGGTTTGGCGGGGGCGTCGGTGACTAGGTCACAGTCAGCCGCGCGAGGGCGGAAGCGTCGCGCACCTCGACGCGGCCCCGATACAGGGCGACCCAGCCGCGCCGCTCGAATTCCTTGAGCTGGCGGCTGACCACCTCGCGGGCGGTGCCCAGTTCGGTGGCGATCTCCTGATGGGTGGTGCGGATTCCCTCAGGCGTTTGGCGCTGCGCCAACCATCCCGCCAGGCGCACGTCGATGCGTCCGAAGGCGACCTCCTCGATCAGCATGAGAAGGTCGGAAATGCGCGCCGCGTAGGTCGCGAAGACGAAATCCCGGAACACTTCCGAGCGCGCCAGCAGCACGCGGAAGGTGGCGGCGGGGATGGTCAGCGCCCGCACCTCGGTCTCGGCGACGCCTTCGGCCGAGTAGTTCTCCCCGGCCAGCAGGCAATTGGTGGTCAGCACGCAGGATTGGCCGCGCTCGACACGGTATAGGACGATTTCCCGGCCGCCGTCGGAAACCTTCTGCACCCGGACCGAGCCATCCGTCACCAGCATGTAGACGCTGCACGCGCCGCCTTCCGTGAAGACCACGGTCCCGGCCGGAATGACCACCGGGCGGGCGGACGCGTCCAGGACGCGCAGGGCGTCCGCGTCCAGCGCGGCCAAATCGGTGAAGGCGTCGGTCAGGCTTGCGATCATCCTCGGCATTGTGCCGGAAGCTCCGCCGCCGCGCCAGAGTTGGCCGGAGATCGCGCGGGGTGGGGACCGGCCTCGGCATCGGTCCCCCCGTCCAATTGCATACGGCATGGGCCATATTGCGACCGGAACGCTCCCCCCGTAGCGTCGTGTGGGCACTTTGCAGGGGGGGTATGCGTGCAGTCATTCCTAGCCAAGGAGGGAGCCGCCTCCATCGGCGAATTCCGGTCCGGCGGCGCCGTTTCGCGTCGGGACTATAGGGTCACCGAAGGCCGGTTCAGAGCCTTGTTCGACCATGCCGCTCTGGGCATCGCCGTGGTGCGTCCGGGGGGACGCATCGCCGAGGTCAATCCGGCATTGATGGACATGTTCGGCCGCAGTGTGGAGGAGTTCGCGGCCGTCACCTTCCCCGAACTGATCCATCCCGAGGATTTCGTCGCCGAATCCGAACAGGCGCGCCGCCTCGTCAACCGCGAGATCGACAGCTACTGCCGGGAAAACCGCTATCGCCATAAGGACGGCACCTGGTTCTGGGGGCGGGTGACGGTGTCGCTGGTCCCGGGGGAAGGCGATGGCCGTTTCGCCGTCGTAATGATCGAGGACATCGACGACCGCAAACGGGCGGAAGAGGATCTGTCCCTGTTCCGCGCCGTCATGGACGCCTCGCACGAGGGAGTCGCCATCCTGTCGCCCACCGGCCGCGTGCTCTATGCCAATTGCGCCTGCCAGCGGCTGTTCGGGGAGGCGGGCGAGAGTGTGGTGGGCCGCGACGGCCGGGATTTCCTGCCGCTCGAAAGCCGGGTGGCCCTGCAAAAGGTGATCGCGCCGACCTTGCGGCTCGGCCATTCCTGGGAAGGGGTGCTGAAGGCCCGGGATGTCCGCGGCCGGGCCTTTCCGCTGTGGCAGCGGGCCGGGGCGGTGCGCGACACCAGCGGCATGGTGAAGTTCTTCTTCGCCTTCATGCACGACCATACCGGCCAGCAGATTTTCGAGGAGGAGCTGTTCAACGCCAAGGAGGCCGCCGAGGCCGCCAACGTCGCCAAGACCCGCTTCCTCGCCGCCGCCAGCCACGATCTGCGCCAGCCCATGCAGGCGCTGGGCATGTTCGTGACGGTTCTTTCCGGCCGCGAGATGGACGAGAAGCACGCGGCCCTGGTGGCGCGCATCCGCGATTCGGTGATGGCTTTGGAAGGCCTGCTGGACAGCCTGCTCGACGTGTCCAAGCTGGAGGCGGGGCTGGTCGTGCCGCACAAGGCCAACATCCCGGTCGGAGCGGTGATGGCGCGTCTGGCCTCGGAATTCGAACCTTTATGCGCCGCCGCCGGCCTGCGGCTGGCCATCGTCCAGCGCCTCGCGAACCTGCTGGGCCACCGGATCGAGGTGGTGTCCCGGGAAGGCAAGGGCTCGATGTTCGCCGTCGAGGTTTCGCTGGCCGGCGAAACCGCGGCACCCTTGCCGTCGCAACTCCCCCTGCCTCTGTCCCACCGCGGGGCGGCGGTGGTGGTGATCGACGACGAGCCCGACGTGCTCGATGGCCTGGGGCTGCTGCTGGAAAGCTGGGGGCACACGGTGCTGGCCGCGACGAGCGCCGAGGACGCGATCCGCCGCCTTCCGCAACTCGGGCGCAAGCCCGACCTCATCCTGGCCGATTACCGTTTGCAGAACGGCGACACCGGCGGCCAGGCGATCGCGCGGCTGCGGGTGCATCTGCGCCAGAAGTGCCGGGTGCCCGCTATCATCCTGACCGGCGATACCGCCCCGGAGCGGCTGCACCAGGCCCAGGCGCTGGGTCACCGCCTGCTGCACAAGCCGGTGGAGGCCGAGACCCTGCGCGCCGCCATCGACGAGGCCCTGTCCCGCCGGCCCCGGAACCGGCGGTCGGGGTGCAAGGGGCCCGCCCGCAAGGCAGCGGCGACGCCTCCCCCCGTCCCGGACACGGCCGGCGGACCCGCGTAAACGGTTCCCTCCGCTCGCTGGCGCTCGGTCGGAACGACGGATTGTGCATCCATCGGCGCCCGCCCGCGACGGGCGGAAGAGCGGTCAGGCCTGCTCGGCGTGGCAGGACAGATTGAGTTCGCCGGCCGTGTTGGCGACGGTGGCCAGGCACGCCTCGGCCCGCTCGGGGATCGCGACGGCGAAGCGGGTGATGTAGAGCCCCTGTTCGGGAATGCGCTGGGCCTCCATGCGCACGATGTTGGCGCGGAACTGGCCGAACACCTCCGACAGCCGGGCGATCAGGCCGGGGCGGTCGCCGCCGCTCACCACGATGCGGTGGGTGACGCGGCCCGAGGGGCCGTGGGCGGCGTCCAGCTCGAACGGGCGCACCGACACCTGCGCCCTGGCCAGCTCCGGCAGCGCGGCGAGATCGGCCTGGATTTCGGCCGGGCCGATGCCGTCGGGAATGTCGCACACCGAGGTGAATTCGGCGCCGCTTCCCAGCATCGAGAAGCTTGAGTCCCCCAGATTGGCGCCGATCTCGAACAGCCGCCCGGTGATGGCGGCGACCAGGCCGGTCTGGTCGGGGCAGAAGATGGCGATGACGACGGTGCTCATGGCTGGTCCCCGCGAAAAGGTTCCCCATTAATGCCGCCGGAACCGGCTTTTGCAAGGGTGGCGGGCGCAGCTCACACCCGGATGTCGGCAGGCCGGCGGCCGGCCGCGTGGCGGGACCACATGGCCTCGAAGGCGTCCTCCAGCCCCCGGGCGAAGCGGCGGGGATCGAACAGGGGCGCGGCGGGCAGGGCGGCGGCCAGTTTCGCGCGCACCTCCGCCAGCCGGGCCGGGTCGCGCCCCAGCGCTGCGGCGAGGTCGCGGAAGGCCGCGCCGTCGGCGGCGATCAGTTCGGAAAGCCCCAGCGCCGTCAGCAGCGAGGCCGACACCCGCGCCGCCAGCCGGTTTCCGGCCACGGTGACCAGCGGCACGCCCGTCCGCAGGGCATCGGCGGCGGTGGTATGGGCCCCGCAGACCAGGGCGTCGAGGAACAGGTCTGCGGCGGGGATGCGCTCCAGATGGGCGGCGCGGGGCAGGTTGGGCGCCCACACCAGCCGGGCGGGGTCGATCCCGTGGGCGGCTGCGGCGTCCTCCAGGCGCCGGCGCGCGGCCGGCGGCGGCGTCAACTGCCACAGCACCGAGTCCGGCACGGCCGCCAGCACGTCCATCCAGGCCAGGAACGAGGCACGGTCGAGCTTGCGGTGGCCGTTGAAGGAGCAGAACACCACCCTTTCCTCGGGCAGGCCCAGCGTGGCGCGACCGGGCGGCGGGCCGGGCGGAATCCACGCCAGATTGGGCTGATAGCAGCCCGGAAGGAACACCAGCGCCTCGGTGAAATGGTGCCGGTGTTCGGGCGGCACCAGCACCGCGTCGACCAGGGCGTAATCCATCCACGGCGCCCCCGAGGTGGCGGCCAGGCCCAGCCACGCCGCCTGGACCGGCGCCGGCCGCCGGGCGGCGATGCCGGGCCGGGCGAAGCGGGTGTAGACCGACATGTCGATCAGCAGGTTGACGCCGTCGGCGGCGATGCGCTCGGCGGCGGCGCGGTCGGACAGGCCGGCGAGGTCGGCGAAGGCGTCGCAGCCGCGCTCCACCCGGCCGCGCCAGTCCGAGCCGTCGTCGGGGCCGACCGAATAGACGTTGACCCGCACGCGCGAGCGGTCGTGGGCGGCGAACACGTCGCCGGCCAGATGCATGGTGGCGTGCTCGCGGATGTCGGGGGACAGATAGCCCACCACCAGCGGCGGCGGCGATGCCGGACGGGGACGGGGCAGGGGCTTGGCGCCCTCGGCGCGGAATCGGGATTCGGCCTCGGCGATGGCGCGGATGTCCTCCCCGTCGAAGGGAAAGAAGATAGCGTCCTGGGTGGCCAGCGCCAATTGCGGATTGGCGGGCGCGGTCAAAGCCGGAAGATCGGCCCGCAGCGCGGCGAACAGGCGGTCCTCGCCCTCCCAGTCGGCCAGTTCGCGGCACGCGCGCAGCCGATGCCCGCGCGGCGCCGCCAGGGCCGGGTCGAGGGCGATGGCGCGGCCGAGTTCCACGGCCGCCTCCTCGTGCCGGTCCAGGCGCAGCAGGCACTGGCCCAGCATCCCGCGCAGCTCGGCGCTTTGGGGGTGACGCGCCACCGCCCGCTCCAGCGCCGGCAGGGCCGCCTCGGGCGAGCGCCCGGCCAGCATCTGGGCGTGGTTGAGATGGCCGGGAAGGAAGCCCGGCGCGGTTTCGGTCAGGCGTTCGCCGACGGCGACGGCCTCGTCGAGGCGCCCCAGGCGGCGATAGGCGTTGCCGAGCGCCAGCAGGGTCTCGGGATCGCCGCCGGGCGCCAGCGCCTCAAGGATCGGCAGCGACTCGGCGGCGCGGTCGAGCGCCAGCAGCGCCTTGGCCTTGCTGAACAAGGCGGGCGGATGGCCGGGCGCTCGGGCGAGGATGCGGTCCAGATGGGGCAGCGCCTCGGCGATGCGCCCCGATTGCAGCAGCATCAGCGCCAGATTGTAGCGCGCCGCCACCGCGTCCGGCGCCCGCGCCACCAGCTTCTCCATCGCCGCCAGGGCTTGGCGCGGCTTGCCGGCCTGGGCCAGGGCGATGGCCTTGGTCATCTCGCGGTCGAGGTCTATCGCCATGATGGTCCGCACCGTCATCCCGAGCGAGCGCACGCGAGAAGGGAGCATTCAAGCGCCCTGCCCGAAAGGTCCCCCGGCTCCGCTCGGGACGACAGTCCCGGTTCGTCGTTCCGATGGAGCGCCAGCGACGAGGAACCTTTCACGCACTCCGCGGAAAGATCGTTCGGTTGTGTGGGGGATGACAACAAGAAATGCGGAATGGCGTTCGGGCCGCCGATGCGCGGCCGGCGGGTTCGTGCTATGGACAGGGGGAACGATCGGCCGTCTTTTTCGCTGTCATCCTGGACCTGATGGACCTTTCGGGCGGGGTGCGTGAACGATTCCTCGTCGCTGGCGCTCCATCGGAACGACAAACCGGGATTGTCGTCCCGAGCGGAGCCGAGGGACCTTTCGGGCGGAGCGCGGGCGGGAAAGCCGGCTGACAAACCGCAGGGGGACCCGGTGGCCGCCACCGTCACGCTTGGGAATTACAGCTACACCTGCCGGCCGCGCTGGGGGTTCGGCAATCCGCCGCACGCCGCTTTGGCCGAGATCGTGGGCGCCAACCGCCAGGCCTATGCCGGAACGCTGGACCGTTTCGCCGCCCTGGCGCCGAAGCTGGCGGCCATTCCGCATGACGCGCCCGATGACAGCCCCCTGCCGCGCTGGATGAACCCGTGGTTCACCGGATTCGACGCCGTGGCGCTGTACGGCTTCCTGGCGGGCATCAATCCGCGGCTCCTCATCGAGGTGGGCTCGGGCAATTCCACCAGGTTCGCGCGCCGCGCCATACGCGACAACGACCTCAGGACCAAGGTGGTGTCCGTCGACCCCCAGCCCAGGGCCGAGATCGACGCCCTGTGCGACGAAGTGATCCGCGCCCCGGCGGAAAATGTGGGGGCGGGGCTGTTCGCCAAGCTCAAGGCCGGCGACGTGCTGTTCATCGATTCCTCGCACCGCAGCTTCGAGAATTCCGACGTCACCGCCCTGTTCCTGGAGGTGCTGCCAGCCCTGGAGCCGGGTGTCGTGGTCCACGTCCATGACGTCTATCTGCCCTACGATTACCCGCCGCCGGCCGAGGGGCTGCTCTACAACGAGCAATACCTGCTGGCCGCCTTGATGCTGGGCGGCGGGCGGTGGCTGGAGCCGATCTTCCCCGCCTATTTCGTCTCCCAGGACGCGCCTTTGTCCGCCCGCTCGGCGCCGATCTGGCAGGCCATCGGCGCCAATGCCTTCCCCGCGCCCAGCAATTCCTTCTGGATGAAGGTGAAGAAACGCCGGTAACCGGCGGATATTGCGGTTATCCCGAGCGCCGGCGAAGGATCGTTCACGCATCCCGCCCGAAAGATTCCTCACTGGCGCTCGGAATGACGAACCCGTTCCCGTCACCCGCACCGCCCTGTCGGGCGCTCACGCCACCTCCCGCCATCCCTTGCCGGTCTTCTCGAACCGCCTGGTGTGGCGGGGGTGGAAGGTCTCGCCGGTCCAGCCCTGGACGGTCACCTCGATTGTCGGCATGGCGATGCGGATCAGACCGTAGGCGTTGGCCTCGTCGCGCAGGCGGGTCGAGCAGGCGGTGGCGGATTGCACCAGGACCGCCGCGGCGCCGTCGCGGCCCCGCACGATGTCCGTGCCGCTGCGGTGGACGTGCCCGGCGAGGATGAGGTCGATGCCGCGCTCGGCCAGGGCGCCGAACCCGTGGCCGGCGGGCGCGGTGGCCGGCGGATGGTGGAGGAAGGCGATTCGGCAGGCGGCGGGCGGGGCGCCTGCCAGCACCGCCTCCACATGGTCGAGATGGCTGGTGCGCAGCTTGCCGCTGATCCAGCGCAGGTGGCGGGTGCTGTCGAGGCCGACGGCCACCACCTCGCCGTCGCTCCACACCGGGCGGGGATCGTGGCCGGGAAGGTTGCGGCGGAAACGCGCGCGCGGGCGGAACAGCCGCGCCAGCGGGCGGTAGAGCGGCGCCAGGTCGTGGTTGCCCGGCACCGCCAGAGCCGGAGCGGCGAGCCGGTCCAGGAAGCGCCGGGCCTCGGCGAACTGGCGGGTCCTGGCTCGCTGGGTGAGATCGCCCGAGACGATCACCAGATCGGGGCGGTGACGGTCGAGGTCGGCCAGCAGCGCCTCGACCACGGCCGGGTCGGTGCGGCCGAAATGCAGGTCCGAGAGGTGGGCGACGATCCTCATGGCGCCTCCCTCATGGCGAGCAGCCGTGGGGGGGCATCAGCACCGTCAGCGCCTTAGGCCGGGCGCGGAACACCAGCGGCGAGGCCATCACCGTCACCTCGCCGTCCAGGGACAGCATGAGCCTGCGCTTGCGGCTCATGACCTCGACCGTGTCGGCGCGGAAGGTTTCGATCAGGTGGCCGAGCGGGCGCCCCAGCAAGGCCTTGAACGCCAGCCAGGCCAGGGACAGGCGCGACGAGCAGCGCGCCACATGCACCTCCAGCACACCTTCGTCGAGGGCGGGCCGGGTGGGGGGCGAGCCCCAGCGCCAGGCGTTGTTGGTGACCACGATCATCGGCGTGGCGGCGGTCACCACCTCGCCCCTCAGCGCCAGCCGGACCTTGACCATGGGGCAGCGGCGCAGGGCGCGGAGCGCCGCCAGGGCCACGGCCCGCCATTTGCCCATGCCGTCCCGTTGCAGATGGTCGCGGCGGCGCACCATCCAAGGGTGCATTCCCAGCGACGCCCATATGGCGAAGGGCGTGCCGTTGACCTCGGCGAGGTCGATGCGGCAAGCCGCGGCCCCGGCCAGCCGGCGCGCGGCCTCCACGGGATCCGGCGGCAGGCCGAGGTCGCGGGCGAACAGGTTGAGGGTGCCGAGGGGTATCACGCCGAGCGGAACGCGGATCCCGAGCCCGGCGAGGATGGCCGAGAGCACGCTGCCGTCGCCGCCGCCCACCAGGACGGCGTCGAATCCGCTCTCGCGGGCCAGGGCCGCCAGGGCAGCCGCCAGTGCGCGGGGCGGATGGACGGCGACCGTGACGTCGTGGCCGGCGGCGCGGAGCGCCTCGGCCACGGCGGCGACGGTGGCCTCGCGGGGGAGGTGGCGGAAACTTCCCGCCGAGGAATTGACGACGAAGGCGAGACGCATGCCGAATGACAGGCCCGGACCCCCGCCGTTGTCAATAACTCAGCTTAGGACGATAACTATTGAAAATAGCGGCGTAACGTCACACACTCGCGTATCGCTGGCCTTCCTTGGGCGGGGAGGGGTGAGGATGGACGAACGGTCCTGTGACGACCGCGATCTCGACCGGAACATCGCCAACCATGTTCCGCTCACCCCGCTCGGCTTCATCGAGCGCTCCGCCTCGGTTTACCCGGACCGCGTCGCCGTCGTCCATGGAGAGGGGCGCCACACCTGGGCCGAGACCTATCGGCGGGTGCGGCGCCTAGCCTCGGCCCTGTCGCGCATCGGCGTCGGTCCCGGCGACACGGTGGCGGTGATGGCGCCCAATACGCCGCCGGCCTTCGAGGCGCATTTCGGCGTGCCGATGACCGGGGCCGTCCTCAACCCCCTCAACATCCGCCTCGACGCCGGAGCCCTGGCCTTCATTCTCGGGCACGGACAAGCCAAGGTGCTGATCACCGACCGCGAATTTTCGGATGTGATCGCCCAGGCGCTGGCCATGCTGCCGCGAAAACCGGTCGTCATCGATATCGACGACCCCCTGGCCCGCGGCGGGGAATTGCTGGGCGCGACGACCTACGAGCGCTTCCTGGAGACCGGCGATCCGGATTTCGCCTGGCGTTGGCCCCGGGACGAGTGGGAGGCGATCTCGCTGAACTATACCTCGGGGACCACCGGCGATCCCAAGGGCGTGGTCTACCACCACCGCGGCGCCTATCTCAACGCCATCGGCAACGCCGTCACCTGGGGCATGGGCGGCCATCCGGTGTACCTGTGGACGCTGCCGATGTTCCATTGCAACGGCTGGTGCTTCCCCTGGACGATCACCGCCATGGCCGGCACCCACGTGTGCCTGCGCCGGGTGGACGCGGGCCGCATGTTCCAGGCGATCGAACGGCACGGCGTGACCCACATGTGCGGGGCGCCGATCGTCATGGGCATGCTGGTCAACGCCCCGGACTCCGAACGCCGGCCCCTGGCCCGCACGGTGGAGTTCATGACCGCCGCCGCGCCGCCGCCCGCGGCGGTGATCGGGCGGCTGGAGGGCCAGGGGTTCAGGCTCACCCACGTCTATGGACTGACCGAGGTGTACGGCCCCACCGCGGTGTGCGCCTGGCACGAGGAATGGGATGGCCTGCCGCTGGAGGAGCGGGCGCGGCTGAAGGCCCGCCAAGGGGTGCGCTACGTGATGCAGGAGGGGCTGATGGTCGCCGACCCCGACACCCTGGAGCCGGTGCCCCGCGACGGGACCACCCTGGGCGAGGTGTTCTTCCGCGGCAACGCGGTGATGAAGGGCTATCTGAAGAACGCCAAGGCCACCCGCGAGGCGTTCCGCGGCGGCTGGTTCCATACCGGCGATCTGGGAATCGTCCACGCCGACGGCTACATCGAAATCCGCGACCGCTCCAAGGATATCATCATCTCCGGCGGCGAGAACATCTCGACCATCGAGGTCGAGAGCATCCTCTATCAGCATCCGGCGGTGCTGGAGGCGGCGGTGGTGGCCCGGCCCGACGAGACATGGGGCGAGACACCCTGCGCCTTCGTCGATCCCAAGCCCGGCAGCGATCCCAGCGAGTCCGACATCATCGACTTCTGCCGGCAGCGCCTGGCGCATTTCAAATGCCCGCGCACCGTGGTGTTCGGACCCCTGCCCAAGACCTCGACCGGCAAGATCCGGAAATACGTCCTGCGGGAAAGGGCCATGGCTCTGTTCAGTTCTGATCGTCATCCCGAGAGAGCGGAGCGACGGAGGGATCTTTCACGCGACAGTGCCTGAAAGATTCCTCGCCTCCGGCTCGGAATGACAATGAGGGACACGTCACAAGCCGAGCACTGAACAGCCCAGCGGGAGAGGGCGGCCAAATACTGAGAGATGCCGCGAAGACGATCAGCAAGGATGAACCTGTTTAGAAATGAAATAAAATCATCGGAGCTTTGATTTTACGCGGGGCGTTGCTAGTATGCCTGGCTCGGAAGTCCGGGGACTCCTGGCAAAACCGGGCGTTATTCTCATTTCGATAGTCTTTTTGAACGCGGCTTCAACTGAGGCTTGAGGAGAACGGGCGCATGGCCACGGCCTGTCGTGCGATGCCGGTATCGACCGAAGAGGTGGCTCCCTCCCTTCAGCAGGGATTGGCGGAGCGCGTGGCCGCCTATCACCGCGATATCCGCGCGGAATTCCCCCGCCTCGACCGCATCGCCGTGGCGATCTACGATTCGCGCACCGACCTGTTGCGGTCGTTCGTGGATTCCAGCGAGGGCGGCAACCCCTTCGAGCACACCATGGCGCGGCTGGCCGACCTGCCGGAACTGGCCCGGGTGGCGCGCAGCGGCGGCATCCGCGTCATCGACGACATGGTGACGCATCAGGCCTCGTCGGCCAGCCTCAGCCGCCGGCTGGTCAAGGCCGGCTATCTCTCCAGCTTCGCCATGCCCATCCATCACAAGGGTGCATTCCAGGGGTTCGTGTTCTTCAATTCCTTTCTGCGCGACTATTTCACGCCCTCCGTCATCCGCGGGCTGCGCCCCGTCGCCGATTTGGTCGCCCTGACCACGGTGATGGAGCTGGAGGCCGTGCGGATGCTCCAGGCCGCGGTCCACACGGTGCGGCAGATGAGCCGCGCCCGCGACGAGGAGACCCACGCCCATCTGGAGCGCATGGCCCGCTACGCGCGCATCATCGCCTTGCGGCTGGCGCCCAGGCGCGGACGTTCGGACGAATGGGTGGAGTTCCTGTATCAATTCGCGCCGCTGCACGACATCGGCAAGATCGGCGTTCCCGACCACATCCTGTTCAAGCCCGGCCGGCTGACGCCCGAGGAATTCGAGGTGATGAAGCAGCACGTGGCCAAAGGCTGCGAAATCGTCGAAGTCATGGCCGGCAATTTCGGCATCGACCGCGCGTCCCATGTGGACATCCTGCACAACGTGGTCGGCCACCACCACGAATGCGTCGATGGCTCGGGCTATCCGCTGGGCCTGTCGGGCGACGCGGTGTCCCTGGAGGGGCGCATCGTCGCCGTCGCCGACGTATTCGACGCGCTGACCTCGAACCGTCCCTACAAGAAGGCCTGGACCAACGACGAGGCGCTGGCCTTCCTGACGGAGCAGGCCGGCCGCAAATTCGATCCCGAAGCCGTGGACATCCTGTGCAGCAGCCAGTCCGCCGTCCGCGACATCCAGCGCACCTTCACCGATTAGCGGTGCGGAATTGGGGAGAAAGCCAGGCTAGGGGGGAGACCGAGACATGCGCGGCCGGATGGCGGGGGCGGTGGTTCTCATGTTGGCCGCCGGAACGGCGGCGGGCGCCGGGTCCGCCGACCCCTGGGCCGACATCCGCGTTCCCGCCTCGGGCCGGCCCGAGGCCATCGGCTCGCCGGCCGCCGGTTGCCTGGCGGGGGCGGTGGCGCTGCCGCCCGACGGCGACGGCTATCAGGCGATCCGGCTGGAGCGCAACCGCTTCTACGGCCACCCCGACACCATCGCCTTCATCCGCCGCTTGGGCCGCAAGGCCAAGGGCGCCGGGCTTGGCATCCTGCTGATCGGCGACATGGCGCAGCCGCGCGGCGGCCCCATGAGCTTCGGCCACGGCAGCCACCAGACCGGGCTGGACGTGGACATCTGGTTCCGCATGGCCCAGCGGCCGCTGACGGCGGCCGAACGAGCCGAGCCGCAGCCGGTCTCCATGGTGGCCGGCCGCCATGTGGACCCATCCCGGTGGAGTGGCGCCCAGGTGCGGCTGCTGCGACTGGCGGCCGAGACGCCCGAAGTGGACCGCATCTTCGTCAACCCCGCCATAAAGGCCGAATTGTGCGGCAGCGTGACCGGCGACCGCGCATGGCTGCGCAAGATCCGCCCCTGGTGGGGGCACGACGAGCATTTCCATGTCCGCCTCGCCTGCCCGAAGGACGATCCCGCCTGCGCGGCGCAGGCGCCGGTGCCGGAGGGCGACGGTTGCGGCGCCGAACTGGCATGGTGGTCGGTCCGGGGCATGGTGCCGGGTCCCTCCGACCGGCCCGACCACCGCCACCCCCGCCTGCCGGCCGCCTGCGCCGGCATCCTCAAGCAGGCGGCGGCGGCGGCGCGTTCTCCCTAATTCCCCTTTGGTTTTCGGCCGCTTCGGGGTGGCTCAGGGGTTCGGCGTGGACAACCACGCGGCTCATGCCGGGAACGCCCCGCAGGATGGCGAACTCGATGCGCTCGGTGGCGGCGTGGACCTCGCGGATCGAGGCGTTGTCGGGAAACAGGCAGTGGCACGAGGCGAACAGGCCGTCCTCGCGCTGCTGGACGCGCAGGTCGTGGGCGCTCTTGGCCAGGGGCGTGGCGGCCAGGGCGGCGTCGAGGGCGGCTTGGGTGGCGGCCAGTTCGGGACCGGCGAGCGCGGTGCCGGCGAAGACATGGATTCGGCGGGGGTCGATGTGGGTGTCCACCACCAGCTCGGGGCCCAATTCGGCCTGGAGGGCGTCCTCCAGTTCGCTGGCCTGGGCGTGGGCGGCGGCGATGGTCAGGGCCTCGTCCACCTCCAGGTCGAAGCTGACATGGGGGCGGCCTTCGACGGTGGCCACGCCCACGTTGTGGACCGACAGCCCCCGCGCGGCGGCCAGAACGCGCACCGTCTCGGCGATGGTTTCGTCGCTGAGCGTGAGGGGTTCGGCGACCACCAGGGTCTGGGTTTCGGGCACCGCGGCGCGCACCCGCAGGGCGACGTCGCGCCGCAATCTCTCGACCTGCTCCAAGGGCAGGGTACGGCTGACCTTCACCACCGCCTCGACGAAGATGACGGTGCCCGCCGGGCGGGCGCGCACCCGCTCGACCCGGGCCACGCCCGGGGCGGCGGCGGCGGCGGCGTGGATGCGCTCGGCGACACCCTCGGGCGCGGTGTCCACCAGCACCTCCACGGTCTGGCGGCCGAGACGCCAGCCGGCCAGCGCCACGAACCCGGCGACGCCGATGGCCGCCACCGAATCGGCCCAGGCCCAGCCCATCGCCACGAAGCCCAGGCCGGCGAGGACCACCGCCGAGCTCAGGATGTCCGAGCTGAAATGCAGCGCGTCGGCCTCCAAGGCGTGGCTGCCGGTTTCCTTGGCCACCTTGGAGAGCGCGCGCGAGCGGCCGATGTCGATGACGATGGACACCGCGATCACCGCCATCGAATACCAGGTGGCCTCGGCCGGTTCGCCCGGCGACAGCAGGCGCCCCACGGCCTCCTTGACGATGAAAGCCGAGGTCACGAACAGAAGCCCGGTGCCGATCAGGGCGGAGACGCTTTCGAACTTGGCGTGGCCGTAGGGATGGCGTTCGTCCGCCGGCTGGTCGCCGATCCGCACCGCGAACCAGGTGAGGCTGGCGGCGCCCAGGTCGAGCAGCGAGTGGGCAGCCTCCGACAGGATGCCGAGGCTGCCGGTCAGAAGACCCACGGCCAGCTTCATCGCCGCCATTCCCGCGCTGGCGAAGACCGAGGACAGGGCTACGGATTCCTTGGCGCCGGAGGACATCGGGGACTCCACGGATGGGCTATGGCAGGGCTGTTCAGTTCTGCTGTTGTCATCCCGAGGGAGCGGAGTGACAGAGGGATCTTTCACGCGAAGGCGCCTGAAAGATTCCTCGCCCTCGGCTCGGAATGACAACGAGGGATACGACACGAGCCCAGCACTGAACAGCCCTGTGGGCTATGGAGCGTGTCTATCCCGAGCCGCCGCGGAAATAAAGCCCGGACTTCGTGTGGTCAAGAAATCAATAATCGCTCTCAGCGCAAATGCGGGCGAGAATACGTCGCATCGCCGAGCCGGCCTTCACGCCTCCGGCGCTTCCAGATAGTCGGCACCCCTGAAGGCGTTTTCGAATTTATGAAGGGTCGTGGCCCTGGCATGATCGAACACCTCGCCGCTTTCAAAAATATAGTCGAAAAAACTTCTCTGGCCCGTCATTTCCACTTCGACCAGCTCGATGTGGTGAAAGGCCTTGCCGTCCCGGTCCTTGAGCACGCCTTCCTTCATGAGCTTGTTGATGAGCACGATCTTGTCCCGTTCGCCCTCGTAGGAGCCGTTGAAGGCGATCTCGGTCTTCATGTCTTCGAGCGCGGCGTAACTCTTGGGCAATTCGCCCTGCCATTTGTAATTGATGGGCCGGGCCACGAAGATGATGTCGGCGCCGGACAGCTCGCTGAGGAGGATCTGCCGGTAATAGGCGCCGTCGATGGCGTTGAACCGTCCTTCGAACCCGTATTGGTAGATCCACAGGCCGTCGCGGATATAGTTGGGCGACACGTCGCGGTAGATTGTGCGGTCACGGTAGGATTTGCGGGTGCCAGGCGCGATGCCGAGCGTTTTCTTGGCCGCCTCGTTGAGGTGGACGAATTCGATCCCCTGGTGGGGGTCGTAACTGTTGAACAGGATGGGCAGGTCGGCGGCGTTGAAGGCATCGCTGATGGACGAGAAGAACTTGTCGGGGAACAGCGGCACCAGCGTCCTGGCCGGCAGCCAGTTCAGATATTCCTCGAAGGAGCCGTGCTCCCTCCAGTTCGCCATCATGTCGGCCGCGGTCGCCAGCATGTTCTTGGCCACGTCCATGGCGATTTCGTAGCCGGCGAGTCGGAACACCCCCGGCTTGCCCTGGGTGGCCATCATCATCATGTCGGCGCCGAGCTGGCGGAACGGCCGCGTTTCGCGGATATCGGTGCGCAGCCTCTCTTCGAGCGTGGGCGAGTGCTGCGACCGCGCCAGCAGGTAGCGGTAGACCCACAGGATCTGGCCGGACGTGCAGGAGATCAGGTCGGGGGTGACGCCCTCGTCCAGGGCCGCCTGGAGGAACCCGGCGCCGTGGGCGTTGTTGCCGGCCAGCCCGCCCAGGGCGAAGCCGATCACGGGGTGTCCGTCCTCGCTCTTGGTCGGCCGGCGATGCGCCTGGGCCATCCGCGTCCCTCCCTTGGCTGGAATCCTGGCGAGAGCGCGCAGCCTAACACGGGCGCACGCGCGGGGCGGCGTGCTCAGGGGGTAAGCGGGAGGGGGGGAGGGTGGCTGCGCCGCCGAAGCGTCCGCCGCCGTCTAGAACGGTATTTCGTCGTCCAGGTCCGGCGGGGGTTCCCAACCGCCGCCGCCTTGGGCGGGGCGGGCGCCGCCCTGGCCGCGCGGCTGTCCGCCGCCGCCGTAACCGCCGCCCTGGCCGCCCTCGTCGTATCCGCCGCCGCCGCCTTCGCCGCGGCCGCCGAGGAGCGTCAGCTCACCCTTGAAGCGGCCGATCACCACCTCGGTGGAATAGCGTTCGGCGCCCTGCTGGTCGGTCCATTTGCGGGTCTGGAGCGCGCCTTCGACGTAGACGGACGAGCCCTTCTTGAGGAAGCGTTCGGCCACGTCGGCCAGGTTGGGATTGAAGATCACCACCCGGTGCCATTCGGTCTTTTCCTTGCGCTCGCCGGTGGCCCGGTCCTTCCAGGACTCGGAGGTGGCGATCGACAGGTTGACGATCTTCGAGCCGTCCTGCGACGTGCGCACTTCCGGGTCGCGGCCGAGATTGCCGACGAGGATGACCTTGTTCACGCTGCCAGCCATGGACCCGTCTCCCTCGGACTGATGATCGCCACGGCGGGGACTGTACCCAAAGCGGCTGCCACCGAAAAGGATTAATCGCCGCCGGAATTTACCGAAGCGTCGCGCGCGGCGTTGGGCACGGGGCCGAGGATGACCGCGTCCTGGGCTTTCGGCCGGGCCGGGTCGCCGAGCAGGTGGGCGAGGGCCTCCTCGGCGGGAGCCGGATCGGCGGCCACCTTGGCGGCGCTGCGGTAAGCGTCGGCGGCGCCGCGCGTGTCGCCCAGCAGGTAGAGGCTGGCCCCCAGGCCCAGCAGCGCGTCGGCGTCGCTGGGCCAGCGCGACAGCACGGTGTCGTACGAGACCACCGCCTCCCAGTGGTGTCCGACCCTCGCCAGACCGTTGGCGGCCTCCACCATCGGCCGCTCGCGGGCGGTGGCCGGCATCTCGCCGGGGCGCAGCACCACCAGGCCCCATCGCTCGGTATCCGACCACAGCCGGTCCAGCAGGCCGCGGGACATCGGCCGCGCCGGCTGGTCGCCGCCGTTGATCAGGAAGACGGCGCCGCCATCCCGGTAGCCGACGGCGACGGCGCAGTTCCACAAAGGCTCGCCGGCCACGCCCAGGTTCTCCAGGATCAGCACCGGATGCCCGGCGGCCAGTTCGGCGTGCATGGCGCGGGTGCCGGACACCGGATAGGCCAGGCGGCCGAAACGCTGCGCCGTATCCACCAGGATGGTGCGCGGGTCCTTGGGAGCGTTGTAGAAGCGTCCCTCCAGCGTGGCGGGTTCGGCCGTCACGCCGCTCCAGGCCAGCATGGTGGCCATGGCCGCGGGTCCGCAGCGAAATCCGTTCTGGGCGTAGAACGGCACGCCGTCCACCATCGCGTCCGGGGGCATCTGTCCTTCCCCCTGCTGCGTGGCGTCGGGGGGGCTTCCATCGGAATCCAAGGTGCAGGCCCCCAACAGGCCGGCACACATCACGGTCGCAAGCGCGCGCATCATCCGACCTCCTGAGCCATCATCGAAAGCGGTGGCCGCTTACGCGAATGGTATCCGAAGGCCGGAGGGGCAGGCGGCGGGCAAAGGAGGTGGGTGGCCACTCTTTCGCCCAGGCGGGCGGGCGGGCCCGCTTCCCCGCGCGCGGCCGGGGCGCCGCCGCCAAGCGCCCGGAGTTGTCGCAGTGCACGATATCTGGTAGCTTTCCGCCGCGCGGCAGCGATGCCATGCCCTATCTCTGGTTTTACCGCCCACTGAACGGATCGCCCGTTGACCAATCCTCCCTCGGCGCCGCATTTCGACATCACGCCGGTCACTATCGAAGAGGAAATGAAGCGCTCGTATCTCGATTACGCCATGAGCGTGATCGTCTCGCGCGCGCTGCCCGACGTCCGCGACGGGCTCAAGCCCGTCCACCGGCGCATCCTCTACGCGATGAAGGAGAACGGCTACGACTACAACAAGGCGTTCCGCAAATCGGCGCGCATCGTCGGCGACGTCATGGGCAAATACCATCCCCACGGCGACGCGGCCATCTACGACGCCATGGTGCGCATGGCCCAGGAATTCTCGATGCGGCTGCCGCTCATCGACGGCCAGGGCAATTTCGGCTCGATGGACGGCGATCCGCCGGCGGCGATGCGCTACACCGAGGCCCGGCTGGCCCGCGCCGCCCATACCCTGATCGAGGACATCGACAAGGAAACCGTCGACTTCCAGCCGAACTACGACGATTCCAGCGTCGAACCGATGGTCCTGCCCGCCCGCTTCCCCAACCTCCTCATCAACGGCGCGGGCGGCATCGCCGTGGGCATGGCGACCAACATTCCGCCCCACAACCTGGGCGAGGTGATCGACGCCTGCTGCGCCGCCATCGACGACCCCGACATCACGCCCGAGCGGCTGATGGAGCTGGTGCCCGGCCCCGACTTCCCCACCGGCGGCGTCATCCTCGGCCGGGCCGGCATCCGCGCCGCCTTCCTGACCGGGCGCGGCTCGGTGGTCATGCGCGCCCGCGTGCATGTCGAGGAGATCCGCAAGGACCGCGACGCCATCATCGTCACCGAGGTGCCGTACCAGATCAACAAGGCGCGCATGCTGGAGCAGATCGCCGAGCTGGTGCGCGACAAGAAGATCGAGGGCGTCTCGGAACTGCGCGACGAGTCCGACCGCGACGGCGTGCGGGTGGTGATCGAGCTGAAGCGCGACGCCATCGCCGACGTGGTGCTGAACCAGCTCTACCGCTTCACGCCGCTCCAGACCTCGTTCGGCGTCAACACGCTGGCGCTCAACGGCGGCCGGCCGCAGATGATGACCTTGAAGGACATCATCGCCGCCTTCCTGGCCTTCCGCGAGGAGGTCATCACCCGGCGCACCATCTTCGAACTGGGCCGGGCGCGCGACCGCGCCCACGTCCTGGCCGGCCTCGCCATCGCGGTGGCCAATATCGACGAGGTGATCGCCCTGATCCGCTCGGCCCCCGACGCGGCCACCGCGCGGGAGCGGCTGATGGCGCAGGCATGGCCGGTGGGCGACGTCGAGCCGCTGATCCGCCTGATCGACGAGCCGGGCCGCGAGATCGTCGACGGCCGCTACGCCCTGTCCGAGACCCAGGCCAAGGCCATCCTCGATCTGCGCCTGCACCGCCTGACCGGGCTGGAGCGCGGCAAGATCGGCGAGGAGCTGTCCGAACTGGGCGCGCAGATCCGCGAATACCTGGAAATCCTGTCGTCACGCCCGAAGCTTTTGGAGGTGATGCGCCAGGAATTGCTGGAGATCCGCGAGCAATTCGCCACGCCCCGGCGCACCACCATCGAGGAGAACGAGTTCGAGGCGGACATCGAGGACCTGATCGCCCGCGAGGACATGGTGGTGACGGTCACCAACACCGGCTACATCAAGCGGGTGCCGCTGTCCACCTACCGCGCCCAGAAGCGCGGCGGCAAGGGCCGTTCGGGCATGGCCATCAAGGAGGAGGATTTCCTCAGCCAGGTGTTCGTGGCCAACACCCATACCCCGGTGCTGTTCTTCTCGTCCACCGGCCTCGCCTACAAGATGAAGGTGTACCGCCTGCCGCTGGGCACGCCCCAGGCGCGGGGCAAGGCGATGGTCAACCTGCTGCCGATCGCCGGGGGCGAGACCATCTCCACCATCATGCCGCTGCCCGAGGACGAAGGCACCTGGGGCGATCTGCACGTCATGTTCGCGACGTCGAAGGGCGACGTGCGCCGCAACCTTCTGTCGGATTTCGTGGACATCCGCGCCAACGGCAAGATCGCCATGAAGCTGGGCGAGGGCGAGCGGCTGATCGCGGTGCAGACGTGCAGCGAGACCGACGACGTGCTGCTGGCCACCCGCCAGGGCAAGGCCATCCGCTTCCCCGTGCCCGACGTCCGCGTGTTCAAGGGGCGCGATTCCACCGGCGTGCGCGGCATCCGGCTGGAGGCGGGCGACGAGGTGATCGGCATGTCGATCCTGCGGCACGTGGAATTCGACAGCGAGACCCGCGACGCCTTCCTGCGCGGCGAACTGGCGGGGCCCGAGGCCGAGCGGATGGAGGCGGGGCACCAGTTCATCCTGACCATGACCGCCAACGGCTTCGGCAAGCGGACGTCCGCCTACGAGTACCGCGTCACCGGCCGGGGCGGGCAGGGCATCGCCAATATCGAGATGACCGGCCGCAACGGGCCGGTGGTCGCCTCGTTCCCCATCGGCCATGACGACGAGATCATGCTGGTGAGCGACGGCGGCACGCTGATCCGCATGCCGGTCCATGACATCCGCATCGCCGGGCGCAAGACCCAGGGCGTGACCCTGCTGCGCACCGCCGAGGGCGAGCAGGTGGTCTCGGCGGCGCGGCTGTGCGACCTCAACGGCTCCGGTGAAGAGGGCGACGAGGGCGAAGGGGAGGACACCGGCGACACCATCCTTCCCGGAGGCGAGAATGCGTGAGCGGATCGGTCTTTATCCCGGCACCTTCGACCCGATCACCTACGGACACCTCGACATCATTTCCCGCGCCGCCAGGCTGGTCGACCGCCTGATCGTGGCGGTCGCCGTCAACGCCGGCAAATGCCCGCTGTTCTCGCTCGACGAGCGGGTGGCGATGGTCGGCGCCGAGGCGGCCGTCGTCGTCCAGGGCACGGGCGCCGTGGTCGAGGTCAAGCCGTTCGACAACCTGCTGGTGGATTTCGCCCGCTCCTGCGGCGCGGGGCTGATCGTGCGGGGCTTGAGGGCGGTGTCCGATTTCGAATACGAATTCCAGATGGCCGGCATGAACGCGCGCCTCGCGCCCGACATCGAGACGCTGTTCCTGATGGCGTCCGAGCGCTGCCAGTTCATCTCGTCGCGCTTCGTCAAGGAGATCGGGCGGCTGGGGGGGGACATCTCGTCGTTCGTGCCTCCCGGCGTGAAGGACAAGCTGTTGGAGAAGTTCGGCCATTCGGCCGCGTGACAACCGAAGTTAGGAGGCGGGCCGGTGGACCGTGAGAACACCCTGTTTCTGGATTTGAAGGACGGCCGCGTGGTCATCCGCATGCGGCCCGACCTGGCGCCCAACCACGTGGCCCGCATCAAGGAGCTGGCGCGTTCGGGCTTTTACGACGGCACGCCGTTCCACCGCGTCATCCCCGGCTTCATGGCCCAGGGCGGCGATCCCACCGGCACCGGCACGGGCGGCTCGGGCCAGCACCTCAAGGCCGAGTTCTCGAAGGAGAAGCACGTGCGCGGCACCTGCTCGATGGCGCGCGCGTCCAGCCCGGATTCGGCGGATTCGCAATTCTTCATCATGTTCGAACCGGCGTCGCATCTGGACGGCAAATACAGCGTCTGGGGCGAGGTGGCCGAGGGCATGGAACATGTGGACGCCATCAAGAAAGGCAGCGTTTCCCGCAACGGCACCGTCGAGTCCCCCGACGCCATCGTGCGGATGCGTGTCGCCGCCGACGTGGAGGAATGATCCGATGAGACTTTGGAAGATCGCCGCGTTCGCGCTGGTGGCCGTGCTGCTGCTGGCGGCCCGGCCCGCCGCCGCCTACGATCCCGAGAACACCCTGTTCATGGACATGCCCTGGGGCCGGGTGGTGATCGAGATGCGCCCCGACCTGGCGCCCAACCACGTGGCCCGCATCAAGGAGCTGGTGCGCAAGGGCTTCTACGACGGCACGCCGTTCCACCGGGTGATCGCCGATTTCATGGCCCAGGGCGGCGACCCCACCGGCACCGGCACCGGCGGCTCGGGCCAGAAGCTGAACGCCGAGTTCTCGGGCGAACCGTTCGTGCGCGGCGTGGTCGGCATGGCCCGCGGCGCCTCGATCAACAGCGCCGATTCCCAGTTCTTCATCATGCTGGGCTCGGCCCCCAGCCTGGACGGCCGCTATACCGTCTGGGGCAAGGTGATCGACGGCATGGAGAACGTGGACAAGATCACCAAGGGCGACCCCGAATCCGGCATCGTCGACAAGCCCGACCACATCGTGCGCATGCGCGTGGCCGCCGACGTCAAGGACGGCAACTGACTTTTTCGTCATCCCGTGTGGCCGAGCGATCCTTCAGGCCCGGGGCGCGTTCCGCGCCATGGCCGCGTCTGGCGGCGGAGCCGCCGGCGCGCATCATGACAACCGCCGCCGCCCAATCAGCGGTTCTCATTATGCATTTTTCGCTGTCATCCCGAGCCGACGGCGAGATGCCGTAATGGGCCTTGCCCAAGGCGGTAGCCAAGGCAGGTGGCTGTCCCCCAGAGTGATGGTGTGTTCAACAACGGGGTCCGGTTGCCCGGCCCCAAGCATCATCAGGGGACAGCCATG
>JAJZVW010000006.1 GCA_021847015.1 Pseudomonadota bacterium | reverse complement strand
TCACCGCCGCCGCATCATGGCGCATGATCGCGAGCATCAAGCTAATCATGCGGCGACTGGCGCGGGGATAATGCAACCATGCCGATTCCGAGTCAGACACTTAGGTAAGAATTCGCCGGCCCGGCCACGTCAGCCCGGCCGGCGGACAAACGACAGGAGCTGCGCAATAAAGAGGGGAACGATGTCCTACCTGACCCGGAAGACGCTGTTGGCGTCAACCGTCGCCCTGGCCACCTTGTGTACGGTGGGGGCCGGGCTGTCACCGGCGCTCGCCGACGACGCAGCGCCCGCGGCCGATCCCAGCGCCATCAAGTTCTCCGCCCTGGTCGATACCGGCATCACCGCGGCGGACAATTCCGCCAACGTCAATTACGGCCATCTGTTCACCGACAAGAACGACCAGTGGCTGCTCAACCAGGCCATGCTGACGGCCGAGAAGGACCTCGATCCCAAGGCCACCGGCTACGACTGGGGCTTCAAGCTGCAAGGCTTCTACGGGTCCGACGCCCGCTACACCCACTTCATCGGCATGTTCGACCACAACACCTCGAACCGCAACCAGTTCGACATCACCGAGGCCAATGTGCAGGCCCACCTGCCGGTGCTGACCGACGGCGGCATCGACACCAAGGTCGGCGCCTATTCCACGCCGCTGGGCGAGGAAGTGATCCAGGCCAACAACAACTATCTCTACTCCCACTCGTACATCTTCAACTTCGCCCTGCCGCTCAAGCATACCGGCGTGCTGACCACCACCCACGTCACCCCCGTTTTGGACGTGTGGCTGGGCGCCGACAGCGGCATCAACACCACCCTGGGCGACCGCGGCACCGTCAACAACGGCATTTCGGGCATCGCCGGCGTGGGCCTCAACCTGATGGGTGGCAACCTCACGGTCCTGGGCCTGTCCCATTTCGGCCCGGCCGACCCCAATCTCAGCAGCGGGCCCCTGGGCTATCCCAATGCCGACCACGTCGGCCGCTACATCAACGACATCGTCACCACCTACAAGCTCTCGGACGCGTGGACGCTCATCAACGAGCTGAACTACACCCGCGAGGATCTGACCACCACCGCCCAGCCCCATGGCGCCAACGCCTACGCGGTCGCCCAATACGCGGTCTATGCCGTGAACCCCTCGCTGTCGCTGGTGGGCCGCGGCGAAATCTTCGCCGACCCCAACCACTTCTTCGTGTCCGGGTTCCAGGGCAACAACGACTTCGTCGATTACGAGCGGGGCAACTACACCGCCCAGACCGTGCTCGGCCCGACGCAGGGCACGACTTACAGCGAGATCACCTTCGGCGCCAACATCAAGCCCGCCGGCCTGCCTGCCATGCTCGACGGCGCCATGATCCGCCCCGAAGTGCGCTACGACACCACGCTCGACGGCCACAAGGTCTACGACAACCTGACCACCTCGAACCAGTTCACCGCTAGCCTCGACTTGGTCATCCCGGTCAGTTTCTGATCGCGGAGGCTCCTGCCGGAAACCGACGGCCGCCCGCAAGGGCGGCCGTTATTGTTTTCCGGCCCCCTGTTTGCCGTTCCGAGCGAACGACAGGAAAGGGTTTGCCGTTCCGACGGAGCGGCAGCGACGAGGAACCTTTCACGCACCCAGCCTGAAGGGTCTCTCGGCTGCGGTCGGGACGACATGTCTCCCTCACTTGTCCGGCCCGGCGAACATATCCCCGGTTTTGACCACCCGGCCGTCGGGCGTGGTCAGCACGAAGGTGAGCGCGGTGCGCCGGGCCATTCCTTCTCCCGGCGGCGCGGTCACATAGACGCGATAGGTGGCGACCGTGTCGCGATCGGCATGCAGCGTGGTCGCCGTCACGCCCGATTCCCCGCCGATCACGTCCAGGGTGGCGCCGGGCAGGCCCTCCAGACTCAGGCGGTAGTCGCGATCCTCGCGCACCATGTTGAGGATCTTGTACACATAGCCGTTGCGCACACCGCCGTTCGACAGAACCACGAACAGAGGCGCGCGCTCGTGCAGCACGTTCACCTCGGTGCCCGAGCGGAACGCCAGCGACACCACCATGGCCGAGCCGACGATGGCCAGCAGCGCGAAATAGACCAGGGTGCGCGGTCGGATGAGGCGGAAGCGGGTCTTGCCCCCCTTTTCGCGCGCCTGCATGTTCGCGCTGGAATCGTAGGAGATCAGCCCGCGCGGCAGGCCGAAGCGGTCCATCACCGTGTTGCAGGCGTCGATGCACAGCGCGCAGCCGATGCACGACAACTGATTGCCGAAGCGGATATCCGTGCCGGTGGGGCAGCTTTGCACGCAGGCGCGGCAGTCGACGCAATGGCCCCTGCCCTCGAAGCTCTGCCCCTTGCGGGCGGGTCCGCGCGGCTCGCCGCGCCATGCCTCGTAGGAGACGATCAGCGAATGCTCGTCGAACATGGCCGACTGGAAACGGGCATAGGGGCACATATAGACGCACACCCGCTCGCGCGCGTAGCCGGCCAGAAGGAAGCAGAAGCCACCGATGACCAGGATGAACAGGTAGGTGCCGGAGCCGGCCTGACCCGTGAAAATCTCCCGCAGGGTGGCAAAGGCGTCGCCGAAATAGAGCGTAAACGAAATACCGCAGGCCGCCGCGATGGCGAGCCAGGTCGCATTGACCAGCGCGACGCGGCCCACCTTGCCCGCCGACAGCGGCGCCCGGTCGAACTCCATGCGCCGGGGGCGGTCGCCCAGGATCAGGCGCTCCACCTCGATGAACAGGTCGGTGTAGACCGTCTGCCAGCACAGGAAGCCGCACCACACCCGCCCGGCCAGAGCGCTCATCAGGAACAGCGCGACGCCCGCCAGCAGCAGCAGGCCCGTCAGGTAGTAGACTTCCTGCGGCCATATCTCGATGAAGAAGAAATAGGCCCGCCGACCGGGCATATCGATCAGGATGGCTTGGTCCGGCGCCCCCGGCCCGCGGTCCCAGCGCAGGAACGGAGCGAGATGCCAGACGGCCAGCAACGCCGCCATCGCCCACCACTTCACCCGGCGGAACGTGCCTTCGACCGCGCGGGGGTGGTGAAAACCGTGTTCCCTGTAGAAGGGCACGTCGCCGCGGGCGGCACGGATGACCGGTACCGCCTCCTCGCCGTTCGCCATCGGCACTCCTCCCGACTCTCGATTCTCCCCCGGATTCAGGATGTTACAGTGGAATCGGCGATACCATGCGAAGAACGCAAAGCAGCTATGCGTCCTTGGGCGCCAGCCCCCAGAACCGCATTGCCCAGCCGCCCTCCGCCCGCTCGACGCACCCCATGGCGCCGGTCTTGAGTTGAAGGGGGCCGGCGGCCGGCGCCGACAGCAGGCCGGGCGCGAAACGCAGGATGCCGTTGCTGCTGACCGCCAGGGGACGGGCGCCGCCGGCCCCGGCGGCGAGGTCGGCGAGGACGCCGCCCAGGGCCGCCAGCACCTCGGCCCGCGTGCTGCCCCACCCGGCGCCTTCGGGCCAGACGTCGTTCTTCTGCCAGGCCTCCTGGGCCGCCGCGCCGCCCGGCAGGGCGGCGATCTCGTCCGAGGACAGGCCCTCCCAGGCGCCGTAATCGATTTCGTCCAGGCGTCCATCGACGCGACGATCGGCGATGCCCAGATCGCGGCAGACGATCTCGGCGAAGCCCCGCGTCCGCTTCAGGGTGCCGGACACCACGGCGGTCGGCCGCAGCCCCAGGCGGTCCAGGGCCGCCGCCGCCTCGTGGGCCTGCTCCACCCCCCGCTCCACCAGCGGCAGATCCGAGGCGCGGCCCACCCAGACCACCTTGTCCCCGGGACCGAAGGTGTTGCCGTGGCGGGCGAACAGGATCGCGTCGGGGACGGTCACGGCACCAGTTCCCCTTCGCGGGCGATGATGGCCTCCACCGCGGCGATGTCCTCGGGCGTATCCACCGAGCCGTGGGTGCGGCCCCGGTAATCCACCGGCACCACCGTGATGGGGATGCCGTTCTCCAGCGCCCGCAGCTGTTCGAGCTGTTCCGCCTGCTCCAGCTCTGAGGGCGGCAGCGTCGCCATCCGTTCCAGCGCGGACAGCGTATAGCCGTAGATGCCGATGTGGCGGTGGACCGGCGGCGGCCGGCTCTCGTCGCGCTTGCGCAGGCGCGGGATGATGGCCTTGGAGAAATACAGCGCGCGCCCGAACCGGTCCATGGTCACCGTGGTGCCGCTGGTGGGGCTGACCTCCTTGAGCTTGACCAGCTCGTCGTAGGTGGCCCAGGTGCAGCGCACCGCGGCGGTGACCATGCTGGTGCCGGGATCGGCATGGAAGGCGTCCACCAGACCCTGCACCACCCAGGGCGGGGTCAGCACCGCGTCGCCCTGAAGGTTGACCACCGCGTCCGGCTTGCGGGACAGCCGCATCATCGCCTGCCATGCGCGCTCGGTGCCGTTCTCGCAGGTGGCGTCGGTCATCACCACCTCGGCCCCGAAGCCGCGGGCGTGGTCCGCCACCCGCTCGTCGTCGGTAGCGACGTAAACCGCGCCGACGCCGTTGACGGCGCGGGCGATCGACCACACCCGGTTCAGCAGGCTGCGTCCGGCGACCGGGGCCATGGGCTTGCCCGGCAGGCGGCTCGACCCATAGCGGGCGGGAATGACGATGGCGACGTCCATGGCGATACCCCCTCTTCCTTGCCGTTCCGAGCGGGCGTCCGCGACGGAGAGCCCTTCACGCACCCTGCCCGAAAGGTCCCTCGGCTGCGCTCGGGACGACATTCCTTGTCACCCCGGCCCGCCGACACGGTAGACGTAATACGTCTCGGTGCAGTAGCCCGGCCGCGCGGCCACCACCTCTTTCAGCAGTTCGGCCGAGCCGAACACCCGCCGCAATTCGGCCAGCCGGTCGTCGGTGGACAGGTAAAGCCCGTGCATGGCGCGGAAATCCAGGCCCCAATCCCAACGGGTGTATTCGCTGAACCGCGACTGGGTGGGGATGTGGACGCTGGGATGGTCGGCCAGCAGGAAGCGCAGCAGCGACGCCCGCTGGAGGTGGTCGGCGAACAGCGCGTCGCCGGGCCGGCGCAGCTCGGCCACGACCGCCGCCGCAGTCGCCGGACCGTGCAGGCGGTTGTGGGGATTGAGCTTGCCGGTCAGGCCGAACGCCAGCGGCCATTTGAGGATCGCGGTCATCAGCAGCGCCACCCCCACCCCCGCCACGGCGGTGCGCCTGAAATCGCGGCGGAGCAGGAAATCGGCTAGTGGCGGAATGGCCGAGACGTAGACCGGAACCGCCCAGTTCAACTGGATCTTGGCGAACAGCGACTTGTAGAGGAAGAACGCCAAAGGCAGCAGGAACACGGCCATCAGGAAGGCCGGCCCCTCGTCGCGCCACCATCCCCGCCATACCGCCGCCCGCAGGGCCAGCACGGCGAACAGCACCGGCGACACCAGCAGGAACTGGCCGCCGACGAACTCCAGCATATGATCCCAGCGGATGGCGAAACCCGCCCCGGAGCCATGCTTGTACTGGAAGGCGAAGCTTTCGAGACCGTGAGAGATGTTCCACGCCAGCACCGGCGAGAACACCGCCGCCGCGACCGCGACCGCCGCCCAGGTCCGCCCGGACAGCAGCAGATCCCGCCGCCGCGCCGCCAGATAGACGGCAACCGCCCCCGGAAGCAACACGGCGGTGTATTTCGACGCCATGGCCAGGCCGACGAACAGCCCGGCCAGCAGGAAGTCGCGCCAGCGGCCCTCCCCGGCGACGGCACGGCGGGCATGGAAGACGGCCGCCGACCAGAACAACACCAGCGGGCTGTCGGGGGTCGCCAGGGTGAAGCCCGCCTCGGTGGCCGGCAACGCCAGGGCCAGCACCAGCGCCAGCGTGGCCGCCGGCTCGCCGTAGACGTCGCGGGCGGTGCGCCGGATATAGGCGATGGCGCCGGTCATGCACAGCACCGCCACCAGCCGCACCGCGAACACGCTGTCCCCGAACAGGGCGGTGGTCAGGGCGATCAGCACGGCGATCCCCGGCGGGTGGTCGTGATAGCCGGCTTGGAGGGTGTGGGCCCACACCCAGTAATAGGCTTCGTCGCCGCTCAACGGCAGGGTGGTGTTGTAGACCGCCTGAAGGGCGGCGCAAACGGCGAGGACCACGGCCGCCCACGGCGCCGTCAGGGTCGGCAGGCGCATGCTCGTCACGGCGGCGGCAGACAATTGCCGGCAGGGACCGCGTCGAGATGCCGGCGCAGGAGCGCGAACACCTCGCCGACGCCGATGGCCTGAAGGCACTTGTTGTCGGCGCAAGGGGTCTTGCGGTGGTTCCACGCCGACACGCATGGCGAACAATGCAGTCCCGCGAACACCGCCTCGCTCGGTCCCAGGGACCCGTATAGCGCCGGGGTTTCCGGACCGAACAGGACGATGGTCGGCATCCGCGTCACCGCGGCGAAATGAGCGGGCCCCGAATCGTTGGTCACCATCGCCACGGCAAGGTGATAGAGCGCCACCAGATCCTTGAAGCCGATCTCGCCCGCGAAATTGACGCAACGGGGATCGCCCACCTGGCGGGCCAGGTCGTCGAGCCCGTCGCGCTCGGCCGGCGCGCCGGTCAGCAGCACCAGGGCGTCGCCGCGATGGGCCAGGGTTTCGCGGATCAGGGCGGCGAAGCGCTCGCGCGGCCAGCGGCGCTGCGGCAGAAGATCGCTGGCGTTGGCGTTGACGAGCACCAGCGGCCGACGCCCGTCCCACCCTGCCCGTCCCACTTTCTCCCGCACCCGGGCCAAGGCGTCCGGGGTGGGCTCCGCCCGCTTCAGCACCAGCTCTCCGTCGGGCGTGCGCATCTTGGCCGGCGGCCAGTCCGGCACCGCCGCATAGGCGGCCTCGACCAGGGAAAAGAAGTTGCGGGCGATGTGGATGTGCGGGTTGTACATGACCTTGCGGGTCAGCATCTCGCCGCGATAGAGGCCCTCGTTGTGGAAGCGGTGGAAGCCGACCACCCGCTCCGCCCCGCTCCACCCCGACAGCAGCGCCGTGTAGCGCGAGAACAGTTCGAGGTCGATGACGGTGTCGATGGCCTTGCGCCGGGACCAGACCAGGAAACGCAGGGTATCGGCCAGCAGCGTCCCCAGCCCGTCGGTGCGGATGCGGAAGATGTTGTCCTCGGGCACGGTGCCGAGCAGATCCAGGCTGGCCTTGTTCTGCGTGAAGATGGCGAAGTGGAGGTTGGCGCCGCGCGCCTTCATCTCCTCCATGGCCGGATCGGCCAGGATGGCGCTGCCCATCTCCGAGAGTTCGATCAGCAGCACGTTCCGGGGCGCAGCCGCCCGCCGCCGCGACGGTACCAGGCGCAAGAGCAGCGTGGATAGCGCGCACAGCGGCACACCGGCCCAGTAATCCACCCGCCGCATGGTGTCCACGCCAAGCGAGCGCCGCGCGCCGGCCATCACCCGATCCCCCTTGCCATCGCCAATTCCTACCGCGCCTCCCGCCCGTGACGGGGCGGGATATTAACCCGATTTTTGCCGCGCGACATAGGCCGATGACAGAGGAGCCGGACTCACCCGTCCAAGGCGGCGGAGACCGGCCGCAAGATACGTCGCCAGTCCCGGTCAGCCGGCGTTCCGCCGGCCTCGGGATGCTCCCGCGATCCTCTTTCGCATCACATTGCATACGTTCGATTAGTGAACATACTTTCCTAACATGAGGATCGTTTTCGAAACACTGAGATTGATGGAAATGATGGCCTCGACGTCGTGATCCGAGACGCAGCAGCGCCCCATCGGCTCCGATGACGCCAGGCAGAAATCCATGAAGCGGCGCGGCAGCGCCCATCCGTAACGCTTTGCGGCACAGCGGATTTTTCGCCAAGTGGAGCGGTTCTCCTCAAGAGCCGATATGAACTCGGCGACGCTGGCCGCCCGTCCCAGACGTTGAGCCACCTCCTCCAGCGAATAGGCCAAACGGCGTGCCGCCAGTCTGTCGATGTGCGGAAGCGCTATATGTCCCATGCCTCCATCCTCCCCTAATGCCGGTTGCCGTCAATTCCACCGAAAGAGTAGGGGAAATTCGCGAGATGATTGAAGCCACCAAAAAGGGGAATACTGCCACGCAATCGTATATGGGCGTATAGCAGGGTATAGTTCAGGCGCGTCACATATTAGAGCCGGTCCAGTCTTTCACTGACCCTGGGCAGCCAAAGATTGGCCAACAGGGACATCACCTCGGCGCGGGCCGCCCGATGGGATTTGGTCATCTCGATGTCGATGCCCGATTGCGACAGGTCGAGGACGGTGAGGCCCCAAAGGAACAGGTAACGGTAGATGACCCGCTCGCCGAAACCCTCGGCCAGGCGGAAGCCCAGCACCTTGCGCATTTTTTCCAGGGCGTCCGACATGGTTTGCTTGTTGCGGTCGGCCAGGGCGGACAGGCGCGAGCGCGTCACCACCCAGTCGATGCCCGAGCGATGGGCGCGGCGACGGTCCTGGCGCAATTCCCAGACCAGGCTGGCGTAGATTCCGGCCGCCTTCAGTTCCCAGCTCACCGGATCGAGGCGGCCGAGCAGATCGAGGTCCAGCAGGCTGTCGTTGATGGGCGTGATCAAGGTGTCGGCGTGGGTATGGGCATGGCGGGCCAGGGGCACGTCCGAACCGGGACTGTCGATCAGCACGAAATCCGAAGCGGGGGTAAGCTCAGCCAGGGTACGCTCGAACAGCGCGCGTTCCTCGGCCTGGGCCTCGGACCGCGATTCCGCCGCCGAGGGCGTGAGCACCCGGACATCGGGAACCGGCAAGGGAACGCGGGTGCGCGTGACCCAGGCCCTGCGGTTGGCGAGGTAGCGCGCCAGCGATTGCTGCCGGTGGTCCAGGTCGATGCAGGCGACCTTGAACCCCATGCGCAGCAGGCCCACCGCCAGGTGCATGGCGACGGTGGTCTTGCCCGAGCCCCCCTTCTCGTTGCCGACGACGATGATGTGCGCGCCCCGGCCAATCCTGTGATCGCTCGACATCGTTGCTCCGTGATCGACGGGCGCTCCCTTCATAGCGCGAGATGCCCGCCGATACCATTCGGCCACGATGGCGTAACAAAGCCTGAGCCCTGGTGGCGGCCGCGACGGGAACCGTTGCCGCACACGCGAAATGCGAGTAACACTGTCGGGGCAGCCCGGGGGGGAACGGAATGAGCAGCATCCTGATCGCCGAAGACACGCGGATGATGCGCGATTTCCTGGCTGAGACGCTGACGGCGGCCGGCCACCGGGTGACAACCGCGGAGAACGGCTCGCAGGCCATCGCCCGCGTCGCGGGCGGCGAAGTCTTCGATCTGGTCATCACCGACCTGATCATGCCCGAGGTGGACGGCATCCAGACGATCGTGGAAATCAGAACGATGCGGCCCGACGCCAAGATCATCGCCATTTCGGCGGGCAGCCCGCGGCTCGACGTGTCCAGCGGCCTCGATGCGGCGGCCCGGCTCGGTGCCGCCGCCGTCCTGGAAAAGCCGATCGCGGTGGATGTCCTTCTCGCCGCGGTGACCCGGGCCCTTGGGGGCTGAAACGGCCGTCACCCCTGGCTGGCGCCGCGCACGGCGCCGGTGACCATCGCCAAATATTCGCCGATCGCCGACGGTGGCGGCGCCGTCTCCCCGGCCGGCGGAATCCAGGCCCGCCCCCCGTTCCACTGCCTGGGTCCCGGCAGGGGAGTCACCGGCACGTCCCTGGCCGGGGCCGCGCAGGGTTCGGCGGGGCGCGATACTCCCTCGCCCCCCAGCCGGCCGGCATCCGCCGAAGCGTCGAGCACCTCCGCCACCCAGCGCGACCAGGCGACGAAATCGTCGCGTTCCCCGGCCGTTGCGAAGGCGACGACGTGGCGGCCGTAATCGTAGTGGAACAGGGCGTAGGCGCGGCCGTCCGCGGCGTTGCGGGCATCGAGCCCGGCCAGCAATTGCCGCCGGGACACGTGCCGCCCGGCTTCCCGGGCGCCGGCGCGCGCCTGGTCCGCCAGCGGGCCACCGCCCGCGGCCGCGTCGGCCCCCTCGCCGTCATAGGCCCGGACCAAGGCGGCGCCGTCCGCGCCGCGCATGATTCCGACCACCGGATGGCCCATGTGGCGGGCCAGGATGCCGAGAAAGCGGTCGATGTCGTCCAGCGTCTTCGGAGCGGCCGGGACCAGGTAGACATAAAGGGGCGGCAGCGACGGCACGTCCCCCGCCACCAGGTCGTCCACCAGGGATTCGGGTATCTCCTCGCTGGCCGAATAGACCGTGCCGTCGGGAAAGCCCACATACACGCCGTCGATCGTACCGATGGCGGGATCGACGTATTCGTATTCCACCAGCAGATAGGGGGCGAGTTCGCGGAAGACGGCGCGGTTGGCGGGATTGGCCGGCGCACGGGTTTCCCCCTCGGCCGCCTGCCGCCGCAGCAGGTCGAGGAATTCCCCAACCGCCCAGGCCGTGTCGATCCGAATCCGGATTACGTCGTCGCGCCCCGCTTCCGGCACCCCGCCACCTCGTTGGCCGCCCAGCCCCCTTGCGTCTGGCGGAGCGACTCTACCAAATCGTGAGCGGCCCCGGGACAAGTTTTTGCGCGGGCGGCCGATAGCCCTTGCCGCCTCTAGCCCCGATTGACACCGCCATGCGGGTTGACAGCGGTGACGCACCGAGTAGGTTTGCCTGGGAGTATCGGGACACGGGGCGGAGCGGGAGCCGAATGGAGTATTTTCTCCAGCAATTGATCAACGGCTTAACGCTGGGCGCAATCTATGGGCTGATCGCCATCGGCTACACCATGGTCTACGGCATCATCGGCATGATCAACTTCGCGCACGGCGAGATCTATATGCTGGGCGCGTTCATTTCGTTGATCGCCTATCTTGCCACTACCACTTTGGGCGGCGGGAATACTGCCATAGGTCTTCTGGTGGCCCTGGCGGCAACCATGGCTCTGACCGCGCTGTGGGGCTGGGCGGTGGAACGCCTGGCCTACCGCCCGTTGCGCGCGGCGCCGCGGCTGGCCCCGCTGATTTCGGCCATCGGCATGTCCATCATCCTCCAGAACCTGGTCCAGCTCACCCAGGGCGCCCGCGTCAAGCCCCTGCCCCCGGTGGTCCACGGCGGATTCCGGCTGGTCGAGGGTGCCGGTTTCACCGTCGAACTCAGCTACCTCCAGATCGCCATCATCGTGGCGACGGTGGTGCTGATGGCCGGCTTCACCTGGGTCATCACCCGCACCCCCCTGGGCCGGGCCCAGCGGGCGACCGAACAGGACATGAAGATGGCGTCCCTGCTGGGGGTGGACGTCAACCGCGTCGTCTCGCTGACCTTCGTCCTCGGCGCGGCGCTGGCGAGCGTGGCGGGGCTGATGGTGACGCTCTATTACGGCGTCATCGACTTCTACATCGGCTTCCTGGCCGGCATCAAAGCCTTCACCGCGGCGGTTCTGGGGGGCATCGGCTCCTTGCCGGGGGCCATGCTGGGCGGGCTCGCCATCGGCCTGATCGAGGCGTTCTGGTCGGGATATTTCTCCATCGAATACAAGGACGTGGCCGCCTTCTCGATCCTGGTGCTGGTGCTGCTGTTCCGTCCCGCCGGCCTTCTCGGCCGCCCGGACGTGGAGAAGGTCTGAATGCGCCCGCCGCCCGGCGCATCGGCTGGCATCCGCGAGGCGGCGACGGATTCCCTGCTGGCCGGCCTGGTGGCGATGGCGCTGGCCTTTCCCCTGTTGGGTTTCCACCTGATCGATTCGGCCACCGGCCTGACGCTCGGCACCCGCTTCGGCTGGGTGGCGGCGGCCGGGCTGGCCGTGGCCGGCGGGCGGTTCGCACTGAAGCTGATCCCCTGGCGCCCGATCCCGCTGCCGGCGGTCGCGCTTCCCCACGGCCGCCCCGCCTTCGGCTGGACGATGATCGGCCTTGCGGCCGCCCTGCCCTTCCTGCCCTTCGCCGGCCGCAACCTTATGGACAAGGCGACGCTGGTGCTGATCTACGTGATGCTGGGCTGGGGGCTCAACATCGTGGTCGGTCTGGCCGGCCTGCTCGACCTCGGCTTCGTCGGTTTCTACGCCGTGGGCGCCTATGCCTACGCGCTGCTGGCCCAGTATTTCCACCTGTCGTTCTGGCTGTGCCTGCCGCTGGCCGGCCTGTTCGCCGCCACCTTCGGCCTCGCCCTCGGCTTCCCCGTGCTGCGGCTGCGCGGCGATTACCTGGCCATCGTCACCCTTGGCTTCGGGCAGATGATCCGCATCGTCCTCCAGAACTGGCAGGATCTGACCGGCGGTCCCCGCGGCATTTCCGGCATTCCCCGCCCGACCTTGTTCGGACTGGCCTTCGCGCCCGAACATAGGATCGTCTTCCTGTATTTCATCATCCTCGCCCTGGCGCTGCTCACCAACCTGCTGGCGCTGCGTCTGCGCCGCCTGCCCGTCGGCCGCGCCTGGGAGGCCTTGCGCGAGGACGAGACCGCGTGCCGGTCGCTGGGCCTCGATCCCACCGCCATCAAGCTGTCCGCCTTCGCCACCGGGGCCATGTGCGCCGGCTTCGCCGGGGCCTTCTTCGCCACCCGCCAGGGATTCGTCAGCCCGGAATCCTTCACCTTCATGGAATCCGCCGTCATCCTCGCCATCGTCGTGCTGGGGGGCATGGGCAGCCAGATCGGCGTGGTGCTGGCGGCGCTGCTGCTGGTCGGTCTGCCGGAATGGTTCCGCGACCTCCAGCAATACCGCATGCTGGCCTTCGGCGGCGCCATGGTGCTGATCATGCTGTGGAAGCCCTCGGGGCTGATGTCCGGCCGCTCGCCCACCATCCGCCTGGGAGGCGGGGGATGAGCGGGGCGCCGCTGCTCGCCGTCGAGCATCTCGGCATGCGCTTCGGCGGGTTGGCCGCCATCACCGACCTGTCGTTCACGGCCGAGCGGCGGCGCATCACCGCCGTCATCGGCCCCAACGGGGCCGGCAAGACCACCCTGTTCAACTGCATCACCGGCTTCTACAAGCCCCAGATCGGCCGGCTGGTGCTGGACGGCCCCAACGGGCCGGCGCTGCTGGAGCGCATGTCCGACCACCGCATCGCCCGCGAGGCGGGAATCGCGCGCACGTTCCAGAACATCCGCCTGTTCCCGCGCATGAGCGTGCTGGAAAACCTGATCGTCGCCCAGCACGCGCCGCTGATGCGGGCCAGCCTGTTCTCGCTGGCCGGCCTGCTGGGCCTGGCCCGCTACCGCGAGGCCGAACGCCATGCCGTGGACAAGGCCCGCCATTGGCTGGAGCGCGTCGACCTTCTGCGCCACGCCGACGACGAGGCCGGGTCCCTGCCCTACGGCGCCCAGCGCCGGCTGGAGATCGCCCGCGCCATGTGCACCGATCCCGTGCTGTTGTGCCTGGACGAGCCCGCCGCCGGCCTCAACCCGCGCGAATCGGCGGACCTCAACCGCCTGCTGGTATCCATCCGCGATGGCGACGGCATCGGCCTGCTGCTGATCGAACACGACATGAGCGTGGTCATGGGCGTGTCCGACCGCATCGTCGTGCTGGATTACGGCCGCAAGATCGCCGAAGGCACGCCCGCCGAGGTGCGCCGCGACCCGGCCGTGATCCGCGCCTATCTGGGCGAGGCCGAGGACGAGGATTTGCCGCCCGAGGTGGCCGGCGACCTGCGGGGAGGCGGCTGATGCTGGCGGTCGAGAACCTGCATTCCGGCTATGGCCGCATCGAGGCCTTGCACGGTATCGACATCACGGTCGGGGCGGGCGAGATCGTCGCCCTGATCGGCGCCAACGGCGCCGGCAAGACCACGCTCCTGATGACCATCTGCGGCGCTCCGCGGGCGTCGAAAGGCCGGGTGCTGCTGGCCGGCGAGGACATCACCCGGCTTCCCACCCACAAGATCGCGCGCCTGGGTCTGGCCCACGCGCCCGAGGGCCGGCGCATCTTCCCCCGCATGACGGTGATGGAGAACCTGCAAATGGGGAACGCGGCGACGGGCGGGCACGGTTTCGCCGACGGCCTCGACCGCGTCCTTGCCCTGTTCCCGCGCCTCAAGGAGCGCCTGCACCAGCGCGGCGGCACCCTGTCGGGGGGCGAGCAGCAGATGCTGGCCATCGGCCGCGCCCTGGTAAGCCGGCCGCGGGTGCTGCTCCTGGACGAGCCGTCTCTGGGCCTCGCCCCCCTGGTGGTGCGGCAGATATTCAACCTCATCCAGCGCATCAACCGCGACGACAAGGTCACCGTCTTCCTGGTCGAGCAGAACGCCTACCACGCGCTGACGCTGGCCCATCGCGGCTACGTGATGGTCAACGGCCGGGTTTCCTTAAGCGGCAGCGGCGCCGAATTGCTGGCCAACCGGGAAATCCGCGCCCACTACCTCGAAGGCGGCGCCGCCGGGGAGGCGGCGCGGTGATGGGCAACCCCTGGGTCTTCCTCGGGCTGACCTGCGGTTTCATGGGGGGCTGCGCCGCCCTGGCCGGTCAGGCGCGGGCGTCGGCGTGGCGGCCCGCGACCGCCCTGATCCCCTACGTGCTGCTTCTGGGCGCGGCCGACCGCTTCCTCGCCTTCGCCCTGTTCGGCGGCCCGCTGCTGTCGGCCGCCGCCGTCCTGACCGATACCGCCGTCATCGCGGCGGCCGCCCTGCTGGGCTACCGCCTGACGCTGGCGCGGCGCATGGTGCGCCAGTATCCGTGGCTCTACGCGCGCAGCGGCCCGTTCGGCTGGCGGGAAACGGCGCCGGGCGCGGACTCCCACGCCGCGCTGATGACGGTTCTGTCGAAGCGGGGGCCGGCGCGGAGCCATAGAATCATCCGGCGGGAAGCCGGGCCCGATCCCGCCGGAGGAACCTCGCGGCGGCGAACCGCCGCGCTGGCCGCCGGCGCCGCGATCGTGGCGCTCGCCGCCCTCGGGGCCCGCCTGCTTCCCCTGGAGCCCGCCGACACGCCGGCCGGCGGCGCGCTTCCCGCCGGAGCCACCATCACCATCGGCATCGCCGGGCCCATGACCGGATCGGAGGCGGCCTTCGGCGAGCAATTCCGGCGCGGCTCCGTCAAGGCCGTCGAGGACATCAACGCCCATGGCGGCGTCCTTGGCCACAAACTGGCGCTGGCCGTGGCCGACGACGCCTGCGACCCCAAACAGGCCCGCTCGGTGGCCGAGGATTTCGCGGCCCGGGGAATCCCGTTCGTGGCCGGTCACTTCTGCTCGGGCTCGTCGATTCCGGCGTCCGAGGTCTATCTGGAAAACGGCATCCTCCAGATTTCGCCGGCCTCCACCAATCCGCTGTTCACCGAACGGGGCATGCCCAACGTGTTCCGCACCTGCGGACGCGACGACAGCCAGGGAACGATTGCGGCCCGGTACGTGGCGGCCAAGTTGCCGGGCAAGGTGGTGGCCATCGTCGACGACAAATCCGCCTACGGCCAGGGGCTGGCCGACCAGTTCGAAAAGGGCCTGCGCGCCGCCGGCATCCGGCCCGTGTTCCACGAATCCATCACCGCCGGGGAGAAGGACTATTCGGCGCTGGTGACCAAGGTGAAGGCCGCCAAGGCCGACATCCTCTATCTCGGCGGCTACAAGACCGAGGGCGGCCTGATCGTGCGCCAGATGCGCGACCAGGGGCTGGCAACCGTGCTGATGGGCGGCGACGGTCTCGTCACCGAGGAATACTGGGCCATCACCGGCCCGGCCGGCGAGGGCACCCTGATGACCTTCAGCCCCGATCCCCGCCTGCTGCCCCAGAACGCCGCCCTGGTGGCGTATTTCCGGGCGCGGCACTACGAGCCCGAGGCCTATACCCTCTACACCTACGCCACCATCCAGGCCTGGGCGCAGGCGGTCGAGAAGGCCCGCACCACCGGATGGAAGGCGGTGGCCGCCACGCTGCGCAGCGGCACGTTCGACACCGCCATCGGCCGCATCGGCTTCGACGCCAAGGGCGACGTGGTCGGCCCCACCTACGTCATGTACGTCTGGACCCGCGGCAAGTACGTCTACGCGCCGTAGGAGTTCGCATCCCTGACCTAACCAACAACATCGTCATCCCCGCGCAAGCGGGGATCCACACGCCGGTGGAAATGGTAGAGTGCGCGTCCATGGGACGGCCATGTGTCTACGTTCTTGCCGGTAAACCCAATGGCACGCTGTACGTCGGCGTGACCAGCGATATCGCCCGCCGAACTTGGGAACACAAATCGGATGCCATCGACGGATTTACCAAGAAATATGGCATTCATACGCTGGTTTACGTCGAATTCCACGAAACCATGCCGGATGCCATTCTTCGCGAGAAGCAACAGCGGTTCTCATTATGCATTTTTCGCTGTCATCCCGAGCCGACGGCGAGGGATCTTTCCGGCACTTTCGCGTGAAGGATCCCTCAGTCGCTCCGCTCCCTCGGGATGACAACATTCCCTGATGCCGCATAATGAGAACCGCTGGAGAAGCAAATCAAGAAATGGCGCAGGGTGTGGAAGATCGCACTGGTCCAGTGTGACAATCCGCAATGGCGTGACCTGTATAATGACATCTTGCGTTGACCGTGCCACCGATGGATCCCCGCTTTCGCGGGGATGACGACGTTGGGACGCCGTCACCCCCGCGACAGGAACAATTGCAGCAGGATCATCACCCACAAGGTGACCCCGACCGCCAGCACGGTGGTCCGCCGGCCGGGTGCCAGCCCGGACACGGCCGGCACCGGGGCGAGATGCCGGACCAGGCGGGCGAAGAACGCGTCGGCGATCCCCCGCGCGGTCACCTGGAAAACCTGCGGGCCGACCGAAGCGAAGCGCCCCCCGGCATCCACACGGGCGCGGTAACCGATGCGGGTCCCGTCCCCCGCCGGAGTCAGGGTGAGCGTGGCTTCGCCGCCGATCCAGCCAACGCCGAGGTTGTGGGCGTGGGCGGCCATCATCCATCCGTCGGGAAAATCCTGGCCGTAAACCGTGGCGCGGCCGCTCAGAGCCGCCTCGACCGGCCCCACCCGGCCGAGGAAACGCCCTTCGTATTCGCTGGGCGCCAGTTGCCGCAACTCCCGGCAACCAGGGATGCAGTCCGCCAGAACGACGGGATCGCGGAGCGCGTCCCACACCCGCTCGCGCGGCGCGGGGACGGCATAGTCGCCGGTCATCTCCATGGCGGCCTGAAGGGTTTGTGTACGGTCCATGCCCGACATTGGGGTGGCGGCGGCGGCGATCAACGCCGGCGCCCCCTTTGCGGCGGCACTCCCCACCTCCACGCCGCCTCGGCGCTCACTCCTGCGCCCGTTCCCTCAGCCAGTCGCCCACCACAGGCAGGCTTCTCAGCCCGAAGGGCAGCAGGCGGTAAAGCAGCGGGTTGCGCGCGCTCACCCGCGCCACCGTGCCGAGGCAGGACAGGCGCTGGGACAGGCTGAGGTCGGTCACCGTCAGCGCCCTCAGATACGCCATCCTCATCCGCAGCCACGGCAGTCCCGCGGGCCCGGTGGGATTGATCCAGCGCGCCCGCTCGCGCCAGGTCTTGTGGACCGAGATCGTGCCGTGGCAGCGCTTGAGGAACAGGGGCTCCTCGGATTGCCGGAAGCGCCCCAGCAGCGCCAGTTCGGCGACCGCCACGGAATCCCCGCCGTAGAAATCCCCATGCAGGTGGGTGCGCCTCAGCGCCTCGGCGCGGATGAGCCCCAGGCCCGCCACGCACCACGTCATGCGGCGCAGCACGTCGCGGAAGCGGTCCGCTGGACAGGCGCCCTCGGCCAGGTGCAGGGGCTCGACCAGCAGCAAGTCCTTGCCGCGGCGGTCGATGACCTTGCCGTCCGCCCGCACTTCGAGGGGAAGCCCCTCCTCGTCCACCATGCGCACCGCCGTGTGGGCCAGGACCGCGCGGGAATCGCCGTCGAGAAGCGCGACCGTGCGGGCCAGCCACTCGGGGGCCAGCGTGTCGTCGTAGGGCATCCACTTGAAATAGGGCGACCGGCAGAAGCCGAAGACCCGGTTGAAATTGGGTCCGGCGCCGATGTTGCGCCCGGTGCGGGTATAGCGGATGCGCGGATCGCGGGCCGCGTACGCGCGGCATATCCGCTCCGTCGAATCCGTCGAGGCGTTGTCGGAAACGACCACCTCGAAGTCGCCGTAGGTCTGGGCGAGAAGGGACTCCAGCGCCTCGCGGAGATAGTCCTCGCCATTGTAAACCGGAATGCCGACACACACTCTGGGAACGCTGTCGTACATGCTCGGAACCCTTGCCGGTGGTGCCGACCGAATGCCCGTGCGATTCTACGTCTAGTCATCCCGACCGGGCGTAAGCGGGCGGAGGGACCGTCCGGCAGCGGTTCTCATCATGCGGCGTCAGGGAATCCTGTCATCCCGAGCCGAAGGCGGGGGATGACATTTCCCGGCAGCGGGCGCAATGAGAACCGCATCCGGACATGACTGGATTTTGCACAGCCCCGGTCCCCTGGCAAACGTCCTGCCGGGGTAATGGCGTGCGCGGAAGCGTGAGGGGACATCCGGCCGGGCGCGGCCCGGCCTTCCGGCTAAGCCGTATGCCGTTCCGCCGGGGGACAGCGAATCCCCTCTTGTATAGCAAAAATGTCACAGTCGCGGAAAATGACCACTAGTAGTACCTGCGTACTACATATGGGTATCCTCACCCGCGCTATAGTCCGCCAAAGCCCGTGGGGACACACCGTAACCGGGCGGGCGACAGAGGAGGGAATGCATGTCGAGGAAGATTTTGAAGGGCGCCGCCGGCGTGGCGTGCCTGGCTGCGGCCGCGGTCTGGGCCGAACCCGCTTCGGCGACCAACGGCTATTTCCAGAACGGATTCGACGTCACCTCGCAGGGCATGGCCGGCGCCGGCGTGACCGAGGGCGACGGCCCGGTGTCGTCGGCCCTGAACCCTGCCGTGGGCGTCAAGATGGGCAACGTGGCCGGCGCCTGCCTCAGCGCCTTCATGCCCTACCGCTCGGCCACCGTGGGCAGCGGCGGTGGGCTGACGCCCGGCACTTACACCAGCAAGGACAATCTGTTCTTCATCCCCTGCGCCGGCGCCAACACCCTGGTCAACGACAAGACCTCGGTGGGCGTGAGCATGGTCGCGAATGGCGGCATGGAGACGGACTACCTCCAGAATCCCTTCGCGGGCCTGGGTAAGGGCACCTCTCCGCTCGGCGTCAACCTGCAGCAGGCGTTCATCTCGCTCAACGGCGCCCGCAAGATCACCGACAACTTCTCCCTCGGCCTTGCCCCGGTGCTGGCGATCCAGTCGTTCAGCGCCTACGGCGTGGAGGCGTTCACCGGCAAGTCGCTTTATCCGAACGACGTCACCGGTAACCACGACGACTGGTCCTACGGCGGCGGCCTCCGGCTGGGCGGCGTGTGGGACGCCAACAAGTACCTGAGCCTGGGCGCCGCGTACCAGACCAGGATGTGGATGTCCCGCTTCCACAATTACGCCGGCCTGTTCCCCGAGTCGGGCGGCTTCGACATCCCGCCGGAGCTGTCGCTCGGCCTCACCGTCCGGCCGATCAGCAAGGTCTCCGTGCTGCTCGACTGGCAGCGCATCTTCTACAGCCAGGTCGCCACCACCGGAAACACCGAGCTGGTGCAAGCACCCCTCGGCGCCTCCAACGGTCCGGGCTTCGGCTGGAAGGACATGAACGTCTACCATATCGGCGTGAAGTGGGACGCCACCGACGCGCTGACGCTCCGCACCGGCTACAGCCACGCCACCAAAGCGTTCGAGGGGCAGGAAGCCGAGTTCAACATCCTGGCGCCCGGCATCATCACGGACCACGTCTCGGTCGGCGCGTCGTACAAGCTCACGCCCAAGTGGTCGCTTGACGGCGCCTATACCCACGGCTTCAGCAACACCGTCAACGGCATCGGCAATCCGGGCTTCGGCTCGGGCAGCCAGCCTATCGACCTGAAGCTGTCGGAAGAGATCGCCACGGTCGGCCTGTCCTATCGCTGGTAAGTCTCTCCCTTACCCGCACCTCTGCCGCGCCGGCGCTTGACGAAGCGTCGGCGCGGTTCGTTTTTCGATCCTTTGCCGCCTTCAGGCGCCGTGCGCGAAAGGTTCCTCGTCGCTGGCGCTCGCTCGGAACGACAGACTCTTCCCTGTCGTCCCGAGCGCAGCCGAGGGACCTTTCGGGCATCCTGCGTGAAAGGTTCCTCGTCGCTGGCGCTCCGTCGGAACGACAGACTTTTCCCTGTCGTCCCGAGCGCAGCCGAGGGACCTTTCGGGCATCCTGCGTGAAAGGTTCCTCGTCGCTGGCGCTCCGTCGGAACGACAAACCCTTTCCTGTCGTCCCGAGCGCAGCCGAGGGACCTTTCGCGCACCCCGCCCGAAAGGTTCCTCGTCGCTGGCGCTCGCTCGGAACGACAAACCCTTTCCTGTCGTCCCGAGCGCAGCCGAGGGACCTTTCACGCACCCCGCCCGAAAGGTTCCTCGTCGCTGGCGCTCGCTCGGAACGACAGACTCTTCCCTGTCGTCCCGAGCGCAGCCGAGGGACCTTTCGGGCATCCTGCGTGAAAGGTTCCTCGTCGTTGGCGCTCGCTCGGAACGACAAACCCTTTCCTGTCGTCCCGAGCGCAGCCGAGGGACCTTTCCGGCACAACGCGTGAAAGATCCCTTCCCTCGCTGGCGCTCGGTCGGTATGACAATGCCATTATTTCCAGCTCATCCGCGTGAAATAATTCGCACTGTTGCGCCAGGCCCCATAACATTCGTTCATCATAATATTTTAATGTAGTACACCAATACTACCGATGCGCACGCTCCCCACCGGTAAGGTGCGCGCCCACGCCCGATAACCAACACATGGCAACGAAACGGGCGGCTTGGGAGGAAAGCGTATGTTCAGCAAATCGTGGAGGGGCGTGCTTGCGCTCGCCTGCGCGACCGGCGCCGCCGCCTGGTCCCACCCCGCCTTCGCCACCAACGGCTATTTCGTGAACGGCTTCGACGTCACCCAGCAGGGCACGGCCGGCGCCGGCCTCACCGAAGGCGACGGGCCGGTGTCGTCGGCCGAGAACCCCGCCGTCGGCGTCAAGATGGGCAACGTCGCGGGCGCGTGCATGAGCGCATTCCTGCCCTACCGCAAGGCGGAAGTGGGCACCGGCAGCGGCACCAACCCGCTGACGCCGGGCGAATATTCCAGCAAGGACAATCTGTTCCTCATTCCCTGCGCCGGCGCCAATACCCTGGTCAACGACAAGACCGCCGTAGGTGTGAGCCTTGTCGCCAATGGCGGCATGGAGACCTATTACAGCCAGAATCCCTTCGCGGGCATGCATACCTTCAATCCGGGCTTCGCGGCGGCCTCGTCCCCGCTGGGCGTCAATCTGCAACAGGCGTTCGTCTCCTTCAACGGCGCCCGCACCATCGCCGACGGCTTCTCCATCGGCCTCGCGCCCGTTTTCGCCGTGCAGTCCATCCGGGCCTATGGCCTGGAGCCGTTCGAGGGCGCCTCGCAAAATGCGGGCAGCGTCACCGGCAACGGCGACGATTGGTCGTTCGGCGGCGGGCTCCGTCTCGGCGGCGTCTGGGACGCCAACAGGTGGGTGAGCATGGCGGCCGCCTATCAGACCCGAATGTGGATGTCCAGCTTCCACAAGTATTCGGGTCTGTTCGCCGATTCCGCCAAGTTCGATATTCCCCCGGAGCTGTCGCTGGGCTCCACGATCCGGCCGACGAAGGGCGTCGCGGTCATGTTCGACTACCAGCGCATCTTCTATAGTCAGGTGGCCGCGATCGGAAACACCGAGCTGACGACGGCGCAGCTCGGCACGCCCAACGGGCCGGGCTTCGGCTGGAAGGACATGAACGTCTACCATATCGGCGCCAAGTGGAACGCCACCGATGCGCTGACGCTACGGACCGGCTGGAGCTATGCCACCGATATCTTCAACCCGAACGAGGCGGAGTTCAACCTGATCTCCCCCGGCGTCATCAAGCAGCACGTGTCCGTCGGCGCATCCTACAAGTTCGCCCCCCATTGGACGCTGGACGGCGCCTACACCCACGCCTTCGCCAACACGGTCAACGGCTTGGGCAACCCCAACTTCTACTCGGGCAGCCAGCCGATCGGCCTTGAGCTGTCCGAGGAGATCGCCACGGCGGGCATCTCGTACCGCTGGTGACGTCCTTTCCTGTCGTCCCCAGCGAGGTCGAGGGACCTTTCCTGCACGATGCGTGAAAGGTTCCTCGTCGCTGGCGCTCCATCGGAACGACAAAACGTCACCTGTCGTCCCGAGCGCAGCCGAGGGACCTTTCACGCACATTCGCCTGAAAGGTTCCTCGTCGCTAACGCTCGCTCGGAACGACAAAACGTCACCTGTCGTCCCGAGCGCAGCCGAGGGACCTTTCACGCACCCCGCCTGAAAGGTTCCTCGTCGCTGGCGCTCGCTCGGAACGACAAAACGTCACCTGTCGTCCCGAGCGCAGCCGAGGGACCTTTCACGCACCCCGCCTGAAAGGTTCCTCGTCGCTGGCGCTCGGTCGGAACGACAAAACGTCACCTGTCGTCCCGAGCGCAGCCGAGGGACCTTTCACGCACCCCGCCTGAAAGGTTCCTCGTCGCTAACGCTCGGTCGGAACGACACCGGAAAAACTACACCCGCACCAGATGCACGTCGGTCACCGGCTTGTGGCCGAGCATGTCCTTGAGGGTGCGGCGCACTGCCCGGCGCGCGGTTTCCTTGACGACGGCGTTGTCCTGACGCGCCTTTTGCGGCAATTCGCCGACCGCGTCGCGGACGGCATCGACCACGGCGGCATGCTCCTCGGCCTCGTGCTCGGCGTCCAGAAGCCCGAGAGCGGTGAGTTGCGGGTCGCCGACCATGCGCCCGGCGCGGTCCATCACCACCGTCACCACCGCCGAGCCGTTGAACACCATCCGCCGCCGGTTGCGCAGGATTTCCCCATCCAGGCGGATCAGCCGCGTGGTCTCCCCGCCCGAGCCGTCGAGACCCAGCTTGCCCGTCGGCACCCGGTCCACCACCGCCGCCGGCCCGGGAGCGAGACGCACCATGGCGCCGTTCTCGATGGCCAGCGCCTGGGGCACCTGGCACGCCTCGGCCAGGGCGACGTGTTCGTGGATGTGCCGGGTCTCGCCGTGGACCGGGATGGCGATCCCGGGGCGCACCAACTGGTACATTTCCTCCAGTTCGTCGCGCGCCGGATGGCCCGAGACGTGGACGAACTCGTCCTTCTCGGTGACCACCTCGATCCCGAGGCGCACCAACTGGTTCTGGAGCCGGAAGATGGCCTTCTCGTTGCCGGGGATGATGCGCGACGAGAAGATGACCACGTCGCCCTCGCCCAGGGTGACGTGCGGATGGTCGTCGGCGGCGATGCGGCTGAGCGCCGCCCTCGGCTCGCCCTGGCTGCCCGTGCAGATGTAAAGCACCTTGTCGTCGGGCAGATAGCCGGCGTCGTGATCGTCCAGGAACGGCGCGATGCCGGTGAGATAGCCCAGCTCGCGCGCCGCCTTGTCGATCCGCCGCAACGACCGCCCGGCCAGGGCGACGTGGCGCCCGTGGGTCTCGGCGGCGATGGCGATACTTTCCAGCCGGGCCACGTTGGTGGCGAAGCAGCTCACCGCGATCTTGCCCCGATAGCGGCCGATCAATTCGATCAGGCTGGCCCGCACGTCGGCCTCGGACCCGGAATGGCCCTTGGTGAAGACGTTGGTGGAATCCCCCACCAGCGCCAGCACCCCCTCGCGCCCCAGGCGCCGCAGCGTCTCGGTATCGGCGGGCAGCCCCACCAGGGGATCGGGGTCGAACTTCCAGTCGCCGGTATGCAGAACCGTTCCGGCCGGCGTGCGGATGGCCAGCGCGTTGGGCTCGGGCATGGAATGGGTGAGGCTGACCATCTCGATGTCGAAGGGGCCCACCGTGAAGCGCCCGCCCAGTTCGACCACCTGGACGGGGACGGCCGACGCCAGCCCCGCCTCGTGCAGCTTGCCCTTGAGCAGCGCCGCCGCGAACGGCGTGGCGTAGACGGGACACCGCAGGCGCGGCCACAGGTAATGGATGGCGCCCAGATGATCCTCGTGCCCGTGGGTCACCACCAGCCCGACCAGATCCTTGCGGCGTTCCTCGATCCAGGCGGGGTCGGGCATGACCACGTCGATCATGGGCATGCCTTCCTCGCCGAAGGACACGCCCAGATCGACCATCAGCCATTTACCGCCGTAGCCGTAGAGGTTGAGGTTCATGCCGATCTCGCCCGCCCCGCCGAGGGGGACGAATACCAGCTCGTCCCGGTCCATGCTCCCGGCCATGCTCAACCCGCCCTGGCGTTGCGGCGGTGGATGGCCAGCAGGCCCCGCAGCGTCAGATCGGGATCGAGCTTGTGGATCATCGGCGTGGCCTCGATGAACAGGGGCGCCAGGCCGCCCGTGGCGACCACCATCATGTCCTGGCCGAACTCTTCCTGAATGCGCGTCACAAGTCCCTCGATCAATCCGACATACCCCCAAAAAATTCCCGACTTCATGGCCGGAACCGTAGCCTTGCCGATCACCTGCTTAGGGCGGCCGATGGCCACCCGCGGCAGCTTGGCCGCCGCCATGTGCAGCGCCCTCAGCGACAGGTTGATGCCCGGCGCGATGGCGCCGCCGCAGTAATTGCCGTCGGCATCCACCACGTCGAAGGTGGTGGCGGTGCCGAAGTCGATGACGATCAGCGGCCCCGAATATCTTTGGTGCGCCGCCACCGCGTTGACCAGACGGTCGGCGCCGACCTCTTCGGGGCGATCCAGCCGGATTTCGAGGCCCAGATCGACGCCGTCGTCGCCCACCACCAGCGGTTCGCACTTGAAATAGCGCCGGCACAGGGTCTTGAGGTTGAAGACCATGGCCGGAACCACGCTGGCGATGATGGCGGCATCGATGTCGCGCCGCGACAGCCCTTCGATCGACAGCAATTGCGTCAGCCACACGCCCAGTTCGTCCGCCGTCCGCTCCACGTCGGTGGACGCGCGCCATTCGCCCTTGAGCGCATCCCCGTCGAAGACGGCGAAGACGATATTGGTGTTGCCGCAATCGATGGCCAGGAGCATCGCAACCTCAATGGGCTTTCAGGAGCGGGCTTCGGGGAAGAACACGTCCCCCGCCAGGACGCGGCGCACGCCGCGGGCGCCCTGATCCAAGAGAAGTGCGCCGTCGGCGTCAAGCCCCACCAATGTGCCGGCCAGGCTCTCGTGCTCAAGGCGCACCACGGCCGCCGCGCCCAATCCGGCCGCCCGCGCCGTCCAGGCCGCCCGCACGGGAGCGAAGCCGTCGTGCCGCCAGCGCGCCAGCCATGGGCCGAATTCGCCGCAGAAGGCGGCGAGCACGTCGTCGGCCGTCCCGCCGAAACCGAGATCGGCCAGCGCCACGGCCGGAAAGGCGGCCGCCTCGGGCGACGGCGCGGCGGCGACATCGACGCCAAGTCCCAGAACCAGCCATCGTTCGGCGGCGGGCTCCAGCAGCATGCCTGCCAGCTTGCGGCCCTGGCCGAGGATGTCGTTGGGCCACTTGCAGCGGAATTCCGCCCCCGGAACCAGCCGCGACAGCGTGTCCACCAGCGCCACCGCCGCCGCGAACCCCAGTTGCGCGGCCGCACCGAGGCCACCGTCGACGGCGACCAGCAGCGAACAATGGAGGTTGCCGGCCGGGCTGACCCATGTGCGCCCGCGGCGGCCCCGCCCCGCACTCTGCCGCCGCGCCGACACCACCAGGCAATCGGCGGCTTCCCCCGCCTCGGCCAGCGCCCGCGCCTCGTCGTTGGTGCTGCCGACGCTGTCCAGGGCCAGACGCCGGAATGGCGGCGGCAGGGAGATTCCGTCACACATCGCCTATCCTGTCGTCCCGAGCGCAGCCGAGGGACCCTTCGGGCACCGCGCGTGAAAGATCCCTCCTCGCTTGCGCTCGGTCGGGATGACACATCCCTCGTTGTCGTCCCGAGCGCAGCCGAGGGACCCTTCGGGCACCGCGCGTGGAAGGTTCCTCCTCGCTGGCGCTCGGTCGGGATGACACATTTCTCGTTGTCGTCCCGAGCGAAGCCGAGGGACCTTTCGGGCACTGCGCGTGGAAGGTTCCTCCCCGCCGGCGCTCGCGCGGAACGACAAGAAGACTGTCATCCCGCCGCGAACAGGGACTGCGCCGCCGCCTTGGCCCCGATCAGCAGCGGGCCGGGAAGGAAGGTGAAGAGCAGAACCACCAGCGCGGACACCGCCATGACCAGCCGGATCGGCGGGTTGGTGGGATGGTCGAGCGCCTCGACCGCGTCGTCGAAATACATGACCTTGACGATGCGCAGGTAATAGAAGGCGCTCACCACGCTGGTGAGCATGCCGACGATGGCGAGCGTCCACAGATCGGCCTTCACCGCGGCCATGAACACGTAGAACTTGCCCCAGAACCCGGCCAGCGGGGGAATCCCGGCCATCGAGAACATCAGCACCGCCATGACGAAGGCCATGGACGGATTGGTCTTGGCGAGGCCGGCGAGGTCGGCGATCCCCTCGACCGCCCGTCCCTTCTGCCGCATGGCGAGAATGACGCCGAAGGCGCCGACGTTCATGAACAGGTAGATGGCCACGTAGATCAGCACGCCCTGCACGCCGAGGTCGCTGCCCGCCGCCAGCCCCACCAGGGCGAAGCCCACATGGCCGATGGAGCTGTAGGCCATCAGGCGCTTGATGTTGGTCTGGCCGATGGCGGCGAACGAGCCCACGGCCATGGACGCCAGGGAAATGAACACCACCACCTGCTGCCACTGGTGCGCCAGTTCACCGAACGGCCCGATCAGCACGCGGGTCAGCAGCGACAGGGCGGCGATCTTGGGGGCAACGGCGAAGAAGGCGGTGACCGGCGTCGGCGCCCCCTCGTAGACGTCGGGCGTCCACATATGGAAGGGGACCGCCGAAACCTTGAAGGCGAGCCCGGCCATGACGAACACCAGGCCGGCGACGACGCCCAGATTGGGATGGCCGCTCCCGCCCAGGACCTTGGCCAGGGAATCGAAGGAGGTCGTCCCGGCGAAGCCGTAGATCAGCGAGGCGCCGTACAAAAGCATGCCCGAGGCGAGCGCGCCCAGGACGAAGTACTTGAGGCCCGCCTCGGTGGCGCGTGCGCTGTCGCGGTGATAGGCGGCCAGCACGTAGAGCGACAGGCTCTGCATTTCCAGCCCCAGATACAGGGACAGGAAATCGTTGGCCGACACCATCATCATCATGCCGAGCGTGGCGAACAGCACCAGCACCGGGTATTCGAAGCGGGCGATGTTCTCGCGCTTCAGGTAGTCCAGCGACATCGACACCGTCATCGCCGAGGCCACCAGGATCAGCGCCTTGGAGAAGCCGGCGAAGCCGTCGAGGATGAACATGCCGCCGAACGCCGTCTGCCGGGCGCCCTCGACGCCGACCAGAACCGCCAGCGCGCCGCCCATGGCCAGGCCGGCGAGCACGGTCGCCTCGCGGCTGGTGTCGGCCTTGCGGAAAACCCCCAGCATGAGGAGTGCCAGCGCGGCCGCCGCCACCAGCAGTTCGGGCATGAGCGGGACGAGGTCGAGAATCATATCCGTCTTCTCCCGGTTCAGCGCGCCGCCAGCGGCACGGCGGACTGGGCCGCCTGGGCAAGCTGGAAGTTGTTGATGAGCTTGGCCACCGAGGCATGCATGGGGTCGAGGAAGGTGGCGGGATACACGCCCATCCACAGCACCACCACGATGAGCGGGGCGAACACCGCCACCTCGCGCAGGTCCATGTCGAAAATGGCCATCAGATCGGGGCGCGTCAGCTTGCCGAACACCACCCGCCGGTACAGGTACAGCATGTAGGCGGCCCCCAGGATCAGGCCGGTGGCGGCGAACAGGGAAATCCAGGTGTTGACCTGGAACAGGCCCAGCAGCACCAGGAACTCGCCGACGAAGCCGGACGTGCCGGGCAGCCCGACGCTGGCCAGCATGAACAGCATGAACACGGTGGCGTATTTGGGCATGCGGCTGGCCAGCCCGCCGTAGCGGGCGATCTCGCGGGTGTGCATGCGGTCGTAGACGACGCCCACGCACAGGAACAGCGCGCCCGACACCACCCCGTGGGACAGCATCTGGAACAGCGCGCCCTCGACGCCCTGGGTGGTGACCGAGAAGATGCCCGCCGTCACGTAGCCCATGTGGGCGATCGACGAATAGGCGATCAGCTTCTTCATGTCCTCCTGCACCAGCGCCACCAGCGAGGTGTAGATCACCGCCACCGCCGACAGGGTGTAGATCAGCGGCGTGAAGTATTCGGACGCCAGCGGCAGCATCGGCATCGAGAAGCGCAGGAAGCCGTAGGCCCCCATCTTCAGCAGCACGCCGGCCAGGATCACCGAGCCCGCGGTGGGTGCCTCGACATGGGCGTCGGGCAGCCAGGTATGGACCGGCCACATCGGCACCTTGACCGCGAACGAGGCGAAGAACGCCAGCCACAGCCAAAGCTGCATCGCCTGCGGGAAGCTGTGGGCCATCAGCGCGTGGATGTCGGTGGTGTGGGCCTCGAAATACATGGCCAGCATCGCCACCAGCATCAGCACCGAGCCGGCCAGCGTGTAGAGGAAGAATTTGAACGCCGCATACACCCGGCGCGCGCCGCCCCAGACGCCGATGATGATGAACATCGGGATCAGGACGCCTTCGAAGAAGATGTAGAACAGCACCAGGTCGAGCGCGCAGAACATGCCGACCATCATGGTCTCAAGGACCAGGAAGGCGACCATGTACTCCTTGACGCGGACCTGCACCGCCCCGAACGAGGACAGGATGCAGAGCGGCGTCAGGAACGTGGACAGCAGCACGAACCACACCGAGATGCCGTCCACGCCCATGGCGTAGTTGACCGTGGTGCCCGGCAGCCAGGGCGCGGTTTCCCGGAGCTGGAACTCGGCCGAATTGGGATCGAACTGGGCGAGGATCAGCAGCGACACGGCGAAGGTCGCGAGCGACGTCAGCAGGGCGACGTTGCGGGCGTTGCGCGCCACCACCTTGGCGTCGTCGCCGCGGATGGCGAGGATGAACAGCGCGCCCACCAGCGGCAGGAACGTCGTCAGCGAGAGCAGAGGCCAGTCGTTCATGACGGTGTTCCCGGATCAGCGCGCGTTGAAGACGTACCAGCTGATGAAGGCGGCGACGCCGATCAGCATGGCGAAGGCATAGTGATAAAGGTAGCCGCTTTGCAGCCGCGCCACCCGCTGGGCGATGACGCGGGTGGCCGCCGCCACGCCGTCGGGACCGACGCCGTCGATGAGGGCGCCGTCGCCGCCCTGCCACAGGCCGCGCCCCAGGCGGAAGGCCGGCCTGACGAACAGCCAGTCGTACAGTTCGTCGAAATACCACTTGTTCAGCAGGAACAGGTGAACGCGGCGCATCGACCCGGCGAGCCATCCCGGCAGCGACGGCGCGAACACGTACATCAGGTAGGCGAGCGCGATGCCCGAGCCGGCCACCACCAGCGGCGCCATCGACACCCATTCAGGCACGTGGTGCATGCCTTCCATGGCCGGGTGGGAGGGCAGGACCTCGATGGAAGACCTCCAGAATCCGGCCTCCTCGTGCCCGACGAACATGTCGCGGCCGAGCCAGCCGGCGAACACCGCGCCGGCCGCCAGCACCATCAGCGGCACGATCATGATCGCGGGCGATTCGTGGATATGGGCCATGACGCGCTCGTCGGCGCGCGGCTTGCCGTGGAACACCAGGATCAGCAGCCGCCACGAATAGAAGGCGGTGAGGAAGGCGGCGGCGATGCCCATGGCGAAGGCGAAGTGGCCGACGAGGGTGTGGGACGCGAACGCCGCCTCCAGGATCGAATCCTTGGAGTAGTAGCCGGCGAAGAAGGGAATGCCGGCCAGCGCCAGCGAGCCGATCCACATCAGCGCCCAGGTGACCTTCACATGGCGCCAGATGCCGCCCATGCGGCGGATGTCCTGCTCGTCGGACATGGCGTGGATCACCGAACCGGCGCCCAGGAACAGCAGCGCCTTGAAGAAGGCGTGGGTGAACAGGTGGAAGATCGCCGCCGGATAGGCCGACACGCCGATGCCGAAGAACATGTAGCCGAGCTGCGAGCATGTCGAATAGGCGATGATGCGCTTGATGTCGTTCTGCACGCAGCCGATCGTGGCGGCGAAAAAGGCCGTCGCCGCGCCCACCAGCGTCACCACCATGAGCGCGGTGTTCGACAGTTCGAACAGCGGGCTCATGCGCGCCACCATGAACACGCCGGCGGTCACCATGGTGGCGGCGTGGATCAGCGCGGAAACCGGGGTCGGGCCCTCCATGGCATCGGGCAGCCAGGTGTGCAGGCCGATCTGGGCCGACTTGCCCATGGCGCCCACGAACAGCAGCAGGGCGACGATGGTGATGGCGTTCCAATCGATTCCGAAGAAATGGACGATGGTGTTGGCCTTGGCCGGGGCCGCCGCGAAGATGGTGTCGAAGGACACCGAATCGAACAGGAAGAAGATGCCGAAGATGCCGAGCGCGAAGCCGAAATCGCCGACGCGGTTGACCACGAACGCCTTGATCGCCGCCGCGCAGGCCGACGGCCGCTCGTACCAGAAGCCGATCAGCAGGTAGGAGGCGACGCCCACGCCCTCCCAGCCGAAGAAGAGCTGCACCAGGTTGTCCGAGGTCACCAGCATCAGCATGGCGAAGGTGAACAGGGACAAATACGACATGAAGCGCGGGATCGAGCGGTCATGGGCCATGTACCCCACCGAGTACACGTGGACCATGAACGACACCCAGGTGACGACGATCATCATCACCGCCGTGAGGGTGTCGAACTTCAGCGCCCACGACACATCCAGCGAGCCCGAGCGGATCCAGTGCAGCACCGGCACGATGACCGAATGGCCTTCCAGCGCCACGCTGGTGAAGATCGGCACCGCGAGCGCGGCCGAGACGCCCAGCAGCAGCGTGGTGACCACCTGGGCCCCGCGGTCGCCGATGAATCGGCCGAACAGGCCGGCGGCGATCGAGCCCAGCAGCGGCAGGAAGACGGCGGCGACGTACATCATCGCTTATTACCCCTTGAGCTGGCTGATTTCCTCGACCGCGATGGTGCCGCGGTTGCGGAAGAAGACGACGACGATGGCGAGGCCGATGGCCGCCTCGGCGGCGGCGACGGTCAGGATGAACATGGCGAAGACCTGCCCGACCAGATCGTTCAGGAAGGACGAGAAGGCCACCAGATTGAGGTTGACCGCCAGCAGCATCAGCTCGATCGACATCATGATGATGATGACGTTCTTGCGGTTGAGGAAGATGCCGAACACCCCCAGCGTGAACAGGATCGCGGCGACGGTCAGGTAATGGGCGAGACCGATCTCGAACATCAGATGCCTCCCCCGGTGGGGACCTTGCGGATTTCGACCGACCCGGCGGCCGTGCGCTCCAACTGGCGGGCGATCACCTGCTTGCGCACGCCCTCGCGGCGGCGCAGCGTCAACAGGATGGTGCCGACCATGGCCACCAGCAGCAGCAGCCCGGACGCCTGGAACAGGTAGGCGTAGGTCGTGTAAAGCAGACGGCCCAGGGCTTCGGTGTTGGTGATCTGCTCCGCCGCCGGAGCGGGGGCCTGGATCAGGGCTTCGACGTCGGGGGCGAACGCCCAGCCGCCGAACATCACCATCAGTTCCACCAGCAGGACGATGCCGACCACGGCGCCGGTGGGAAGGTATTGCAGGAAGCCTTCCCGCAGTTCGACGACGTTGATGTCGAGCATCATCACCACGAACAGGAACAGCACCGCCACCGCGCCCACGTAGACGACCACCAGCACCATCGCCAGGAATTCGGCGCCGAGCAGCAGGAACAGGCCCGCCGCGTTGAAGAAGCACAGGATCAGGAACAGCACGGAATGCACGGGATTGCGGGCGGAGATGACCATCACCCCGCTCGCCACCGCGAGCGCCGCAAACATGTAGAAGATCAGAGCCGAGAACATGCGGTTCCCCCAATCACCGGTAGGGCGCGTCGGCGGCGATGCGCATGGCCAATTCGGCCTCCCACCGGTCGCCGTTGTCCAGCAGGCGCTGTTTGTCGTAGAGCAGTTCGGCCCGCGTTTCCGTCGCGAATTCGAAGTTCGGCCCCTCGACGATGGCATCCACCGGGCACGCCTCCTGGCACAGGCCGCAATAGATGCACTTCGTCATGTCGAGGTCGTAGCGGCGCGCGCGGCGCGAACCGTCGGCGCGGGGCTCGGCCTCGATCGTGATGGCCTGGGCCGGGCAGACGGCCTCGCACAGCTTGCAGGCGATGCAGCGCTCCTCGCCGTTGGAATAGCGGCGCAACGCGTGCTCGCCCCGGAAACGCGGCGACAGCGGCCCCTTTTCGTAGGGATAGTTGATGGTGACCTTGGGCTTGAACATGTAGCGCAGCGTCATCGCCAAGCCCTGGACAAGCTCGGTCAGGAGAAACGCCCGCGCGGTACGGTCGAGGAACGACATGGCGAGCCTCCTCAGCCCTGGTTGGGCAGCCAGCCGAAGCCGACCAGCACGCCCGCGGTCAGCACCAGCCAGAACAGCGAAAACGGCAGGAACACCTTCCAGCCCAGGCGCATGAGCTGGTCGTAGCGGTAGCGCGGGAAGGTCGCGCGCACCCACAGGAAGATGAACAGCACCAGGGCGATCTTGAGGGCGAACCAGACGATGCCCGGAACGGCGTTGAGCGGCCACACGTCGAGCGGCGGCAGCCAGCCGCCCAGGAACAGGATGGCGGTCATGGCGCTCATCAGGATCATGTTGGCGTATTCGCCGAGGAAGAACAGGGCGAAGGCCATGGCCGAATATTCGACGTTGTAGCCGGCCACCAGCTCCGCCTCGGCCTCGGGCAGGTCGAAGGGCGAGCGGTTGGTTTCGGCCAGACCCGACACCACGAACACCACGAACATCGGCAGATGGGGAATGACGAACCAGACGGTCTTCTGGGCTTCGACGATCTTGGTCAGGTTCAGCGACCCCACCGAGAGGAGCACCGCGATCAGCACGAAGCCGATCGACACCTCGTAGGACACCATCTGCGCGGCGGAGCGCAGGCCGCCCAGGAAGGCGTATTTCGAGTTGGACGCCCAGCCGGACATGATGATGCCGTAGACGCCGAGCGACGAGATGGCGAACAGGTACAGGATGCCGACATTGATGTCGGACAGCACCACGCCCTCGTCGAAGGGGATCACCGCCCACGCCACCAGGGACAGGGCGAAGGTCAGCATCGGCGCGATCAGGAACACGGCGCGGTTGGCGCCGGTGGGCATGACCGTTTCCTTGAGGAACAGCTTGAGGCCGTCCGCGAGGGGCTGCAACAGGCCGAAGGGACCGACCACGTTGGGGCCCTTGCGCAGCTGCATGGCGCCGATCACCTTGCGCTCGGCATAGGTGAGGTAGGCGACCGCGACCAGGAGCGGCAGCACGATGGCGACGATCTGGACGACGATGACGACAAGTCGCCAGACCATGGGAGGCAGAAGCCCGTCGAGCAGCTCAGCCATGGGTCCCCGTCTTCTGATGGTTGCAGCCGCAGGTGGCGCCGAAGGTGGCCGTGCATTCGGCCATGGTCTTCGACGCCCGGCTGATCGGATCGGTCATGTAGAAGTTGTCGATGGGCGACACGAACGGCGCGCCGGCCACCGGACCGCCGCCGCCGAACGCCCCCCACCCGGCCGGAGCCGCCGCGCCGAGGGTGGCGAAGACCGGATTGACGGCGGCCAGACGCTCGCGGACCTGCGCAAGGCCGTCGTAGGGCAGCGGCTTGCCCAGCGCGCCGGACAGGGCGCGGACGACCTTCCAATCCTCCTTGGCCTCGCCCGGCGGGAATACCGCCAGCCGGCCTCGCTGGACCCGGCCCTCGGTGTTGACCCAGGTGGCGGATTTCTCGGTATAGGCCGCGCCCGGCAGCACCACGTCGGCCCGGTGAGCGCCGGCATCGCCGTGGCTGCCCAGATAGACCACGAAGGCCGATCCCAGGGCGTTCATCTCCACCTCGTCGGCGCCGAGCAGGAACACCGCCTCGATCTCGCCCGCCGCGGCGCCGGCGACGATGCCGGCCACGTCGCGCCCGCCCTGCCCCGGCACGAAGCCGAGGTCGAGCCCGCCGACCCGCGCGGCGGCGGTGTGCAGGACGCTGAAGCCGTTCCAGCCGTCCTTGACCATCCCCGTCGTCTCGGCCAGCGTGCGGGCCAGGCCCAGCACGGCCGCCCCGTCGTCGCGCGCCAAGGCGCCCTGCCCCAGGATCAGCATGGGCTTCCGCGCGGCCTTCAGCACCTCGAAGAAAGGATGCCGGCCGGCGGCGATCTCGGCCAGGGTCGCCGGCCCGTCGCCCAGCCATTCGTGGCGGAAGCCGAAATCCCCGTCGGGGCCGACCACCGCCGCCGTCAAGCCGCCCTTGAGCCAGCGCTTGCGGATGCGCGCGTTCAGCACCGGCGCTTCCTTGCGCGGATTGCTGCCGACGACCAGCAGCGCGTCGGTCTCCTCGATGCCGGCGATGGTGGCGTTGAACAGGTACGAGGCGCGAACCCCCGTCTCCAGCTTGGCGCCGTCCTGGCGGCAATCCAGGTGGGGCGAGCCCAGGGACGCCATCAGATCCTTCATGGCCACCAGGGTTTCGCAATCGGCCTGGTCGCCGGCGATGGCGGCGATCCTGGCCGCCGGCACCCCCTTGAGGCGGGCGGCGATCGCCTGCAAAGCCTCGGGCCACGCAGCCGGCTGGAGGCGGCCGTCCTGGCGGATGTAACAGCGGTCGAGACGCTGGTGCTTGAGCCCGTCGCAGGCGAAGCGGGAGCGGTCCGACAGCCATTCCTCGTTAACGGCGTCGTTGGCGCGGGGAAGGATGCGGATCACCTCGTTGCCGCGGGTATCGACGCGGATGGCCGCACCCAGGCCGTCCATGGCATCCACGGATTCGGTCTTCTTCAGTTCCCACGAGCGGTAGGTGTAGGAGGCCGGCTTGTTGGTGAGCGCGCCCACCGGGCACAAATCGATGAGATTGCCCGACAGCTCGGAATCGATCGCCCTGTTGAGATAGGTGGCGATCTCCATGTGCTCGCCCCGGCCCAGCGCGCCCAGTTCCGGCACGCCCGCGATCTCGGTGATGAAGCGGACGCAGCGGGTGCATTGGATGCAGCGCGTCATGAAGGTCTCGATGAGCGGCCCGAACTCCTTGTCGGCCACCGCCCGCTTGTCTTCGTGGTAGCGGCCGCGATCCCGGCCGTAGGCCATGGCCTGGTCCTGGAGGTCGCACTCGCCGCCCTGGTCGCAGATCGGGCAGTCCAGCGGATGGTTGATGAGCAGGAATTCCATCACCCCCTGACGCGCCTTGCGCACGCCCGGGGTGTTGGTCCGGACAACCATCCCCTCGCCCACCGGCATGGCGCAGGACGCCACCGGCTTGGGCATCTTCTCGACCTCCACCAGGCACATGCGGCAATTGCCGGCGATGGCCAGGCGCTCGTGGTAGCAGAAGCGGGGAATCTCGATGCCGAGCATGTCGGCCGCCTGGAGGATGGTGGTTCCGGCCTCGACCTCGATCCCGATCCCGTCGATGGTCAGCTTGGGCATGGTCTCCTGTCTCCTCAGGCGGCGCGGGTGCCGGACGCCTGGCGCTCGTGGATGCGACGCTCAAGCTCGGGCCGGAAGTGGCGGATGAGGCCCTGGATCGGCCATGCGGCGGCGTCGCCCAGCGCGCAGATGGTGTGCCCCTCCACCTGGCGGGTGACCTGTTCCAGCAGGTCGATCTCGTCCAGGGTGGCGTCGCCGGTGACCATGCGGCCCATCATGCGCGCCATCCAGCCGGTGCCTTCCCGGCATGGCGTGCACTGACCGCAGGATTCGTGCATGTAGAAGTGCGACAGCCGGGCGATGGCGCGGACGATGTCGGCGGATTTGTCCATGACGATCACCGCCGCCGTGCCGAGGCCCGATCCCGCGTCGCGCAGGCTGTCGAAATCCATCAGCACCGTGTCGCACGCCGATTTGGGCAGCACCGGCACCGAGCAGCCGCCGGGGATCACCGCCATCAGATTGTCCCAGCCGCCGCGCACGCCGCCCGCATGGCGCTCGATCAGTTCCTTGAGCGGGACGCCCATCTCCTCTTCCACGTTGCACGGCCGGTTCACATGGCCGGAAATGCAGAAGATCTTGGTGCCCGAGTTCTTCGGCCGGCCGAGACCGGCGAACCAGACGGCGCCCCGGCGCATGATGGCCGGCACCACGGCGATGGATTCCACGTTGTTGACGGTGGTGGGGCAGCCGTACAGCCCGACGCCGGCCGGGAACGGCGGCTTGAGGCGGGGCTGGCCCTTCTTGCCCTCCAGGCTTTCGATCAGCGCCGATTCCTCACCGCAGATGTAGGCCCCGGCGCCGCGATGGACGTACAGCTCGAAATCCCAGCCCGAGCCGCAGGCGTTGGGGCCGATCAGCCCGGCCGCGCGGGCCTCGTCGATGGCGGTTTGGAGATGCTCGGCCTCGCGCACGAATTCGCCGCGGATGTAGACGTAGCCGGTATGGGCGCCGATGGCGAAACCGGCGATCAGCGCACCCTCGACCAGCTTGTGCGGGTCGAAGCGCATGATCTCGCGGTCCTTGCAGGTCCCGGGCTCGCCCTCGTCGGCGTTGATGACCAGGTAATGGGGCCGGGGTCCCGGCTGCTTGGGCATGAACGACCATTTCATGCCGGTCGAGAAGCCGGCGCCGCCGCGGCCGCGCAACCCCGAATTCTTGACCTCCTCGATGAGGGCGTCGCGGCCCCGCTCCAGGATGGCCTTGGTCCCGTCCCAGTCGCCGCGCGCCCGCGCCCCGGCCAGCCGCCAGTCGTGCAGGCCGTAGAGGTTGGTGAAGATCCTATCCTGGTCGCGCAGCATCAGGCCTTCTCCGTGCCAAGGGGCAGGTCCGTCAGGGTGGTGGGCCCACCCTCGGGAGCCGAGAATTGCCGGCCGTTCTGGGGGCCGGGCTTGGGCGCGTCGCCCTGCTTCAGCGCCTTCAGCACCGCGCGGGCGCCGTCGGGGGTGAGGTCCTCGTAGTAATCGTCGCCGACCTGCATCATCGGCGCGTTGACGCAGGCGCCCAGGCACTCGACCTCGGACAGGGTGAAGGCGCCGTCCTCGGTGGTTTCGCCCCACTCCACCCCCAATTCCTGCTTCACCGCCGCGCCGACGCCGTCGGAGCCGCGCAACTGGCAGCAGATGTTGGTGCAGACCTGGACGTGGTGCCGGCCCATGGGGCGGCGGTTGTACATGGTGTAGAAGGTGGCCACCTCCTCGACCCGGATCGGCGCCATCTCCAGCATGTCGGCGATGGTTTCCATGGCCGCGCGGGTCACCCAGCCGTCCTGGCGCTGGGCCAGATCGAGCAGCGGCATCACCGCGCTCTGCTGCCGGCCTTCGGGGTACTTGGCGATGATGGCCTTCGCACGGGCCAGGTTCTCGGGCGTGAACGCGAAGGTGGCGGGTTCTGGATTGGTCATCGGTCGATCTCGCCGAAAACGATGTCGATGGAGCCGATGTTGGCGACCACGTCGGCCAGCATGTGGCCCTTGGACAGCATGTCGAGGGCCTGGAGGTGGACGTAGCCCGGCGGCCGTATCTTGCAGCGGTAGGGCTTGCTGGTGCCGTCGGCGATCAGATAGACGGCGAACTCGCCCTTGGGCGCTTCGACCGCCGCGTACACCTCGCCGGCGGGCACGTGGAAGCCCTCGGTGAACAGCTTGAAGTGATGGATGAGCGCTTCCATGGAGCGCTTCATCTCGCCGCGCGGCGGCGGCGCGACCTTGCGGTCGTCCACCTTGACCGGCCCGCCCGGCATCTTCTCGATACATTGCTTCATGATCTTGATGCTTTCCTGCATCTCGATCACCCGCACCAGATAGCGGTCGTAGCCGTCGCCGTTCTTGCCGACCGGAATGTCGAAATCCATCCGGTCGTAGACCTCGTAGGGCTGCGCCTTGCGCAAATCCCAGGCGAAGCCCGAGGCCCTCAGGTTCGGCCCGGTGAAGCCCCAATCCAGCGCCTGCTCGGGGCTGACGGTTCCGATATCGACGGTGCGCTGCTTGAAGATGCGGTTCTCGTCCACCAGCACCCGCATGTCGTCCAGGACCTTGGGGAAGCTCTCGCACCAGGCGGCGATATCCTCCAGCAGGCCGGCGGGCAGATCGGCGGCGACGCCGCCGACGCGGAAGTAGTTGGCGTGGAGCCGCGCCCCCGAGGCGCGCTCATAGAACTCCATCAGCTTCTCGCGTTCCTCGAAGCCCCACAGCAGCGGCGTCATGCCGCCGACGTCGAGGACGAAGGAGGTGACGTTGAGGATGTGGTTGAGGATGCGCCCGATCTCGCAATAGAGCGTGCGGATGTACTTGGCGCGCTCGGGAACCTCGATGCCCAGGAGCCGTTCGGCGGCCAGCACGAAGGCGTGCTCCTGGTTCATGGTCCCGACGTAGTCGAGCCGGTCGAAATAGGGGATGGCCTGGGTGTAGGTCTTGTGCTCGATCAGCTTTTCGGTGCCGCGATGCAGCAGGCCGATATGCGGGTCGGCGCGTTCGACCACCTCGCCCGACATTTCCAGGATCAGGCGCAGCACTCCGTGCGCGGCCGGATGCTGGGGACCGAAGTTGATGTTGTAGCTCTGGATCTGCGCTTCGGCCATGGTCAGCGTTTCCCCTCCGCCTTCTCGTCGCCCGGCAGCAGGCCCGGCCCTTCCCACGGCGACTGGAAATCGAAGCTGCGGTAGTCCTGGGTCAGCTTCACCGGCTCGTACACGACCCGCTTCTGCTCGTCGTCGTAGCGCATCTCCACATACCCGGTCAGCGGGAAGTCCTTGCGCAGGGGATGCCCCTCGAAGCCGTAATCGGTGAGGATGCGGCGCAGGTCGGGATGGCCCGAGAACGGCACGCCGTACATGTCCCACACCTCGCGCTCGAACCAGCCAGCCGAACTGAACAGGGCGGTGGCCGACGGCACCGGCGTATCCTCATCGGCGGCGGCCTTCACCCGCACCCTCTGGTTGTGCTTCATGGAGAGCAGGTGGTAAACCACGTCGAAGCGCGGCTCGCGCCCCGGCCAATCCACCCCGCACACGTCCATCAGCTGCTTGAACAGGCAGCCCGCATCATCCTTGAGGAAGGCGAGCACCTTGAGGATGGCCGGCGTGCGCGCGGTGACGGTCAGCTCGCCGCAGCGGTTGACCTCGGTCCCGAGCACGTCGTTGGGCAGGGCGGCAGCGATGTAATCGCCCAGGTCCTTCAGAGCATGCGTCATGATTACTGGCCGTCCCAGGGTTCAGCGGGCGATGGATCCCGTCCGCCGAATCTTTTTCTGAAGTTGCAGGATGCCGTAAAGAAGGGCTTCGGCGGTGGGCGGGCAGCCGGGGACGTAGACGTCCACCGGCACGACGCGGTCGCAGCCGCGCACCACGGCGTAGGAATAGTGATAATAGCCGCCGCCGTTGGCGCACGAGCCCATGGAAATCACCCAGCGCGGCTCCGCCATCTGATCGTAGACGCGCCGCAGCGCCGGGGCCATCTTGTTGGTCAGCGTGCCGGCGACGATCATCACGTCGGACTGGCGCGGGCTGGGCCGGAACACCACCCCGAACCGGTCCAGATCGTAGCGCGAGCACGCGGAGTGGATCATCTCCACCGCGCAGCAGGCCAAGCCGAACGTCATCGGCCACAGGCTGCCGGTCCGCGCCCAATTGACCAGCTTGTCCACCGAGGCCAGCACGAATCCCTTGTCGGCGATCTCGTCGGTGACCAGCCGCAGCACCTGCTCCTGCGCCGCGCCCGCGGGCAGCGGCTGGGCATGAGTAGCGGTCACCACCTCGGACGACGGCGTCACTCCCATTCCAGGGCTCCCTTCCGCCATTCATAAACGAAACCGATGGTCAGCACCCCCAGGAACGCCATCATCGACCAGAACCCGAACAGCCCGAGCTTGCCCAGAGCGACCGCCCATGGGAACAGGAATGCCACCTCAAGGTCGAAGATGATGAACAGGATGGCCACCAGATAGAAGCGGACGTCGAATTTGGAACGGGCGTCGCCGAAAGGGTCGAACCCGCATTCGTAGGCGGCGGCCTTCTCGCTGTCCGGCTTTTGCCGCGCCACCAGCCACGAGGCCGCGATCGCGATGACGGCGATGGCGGAGGCGATTCCCAGGAAAATCAGGATAGGCAGATACTCAAGCAGCCAAGCGTCCATGTCCCTGCCTCGCAAGCGTTATTGGCCAAGCCGGGAATATCGGCCCATCGGCGCCGCGCGCCGCTCGGCCTCCCCCGCCCGGTCAATCGCTGACTTCACGTCAATATAAAAATTGCACTACCGAAATAAAAGGTCACGAACCGCTCTACCCCCTTTGTGGGAGCGGCTTCGGGCGCAGACAATAGCGCCAAGCGCGCCGTAATGCCACCCATGTTGAGGGGTCTCCATATCTTTGGAGGGATTCAAGAAAGGGCCGCCGCGTCCAACCGGACAAAGACAACCCTTGCGGGTGGCTGTGTTTAGCCCGAACCACCCGCGGAGTCAAGGCGGCGCGTTCCAGGACAGCGATTCTCGTTATCGCGGCATCAGGGCATGGTGCCATCCCGAGGGAGCGGAGCGACTGAGGGATCTTTCACGCGAAAGTGCCGGAAAGATCCCTCGCCGTCGGCTCGGGATGACAGCGAAAGAGACGCCGGAACGGCCGGCTGCCCGCGAGTGTTGGGATTTTGGTGGGCGGTGACGGGTTCGAACCGCCGACATCCTGCGTGTAAAGCAGGCGCTCTACCGGCTGAGCTAACCGCCCCCAATGTCGATGGCCGGCATTCCGGGACGTCAGTCATACGCGCATGGCGCGCCCGTCGGCAACTAGACTCCGGCCGGAAATGAAGAGTGCCGGCTGCCGCCCCGCAACCGGCACCCGATAGGCTGGTGAAATGTCTTATTGAACGGAGTCGCGCAGACCCTTGCCAGCCTTGAACTTGGGCTGCTTGGACGCCGGAATCGCGATCTTCTGCCCGGTGCGCGGATTGCGTCCCTCGGACGCGGCCCGTTCAGCGACGGCGAAGGTGCCGAAACCCACGAGACGCACTTCGTCGCCGCCCTTCAGCGCGCTGGTAATGGCATCGAAAACACCATCGACAGCCTTGGCTGCGTCAGTCTTCGAAAGGCCGGTGCTGTTCGCCACAGCCGTCACGAGATCGTTCTTGTTCACCTGATGGCCCCCTTCGTTAAACCCTTCGGACTAGCCGCCTTTGGCCGGCTACCGAAAACGGATGACAGGCAGTCTAATTCGGGGGGGAGGGAGCGTCAATCGGCAAAACCCGCGAAATCGAGGCTTTCCGCCATTTTTTGACGAAATAGCCTCCGGCGGCGATTTCCAAACGATTGTTCCGAAAAAAAATGATCGGCCGCTACGTGTCGGGTAGCGGCCGACCATCTGTTAACCGGTCAGTGCGTGGTGACGGCGGCCACCCCCGCATCCTTGGCCACGGCGGCCGCGGGCTCGGCCGGTTCCTCCCATTCGATGGGCACAGGCATGCGGGTCAGCGCCCGCTGGAGCACCTCGTCGACGGTCGCGACCGGCACGATGTCCAGGCCTTTCTTCACATTGTCGGGAATCTCGGCCAGATCCTTTTCGTTCTCCTTGGGGATCAGCACCGTGCCGAGGCCGCCGCGCAATGCCGCCATCAGCTTTTCCTTGAGCCCGCCGATGGGCAGGACGCGCCCGCGCAACGTGATTTCGCCGGTCATCGCCACATCCTTGCGCACCGCGATCCCGGTCAGCGCCGAGACGATGGCCGTGCACATGGCCACACCCGCCGAGGGGCCGTCCTTGGGCGTGGCGCCTTCGGGAACGTGGACGTGGATGTCCTTCTTCTCGAACACCACCGGCTTGAGGCCGAAGCTGACCGAGCGCGACCGGACGTACGAGCGGGCCGCCTGAACGGATTCCTGCATCACGTCGCCCAGCTTGCCGGTGTGGCTGAAATTGCCCTTGCCCGGCATGGTGACCGCCTCGATGGACAGCAATTCGCCGCCCACCTCGGTCCAGGCGAGGCCGGTGACCACGCCGACCAGGTCCTCAAGTTCCGCCTCGCCGTAGTGGAACCGGCGAACCCCTGCGTACTTTTCCAGATTCCTGGGCGTGACGATGACCCGCTTCCTCTTGGACAGGACGATTTCCTTGGTCGCCTTGCGGGCGAGGTTGGCGAGTTCGCGCTCCAGGCTGCGGACGCCCGCTTCCCGGGTGTAGTAGCGGACGAGGTCGCGCAGCCCGTCATCGGTGATGGACCACTCGCCGGTCGTCAGCCCGGCCGCCTTCTCCACCTTGCCGATCAGGTGCCGCTTGGCGATCTCGACCTTCTCGTCCTCGGTATAGCCGGCGAGACGGATGACCTCCATACGGTCCAGCAGCGGCTGCGGCATGCGCAGCGAGTTGGCGGTGGTGACGAACATCACATCCGACAGGTCGTAATCGACCTCCAGGTAATGGTCGCTGAAGGTGGCGTTCTGCTCGGGGTCGAGCACTTCGAGCAGCGCCGACGCCGGATCGCCGCGCCAGTCCGCACCCAGCTTGTCGATCTCGTCGAGCAGGAACAGCGGGTTGGACGACTTGGCCTTCTTCATCCCCTGGATGATCTTGCCGGGCATCGAGCCGATATAGGTGCGCCGATGGCCGCGGACTTCCGCCTCGTCGCGCACGCCGCCCAGGCTCATACGCACGAAGGTTCGCCCCGTGGCCCGCGCGATGGACTTGCCGAGCGAGGTCTTGCCGACGCCGGGCGGCCCGACCAGGCAAAGGATCGGCCCCTTGACCTTCTCGGTGCGGGTCTGCACGGCGAGGTATTCCAGGATGCGTTCCTTGACCTTGTCGAGGCCGTAATGGTCCTGGTTGAGGACCTTCTCGGCCAGCTTGACGTCCTTCTTGACCTTGGTCCGCTTCTTCCACGGGATGCTCAGCATCCAGTCCAGGTAGTTGCGGACCACCGTCGCCTCGGCCGACATCGGGCTCATGGTCTTGAGCTTCTTGAGCTCGGCCATGGCCTTCTCGTGGGCCTCCTTCGACAGGCGGGTCTTCTTGATCCGCTCCTCGAATTCGGTCGCCTCGTCGCGGCCCTCCTCGCTCTCGCCCAGTTCCTTCTGGATCGCCTTCAACTGCTCGTTGAGATAGTATTCCCTCTGCGTCTTCTCCATCTGCCGCTTGACGCGGTTGCGGATCTTCTTCTCGACCTGAAGGACGCCGATCTCGCCCTCCATGTAGGAATAGACGCGCTCCAGGCGCTCGGAGACCGTCTCGATCTCCAGGAGTTCCTGCTTCTCGGCGATCTTCAGGCTGAGGTGCGAGGCGATGGTGTCCGCCAGCTTGGCGGGGTCCTCGATCTGGTTGACCGAAACCAGCACCTCGGGCGGGATCTTCTTGTTGAGCTTGATGTACTGCTCGAATTGCGACACCGCCGAGCGGGACAGCGCCTCCATCTCCTGGCGGTCGCCCTCCTTCTCGTCGATGACCTCGGCCGTCGCCTGGAAGAAGGAGTCGTTTTCGGTGAAGCCGGTGATGCGGGCACGCCGGCCGCCCTCGACCAGCACCTTGACGGTGCCATCCGGCAGCTTGAGGAGCTGAAGGACGGTGGACACCGTGCCGACGGTGTAGATGTCGTCGGTGGTGGGATCGTCCTGGGACGCGTTCTTCTGGGCGACCAGCAGAATCTGCTTGTCGTCGCGCATCACGTCCTCCAGCGCGCGCACCGACTTTTCCCGGCCCACGAAGAGGGGCACGATCATATGCGGGAACACCACGATGTCGCGGAGCGGAAGGACGGGGAAGACGTCGCCTCGTGCGGTCTCGACCATGCTACCTCTATTTTGCCTGCACCCGGGAGTTACCCGAAAGTGCCTGTTAAAAACGTTTCCTCGTCCTACCTACGTGGTGCGGGTCCCCTCCCCCGTCAAGAACACCCGCCCCTACCGTCGGCACAGTTGACCGGCCGAGTGGCCCAACCCGAACGCCCAGTTGCGAAGCGCCCTGGATGACCCGCCGCCCGTCCGATTCCCTGCCGGGATATCAGGCGCTGCTGCCGACGTCCTCGCGCCGCTCCGAATGGATGTAAAGCGGTTTCGCCCGGCCCTCCGCCACTTCGCCGTTGACCACCACCTCCTCGACGGAATCGAGGCTGGGGAGTTCGAACATGGTGTCCAGAAGGATGGTTTCCATGATCGAGCGCAGTCCGCGGGCGCCGGTCTTGCGGGCGATGGCCTTTTCCGCGATCGACCGCATGGCGTCGTCGGTGAACGACAGCCGGGTATCCTCCATTTCGAACAGCCGCTGGTACTGCTTGACCAGGGCGTTCTTGGGCTTGGACAGGATCTCCATCAGGGCGTCCACGTCGAGATCCTCGAGCGTCGCCAGCACCGGCAGGCGGCCGACGAACTCGGGGATCAGGCCGAACTTCAGCAGATCCTCGGGCTCGACCTCGCGCAGGACGTCGCCGGTCCGGCGCTCCTCGGGATTGCGCACGTCGGCGCCGAAGCCGATCGACGTGCCCTTGTTGCCCCGCTGGGAGATGATCTTCTCCAACCCGGAGAAGGCGCCGCCGCAGATGAACAGGATGTTGGTGGTGTCCACCTGGAGGAATTCCTGCTGCGGATGCTTGCGCCCGCCCTGGGGCGGCACCGAGGCGATCGTCCCTTCCATGATCTTGAGCAGGGCCTGCTGCACGCCCTCGCCCGAAACGTCGCGGGTGATGGACGGGTTGTCGGACTTGCGGCTGATCTTGTCGACCTCGTCGATGTAGACGATGCCGCGCTGGGCCCGCTCGACGTTGTATTCCGCCGCCTGGAGCAGCTTGAGGATGATGTTCTCCACGTCCTCGCCCACATAGCCGGCCTCGGTCAGCGTGGTGGCGTCGGCCATGGTGAAGGGGACGTCGAGGATGCGCGCCAGGGTCTGCGCCAGCAGGGTCTTGCCGCAGCCGGTGGGGCCGACCAGCAGGATGTTGGACTTGGCGATCTCGATGTCGCCGCTCTTGCCGCCGTGCTGGAGCCGCTTGTAGTGGTTGTGGACGGCGACCGACAGGACTTTCTTCGCGTAGTCCTGGCCGATGACGTAATCGTCGAGGACCGCGCGGATGTCCCGCGGCGTGGGCACGCCGTCCCGCGAGCGCACCAGATGCGTCTTGTGCTCTTCCCGTATGATGTCCATGCACAGCTCGACGCATTCATCGCAGATGAACACGGTCGGCCCGGCGATCAGCTTGCGCACCTCGTGCTGGCTCTTTCCGCAGAAGGAGCAATACAGGGTGCTCTTGGAATCGCCGCTCGTGGACTTGGTCATCGAAACTCCATTCGGTAACGCGGCCAGGGAGGAATCATGTTAGCCATACCGGAAAGCCGCACACAACGAAATTCCCCCCATACGTGCCGCGGCCCACCCTCCGCGTGGCCGCGTCCAGGCGCCACGGCGAAGGGCAAGCGGGCAAAGCAACCATTCTCCGGCCCCTTCCGCCGGCGCGATCAGGTCTCGACGGTCCCCGCCGGCGGGGAATCGCCTTCGGGGAGAGGCCGGCTGGACACCACGTCGTCGATCAGGCCGAACTCCTTGGCCTCGGCCGACGACAGGAACTTGTCGCGTTCCATGGCCTGCTCGATGACCTCCAGCGGCTGGCCGGTATGCTCGACATAGATATTGTTGAGCCGCGAGCGCAGTGAAAGGATCTCGCGGGCGTGGATCTCGATGTCGGTCGCCTGTCCCTGGAAGCCGCCCGACGGCTGATGGACCATGATCCGGGCGTTGGGCAGGGCGAACCGCTTGCCGCGGGCGCCCGCGGCCAGCAGCAGGGAGCCCATCGAGGCGGCCTGGCCGATGCACACCGTCGAGACGGCGGGGCGGATGTACCGCATGGTGTCGTAGATGGCGAGGCCGGAGGTCACCACGCCACCCGGCGAATTGATATAGAACGCGATGTCCTTGCTCGGGTTCTCGGATTCCAGGAACAGCAACTGGGCGCAGATGAGGCTGGAAATCTCATCGAAAACCGTGCCCGTCAGAAAGATGATGCGTTCCTTCAGAAGCCGGGAATAGATGTCGTAGGCGCGCTCGCCCCGGTTGGTCTGCTCGACCACCATGGGAACCAGGGTATTCATGTAGAGGTCGATGGGGTCTCTCTCTCTCATGGTCGATCCTTCTTTAGTCAGAGCCTTACCGGAGCGCGCGACGCCGCACGAGTGTTATTCGGCGCTCTTCTTCTTGGAAGAGCGCTTCTTGGCCTTACCCCCGCCCGTTTCCTCCTCGGCCGTGGCCGCCTCGTCCGGGTCCTTGCGCAGCTCGGCCGCGGAGACCTCGGTTTCCTCGACCTTGGCCAGTTCGAGGATGAAATCGACGACCTTGTCCTCGAAGATCGGCGCGCGGAGGCTGTCGAGCGCTTCCGGATTGTTGCGGTAGTACTGGAACACCAAGTGTTCCTGACCGGGGAAGCGGCGGGCTTCGTTCATCAGCGCCCGGTTGAGGTCGTCCTGGCTGATGCTGATGTTGTTGGAGCGGCCGACTTCGGCCAGCAGGAGGCCGAGGCGCACGCGGCGCTCCGCCAGCTTGCGGTACTCGGCCGTCAGGTCCTCTTCGCTCTTGGCGGCATCGGCGGCATCCAGCCGGCCGGCCTTGCGGTCGTCCTCGACCTGCTTCCAGATCCCCTCGAACTCGCCGTCCACCAGCGCCGCCGGAACGGGGAAATCGTGATTGTCGGCAAGAACGTCAAGGAGCTTGCGCTTCAGCTTGAGCCGCGCCAGGGAATCCAGCTCGCGGCCGATCTCCTCGCGGACCGCCTGCTTCAGGGCGTCGAGGCTGTCCAGCCCCACCGATTTGGCCAAGTCGTCGTCGATGGCCCGGACCTGCGTCTGGCGCACTTCGCGCAGCTTGACGTCGAACCGCGCGCCCTTGCCGGCCAGCGCTTCGCTGCCGTAGGACTCGGGGAAGGTGACCTCGACGACGACCTCGTCGCCGGCCTTCTTGCCGAGCAACTGGTCCTCGAAGCCGGGGATGAATGCGCCGGAGCCGAGCTTGAGCTGGTACTCCTCGGCCGACCCGCCCGGGAAGGCGATGCCGTCCTGGGTGCCGACGAAATCGATCACCACCGTGTCGCCGTCACGGGCCTCACGGTCCACCGGCTCGCTGGTCTCGCCGCGTTCGGCGATATGGCCGAGGGCGATGTCCACCTCGGAATCGGGCACGCCCGCCTTCTCGCGGCGCAACGCGATGGTGGCGAAATCCATCGGCGTGATCTCGGGCAGCACCTCGACGGCCACGCTGAATTCGAGATCCGCGCCCTCCTGGAAGCTGGTGATCTCCACCTTGGGCTGAACCGCCGGGCGCAAGCCCTTTTCGGAGATGGCGGACTGGGCGCCGTCGTTCACGGCCTTTTCCAGCACTTCGCCCATCACGGCCGAGGCGTATTTCTGGCGCACCATTTTCAGGGGCACCTTGCCGGGCCGGAAGCCGGGCATCTGAATGGTACGGGCGATTTCCGTCAACCGCTCCTGCATCCGCGTTTCCAGGTGGCCCGCCGGGATGACGACCTTGAATTCGCGCTTCAAGCCGTCGGCTTCAATCTCGCTTACCTGCATCAGTCTTTCGCCAATCGATCTATGGAGTTCGGTGTCGTGGGTTTCCGACGGCAACCGGGCTGATCCCTTGCGGACGCGCTGGCGCGGGGCTGGTGCGGGCGAAGGGATTCGAACCCCCATGGCTTGCGCCGCTGGAACCTAAATCCAGTGTGTCTACCAGTTCCACCACGCCCGCCGGGAGCGAACACGCGCCAGGGGCCGGCCCGCCGGAAGCGGCCTCTATAGCATAGTCGCGCGCAGCGATACAGGCCTTCTCTCGCGTCCGGCGCCATCGGTCCGGGATCGGCCGGAACGGCCCCGTTCCGGCCCGGTCTTGCGCCTTGCGCCATTACTTCGGGCTCGCCCGAATTAACTATATTTTAAAATTGCGGCCAAATCGCAGTTAGCCTATAGAATTACCAGCCGATACGAAGGTAGGACACTCGCATGGACCTGGACCGCGCCGCCCGTCTCGCCTTTCTGCAAATCGACGACGAAACCCGCCGTACACTTCGCGAATTCCGCGACGTGCTTGCCCCGCGCATCGACGGGATGCTCGATGCCTTTTACAACCACATCGCCGGCAACCCCGCCACCGCGTCGAAGTTCCGCAATCCCGAGGTGATGACGCATGCCCGGAAGATGCAGCGGCTCCATTGGCTTGACAGCGTGTTCGCCGGCAATTTCGACGACCGCTATCTGGCCCAGGCCACCGAGATCGGGCGCACGCACCAAAGGATCGGGCTGGAACCGCGGTGGTACACCGCCGGGTATTGCTTCACCCTGAACCGGGTCCACGCGCTGGCGGTGGAGGCCTACCGCAAGAAGCCGGAAAAGCTGGCGCAGGTCATCGCCGCGGTCAACAAGGCGGCCTTCCTCGACATGGACCTCGCCACCTCGGTGTTCATCGAAACCAACACCCAGGCGATCATCACCCGCGAGCTGGGCGCCAAGGCGGACGCCTTCGAGCGCGACGTCAAGGGACTGGTCGCCTCGGTGGCGACCTCGGCGTCGCAGATGGAAGGCGCGGCGCGGACCATGTCCGCCACCGCCGAGGACAGCTCGAAGCAGTCGCTGACCGTGGCCGCCGCCGCCGAGCAGGCCACCACCAACATCCAGACCGTGGCCGCCGCCGCCGAGGAATTGTCGGCGTCCATCACCGAGATCAGCCGCCAGGTCGCCAACTCCGCCCGCATCGCCTCGGGCGCCATGGAGGAGGCCGACCGCACCAACAAGATCGTGCAGAGCCTGGCCGAAGCGGCCAGCCGCATCGGCCAGGTTGTCAAGCTGATCAACGACATCGCCGCCCAGACCAACCTGCTGGCGCTGAACGCCACCATCGAGGCGGCCCGCGCCGGCGAGGCCGGCCGCGGCTTCGCGGTGGTCGCCAACGAGGTGAAGAACCTGGCCACCCAGACCGCCAAGGCCACCGACGAGATCGGCTCCCAGATCGCCGCCGTCCAGGGGGCCACCCGCGACGCGGTGGGCGCCATCGGCGGCATCGCCTCGACCATCGGCCAGATCAACGAGATTTCCGGCTCGATCGCCGCGGCGGTGGAGGAACAGGGCGCCGCCACCCAGGAAATCGCCCGCAACGTCCAGCAGGCGGCGCAAGGCACCCAGGAGGTCACCGGCACCATCAGCCGCGTGTCCGAAGCCGCCACCCGCACCGGATCGACGGCCCACGACGTCCTGGGCGCCGCCACCGCCCTGGCCGCCACCTCGGCCGAACTTCAGCGCCAGGTCGACAAGTTCGTCCACGACATCACGACGGCATAACTCCCCTATCCCTTCAGCAGCGCGCGCATCTCCGCCGACATCGCCACCCCCCCGCCGCCCGCGTAGGCCTCGTGATTGGCCTCGATGGCGGCGGGCTCGTAGACGTAATTGACCATCACCCCGGACGACTGCGCCAGCCCCTTGGGGCTGGTGTCGGCCAGCCAGTCGAGGCGCTCCAGCCGCGCCCCGTTGGACAGGTGGAAATGGGCGACGGGATCGAGCGCCTTGCCGTCGGGACGCTTCTCCAACACCAGATAGCGGGCCGCCAGCCGGCACAACGCCCCCCGGGCCGCCTGGGCGAGGGCGGGATCGCCGTGCCAGCCGTCGCGGCGGAGGATCTCCCCCAGCCGCCCGTCCCGGAAATCCGGCTGGTCCTCCAGCCACGGCCGGAACCCCGGAAGCGGCGACAGGGTGGCGAACGTCGTGACGCGTTCGAAGTCCCGCGACACCTCCTCGACGACGCGCTTGATGAGGAAGCTGCCGAAACTGATGCCGGCCAGCCCCTTCTGCGCGTTGGTGATCGAATAGAACATGGCGGTGTCGGCGTCGGCCCCCTCAGCGGCCGGCGCCCGAGGGTCCAGGAGGTCCCGGATGTTGGCGGTCATCCCCCGGGTCAGCGCCACTTCGAGGAAGATCAGCGGCTCGTCGGGCATGCGGGGATGGAAGAAGGCGAATAGCCGGCGGTCGGAATCGTCGAGCCGGTTTTTCAGATCCTCCCAGTCCTCGATGACGTGGACCGCCTCGTAGGCCATGATCTTTTCGAGGACGCTGGCGGGCGAGCGCCAGGTGATGCGCGCCAGTTCCAGGAAGCCCACGTCGAACCACGCCGCCAGCAGCCCCTTGAGATCGGCCTCCACCGCCGCCAGGGCGGGATCGGCCCTGGCCAGCGCCAGCAGTTCCGCCCGCATGTCCACCAGGAACTCGACCCCCTCGGGCAGGCCGTTGAACTGGGTGAGCAGCCGCACCCGCGGCGGCTCCAGCACGGCCCGGAGGGCCCGCTCGGCCTTGGCGCGCAAGGCGGGATCGCCGCCGGCCGCCCGCAGATGCTCGATCGCCTCGTCCACCGCCCGGCGGTCGGGACCGAACTCCTCGGCCAGAAGCAGGAGAAAGCGGCGGCGGCCCACGGGGTTCAGACCCAGATAGTCGCGCCCCAGGGCGGCGGCGCGCGCCCGCGCCGAAACCTCGCCGCCGCGCCCTTGCAGGCAGGCGCGAATGCGCTCGCGCAGGCGGGCGCGGTCCCCATCGGGCAGATCGGGGGCGGGCGCCACCTCCTTTGCCCGGCCGGCGCGCGCGACCTCGCGCCACGACGTGGCCAATCCCTTGATGCGGGCGAGCAGGGACGTCTTCACCGGCTGGGTCATGCCCGGCCTCCGCCTCCATCCGGTACCACGGCGATCATGGCCGGGCGGCCGCCCGGTCAACAAGCGTGCGAAAGGAGGGAGGAGTTACGATGGAGCGCCGCCAGTACCGGCGGCAGGGAATCGGCCAGATCCTCGGCGATCAGGCCCGGCCCGGCGCGGCCGGCCGCCGCCCCGTGGACCCAGGCGGCGGCGCAGGCGGCGGCGAAGGTCTCCATCCCCTGGGCCAAAAGCCCCACCGCCATGCCGGCCAGCACATCCCCCGCCCCGGCGGTGGCCAGCCAGGGCGGCGCGTCGGCGTTGACGGCGGAGCGGCCGTCGGGGTGGGCGACGACCGTATCGGCGCCCTTGAGCAGAACCACCGCGCCGGAGCGCCGCGCCCCTTCCCGCGCCCGCTCCAGCCGGCTGCCAGCCACGTCGCCGAACAGCCGCCCGAACTCGCCGTCATGGGGCGTGAGCAGCGCTAGGGGCGTCAAGGCGGTGAACAGGCGGTCGGGCTGGCCGGCGAAGGCGGTCAGGGCGTCGGCGTCGAGCACGCACGCCTTGCCCGCCGACAGCGCCGCCTCGACGCGGCCACGCGTATCCTCGTCCGCGCCGGCCCCCGGGCCGATCAGCACGGCGTTCTTGCGCGAATCCGCCAGCATCCCGCCGTACTCGGCCAGGGAACCGACGATGGTGCCCGGCTCGCCGGCCCGGTAGACGGCGAGCGCGCCGTCGGGCGCCGCCACACTCACCAGCCCCGCCCCCATCCGCCTGGCCGCCAGCGCGGCGAGGCGGGCGGCGCCGGTCATCTCGGCCCCGCCCACCACCAGCGCATGGCCGCGGGCGTATTTGTGGGTCTCGGAACCGGGCCAGGGGAAATCCCCTTGCCACAGGTCGCGGCCGTTCTCCCAGGTCTGGGGGCGGATGGAGTCCAGCACCGCGGGGGGAATGCCGATGTCGGCCACCACCACCGCACCGCACTTGCGCCGGCCGGGCAGCAGCAAATGGCCCGGCTTCTTGCGGAAGAACGTCACCGTGGCGACCGCATCGGGCGCGGCGCCCAGCACGCGGCCGGTGTCGCCGTCAACGCCGGAAGGCACGTCCACCGCCACCACCGGCAGGCCACGCCCCGCAATCTCGGCCATCAGCGCGGCGGCGGCACCCTCCAGCGGGCGGGCGAGCCCGGCCCCGAACAGCGCGTCCACCACCATGTCGGCCCGGTCCAGCACGGACGGAGCCAGGGGTTCGACCCGGCCCCGCCAGCGGGCGGCCATGGCCGCCGCATCCCCTTTCAATCCTCCGATCTCGCCCAGCAGGCCCAGCCGCACCGCGTAGCCGGCGCGGGCGAGGTGCCGCGCGGCGACGAACCCGTCGCCGCCGTTGTTGCCGGGGCCGCACAGCACCGCCACCCGGCAGGGGAGGAACCGGCGGCGGACCTCGCGCGCGACCGCCCACCCCGCCGCCGCCATCAGCCGCTCCCCGGCCACCCCCGCCGCCATGGCCAGGGCATCGGCGCGATACATCTGTGAGACCGACAGCAGGATTCCGGCACTCATCGAGGCCCCCATTTTTTTCACAGCCTACCCCCGCGCTGGGCGAATGCAACCCAGCCCTTACTCCGGAGGGATTGCCGCTTTCGGCCCGTTGCGCTAGGACGGAGCCATGCAGGGCAGGAGGATGATGTGAAGGTTGTGGTTCTCGGCGCCGGGGTGGTGGGAACGGCCACCGCCTGGTATCTCGCCCGCGCCGGCCACGAGGTGGTGGTGGCCGAACGCCGCGAAGGGCCCGGGCTGGAGACCAGCTTCGCCAATGGCGGGCAGGTTTCCCCCTGCCATGCCGAGCCGTGGGCCAATCCGGCGGTGCTGGGCAAGATGCTGCGGTGGCTGGGGCGCGACGACGCGCCGCTGGTGTTCCGCTGGACCCGCTGGGACCCGCGCCTGTGGGCCTGGGGCGTGCGTTTCCTGGCCAATTGCACGGCGTCCCGCGCCGAGGTCAACACCGAGCGCACGATCCGCGTCGCGCTGTACTCCCGTCAGTGCTTGCAGGAATTGCGGGCCGAAACCGGGCTGGATTACGAGCAGCGCACCGACGGCATCCTCCACATCTACCGCGACCCGGCCGAGTTTGCCCATGCCCGCGCCGCCGCCGGCCTGATGGGCCGCTTCGGGCTGCCCCGGCTGGACAAGACCCCGGCCGAATGCGTCGCCATCGAGCCGGCCCTGGCCCATGTCGCGCCCGAGCTGGCCGGCGGCATCCACACCCCCGGCGACGAAAGCGGCGACGCCTATCTGTTCACCAGCCGCCTGGCGGATTTGGCGGCTGGACAGGGCGTGACGTTCCGCACCGGCGTCACCGTGCGCGCCCTGGAGCATTCGGGCAAGCGCGTAACCGGCGTGGTCACCGACCACGGCCGGCTCGCCGCCGACGGGGTGGTGCTGGCGCTGGGCAGCTACAGCCCCCTGCTCGCCCGTCCGCTCGGCCTGCGCCTGCCCATCATCCCCGCCAAGGGCTATTCCGTGACCGTGCCGGTGGCGGGGCACGGCGGCGCCCCCAAGGTCTCGATCACGGACGACGAGTTCAAGACGGTCTATTCCCGCCTGGGCGAACGCCTGCGCATCGCCGGCACGGCGGAAACCGCCGGCTGGGACACAGACCTCAACGACCGGCGCTGGCGCCTGCTGCTGGAGCGCGCGCGCAGCCTGTTCCCGGATGGCGGCGACTACGATACCCCCCAGCCCTGGACCGGCCTGCGCGCGGTCACCCCCGACAGCGTGCCGCTGCTGGGCGCCACACCGTACGAGAACCTGTGGCTGAACACCGGCCACGGCACGCTGGGCTGGACCATGGCCTGCGGCTCGGGCCGGGTGATCGCCGATCTGCTGTCGGGTCGGAAGCCCGAGATCGACATCATCGGCCTGGGTCTGGACCGGTTCTAGTGGTCCGATCCCGACAAAAGGTTCATGACCTTGAACCTTTTGTCAGGTGAATCGGCCCACAAAATCAATGAATTGTGCACCGACACATTCAGAAGGTCGGTGCACCTTCCGAATGTGTCGGTGCACTAGCCGCGGCCGTCCCGGGCCGGCGGGTCCGCCGCCGGGGATGGAAGCTCCACGGCCGGTCGCCCTGGGAATCGGCGGCGCTTTCCACCCGCACCCGCCCGTCCGTCTCCAGCCACAGCGCGTGGGCGCCCCGGCGCCACAGGTCGAAGCGGTCGATCACCGTTCCGGCCCCCCGGCAGGCGCCGCGGATGGGCACGGCGCTGACCACCACGGCCGGACCGGCGCAGGCGGCGTCGAGACCCGACTCGTCGAACACCAGCGCCACTTCCCTTCCGCCAAGACGGTAAAGGCAGCCCTGGGAATCGCAGGACAGCCGTCCGTCGCCGCTGCGCCCCTGCTTCGGCCACCATTCCGCCGACACCGGCCCCGCCCGCCGGCCCCAGGTATCGCGCTGGATGCGCCCGCCCTTGGAGATCAGCAGCGAACCGTCGGCCATGCGCACCGCGAAGCTCTGGCCGCGCCCGTCCACCAGCAGGTCGGGCGGCCGGTCCAGCGCCATGCCGGCCAGGCCCAGCGCCATCGCGGGCAGGCCCCACAGCCGCCAGCGTCCCCGCCACAGGCATAGCCACAGCCCGCCCAGGGAGAACAGCGCCAACCCCCAGGCCGGCAGCACCGGCGCCGCCAGCACGGCGCTGGGCCAGGACGAGACCCAGGCGGCGACCCAGCCCACGGCACGGATGCCCCAGCCCATGGGAACCAGGGCCCACGCCTCGGCCCCGAACGGCATCAGCGCCAGCGAGGCGATGGCGAAGGGCATCACCGCCGTCCCCGTCAGCGGCACCGCCAGCAGGTTGGCGGCCACCTGCCACAGGGCGATGCGGTTGAAATGATAGAGGCCGTAGACGGTGGTCGCCGCTCCCGCCGCCACGCTGGTCAGCGCCATCCGCCCCACGCGATGGGCGATTCCCGCCAGCCGGCCGGGATACCGCCCGCGCAGCCCCGCAAGCCAGGGGCCGGCGGCCTCGTAGGTGGCGACCAGGGTGGCGACGGCCGCGAAGGACATCTGGAAGCTGGGCCCGGCCAGCTGTTCGGGCTCGGCCAGCAGCACCGCCGCCGCCGCCAGCGCCCACAGACGCATGGTGAGCACCGGGCGGTCGAACAGCACCGCCACCAGGACGAGGGCGGCCATCAGGAAGGCGCGGGTGGCCGGCACCGGCATGCCGGCCAGGACCGCGTAGAAGCCGATCACCGCAAGGGCGGCCGCCGCCGCCCATTTCTTGATCGGCCAGCGCAGCGCGATGGGCGGGACCAGCGCCAGCCCGCCCCGCACCGCGAAGAACACCAACCCCGCCACCATGCCCATGTGCAGCCCGGCGATGACCAGGATGTGCGCCAGGCCCGAATTGCGGAAATCGGCCAGGACCTTCTCCGGGATGCCCGCCGTTTGCCCGGTGACGATGGCGGCGGCCACGCCGCCCTCCCAGCCGGGCAGGACCGCCTGGATGCGGGCGGTGATCCTCTGCCGCAGGCCGTTGAGGACCAGCCGGACGCGTTCCACCGCCGTCGGCGGCGGGCCGTCGGTCAGCATCTCCACGCCGCCGAGGGCGGTTCCGGTGGCCCCCAGTCCCATGAACCAGGCCTTGCGGGCGAAGTCGTAGCTCCCCGGCGCCACCGGCCGCGCCGGCGGCACCAGCAAAGCGCGGACGCGGATGCGCTGCCCGACCTCGACCGCCGGCAGCGCCGGTTTGAACGTCAGCCGCACGCGGGTCGGCGCCGGACCGTCCAGGGCGCCGTCGTCGAAGCGCACATCGTCCAGAGTCACCCGCCGTCCGCCCGCGGGCCGCGGCTCCACCTGGGCGACGGTGCCGGCGAGATTTACCGCCCCCGACGGCCGTTGCAGCACCGGGGCCGCCACCTCGGCGGTGCGCCAGGACGCCGCCGCGAACCCCAGCGCGGCCAGGCCGACAGCCATCGCCGGCACCAGCAGCGGGGTGCGCCGCCCGGCCAGAGCGAGACCAAGGGCGGCGGCGAAGACAACCGCCCCCGTCCAGGACGGCGGTTCGGCCGGCAACGCGAAGTAGACGGCGATGCCCGCGCCGACGGCGACGGGCAGCCACAACGGCCAGCGGTCGCGTTCCGCCACCAGCCGCCGGTGGGCAGCCTGCCGCAGGGTTCCGGCCGTTTCCCCAAGCCTTACGTACAGGTCCGTCCCCATCCCGTTGGGCGGCTCCGATGGCATCCATCCCGAACAGCGGGCTGTCACGGCCGGCAGAATATGCTACAGAAGGCCAGTTTTACACAGATAGCCGCCGGGTCCGGGCCGTCCCGCCCGCGCATCCCGTGCGGCCCCCGTTCACCAAAACTCGAAAATGATCGCCAGGCCAGGACATTCATGACGGTTGTCACCCGCTTTGCCCCCTCGCCCACCGGTTACCTCCATATCGGCGGTGCCCGCACGGCGCTGTTCAACTGGCTGTTCGCCCGCCACCACGGGGGCGTTTTCCGCCTGCGCATCGAGGACACCGACCGCGCCCGCTCGACCGCCGACGCGGTGGACAAGATCTTCGACGGACTCAAATGGCTGGGTCTCGACTGGGACGGCGAGCCGGTCTTCCAGTTCGCCCGCGCCGCCCGCCACGCCGAGGTGGCCCGGCGCCTGCTGGACGAGGGCACGGCCTACCGCTGCTACTGCTCGCAAGAGGAGCTGGCCGCCATCCGCGAGGAGCAGCGGGCCAAGGGCCTGCCCATGCGCTATCCGGGGATCTGGCGCGACCGCGACCCGGCCGAGGCGCCGGCCGGCGTGCCGCCGGTGATCCGTCTGAAGGCCCCGCAGGACGGCGAGACCGTCATCGCCGACCTGGTCCAGGGCGAGGTGCGGGTCTCGAACGGCCAGCTCGACGACATGATATTGCTTCGCGCCGACGGCACGCCCACCTACATGCTGTCGGTGGTGGTGGACGACCACGACATGGGCATCACCCACGTCATCCGCGGCGACGACCACCTGACCAACGCCTTCCGCCAGTTCCAGCTCTACCGGGCCTGCGGCTGGGACGTCCCCCAATTCGCCCATATCCCGCTGATCCACGGCCCCGACGGCGCCAAATTGTCGAAGCGGCACGGCGCCCTGGGGGCGGAAGCCTACCGCGACATGGGCTATCTGCCCGAGGCCATGCGCAATTATCTTCTGCGCCTGGGCTGGAGCCACGGAGACGACGAGATCATATCCACCGAGCAGGCCGTGGAGTGGTTCAATCTGGACAGCGTCGGCCGCTCGCCGGCGCGCTTCGATTTCACCAAGCTCGCCGCGCTGAACGCCCATTACCTGCGCCAGGCTGACGACGGGCGCCTGACCGCCCTGGTGCAGCCGCTCGTGGAAGCGCGCCTGGGCCATGCGGTGGACGCCGAGGGCGAACGCCGGCTGCGGGCCGCCATGACCGGCCTCAAGGAGCGGGCCAAGACCCTGGCCGAACTGGCGGATTCCGCCTTGTTCCTCGTCCGCGCCCGGCCTCTGGCGATGGACGACAGGGCGGCCAAATTGCTGGAGGAGGGCGCCGGCGATCTCGCCGCCTTCCGCGCCGTTCTGGGATCGGTCGCGTCATGGACCAAGGACGCGCTGGAGGATTCCGCCCGGCGCTTCGCCGAAGAGCGGAACCTCAAGCTGGGCAAGGTCGCGCAGCCGGTGCGGGCCGCGCTCACCGGCGCTTCGGTGTCGCCGCCGGTCTTCGAGGTCATGGAGATTTTGGGACGGGACGAAAGCCTGGGCCGTATCGACGACGCGGGGGGACGGGGGAGTCGCGGGCTGGCGGAGTGACGAGAACCGTTGGCCGATGGCCACCGGTTCTCATGAATGTGTTTGTGGTTGTCATCCCGAGCCGAAAGGCTCGGGATGACATCGTCAACGGGGCATAACGAGGATCGCTGGCCGACGCCGGTGCCTTTTGGCAAATCATCGTGGATGAGGTGACCGACATGACCACCAAAGCCGAGACCAAGACGCCGCGGGAAACCGTCACCCTGATCGACAACAGCAACGGCAGAACGCTGGAATTGCCGCTGCTGCCGGGAACCGTGGGACCGAAGGTCATGGACATCCGTCCGCTCTACAACGACCTCGGGATCTTCACCTATGATCCCGGCTATACCTCGACCGGCTCCTGCAAATCGGCCATCACCTACATCGACGGCGACAACGGGATCCTCCTCCACCGGGGCTATCCCATCGAGGAACTGGCCGAACATTCGGATTTCCTCGAAGTCGCCTACCTGATCCTCAAGGGCGAGTTGCCCACGGCGGTCCAGAAGACGAAGTTCGTCGGCGACATCACCCGTCATTCCATGCTCAACGAGCAGATCAACTTCTTCTTCCGCGGCTTCCGCCGCGACGCCCATCCGATGGCGGTGATGTGCGGGGTGGTGGGCGCGATGGCGGCCTTCTACCACGATTCCACCAACATCCACGATCCGCACCAGCGGATGATCGCCGGCTACCGGCTGATCGCCAAGATGCCGACGGTGGTGAGCTGGGCCTACAAGTACTCCCTCGGCCAGCCGTTCATGTATCCGCGCAACGCCCTGAGCTACTCGGAAAACTTCCTCCACCTGATGTTCGCCACCCCGTGCGAGGAGTACAAGGTCAACCCGGTGCTGGCGCGGGCGATGGACCGCATCCTCATCCTGCATGCCGACCATGAGCAGAACGCCTCCACCTCGACGGTGCGGCTGGCGGGCTCGTCCGGGGCCAATCCCTTCGCCTGCATCTCCGCCGGCATCGCCTCCCTGTGGGGCCCGGCCCACGGCGGCGCCAACGAGGCGGTGTTGCAGATGCTTACCGAGATCGGCACCAAGGCTCGCATCCCCGAATACATCGGCCGCGCCAAGGACAAGAACGACCCGTTCCGCCTGATGGGCTTCGGCCACCGGGTCTACAAGCACTACGATCCGCGCGCCAAGATCATGCAGCGCACCTGCCACGAGGTGCTGGACGAACTGGGGATGAAGGACGACCCCCTGCTCGATCTCGCCCTGGAACTGGAGCACATCGCGCTCAACGACGATTATTTCATCGAGCGCAAACTGTTCCCCAACGTGGATTTCTATTCGGGGATCATCTTCCAGGCCATGGGCATCCCCACCCAGATGTTCACCAGCCTGTTCGCCCTCGCCCGCACCGTGGGCTGGATCGCCCAGTGGCACGAGATGCTGACCGACCCCGACCAGAAGATCGGCCGCCCGCGTCAGCTCTACGTGGGCGAGCCGATGCGTCACTACGTGCCGCTGGACCGGCGTGGCTGACCCCGGAGGACGGCGCCGGCCAGCCCTCTACGGAAGCGGCCCCGTGGCGCCGCCCCGCCGCATCCCGCCGCCGGCCAACGACAATTCCGCTCCGCTCCGCGCCCGGCTGATGCGCGCGGCGGCGGCGGCGGTGCTGGTGGCCATCGCGGTGGCGGCGGTGGCGCTGAAAGGCTGAACGGCCGCGGCTCGGTTGCGTTGTCATCCCGAGCGCAGCGGAGAGATCTTTCCGGCGTTTCCGGGTGAAGGATCCCTCCGGCCGCTTGCGCCCAGTCGGGATGACGGCGAAAGAGCCCACAACGAGAACCACCCGAACGGCCGCCTTCCCATTGCCGCAATTTTTGGGTAGTATGGTGCGCGTCACAAAAGCTGGCCGCCCGCCTTGGGGCGGCAGAGCGTGGGGGTGCCGGCCGGCCGCTCGGGTGGCGGGCGGCGCTCCGGGGGGAGCCGGTCATGCGTCTTTCCGCCCCAATCGCGTTGGCCGCCGCGCTGCTCATAGCCGTGGCGGCCCAGGCGCAATCGGTGAACGGCGGGGCCGATCCCGGCCACCGTTTCGCTCCCGGTTTGGCCCGCATCTTCGTCGCGGAAATCCAGCGGCAGCTTGCCCAGCGGCGCTATTACGACGGCCCCGCCAGCGGCGAGGTCACGCCCGCCACCCGGAAGGCCGTCGCCGCCTTCCAGCACGATGTCGGCCTGCCGGTGGACGGCATCGCCGACCAGTCGGTGATCGACATGCTGAATTTCGGTCCCAAGGTCAGCGCCGGCGGCGCCGGCGGCGTTGTCACCGCGATTGCCGTGCCGAAGATCGCCGTCCCGAAAATCGTCCTTCCGGCCGTCACCACCCCAAGCTACCCCCGGAACCCGATTCAGCGGAGCTTCACCGGCCGGACGTTTACCGGCCCGCCCGCGCCGGAGCCCGTTCCCGCTCCCCCGCCGGGTCTCGTCATCGCCCCGGCACCGGAGCCGCTGACCGCGCCGGCCGCCGGATACGGCGACGAGGCGCCGCCGCCCGTCGCGGCGCCCCGGCCGCAGGTCACCGCCGATCCGCGGCCGGCCGACGCGCCGGTCGCCCCGGACAAGCCGGCGCCACCGCCCGCCCTGCCTGGCGGGCCGGCGATGGCGATCTGAGCGGAGGAGGTTACGCCGCCGGCAAGGCCGCGGCGAAGCCGGCCTTGACCAGGCTTTGAACCTTGTTGAAGACCGAAACCTCGATCTGGCGGATGCGCTCGCGCGAGACGCCGTAACGCTGCCCCAGTTCCTCCAGGGTCGGGGGGTCGTCGCTGAGGCGGCGCTGGACGAAGATGTCCCGCTCGCGCTCGTTGAGGCCGAGCAAGGCGCGGGCGATCAGCTTGCGCCCTTTGCTGAGTTCCTCGCCACGGGCGACGCTGGCTTCCTGATTGTCGGAATCGTCGGCGATCAGGTCCTGCAACTCGCTGGCGCCCTCGCCCACGGGGATGTTGAGGGAAGCGTCGCGGCCGCTCATGCGACGGTTCATCGCCACCACGTCGTCCTCGCCCACATCCAGTTCGCGGGCGATGGCGGCGACCTGCTCGGGCGGCAGATCCCCCTGCTCCAAAAGGTTGAGCCTGGCCTTGATCCGGCGCAGATTGAAGAACAGCTTCTTCTGCGCCGCCAGCGTCCCAACCTTGACCAGCGACCAGGAATTGAGGACGAATTCGTTGAGCGAGGCCTTGATCCACCACATGGCGTAGGTCGCCAGACGGAATCCCCTCTCCGGGTCGAATTTCTTGACCGCCCGCATCAGGCCGATATTGCCTTCGGCCACCAGGTCGGCCAGCGGCAGGCCGTAATGCCGGTAGCCCATGGCGATCTTGGCCACCAGACGCAGATGGCTGGTCACCAGCTTGTGGGCCGCCTGGGTGTCCTGATGCTCAAGCCAGCGCTTGGCGAGCATGTATTCCTCGTCCGCGTCCAGCATGGGAAAGACGCGAATCTGGCGCAGGTAGGCGGCGAGACCGCCGTCAACCACGGGCAGCGTAAGGGTGTTGGCCATGGTGCTCACCTCCCCTCGGCAATGTCGGCAACCGGCCCGACGATGGCCGGCGGAACGGGGAACGGCGCGAACGCCGGAGCGATAGTGCGCGATTTCGACATCGTCATAGTTCTCCCACGAGCAACCTGACAGTACGGCCAACCGGGTCGGTCTGGCCCCTCTTGCGGCATCCGGCCCCTTATGGGCACCGGATACTTATCCACCCGAACATTATGCCGATCCCGGGGGAGGGGCGTCAAGCACGCGCCCAGGGCCGTGTGGGTTCAGGCTGGCTCCAACTCATGACCGAACCCTTGACGCCCCCGCGAGTGATGGTGTCATCCCGAGCGGCGAGAGGGATCTTTCGGGCACAAACGGTAGCCGACAGCGGCATCTCATCGCTGTCGCTCGTTCGGGATGACGGGGGGGGGGGACGATGACGTCAACCAACTCGAAACCCGATGGTTCGGAGCCCTGCCCAGGGCGCCCGTGCATCAATCGGCGCCACGATACCCTCCATGCTCCGCAGCCGACCGGCGACGCCAGCCGCCACGGCCGATCCCGCCGAAAGTTCCCTGCCTCCCATGGCCGATTGCCGCGCGCCGGAAGGCCGCCCACCTTCGGCCCTGATGGGCAAGGTTGACGGGAGGAGGACTCATGCGGATCGCCCAGGTCGCGCCTCTGAACGAAGCGGTACCCCCGAAGCTCTACGGCGGCACGGAACGGGTGGTCTTCTATCTCACCGAGGCCCTGGTGGCCATGGGCCACGACGTCACCCTCTTCGCCAGCGGCGATTCCCGCACATCGGCCCGCCTGGTGCGCTGCTGCCCGCGCGCCCTGAGGCTTGACGCGTCCTGCCGCGACCGCACGGTCTACCACGTCCTGGAAGTGGAATCGGTGATAGCGCGGGCGGAAGATTTCGACGTCATCCATTTCCACTGCGACTACCTGCATTACCCGAGCATCCGCCGGCTGCCCGTCCCCGCCCTGACCACCCTGCACGGCCGCCAGGACCTTCACGACCTTGCGCCGCTTTACCGCGAATACGACGACCTGCCGCTGGTGTCGATCTCGGCCGCCCAGCGCGCGCCGATCCCGTGGGCCAACTGGGTGGACACCGTCCACCACGGCCTGCCGCCCGGCCTGCTGCCGTTCTCTTCCGTCCCCTCCGGCGCCTATCTTGCCTTCCTCGGCCGCTTCTCGCCGGAAAAGGGCTTCGAGCGGGCCGTCGCCATCGCCCGGCGGGTGGGCATCCCTCTGAAGGCGGCGGCCAAGGCCGATGCCGCCGACCGCGACTATTTCGAGGCGGTGGTGCGCCCCCTGCTCGACGACCCGCTGGTGGAATGGCTGGGCGAGATCGGGGAACGCGAGAAGGCGGCGTTCCTGGGCGGCGCCCTGGCGCACCTCTTCCCCATCGACTGGCCGGAGCCGTTCGGCCTGGTGATGCTGGAGGCGATGGCCTGCGGAACCCCCACCGTCGCCTGGCGGAACGGCTCCGTGCCGGAGGTGCTGGACGAGGGAACCACCGGATACGTCGTCGAATCGATCGACGCGGCCGCGCGGGCGGTGGAAGCCTGCGGCCGCTTCGACCGGGCCGCGTGCCGCGCGGCGTTCGAGCGGCGCTTCGCGGCGGACCGCATGGCCGCCGAATATGTCGCCCTCTACCGCCGCCTCGCCGCGCTCAGACCGCGGGTCCGCCCGGCTGTGGGGGGATCGGTCTGGACATGAGCGACATCATCAAGTTCCAGGGCCACGCCTATGTGCTCGCCACCAGTCCGCGGGTGGCGATGCGCACCTTGACCTTGAAGGACGGGGACACCTTCGCCGTGTTCGACCGTTACGGCGACATGGGGTCGGTGGGCGGCGGCGAACAGGGCACCTATCACCGCGGCACCCGCATGCTGTCCCACCATGAGTTCCACCTTGGTCAGCAGCGCCCGCTGCTGCTGTCCTCCACCGTCCAGGAGCACAACGCCTTCGTCGCGGTGGACCTGACCAATCCCGACATCCCGATGGGCGGCAACCGCATCATTCCGCGCGGGACCATCCACGTGTTCCGCTCCCAGTACCTGTGGCACGGTGCCCTGTATTGCCGCACCCGCGTCTTCAATTACGGCGATTCCGCCCTCGACCTCGACCTGACCTACCTGTTCGACGCCGATTTCGCCGACGTGTTCGAGGTGCGGGGGATGCGGCGCAAGGAGCGCGGCCGCCAAGGGGGCGAGGTCACCGATTCCGTGGTGGTGATGAGCTATGACGGGCTGGACGGAATCGGACGGCACACCTGGATCGGATTCTCGGAACCCCCCGCCGAACTAACCGGCAACCATGCCCGCTTCTCGCCGCGGCTGGAGCCGCTGCGGCCGTTCGAGCTGTACCACACCGCCTCGTTCGAGGGCGCGCGGCCGCCCTCGGCGGAAACCTTCGCCCGCAGCCGCGAAAAGCTGGTGAACAAGCTGTCCACCCGCCGCTGCCGCATCCGGACCTCGAACCAGCAGTTCAACCACTGGATCGACCGCTCGACCGCGGATTTGCGCATGCTGGAGACCCAGACTCCCGACGGCCCCTATCCCTATGCCGGCGTACCGTGGTTTTCCACGGTGTTCGGCCGCGACGGCATCATCACCGCCCTGCAATACCTGTGGCTGGACCCCTCGATGGCGCGGGGCGTGCTGTCCACCCTGGCGGCCAACCAGGCCCGCCACCAGAACCCGGTGCAGGACGCCGAACCCGGAAAGATCCTCCACGAATGGCGGCAGGGCGAGATGGCCAATCTTGGGGAGGTGCCCTACGGGTCCTATTACGGCAGTGCCGATTCGACGCCGCTGTTCATCATGCTGGGTGCCGCATACTGGCGGCGCACCGGCGACCGGTCGGTGCTCGACGGCCTGTGGAGCAACATCGAATGCGCCCTGGAATGGATCGACCGCTACGGCGATTGCGACGGCGACGGGTTCGTCGAATACCAGCGCAAGGGACCCCAGGGGCTGGCCAACCAGGGGTGGAAGGATTCCGAGGATTCGGTGATGCATTCCGACGGCCGGCTGGCGCACGGGCCGATCGCCCTGGTCGAGGTGCAGGCCTACGTCTACGCCGCCAAGCAGGGCGCCGCCGAGATCGCCGACGGCCTGGGAATGCGGGCCCGCGCCCGCCTGCTGCGCGCCGAGGCGGCCACGCTCAGGACCGCCTTCGAGAAGGCGTTCTGGCTGGAGGACAAGGGCACCTACGCCCTGGCCCTGGACGGCGACAAGGTGCCGTGCACGGTGGAAAGCTCGAACCCCGGCCACGCCCTGTTCTGCGGCATCGTCCGCGCCGACCGGGCGCGGCGCGTGGCGGATTCGCTGATGGGGCCGGACATGTTCTCGGGATGGGGCGTGCGGACCCTGGCCGAAGGGGAACGGCGCTACAACCCCATGAGCTACCACGACGGCTCGGTGTGGCCCCACGACAATTCCATCATCGCCGCCGGCCTGGCCCGCTACGGCATGGCCGACCGCGCTCGCAAGGTGCTGGACGGCATGTTCGAGGCCGCCATGTCGGTGGACCTCAACCGGCTTCCGGAACTGTTCTGCGGCTTCCCGCGCCAGGCCGGACAGGGGCCGACGCTGTACCCGGTGGCCTGCATTCCCCAGGCATGGTCCGCCGGCAGCCCCTTCCTGCTCCTGCAGGCGGTCCTGGGACTGGAGGTGATCGCCGACCCGCCGACCCTGGTGTTCCACCACCCGTCGCTGCCCGAGTCGCTGGACCGGGTCGAGATTTCCGGCCTGATGATCGGCAATTCCATGACCGACGTCATCCTCGACCGCCACCCCCACAGCGTCGGCGTCAACGTGCAGCGCCGCCGCGGCGACGTGCAGATCCGCCTGGAGATGTGATAAGTATGGGCGGAACGGGGCCGTTCAGTTTTCGACCATCCTGCGTCGTTCATTGTCATCCCGAGCGAAACGAGATCTTTCAGGCGCCGGCGGCTCCGCCGCCAGACGTGATCTCCGGTGCGGGACGCGCCGCGCGTGAAAGATCCCTTCACTCGTTTGCGCTCGGTCGGGATGACATCGGCGGGTGAAAACGGGCACCGAACGGCCCTGCCGGGGGGGAGGACGGATGGCGCATGACGGCCATCGGGCGCATTGACCGATTGTGCATCACCGCCATGGGCGGCACCCGCTTCCGGTTTGTTTGCGGCAGCCTGGTGCTGGCCCTGGCCTATCTGATCGCCGGCCGGATAGGCCTGTCGCTGCCCTACATGGGCACCACCGTCTCGCTGATCTGGCCCCCGACGGGCATCGCCTTCTGGGCCGTGTGGCGCTACGGCCGTGCCGCCCTGCCCGCCCTTGTCGCCGGGTCCTTCGCCGTCAATATCGGGGCTTCGGGCTCGCTGCCGTTCTCCATCGTCGTCGCCATCGGCGATTCGCTGCCCGCCGTCGCCGGCGCCCTGCTGCTGCGCCGATTGGGGCAGGAGGACCTGTTCGCCAATCCCCGCAGCGTCTTCCGGTTCGTCGCCGCGGCGGCGGCCATCGGCCCGCTGCTGAGCGCCAGCATCGGCACCCTCTCCCTGGCGGCGATGGCCGGGGGCCAGGGGAACCCGTCGCTGACCTGGCTGGTGTGGTGGGCGGGCGACGCGCTCGGCGTGCTCGTGGTGGCACCGCCGTTGCTGACCCTCCGCCGCTGGACGCGCGGCTTCGGCCCCGGCACCGCCGAGGCGGCGCTGGCGGGGCTGCTCCTGCCATCCTTGTGGGTCGTCATGTTCGCCCTGCCCGCCAACCCGGCGCTGGGCCCCCTCAGCTATCTGGCGGTGCCCGCCGTCATCTGGATCGCCGTGCGCTTTCCCCCGCACGTCGTGACCTTGTGGGTGCTGCTGCTGTCGGCCGTCGCCGTCATCGGCACGGCCGGCGGCCACGGCCCGTTCGCCCACGGCGATTTCCGGCAGAGCTTCGCCTACCTCCACGGCTTCCTGGCGGTGATCGCCCTGGTCGGCCTGTTCCTGTCGGCGGCCACGGCCGAAGCCGAAGCGGCGATGGCCGCCTTGCGGCGCGAGAGCGCGGACAAGGAAGCCGCCCGCATGGCCGCCGAACGCGCGGCGCTGGCCAAGGCCCGCTTCCTGGCGGTGATGAGCCACGAGATCCGCACGCCCATGAACAGCATCCTGGGAATGACGGAACTGGCCATGGGCGACACGCTCCCGCCCTGTCAGCGCGAGCGGGTCGAAATCGTCAGCGAGGCCGCCCACGGCTTGCTGCGCATCCTTGACGACATCCTCGACGTGTCGCGGCTGGAACGCGGGGATATGCCGTTCGAGACCGTCGGCTTCGACCTGCGCAAACTGGCAACCAGCGTCTGCGCCGCCATGGCGCCCCCCGCCCGGGAAAAGGGTCTGGAGATCGCGTGCCGGATCGAAGACGGCGTTCCGCACACCCTGTCCGGCGACCCGGCACGCCTGCGCCAAATCCTCGTCAACCTGATGGGCAACGCGGTCAAATTCACCCCGAGCGGGAGCGTCGTGCTCTCGGTCGGGCCCGCCGGCCCGCCCGCCGGCGACGGTATGCCGCTCCGCTTCGCCGTCGCCGACACGGGCATCGGCATCCCGCCCGAGCGGCTTGCCGACATCTTCGATCCCTTCGTCCAGGCGTCTCCTGGGGCACACGGCGGAACCGGCCTCGGCCTCAGCATTTGCCGCCATCTGGTGCAGGCGATGGGCGGAACGATCGCGGTGCGAAGCGCTCCGGGCGCGGGCAGCACGTTTTCCTTCGCGCTCCGCCTGGGCGTCCCCGCCCCCACCGGCGAGGCGGCGGCAAAGCCGCCGGCCCGCGCGCATCCCCCCTCCTTGTCCATCCTGCTGGCGGAGGACAATGCGCTCAACCGCCAGGTGACCTCGGCCCTGCTCGCACGGAGGGGATACGCGGTCACGGCCGCGGCCGACGGCGGGGAGGCTGTGGAGCTGGCGCGGCAGGGCGGCTTCGACCTCGTCCTCATGGACATGGCGATGCCCGGCCTCGACGGCATCGACGCCGCCCGCGCGGTTCGCGCCCTTCCCCCGCCCGCCGGAAACGTTCCCATCATCGCCTTGACCGCGAACGCCTTCCCCGACGATGTGGAACGGTGCCTAGCCGCCGGCATGAACGGCCACGTGGCCAAGCCCCTGGACCCCGAAGCCTTCGACCGCGCGGTCGCCGCCGTCTGCCCGGCGCTCGGCGGCGGCGACAGCCGTCCGGCCGTGGACGAGGCGGCGTTGCGGAAACTGCGCGACCTCGTCGGCGAGCGGGACTGGGCCGGCTTCCTGCGCCTGTTCCTCGACAACGGCGGCGCGCTTCACGCGCGCATCCGCGACGCCGCCCGCGACGGCGATTTCGCCGCGACCGCCGAGGCCGCCCACGACCTCAAGGGAATGGCGCGCTACGCCTGCTGCCCGGCCCTGGGCGAATTGTGCGGCGACATCGAGACCGCCTGCAAAGACGGGGCGACCGGCGCGGTCGGTTCCCTTCTCGGGCGGCTGGCGGCCGAATGGTCCCGTGCCGAGGCCGAGGTCGCCACGGTCTATGCGGTGGCTGCCGATGCGGGCAAGGACGTCTGACTCCGTCCACCGTCCTAACCGACCAGGGGTCCCGGGCTTTTCACGTACTGCAACCGGACCGCCTCCGCCGCCCAATAGGCCAAGGCCGCCGCCGTGGCGGTGGGATCGCAACCGGGATGCTGGGGAAACGCGGACGCGCCGACCACGAACAGATTGGGGACGTCCCAGCATTGCAGGTAGCGGTTGACGGCGCTGGTGCGGGGATCGTCGCCCATGATCGCGCCGCCGGTGGGATCGCGGAAATGGCCGGCCGGCGGCGATTCCGCCGCTCCCGGGGAATAGGGAGACGGTTCGTGCCGGATCGACGCGTGGTCCGGCCGCAAGGCGGCCCCGAGCTGCCGGGCGATGGCGGTAAGGTGCCGGGAGATGCGCAGGTCGTTGGCGCCGTGATCGAAGGTCAGCCGCAGCAGCGGCCGTCCCCAGGCGTCCTCGTAGACGGGGTCGAGGTCGAGGCGGTTGCCGCGATAGGCCATGGCCGCCCCATAGGTCTCGATGCGCATGGAACGGTTGTACCAATGCTTCACCGCGCGCTTCCAGGCGCCGCCCCAGCGGGGCGTGCCGGGAGGCACCGGGTGGTAGCGGATCGGATGGGCGCCGCCGCTGGCGGCGACGATCGCACCACCGCCGACGAAATCGAGGCCGGTATGGTCGAAATTGTCGCCGTTGAAATCGTCGATGGCCATGCCGAGCGCACCCGCGCCCATGAAATTGTTGAATATCCGGTCGCGGAAGAACAGCGTCGCCGACGATTGCGTCTGGTGGGCGTAGTTGGCGCCGATCACCCCCCGCCCCGCCGCCGGGTCGTAAGGCTCGCCGATACCCGACACCAGCATCAGGTGGACGTTGCCGAATACCCCGGCGGCCAGCACGACCACATCGGCGGGCTGCTCGAACGCGTGCCCGGCGGCGTCGAGATAGGTCACCCCGGCGGCCCGCGCGCCATCCCTACCGCGATCGACCCTCAGCACCTGCGCCCGCGTGCGGAGCCGGAAACCGGCCGCGCGCCCCGGGGCCGGAAGCACCGCGGTCTGCGGGCTGGCCTTGGCCGCCACGGCGCAGCCGAACCCCTCGCAGAAACCGCAATAGCGGCATGCCGCCATCGTCATGCCGTAGGCGTTGGTGTAGGACCGGGACGGATTGGCCGAGGGCAGTGGGAACGCGTGCAGGCCGAAACGGCGGGCGGCGGCCTCGAACAGGATCATGGCCAGGCTGGCGTGCAGCGGCGGATTGGGGTAACGGCGCGAGCGCGGCGCCTCGAACGGGTTGCCGCCCTCGACGATGCGGCCGCGGATGTTGCCGGCCTTGCCCGAAACGCCGCAGACATATTCGAAACGGTCGTAAAAAGGTTCGAGGTCCTCGCTGGAAAGGGGCCAGTCGCGGATCGTCATGTCCGGGCCGACCGCTTTTTCGCCGTACCGGCGGATGATCCCGCTGCGCAGGCTGAAATCCGAGGCGAGCAGGCGCAAGGAGCGCCCGCTCCAGGTCGCCCCGCGCCCGCCCACTCCCTCGCCCGGACGGAAATCCCCCAGCCGGCGCAAGGGCAACGCCGTCTCGCCGGCATGGTTGCGGAAGGTGACGGTCTGGCGCGAGGCGTCCTGGGCCAATTGGCCGCGCACCGCGATGCCCAGCTCGTCGTGCATGTGGCCCGGGGCGAAATCCGGATGCGTGTTCCGCCATTCCCCCCGTTCCAGGCCGACCACCGAGAGACCCAGATCGGCCAGTTCGCGGGCAAGGATCGCGCCGCACCATCCCATGCCGACGATCACGGCATCGACCGGTTTCAGCCGCGTCGCCATCGCCGCGACGCCTATTGCAGATCGGCCAGCGTAACCGGTTCCACCGGAAACGGCTTGTCGCGGAACGCAAGGATGTCGCGGGCGTAATCGCCGCGGGCGCCGGGATAGCCGACCATCGTCCAGGCCGCCGCGCCCTGGTTGCCGCCATAAGCCGGATCGGCGAAATACCCTTCCCGCGCGTTGGCCAGCAGCATGTCCATGAACACCGTGCCGGGAACCCGCGCCAGGCCGATATCGCCCGAATCGAGGCCGCCCAGGATTTCCCGCTTTTGCGCCGGGGCCAGGGTGGCGAAGGGGCCGCCGTAGCAATCCCCGCACATGGCCTCGATATCGGCGATGGCCACCCGGTAGGCTTCCGCCGGGGTCAGCGGCAGTTGATCGCCCTGCGCGGCCGTCCCGTCGCGCCACGGGCCCAGGCGGTACGTGCGGGTGCCGCCGCCGAACGCTCCCGCCAGTTGACGGTCGATGTAGCGGACGACACCGGCCTCCACTCCGCCTGGGCCGGCATCGTCGGCGGGAAGCAGCACGTCGGTCGCGGCGGTGACGAACGCCGCCTCGGGAGCGGTGAAAAACAGCAGGGTTTCCGCCGGCGGCATGCCCCGCGCCCAGCGAACCCGGGATTGCGGCGGAGGCCGGCGCACCGGCCGCGGAGTCCGCGCCCAGGCCGCGCGGGCTGCGGCCACGACCCCGGCGCCGCAGGCCCGCAGGAAATCCCGTCTACCCCAACCCATCGTTCGTCCCCGGCACGTCTCCGAGCGGCAAGCGAACACCGTCCCCATCCTTGCGGGCAACCGGACAGGAGACCTGCTCCCTTCGGGAGGGCGGCCCTGCCGGATGGGTGCGCCGCTCCCCGAAGGATGGGCGCGGGGCGGAACAAGGTCCGGGGATCGCGCGTTGACGGGGCGTCCGAACCGGGGGACGGACACCGTGCCGTCCCCCCCGCAACCGCGAGGGGCCGATGTGGACGGAGATCGCCGTGGTCCTCGGCCTCATCGTGCTCAACGCCTTTTTCGCCATGTCGGAATTGGCCCTGGTGTCGTCGCGCCCGGCCGAACTGAAGCGCCTGGCCAGCAGCGGCCGGCACGGCGCCCGCGCGGCCCTCGACCTGATCGCCGACCCCAGCCGCATGCTGTCGGCGGTACAGATCGGCATCACCCTGGTGGGCATCGTCGCCGGCGCCTATTCCGGCGCCACGCTGGGCGCCCGGCTGGCAGGCTGGCTGGCCACCGCCTTTCCCGCCACCGCCCCCTACGCCGAGCAGGCGGCCATGACCGTGGTGGTCGCGATCATCACCTACCTGTCCCTGGTGGTCGGGGAACTTGTTCCCAAGCGGCTCGCCCTGCGCCACGCCGAGGCGGTGGCCGTGCGCGTGGCGCCGACCATGCGGCTGGTGGCCACCGCCGGAGCGCCCCTGGTCGGCCTGCTGCGGGCCTCCACCGAGGCGATGCTGGGCCTGATGGGCCAGGGCGGCCACGGCGCCAAGGCGGTCACCGAAGAGGAAGTCCGGGCGCTGATCGCGGAAGGCGCTCTGGCCGGCGTGATCGAGCCGGCGGAAAAGGAAATGCTGGACCGGGTGATGCGGCTGGCCGACCGGCCCGTGGGGAGCATCATGACGCCCAGGCCGGACATCGTCTGGCTGGACACCGACACCCCCGTCGAGACCCTGAAACGGGTCATCGCCGAGACACCGCACTCCCGGTTCCCGGTGGCCCAGGGCGGCCTGGACGAGCTGGTGGGGGTTCTGGACACCCGCGTCCTGTTGGACCGCCTGCTCTCAGGCAAAAGGTTCGACATCCTGGCGGCGGTGGCCGAAGCCCCCGCCGTGCACGAGGAGACCCCGGTCCCGCGCCTGCTCGACATCTTTCGCCGCAGCGGCGCTGCCATGGCGGTGGTGCTTGACGAATACGGCGGGATCGAGGGGGTGGTCACCCTCACCGACATCCTCGAAGCCATCGCCGGGGAGTTGCCGGGACCGGGCGAGGAGGAAGGCCCCGCAGCAATCCTCCGCGACGACGGCAGTTGGCTGATGGATGCCGGACTGGCGGTCGAGGAGGTGGAATCCCACACCGGTCTGGCCGGCATGGGAGAGGTCGGCGACTTCCACACCCTGGCCGGCTTCATCCTCGCCGGGCTTCAGCACCTGCCGTCGGTCGGCGAGCATTTCTCATGGAAAGGCTGGCGATTCGAGGTGGTGGACATGGACGGCCGCCGGATCGACAAGGTCCTGCTCCGTCCGCCCGGCGAGGAGGGCGAGACCGCGGACAGCGGGGTGTGACGCTGTAGATGAAAAGATGTCGTTCCGACGGAGCGTCCGGAACGACCGGTCTTTCGTCGCGTCAGGGAATCACGGTGATGGCGGCCGTCATGCGGCTGTGGCCGATGCCGCAATATTCGCCGCATTGCAGGGTCATGATGCCGGGGCGGCTGGGCGTTATCGCCAACACCGCCACCCGGCCCGGCACCAGCAGGACCTCGCGCCCGTCCAGGGCGGCGCTGTGGACGCCGTCCGCGGCGGACAGATGCAGCCGGTAGGTGCGTCCCGCCCGCAATTCCAGGGCCGGCACGAAGGCGAAGCGGCGTGCCAGCACCGGCACGTCGCCCGGCGGCGGACGCACCAGGGGACCGATTTGCACCATCCGCCCGGTGGCGTTGCGCGCGGCGAAGGCATCCTCCCAGCGGACGAAGGCGTCCGGACTCATGGCATAGCCGTCGGGCGGCGCGCGGTCGTCGGCCCGCCAGCCCGGCATCAGCAGCGCCAGGGCCAGGGTGATCCCGGCGAAGGCCGTCACCGCCAGCCGCTCGGCGGGTGTTTTTCCCAGGATTTCCTCACGGCGCATGGCGTGCCCCCGGGCGCAGCAGGCACCGGAGCGTCTGCGCGACGAACAGGATTCCGCCGGCCACCGCCACCGCTCCGCCCACCCCCACCACGGCCATCGCCGCCAATTCGCCCACCCCGTGCAGCCCCTGCGCGGCTCCGAAGGTCTTGCGGGGAGCGCCTTCGGCCCCGGCCAGGTAGAAGCCCAGCGCGTGCAGGAGCTGGCCGCCGCCGAACAGCAGAAACTGCCACCGCACCATCGGTCCCGGGATGGGCGCGCGGCCGAGCGCGGGCAGCACGACGGTGTGGAACAGGCCCATCAGCACCAGGTTCACGCCGCCGATCATCGCGTGGTAATGGGACGGCGTGCGGGTATCCCCCACCCCGAGGGCGAAACCGGCGGCCCCGCCCAGGGCGAATACCGCCAGGGACAGGGCCGAGGCCAGCACCGCCGGCGAGCGCCAGTCCAGGCGGCGCCCCAGCATCCGCCATGCCAGGCCGGCCCCCATGAGCGACGGTGGCAACGGCAATCCCCACCACAGCAATTCGGTGAAGGCCTGCCGGCTGGCGAGGCCGAGAACGTCGAGCCTGAGATAAAGAAGCGGCGCCAGCGCGCACCATACCGCCAGGGAGGCGAAACAGGCCCTCGCCAGGGCGGGCGGCAGCGGACCCTGCCCGAACGCCCGTTCGGACAGGGTCTGCCAGCCCGCCATCAGCAGAAGGGTGTTGACGAATTGCAGCACATGCCCGCCGCCCCAGAACAGCCGCTCGTCGCGCAGCGCCGGGTCCGTATCCGAAGGGATCAGCAGCGCGGCCAGGACGAAACACGCCAGCGCGGCCAGAAGCCCGAGGGAGGCCATGGCCATCCCGAACGGGGCGGGCCCGCGCGCCCAATCCCGCGGGCGGGAAACACCCCGCAGCGCGGCCGCGCCGGCCCCTCCGCCCACCGCCGCCAGACCGGCGAAGAACAGGGGATGGTCCAGGACCGGCACGTAATTGTTCAGCGACGGCTCGCCCCACCCGGCCAGGGTCGGCACCAGCAGCAGCGCCGTTCCCGCCGACGCCGCCAATGGCGGCCCGAGCCCGCCCCGATCGGCCGCCGACGGGACCGCCAGGGTCAGGACCGCGCCGAAAGCCGCCAGGAACCAGATCTGAAAGGCGAAGACCACATGGGTGACGAGGCCCCTGAAGAAGAAGTCCGCCCCCCACGGAAGCCAGGTGCCGGTCCCCGGAGCGCGCGCCAGGGCAAGCAGAAGCGCCAGTCCTCCCGCCACGGCCAGCGCCCCCACCGCCAGCAGCGCCCAGGCCCGCAGCACGGCCCGCGCCGGAGGCGACAGTGCGGCAAAGGTATCGGGCTGGACCATCGGCTTCCCCTTTCGGGGCATCCAGATGGGGGGACGCGCCCGCCGATGCCACCCTGCCGATAGGCCTGCCGGACCGGGCGTCCTCGCCTCACACCTCGAAGGCGATGTCCCGGCCGTACTTCGCCGCCAATTCGGCCGCCAGCAATTGGGTGAGAACGGCGCGCGGTTCCCGGGTGGACAGCCAGCGCCCGCCGGCATGGGCGAAGTGCCAGGCGCCGCTGGCCGGCGAGGACATCCAAATCTCGCGGTTGGGCTGGTGCTTGTTGATCACGTATTGTCCCCCGTCCGACAGGGACAGGGTGAGGATACCGCCGTGAAGCTCCACGTCGATCTCGTCCCCGAGAACGTCGTCCACGGTGTCGGCCAGCCCTTCCAAGACGGCCTCGGCCACAGTGGCGAAATCCGTGTCGTCGTTTTCCATTCCTGTGCCTCCTTGTTGGCCGGGATGTTAGCCATGCCGCAGCCCGGCGCAACCATGTTCGCCGGGCGAAGGACCGCATGAAAGGCGGAACGCGCCAGTGCAACGAACTCGGATAACCGAATCCCCGATGTCCCCCAGAGTGATGGCGTCATCCCGAGCGGAGAGAGGGATCTTTCAGGCACAAACGGCAGCCGCCAGCGGCTGAAGGATCCCTCGTCGCTGTCGCTCTGTCGGGATGACAGGCGGGTAACGATGACATTGACGGATTCGAAACCTGAATTCGAAGCCCAGCGGAACGCGTATTCCCTGTTGCGCCGCCAAGGGGTTTTGGCTATAGAAGGCGCCTTCGATTCTCCGGAGCAGGACGGCCATGAAAAAGGACATTCATCCCGACTACCACGACATTACCGTGGTCATGACGGACGGCACCGAGTTCAAGACCCGGTCGACCTTTGGCAAGCCGGGCGATACCCTGCGCCTCGACATCGATCCCAAGTCCCACCCCGCGTGGACCGGCGTGCATCGCATGGTCGACACCGGCGGCCAGATCGCCAAGTTCAACAAGCGTTTTGCCAATTTCGGCCTGAAGAAGTAGGCCGTTTCGGGGCGCCGCGGCGGCCATGGATGCCGCCGCTCCGGCCGCCCCGCTCCGCGAGCCCGTCGCCCAGCCTCCTGCCATAGGCCAGCTCGCGTCTTTCCGGTGGACTTCCGCCTGGGGAGACGGTAGAGCAGGCATTGGATTGCCGGCATTTCGATGCCGGGCCGGGGGTTGTACCGAGACGCCATGATGATCGTCCACTACGAGGTCTACGTCCTCGAGCCGCGCGGGTGGATGCTGCATGCGCGTTTTCCGCGCAACGAGCGCGACGAGGCCATCGCCGAGGCCAAAGAACTCGAAAAGCATGCCATGAAGGTTCGGGTGGTCCGCGAGACGTACCACACCGATTCCAATACCTTCGACGAAGCCGACGTCTACATGACCGGAAAGGCGCCGGTGGACAAGTCGCGGCCGGCCGCGCGGCCCGTTCCCGCGCCGGCCGCCGCCCGCGGCGGTTCCGGGCGCTCCGCGTCGCAGCCCTCCGGCAAGCCATCGGCGGCCGAGCCCGCTCCGTCCCGCCCCCCGCCACGGAAGAAGGTCCCCGAGGCGCGGGCCGCCAGCCAGGTGGTCTTGCGGCTGGCCGCCATCCTGGCGGCGGCCCTGGTGGTGGCGATGCTGGCGGTCAAGATCACCCCCGACGCCATCATGACCATGTGGAAATGGGGCGTGGCGGTGAACGTCCAGCCGGAGAACTACCCGGGCATATTGTTCGCCGTCTTCATTCTGACGTTCCTGATGGCCGCCGTCCCCCTGGCGATGCGTTTTCTGCCGCGCCAGGCCGAAGTCAAGGTCCGCCACCGGCCGGCGCCGCCGCCGCCAGCCGCCGCCGCCGCCGAAAACGACCGGTCGCGGGAACTCAAGCGTTCGCTCGATCGCCTGGCCCGGCAGGCATTGACCGAGGAGATGCTGGCGGAACTCGGACTAGGCGGGCCGTCCGGCGAGCCGCCGGCCGAGCCGGTGCCGGCCGCCCCTTCCGTCGCGGTGCCGCCGCCCCCGGCGGCCGAACCACCCCACCAGCGCGCCGAACCGGAACCGCCGGAGCACGCCCCGGCGGGGCCCGATCCGGCGGCCGAACCGAATCCCGAACCGAAGCCCGCGGAGGTTCCGCCGCCGCCCCTTGCCGCCGCCGAACCGCCGCGCTCGGCGCTCATGCGTTTCCTGGACACCGCCCTCGACGTCATCCGGGCCATCGCCATCCGCCTGGACAATTACAACAAATTCGCCCTGCACCTCTACGTGGCCGGCGGCGTCGACACCCTTTGCGAGACCAGCCGGCTGGATGACGGCGACCGCCGCCAACTCACCGGCACGGCGCTGGAGACGCTGGGCACCGCCGGGGAGATGGCCGACCGGTTCCAGGACCACCTGCCCGAATACCTGCTGGAGCCGCGCTACATGCGGGTGATCCAGGCCGGCCGCAGCGCCATGAACGATTTCCTCGACGGCCGCGAACGCGAAGCCCATCGCGGGCTGGAAGGCGTGATCAGGGAATGGGGGCACCCGACGGAGAAGAAGGCCAGCATCGTCACCGTCATGTTCACCGACATGGTCGGTTCCACGGACCTGACCCAGGCCAAGGGCGACATGGCGGCGCAGGAGGTGGTGCGCAGCCACAACGGCATCGTCCGTTCCGCCATCGCCCAGCAGGAGGGCCGCGAAATCAAGCACACCGGCGACGGCATCATGGCCTCGTTCCCGTCGGCGTCGGGCGCGGTGGAAGCCGCGGCGCAAATCCAGCGCGGCGTCGAAGCCCACAACCAGCGGCATCCCGAACTGGGGATGCGGCTGCGCATAGGCCTCAACGCCGGGGAGCCGATCGAGGAGGAGGACGACCTCTACGGCAGCACGGTCCAGCTCGCCGCGCGGGTATGCGCCGCCACCGACCCGGATCAGATCCTGTGCACCGCCGTGGTCAAGGATCTGGCCTCCGGCAAGGGAGCATCGTTCGTACCGGCCGGCAGCCGGATCCTCAAGGGGTTCCGCGATCCCGTCCCGCTGTTCGAAATCTCCTGGCGATCCGCCACCGGCTGAGGGCCGGGCATTCGGAGCCCCGCCGTCTTCCTCGCAAATCTCATTGTGGCGCCGGTGGCGGCGAAATCCCCTCTCCCGCACCGCGGGAGAGGGGGAATTGTGGCGTGTCGGACCCGTAATGAGAACTGCTGGTCGCCTCCCCAGGGCTCCGAACTCAGATGACCGAATCCTTGACGCCCCCGCGAATGATGGTGTCATCCCGAGCGGAGCGAGGGATCGTTCAGGCACGAACGGCAGCCGCCAGCGGCTGAAGGATCCCTCGTCGCTGTCGCTCTGTCGGGATGACAGGGGGGGGTGGACGATGACATTGACCGATTCGAAACCTGAGTTCGGAGCCCTGGGCGCCTCCCCAGCGGTTCTCATTATGCATTTTTCGCTGTCATCCCGAGCCGACGGCGAGGGATCTTTCCGGCACTTTCGCGTGAAAGATCCCTCAGTCGCTCCGCCCCCTCGGGATGACAACATGCCCTGATGCCACATAATGAGAACCGCTGTCGCCTCCCCGTTTGGCTTGACACCGCGCCATACCCGCTCCACAGTTCGAATGGGGATTACGCACACGCTGGGGAGCCGGCGGCGCTCGGGGCTTGGCCCGGGGGGACGGTATGAATGCCACGGCAGTATCTGCTGATTTTTTCCGTGAGGCGGAACCGGTCAGAATCATCCGGGCGACCCTCAGGGGACCGGTCGTCGGAACCCTGCGACGGCTGATGCCGGAATTGTCGGACGTGCCTGAGGACATGGCTTACGACCATGTCATCGGCAGCGTCCATCTCCTCCACCGCTGCTTCATCACCTTCCGCGCGCAGCGTTCCCATTTCGGGGACGTTCTGGTTGACGCGTCCGGCCGCGCGGTCACCGACGACGTCACGCCCCTGGCGTGCGGGCGCAGCCTGGAGCAGGTGGTGGCCATGATCGTTTGCACCGCCGCTCGACGGTATTTCCGGCGGCAGCTGGGTATCGCCCCCCCGCCCCAGCCTTCCGACAACCGCCGGCGGGACGGGTTGCTGGGACGCATGCGCCTGTTGACGGCCGCCACCGCGGAACGGCAGCCCGGAACAACGGTGCGGTCCCCGGCCGACGAGTTGTACGACTGCATCAAGCACCACCTGCTTTACGACTGGCAGGTGCCCCTGGTGCCCACCTACGCGCGGATGACCCCGACCCAGGTCCAGACGCTGGGGCGTCATCTGCTGGACTACGATTGCCCCAGAAAACTGGCCAAGGCGCTCGGCCTGCCTCCGGGCCTGGCGGTCGAGGCCGACCCCGACCGGCCGCTGCCCGAATCCGCCCCCCAGCCCCTGCCGTCGGCGATATCCGGCGGCGCCGCCCTTGGCGCCGAGGACGATGGGACGGCCGGCGCCCGCTTCGCCGATGCCTTGCTGTCGGCGGAGGTCCGCAGGGCGCTGGAGAGCGGCAACGTCGGCTTCCATCCCGCATCCGTCCTCGAAACCGTCGCCGACGGCCCAAGGTCGGCGTTGGCCGGCGGCCTCGGCCTGCGCCTCGACCAACTCGCGGTCGTGTTGCTCGCGGCCTACGGCAGCATGGGGAGCGGCGCCTTCGGACGCGTCTTCGGCGACGAGGCCAACCCCGATATGATCAAGAAACTGATCGGCCATGCCCGGCAAGGGGGCATCGGCCCCGAAACCCCGCTTCCCGACGTGGCGGCCTTCATCGCGCGCGTGTTCAGCCGGGTAAGGACCGCGCCACCCGGCTGACGCCGTCCAGCATCTGCGCTTCGAGGCGCCCGACGCGCAGATAAAGGCGATGGCTGCGATCCAGCAGACTGCGCAAACCGGCCGGCAGAGTCTCGTCCGCGGTGGACCGCCCGTCCAGGCAGACGTCCCCTCCCGACAGGCGGTTGTGGTCCGCCAGAGCCTCCTCCGGCGCTATCTCGCCCTCGCCCGCCGCCCGGTGGATCATCAGCCACGCCATCACCTGGGTCAGCCGCGCGGTAACCCGCAGCGCCTCGCAGGATGCGTGCAGCCCGCCACCCGCCCCGTCGCGCTGACGAGCCTTGGGCTCCCTCTGGGCCTTGAGCTCGCCATAGGCGACGTAGTTGCGAGCCTCCACCAATAGGGCGAGGGTCTCGTCGTACATCTTGGCGAAAAACGCGGGCGATTCCATGACCCAACCTCGTCCAAGACTCTAGGAGTTATCGCCGTCCGGCACCGCACAACCGCCCCGCGATTGTAGTACCGGAACGGCAACGGCGCTAACCATTCCCGTCCTTCGCTTGCGCCCATTTGGGCCTTGGCGGCGATGCCCGCAATTGGCCGCCCGAGGGGGATGCCGTCCTCGCAAGAGGTGGCCGCCGCTCTTGACGAGTCGCGATCCGCGCCTATCTGGTCGGGGCATGGTCGCCGAATTCGGGACCATGCGGCGGCACCGGGCCCTGTCCTCGCGAGGGGCCGAAGGACCGTGTCGCCGTTCCCTCTGGTTGCTTCGTCAGGAGGACTGGAATGCGTACCTTCGACCTCTCTCCCCTGTTCCGCTCCACCGTCGGCTTCGACCATCTCGGCCGAATGCTGGATTCCGCCGCGCGCCTGGACGATGCGGCCTTTGCGTATCCCCCCTACAACATCGAGAAGATGGGCGAGGACCATTACCGCATCACCATGGCGGTCGCCGGCTTCTCGGAGGCCGATCTCGACGTCACGGCCCATGGGCCGACCCTGACGATCGCCGGACGCGCCCGGAAGGAAGAGGGCAACGCCCAATACCTGCACCGCGGCATCGCCGGACGTTCGTTCGAGCGCCGCTTCGAGATGGCCGATTTCATCCGGGTGGCGAGCGCCTCGCTGGTCAACGGCCTGCTGCACGTCGATCTGGTGCGGGAGGTGCCCGAGGCGTTGAAGCCCCGCTCGATCCGGATCGAGGCCAAGGCGCCGCCCGCGATCCTCGACGCCGCCCCGGCTCCAGCCGACACGGAAAAGGCCGCCTGACCCTTCGGAATCGGGGGGGCGTCGCGCCCCCCTGAACCGCTCCGCGTTACTGCGCCGTCCAGCCGCCGTCCATGGACAGGGCGGCGCCGGTCATGTTGTCACCGCCCGGTGAACACAGGAAAACGGCAAGGTCGCCGATCTGCTCCGGTGTGGTGAATCGTTTGGTCGGCTGCTTTTCCGCCAGCAGATCGCGGCCCGCCGCTTCCACCGTCGTGCCTTCGGCCTCGGCCCGCGCGTCGATCTGCGCCTGGACCAGGGGCGTGAGCACCCAGCCGGGGCAAATGGCGTTGCAGGTGATGCCGGTTTCGGCCGTCTCCAGCGCCACCACCTTGGTCAGCCCGACCAGTCCGTGCTTGGCTGCCACATAGGCCGCCTTGTTGGCCGAAGCCACCAGGCCGTGGGCCGAAGCGATGTTGACGATCCGCCCCCAGCCCCGGATCGTCATGCCCGGCAGCGCCGTGCGGATGGTGTGGAAGGCCGACGACAGGTTGACGGCGATCACCGCATCCCACCGTTCGGGCGGGAAGGTCTCCACCGGCGACACATGCTGGATGCCCGCGTTGTTGACCAGCACGTCCACCGCGCCCAGCCGGGCCTCGGCGTCGCGGATCAGCGTTGCGCAGCCCGCCGCGTCCGACAGGTCGGCGCCGTTGAACAGCGCCTCGACGGCGAAATCGCGGGCCAGGGTGGCCCGTATCCCTTCGATGGCCTCGCGCTCGCCGAAGCCGTTCAGCATCACGTTGGCGCCCGCGGCGGCCAGGGAACGGGCGATCCCCAACCCGATGCCGCTGGTGGACCCGGTGACCACGGCCGTTCTGCCTTTGAGCATGTCACCACCTCCTGTGACGTCAGCGCTTGAACAGCGCGTCGGCGCCGGCCCGCACCGATCGCTTGGCGGCGATGGCCGCCTTGGCACGGGCGATCTCGGCTTCCAATTGGGAAATATACTCGCCCAGTTCCTCCACGCTCATCGTCTCCAGGTTCTTGGGCGCGGGCGCCTTCCGGCGCGGCTCAAGATCTTCCCAGTCCATGACGCCGCCTCCGCACTTGCCTTCGCTTTGTGAACGTAACAGACTCATCTCGCACCGCACAATCGGAGGGGACGATGCTGCCCGACCACATGACCTGCATCGAAATCGCCCATCCCGGCGGCCCCGAAGTCCTGCGTTCCGCCGAACGGCCGACGCCTCGTCCCGGCAAGGGCCAGGTGGTGATCGCCGTGGCCGCCGCCGGAATCAACCGTCCCGACGTGCTGCAACGCCAAGGCTCCTACCCGCCTCCTCCCGGCGCGTCGGACCTGCCGGGCCTGGAGGTATCGGGCACCGTCGTCGCCGTCGGCGACGGCACGGAATGGCCCGGCCTGGGGCAATCCGTCTGCGCTCTGGTGGCCGGGGGTGGCTATGCCCAATACGTGGCGGCCGATGCCCGCCATTGCCTGCCGGTGCCCGAAGGCCTGGATTTCGTTCAGGCCGCGTCCCTGCCCGAAACCTTCTTCACGGTTTGGCACAATGTGTTCGAGCGCGGCCGCCTGCAACCGGGCGAGCGCATCCTCGTCCACGGCGGCGCCGGGGGCATCGGCATTACCGCCATCCAGTTGGCCAAGGCTTTCGGCGCCACCGTCTTCACCACCGCCAGCGCCGGCAAGCTGGACGTGTGCCGCTCGCTCGGCGCCGATCGCGCCATCGACTACCGCGCCGAGGATTTCGTCGATGTGGTCAAGCGCGAGACCGGCGGCACGGGTGTCGACGTCATCCTCGACATGGTGGGCGGCGGCGACATCCCCCGCAACATCCGCGCTCTGGCGGCCGAAGGCAGGCTGGTCTTCATCGCCTTCATGAAGGGATCGACCGCCGAGGTGAATTTCATGCCGGTGATGGTCAAGCGCCTGACCCTGACCGGTTCGACGCTGCGCCCCCAATCCGGCGAGGCCAAGGCGCGCATCGCCGATTCGCTCAGGCGGAATGTCTGGCCGCTGATCGGAGCGGGGACCATTCGTCCAGTGGTACATGCCACATATCCTTTGGACCGGGCGGCCGATGCCCATAGACTGATTGAGTCGAACGCACATATAGGAAAGATCGTCCTCGTTGTGCGAGGCGAGCAGGTCCAGCGGTTCTCATTATGCGGCACCAAGGAATGGTGTCATCCCGAGAGAGCGGAGCGATAGAGGGATCTTTCACGCGAAGGTGCCTGAAAGATCCCTCGCCGTCGGCTCGGGATGACAGCGAAAAATGCATAATGAGGACTGCTGGAGCAGGTCCAACCGGTTTGACCGATGGGGAGCCGTTCAATATAACTACCGGCGCGTCCGTTCACGCCGCCGCCGACGGCGCCGGGTCCGCGGGTCCCGCGCAAAGCCCACATTAGGAGGATTCATGGCCCTGCCGCTCATGCCCAAGGCGACCGCCGTCTGGCTCGTCGAGAACACCGCCCTCAGCTTCGAGCAGATTGCCGATTTCTGCGGCCTCCATCCGCTGGAAGTGCAGGCGATCGCCGACGGCGAGGTCGCCAGCGGCATCGTCGGCCTCGACCCGGTCGCCAACGGTCAGCTCGCCCGATCGGAAATCGAACGGTGCGAGGCCGATCCCGATTCGCGGATGAAGCTCAACGCCACCGATTATCCGCAGCCGCGGGCCAAGCCGAAGGGCGCGCGCTACACACCGGTGTCCAAGCGCCAGGACCGGCCCGATGCCATCGCCTGGATTCTCAAGCACCACCCAGAACTGTCGGATGCCCAGATCTGCAAGCTGATCGGCACCACCAAGCCGACCATCCAGTCCGTGCGCGACAAAACCCATTGGAACGCGGCCAACATCAAGCCGCGCAACCCGGTGACGCTCGGCCTGTGCTCCGAAGCCGATCTGGAAAAGGCGGTCACCATCGCGCGCCCGCGCAGCGGCCTGGTGGCCCCGCTTCCCGAACACGAGCATGGGCACGAGCACCAAGACCGCCCCGTCGAATAATCCCCTCGCCTCGGTCCGGAGCCGGCACGCGCGGCCGGCCCGGCGGACAGCGCTCCTTTCGCCATATTCGCCCCCTCCCTCCGTCACGGCGAGCGACCATGTCATTCCAATAGCCCGCATCGTGCGGACGGAAGGGACAGGGCGGAGGACGGACATGCGCAAGGTAATGGCCGCGGCGGCGGTGGCGGCGATGCTGTCGGGCTGCGCCCAGCCGGGCACCGAAGGCGGATACGGCGTGAGCAAGCAGACGGGCGGCGCGGTCCTGGGCGCGGTGGGCGGCGGATTGGCCGGCTCCCAGTTCGGCAGCGGCAGCGGCAAACTGGCGGCGACCGCGTTCGGCACATTGCTGGGGGCCTTCATCGGCAGCGAGGTCGGGAAATCCCTGGACCGGGCCGACGTCGCCTATGCCAACCGCGCCGGCCAGCAGGCGTTCGAGACCGCCCCCACGGGGACGGGAATCACCTGGAACAACCCCGACAACGGCCATTACGGCACCGTCACCCCGACCGGGACCTACGAGCCCGCGCCCGGCCAATACTGCCGCGAATTCCAGCAGACCATCACCATCGGCGGCCAGAAGCAGCGCAGCCACGGCACCGCCTGCCGCCAGCCCGACGGCTCGTGGAAAATCGTGAGTTAGAGTGATCCGATCGATTCGGATCACTCCCTGCCGCCGCTGAGGCGGCGGCCAAGCAGGCGGAGCCTGCACCCGGCGAGGGCAAGACAAACCTGGACCTGTTCCGATCGATCGGAAACCGGTTCAGGGAGTTACGGGGACGCCGCCTTCGGCCGCACCACGGTCTCCGAGCCGCTGTCGAAAATATCGAAAAACCGGCGCAGGAACCCGGGCGCCAGGGCGGAGAGCGGATTGACCACCACGTCGGGCTCCTGGGTGGACCCCTTCATGCTGAAGTTGAAGGCCACCAATCCACCCCCCTTTTCTCCCCCGGTGGTCAGCCAGCCCAGCAGCGGTATGTTTCCCAGGGCGCCGTTGAGCGAGTAGATCGGCACGACCGTGCCTTCGAGCGCCAGACGGCCGGCATTGAGGTCGATCTGGCCGTTGGCCGTCAGCCCCAACGCCGTGCCGTGGGCGCGGGCGTTGGTCACCTCGAGCACGCCGTCGGTCAGGGTGAAGGGAGCATCGAGGACCGAAAAGCTCACCCCTTCGCCGCGCAGCAGGTCGACGATGCCGGTCAGTGCCGCCACCGTGAGCAGGCGGGCCAGCGGCGGGGCATGGACGACGCTATAATCGGTGATGCGCACCACGCCGGACACCGGCTTGGCGGGCTCGTCGTCGCGGATGGTGGCGGCGATATCCAGGGCGCCGCCCACCACGTCGTCATAGACGTCGAACGCACGCATCACACCGCCCGCGTCGTCCGAAACCACCGTGACCGACCGCCGTCCCGGCGAGTCCTGGCGGAGCACCGCCGAGAAGGTCTTTCCGTCGCTCACCGTGCCCCGGATGCTGGCGGCCCGCCAATCCCCGCCCTCGTGCCGCAGCGTGGCCGAGCCGTCGATGAGGCGCCCCGGCGTGGACAGCCATAGCGACTTGGCGGCGACCGAGACGTCCATGACCGGCAGATCGTCCTCGGCGGGCGGCTCCTTGTTCCCGCCGCCGTCCTCCCCGCTCCCGCTGTCGTGGCTGGACAGAAGCGGCTTGGCGTCGAAGCTGGTTCCCTTGAAGGCGATGTTCAGCGCGCCGCCGGGAAGGAAGGCCACCGTACCGGCCAGATCGGTGCGGCCGAAGGCCATCCTGTCGAAATCGACCCGTTGCGCCGTGCCGTCCGGGCGGAAGGCTATGGACCCCTGGGCCTGGAGATCGCCGGCGATGAGGGAGAAGCGGGGAACGGCGGCGATTCTGCCCTTGACGATCCGGACCAGTGCCTGGGCGCCGCCGGTGGTGCGCCGTTCCTTGCGCCATCCCAATCCCGGCAGGCTCATGTGCGCCGGGGACAGGTCCATCTTGGCGTCCACGTCGGCACGGCCGCCGGGCTGGAGGGTGGCGGTGACCGTGGCGCCCACCGGCCCTTCCAGCCACGGGGCGACGAAGGGCGGCGAATCCAGACCCAGGGAGCGCCGCTGCTGTTCGTCCACGCTCGGCGCATCGACCACATAGCGGCTCCGGAAGGGGGCGTTCCTGGTGAAATTCTCGCGCCACGCCAGCCGCGCCGGGATGGTCCCCAGCACCACCGGCCCCGTCACGTCCATCCCGCGCGCATCCACGTCGAGCGCCAGATGCCCCTGGGAGAGGTCGAGCCCCATCAACACCCCCGGCACCCTGGCCCCGTCGATGACCGAATGGGCCTTGACCGACAGATCGTCGATTTTCAGGTTGGCGAGCAGCGGGAAGGTCAGGCGCAACCGGGTGACCGCCTTGCCGCCGATCCTGTCGGGCTTGATTCCCAGCGCCTGGGCGTAGCGCAGCGGCGGATGGTCGATCAGCTTCAAGGCGTCGGCGGCAGCGCCGGAAATGGTGAGATCGACATTGGCGGCGGGAACCGCCTGGTCCAGCCCCGACAGCTCGATCACGCCGTCGTCCACCTTCAGGCCGTCGGCCTCGCCGCCGTCGACGGTGATACGGAAACGGTGGGAATCGAACGTGGCCGAGGCCGAGGCGTTCCGCACCGGCGGCATGGGGTGCAAATAGTCGACGGTGGCCCCCTCGCCGTGCAGATCGCCCGTCACGGCGCCGATTTCCAGGTCCTCCAGCCGCCCCGACGGCGACCGCGCCGAGACGGTGACATGGCCCTCGCGGACGACCCCCTTGTGCAGGTTGGCGACGACCCAGGCCCGGGGCTCGGGCGCCACGGCGGCCGGCCACAGACCCGGCAGCGAATCGAACGGCACCTCGCGGACGGTGCCGTCGGCGTTGATGACGGTATCGCCGCCCAGGCCGTCGATGCGCGCCGCGACCGTAACCCTCGGGCCGCCGAAATCGATGCCGAGTTCGTCGATGTCGGCATGGGCGAGATTGTTCGTCAGCCTTCCCCGCAATGTCGTGCCGGCGACCCGGTAGGTGGCCGAAACCGGCGCGGGCAGGGTGATGACCCCCGCATCCCCCGACAGATCGAAGGCGATTTCCGACACCGTTCCGTCGGCGGTGGCCTTGCCGCGCACCGTCCCCTCCAACGGCATGTCGAGCGCCGACAGACTGGCGAGCGGACCGCCGAACCGGGCCAGGACCATCGGGCGAATGTTGGACAGCCGCATCTCGCCGTCAATGCCCCCCCCGGCGGACAGGTAGTCCACGCGGGCGCCGACGGTCCCCAATTGGCCGTCGAGGTCGAGGGAAACATGAGCCAGGGCCTGGATGCCGACGGGTGAGCGCTTCATTTCGAGATCGACGTCGGGCGCATGCCATACCGTATGAAGGGCACGGTCGTCGACCACCACGTCCGCCCCCAGGATGGCCGCGCTTTGCAGCAGGCGGCCAGGTTTGGACGGATCCTGCGCGCCGACCAGTTCATCGACCAGGCCCCGCACGACGTCGTTGGAGGGCTCTGCCTCGGGCTTGTCGCCGATCCCCCAGGACAGCCGCCCGCTCTCGTCGCGAACCAGCGTGATCTTGGGGTTGTACACGCGCACGGCGCGCGGAACCAGATTCCCGCGCAGCAGGGCGCGGCCGCTGAAGTTCATCGCCACCTGGGGAACGGTGGCCACCGGCTTGTCGCCGCCGGCGAAGGCGACCACGTTGACGGCGCGGATTTCCAGCAGGCGCCGGCCCCTGTCCAGCGCCAGCACGGTGCGGTCGAGCCGGACGGCGTAGCGGCCGTCCGCATCGGTCAGCGCCGCTTCGATGTACGGCGTCAGGAAATCGAGCGCCACCGGACCGTTGGACAACCGCCAGACCGACAGCGGAACGCCGATCAACAGGACGACGACGAGCGCTCCCAGAAGCTGGAAAAGATGTCTAACCGCGCCGTGAACCACCGCGGGGAGCCTCCGTGTCCACCTTGACCACACCAACCGTCATCCCGCGCGTTCCTTCATGGCCGTCCCGAGCCGAAAGTGAGAGATCGTTCACGCGATGGTGCCGGAAAGATCCCTCGCGCCGCTGGGGACGACAACAACAGCGCAGGATAAGAAGCGCTGTTGACCCCACACCTTGCATTGCCCACTGTGAGGCAACCACAAGGCTTTGGAGCCGGCAAGGTGAACTTTCCGTCGGCCAAGACATTGCCGCGTCCCGGCGACGCCGCGGCCCGCGACCGCGGGATGGAACGCTGGCTGGAGGAAGCCGCCGAGCAGGCCGATCCCGGCCTCGCCCGCTTCATGCGCGACGCCGCCGCCGACCCGGCCGCGGGCGCGCTCCTGGGCGCAGCGTTCGGCAACAGTCCATGGCTGACCTTCTGCCTGCTGCGGGAGCCGGCCTTCGCCCGCCGCATCCTGGGGGCCGGGCCGGACGGCGCCTTCGCGGCGCTGATCGCCGAATTGCGGACGGAGACGGCGGACGCGGCCGACCAGCCCCGGGTGATGGAGTCCTTGCGCGTCGCCAAGCGTCGAACCGCCCTCCTGGTGGCGCTGGCCGACATGGCCGGCGCCTGGACCCTGGAATCGGTGACCGAAGCCCTGACCCGCTTCGCCGAGACCGCCGTCCGTGTGGCGGTGACATACCTGCTGCGGCGGCAGGCCGGCAAGGGCGAACTGGTACTGGCCGACCCGGCCGACCCCGAAAAGGGCTCCGGCGTGGTCGTCCTCGGCATGGGCAAGCTGGGCGCGGGCGAGCTGAATTATTCCAGCGACATCGACCTGATCGTCCTTTACGACCACGAAAAGATCGACTACCGCGGGCGGCGCAGCCTGCCCGAGTGCATGATCGCGCTGACCAAGGAGCTGGTGCGCATCCTCGACGAGCGCACCGCCGACGGCTACGTGTTCCGCACCGACCTGCGCCTGCGTCCCGATCCCGGCGCGACTCCGGTGGCCGTCTCCCTGGTCGCCGCCGAAGCCTATTACGAAGGGTTCGGCCAGAACTGGGAACGCGCGGCCATGATCAAGGCCCGCCAGGTGGCCGGCGATCCCGATGCCGGCGCCCGTTTCCTGGCTTTCCTGAAACCGTTCATCTGGCGCAAATCCCTGGATTTCGCCGCCATTCAGGACATTCATTCGATTAAGCGGCAGATCAACGCCTATCGCGGCGGTCACGTCGTCGCCGTGGGCGGGCACAACATCAAGCTGGGCCGTGGCGGCATCCGCGAGATCGAATTCTTCGCCCAGACCCAGCAACTGATATGGGGCGGCCGCGAGCCGGCCATGCGCGTCCCCGCCACGGTTCAGGCCTTGCGCGCCCTGGCGGGCGCCGGCCATATCGGCGAAACGGTGGCGGCCGAGCTGGAGGCGGCGTACCGCTATCTGCGCAGCCTGGAGCACCGGTTGCAGATGGTGGACGACAAGCAGACCCAGACCCTGCCCGCCGACCCCGCCCGGCTGGCCGGGATCGCCGCCTTCATGGGCCACGCCGATGCGGACGAGATGGCACGGGTGCTGACCGGCCATCTCCTGGCGGTGGAAGGCCATTACGCGCGGCTGTTCGAGCACGCTCCGGCGCTGGGCACCCATGGCAATCTGGTGTTCACCGGCGGCGAGAACGATCCCGAGACCGTCCGCACCCTGGCCGAGATGGGCTTCGCCAACGCCGACGCGGTCAGCTCCACCATCCGCGGCTGGCACCATGGGCGCGTGCGCGCCACCCGCTCGACGCGGGCGCGCGAATTGCTGACCGAACTGACCCCGGCGCTGCTGGCGGCGCTCGCCACCACCGCCAATCCCGACGAAGCCTTCATGCGCTTCGACGATTTCCTCGGCCGGCTGCCGATGGGCGTGCCGCTGTTCTCGCTGTTCCACGCCAATCCGTCGCTGCTCGACCTCGTCGCCGAGATCATGGGGGACGCGCCGCTGCTGGCCGACCACCTGGCCCGCCACCCGATCGTGCTGGACGGCGTGCTCCAGGCGGGTTTCCTGGCGCCGGTGCCGTCCGCGCCGGAGCTTGCCCTGGAATTGGACCCGATCCTGGCCGAGGCCGGCGGCGACATGCAGGCCGTCCTGGACGCCAGCCGGCGCTGGGTCAACGACCGCAAGTTCCAGGCCGGCGTGCAGATCCTGCGCGGGACGCTGGACCCCGGGCGGGCGGGCCGCGCCTTTTCCGACATCGCCGAGGCGGTGCTGGACCGGCTCGGCCGCCAAGTGGAGGCGGAATTCGCCCGCGCCCACGGGCGCATCGCCGGCGGCGAATGGTGCCTGCTGGCCATGGGCAAGCTGGGCGGGCGCGAGATGACGGCCACCTCGGACCTCGACCTGATCCTGATCTACGACGCGCCGCCCGGCATCGAGGAATCGGACGGGCCGCGGCCGCTGGCCCTCGCCACCTGGTACGCCCGGCTGACCCAGCGCATCATCACCGCGCTGACCGCCAAGACCGGCGAGGGCGGGCTGTACGCGGTGGACATGCGCCTGAGACCCTCGGGCAATTCCGGCCCCATCGCCACCAGCCTGGATTCCTTCCGCCGCTACCAGCGGGAGGCGGCCTGGACGTGGGAGCACATGGCGCTCACCCGCGCCCGCGCGGTCGCCGGCGATCCCGCGCTCGGCCGGCGCGTCGAGGCGGTGGTGCGCGAGGTTTTGACGCAGCCGCGCGACGGCGCCAGGCTGTTGGCCGACATCGCGGACATGCGCGAGCGCATCGCCCGCGAGCACAAGGCCGAAAGCCGCTGGCAGGTCAAACACCGGCGCGGCGGGCTGGTGGACATCGAGTTCGTCGCCCAGTACCTGCAACTGGCCCACGCCCACGACCACCCGGACATCCTTTCCGCCAACACCGGCACGGCGCTGGACCGCGCCGCCGCCGCCGGGGTGCTGGTGCCCGGCGACCGCGACACCCTGGCCGAGGCGTGGCGCCTGTGGTCGGCGGTGCAGTCGGTGCTGCGCCAGACCATCGCCGGGGATTTCGACGAGCGCACCGCGCCCGGCGGCCTGCGGGCGCTGATGGCGCGCGCCGCCGGGCTCACCGATTTCCGCAGCCTGATCGACCGCATGGACGATTGCGCGACGGCGGCGTCCGAGGTCTACCGGCGACTGCTGGGCGGATGATGGCCACATTCATTAGGGATGACAGGGGGGACGATGACATTGACCAATTCGAAACCCGAGTTCGGAGCCTTGCATCCCTGAGCGACGGTCCGATAGATGGAATCGCGATGCCCGTGTATGAATTGTCTTTCGATGCGTGAAAACAGCCGATTTACAAGCATAGAAGCTCCTTCAGCCACTCTACTCCCTAGGGAGAGCATCTGAAAATTGCATACACGAGGTCTTCACTTGCGGTAAGGTCCGGTTGTGCCAAAAATTTCCCTGCGACCACTCCGCGACACGAGGCCCAGAGCATGAGCGTCACCATCGGCCAGCCGGCTCCGCCCTTCTCCATGCCCACCGACGACGGGCAGGTGTCCCTGGGCGATTACCGCGGCAAGCGTCTGGTGCTGTACTTCTATCCCAAGGACGACACCTCGGGATGCTCCTCCGAGGCCAAGGCGTTCGCCGACGACTTCGACCGCTTCGCCCTGTTCGGCACCGAAATCCTGGGCGTTTCGCGGGACACGGTCACCAGCCACGTCAAGTTCCGCGCCAAGCTGACCCTGCCCTTCCCGCTGGCCTCGGACGCGGACGGCGCGGTGTGCGATGCCTACGGCGTGTGGAAACAGAAATCCATGTACGGGCGCACCTACATGGGGATCGAGCGCACCACCGTGCTGATCGACCAGAACGGCGTGGTGGTGGCGGTCTGGCCCAAGGTCAAGGTCGCAGGCCACAGCCGGGAGATCCTCACGACGCTGGCCTCGCTCGGGGAAATGCCACGGCCGTGACCACCCTGTGCGAGGCCGCGCTGGCCGTCCTGGCCACGGCCGGCGCGGCGGAGAAGTGCCGGCTGACCGAAGGCTTCGCCGCCGACTGGGCGTCGGGCCGAATCGCCATGGTCGGCGCCGCCCGGCCCCCGTCCCGCCCCGCGCGCCCCTTGCGGCCCGTCCTGCTGCCGCCGCGCGAGATGCCCAAGCGCGCCTATGGCGGAGCCGGCGGCCGTATCGCCCTGCTCCATGCCCTGGCGCACATTGAACTGAACGCCATCGACCTGGCGTGGGACATCCTCTGCCGCTTCCCCGGCGAGGCGATGCCCAGGGAATTCTACGACGACTGGGTGCATGTCGCGCTGGACGAGGCCCGGCATTTCATCCTGCTGGAGGACTTGCTGGGCGGATTGGGCGCCGCCTATGGCGACCTGCCGGCCCATGACGGGCTGTGGCAGGCGGCCGAGAAGACGGCGGGCGACCTCATGGCCCGGCTGGCGCTGGTGCCGATGACCCTGGAGGCGCGGGGCTGCGACACCACGCCCGAGACCATCCGCCGCCTGGAGCGCAACGGCGACCGCGACACGCCGCCGGCCCTGGACGTCATCTACCGCGACGAGATCGGCCACGTCGGCGCCGGGGTGCGCTGGTTCGCGTTCCTGGCCGAGCGGCGCGGGCTCGACCCGGCGCGAGCCTACCGCGATTACCTGGGCCGGCTGTTCCCCGGCGGCCTCAAGCCCCCCTTCAACCACGCCGCCCGCGCCGAAGCCGGCATGCCGCGCGCATGGTACGAGCCCCTGGCCCGCGCGGCGGGGTGAGCGTCAGGCCGCATGGATGGCGGGGAATGACCGGGACGTCACGTCTTCGGCGCCGCCTTGGGCCGCCAGGCGGTGACGCTGACCGGCTTGCCGTCCTGGGAGCGCATCACCCTCGGCCGCAGCACCTTGTCCACCGGCAGGGCGCCGCTGCGGCGGGTGGCCGCCTCGCTGGCGTAGAATGTCACCATCGCCTCGAACGCGATCTCCTCGCCCGCGCCCTTGCCCATGGCCTCGGCGACCGGGGTGTGCTGGTTCACCCTCTGGGTCAACTGGTCGGCGGTGGACGCGCCGAACCGGCGCCAGATGCTGTCCAGGAAGTGGGCCACCCGTTCGGGAATGGGGTGGGATTCGACCATGTGCGGACGCCCATAGGCCAGCGCATGGAAGACGGTCGGTTCGACCGGGCCCATCTCGTCGGTGACGAACACCGCGGGCATCAGCTTGCGCCCGGGATAGGCGACCGAAAAGTACGCCTGCGCCAGATACATCAGCCGGTGCAGCTTCTGAGGCTGCAAGTATTCCCTGTCGTTCAGCGCCCGGTCGGTGAACCAGAACGCCACGTCCAGGCACGATGTCACCGCGAAGGGCATCGCCCGCCACTCCTTTGTTCCACACCGGAACCATAGCCTCCCATCCGCGCGGGCGCCAATCCCCGGAAGTGGATTCCGCTTGACCATGCGGGCGCGACGCCTCACCTCCTGGGAACACCAAAGAGGACTGGACATGCGGATCGCGCTCGACATCAACGGCCGTTCGATCGAAGCCGAGGTGGAAGCCGCCACGCTGCTGGTGGCCTTCCTGCGCGAACACATGGGGCTGACCGGGACCCATGTGGGCTGCGACAGCGGCCAATGCGGCGCTTGCACAATCCATCTGGACGGACGGGCGGTGAAAGCCTGCCTGGTCCTCGCCGTCCAGGCGGACGGCCGGCGCGTGACCACCATCGAAGGGGTGGCGGCGCCCGACGGCGCCCTGCATCCCTTGCAGGAGGCGTTCCGCGACCATCACGCCCTGCAATGCGGCTTCTGCACGCCCGGCATGGTGATGACCGGGCTGGACCTGGCCGAAACCCTGGAGACGCCCGACGAATGGGCCATCCGCGCCGGCCTGTCCGGGACGCTGTGCCGCTGCACCGGCTACACCCCCATCGTCGAGGCCATCGCCGACGCCGTCGCCGCAAGGCGGGAGCGCAAGGCGTGACGCCCTTCGCCTACCACCGGCCGGCCACCGTGGCCGAGGCCGTCCTGCTGCGGTGGCGCGAGCCGGCATCGGCCTTCCTCGCCGGCGGCCAGACCCTGATCGGAACCCTGACGGCGGGCGGAGCGCATCCTTCGGCGCTGATCGACGTCGCCCGCATTCCCGACCTTGCCGGCATACGGGACGAGGGCGGCCGGCTGGTGGTGGGCGCCGCCGCCACCCATGCCACGATCGCCCGCGACGCGGGGTCTCTGCCCGGTCTTGCCGCCCTGGCGCGGGTCATCGGCGACCTCCAGATCCGCAACATGGGCACGCTCGGCGGATCGCTCGCCAACAACGACCCGGCGGGCGAGCATGCGGCGGCGGCGCTCGGCCTGGGGGCGGACATCCGCACCGACCGGCGGACCCTGCCGGCCGATTCCTTCTTCACCGGCCCGTTCCGCACAGCGCTGGACCCCGACGAGCTGGTGGTCGCAATCGCCTATCCCCGGCCGCGCCGCGCCGGCTATGCCAAGATGCGCGATCCGGCCTCGGGTTATCCCGTCGTCGGCGTCTTCGCCGCCGAGACCGCCGACGGGCCGCGGGTGGCGGTGATCGGTGCCGGCCCCCGCCCGTTCCGCCTGCCCGCCTTCGAACGCGCCCTGGCCGCCGGGTTCGGCCCCGACGCGCTGGCCGGCCTGACGGTGTCCGCGCAAGGATTGCGGGACAGCCTGCACGCCAGCGCCCAATACCGCGCCCACCTGATCGCCGTGCTGGCCCGCCGTGCCGTCGCCGCGGCCAAGTGACGGAGCGTCAACCCATGCGAGGACCGATGCCGTGACCGATGCGAACGATGCCGCGATTCTCGCGGCCCTGGCCGGATGGCTGGCCGAGGGGCATGCGGCCGCCTTGGCGACGGTGGTCTCCACCTGGGGCTCGGCGCCGCGCGGGATCGGCGCCCATATGGCCGTGCGCGGCGATCTGGCCTTCGCCGGTTCGGTCTCGGGCGGCTGCATCGAGGCCGCGGTGATCGCCGAGGCCGGGGCGATGCTGGCCGACGGTCGGCCGCGCCGGATCGATGTCGGCGTCGGGGATGACGCCGCCTGGGCGGTGGGATTGCCCTGCGGCGGACGCATCGCCGTCGGTCTGATGGCCCCCGCCCGCGAAACGATCCGCACCCTGCTCGACGCGATCGGGCGCGGCGAGCCGGCCGCGCTGGCCTACGCCCCGGAAACGGGCCGGGCGGCGGCGGTGACCGCCCATGGGGCGGCGGGCGACCTTGCCCTGGCCGCGTCCGATTTGTCCCGGGTGCGGGAGTTGGCGGAACAGGATCGCAGCGGCGTCCTGGCGGACGGCCTGTTCGTGCGCGCCTACGGCCCGCCCTGGCGGCTGGTCCTGGTGGGAGCGGTGCATATCGCCCAGGCACTGGCGCCCATGGCGGCGGCCGCCGGCTTCCAGGTGGTGGTCGTCGATCCCCGCCCGGCCTTCGCGGCGCCCGCGCGCTTTCCCGTGGGCGAGGTGCGGTGCGGCTGGCCCGATGCGGTCCTGCCCGATCTGCGGCTGGACCGCCGAACCGCTCTGGTGACGCTCGCGCACAATTCGGGCATCGACGACGACGCCCTGGTCCTGGCGCTGGAGGCCGGCTGCTTCCATGTCGGCGCCCTGGGAAGCCGGCGCACCCACGCGGCGCGGCGGCGACGGCTGGCGGAGCGGGGCGTTCCGGAGCAGGCCCTCGACCGCCTGTCCGCCCCCGTGGGCCTGGATATCGGCGCCCGCACGCCCGCCGAGATCGCCGTCTCGGTCCTCGCCGAAGCCATCGCCATCCGGCGGCGGAATATGACATAGTGCGGGACGGAGGGAGGGACGAGGCATGCTTTTCGGGGAGGTGCGAGTCGACGAGGCCGAGGGGCTGATTCTGGCCCACTCGCTGCGCCTTCCGGCCGCCATGCTGAAAAAAGGCCGCGTGCTCACGGCCGAGGACGTGCGCGCCCTCAAGGATTCCGACATAAACTTCGTCACGGGCGCGCGGCTGGAGGAGGACGACGTCGGCGAGAACGATGCCGCCCGCCTGATCGCCGACGCCCTGGCCGGCACCGGAGTCAGCGCCAGCGCGCCCTTCTCGGGCCGCTGCAACCTGTTCGCCACCGACCGCGGCGTGGTGGCCATCGACCGCGACCGCCTCGACCGCCTCAATCTCGTGGACGAGGCCGTCGCCGTCGCCACCCTGCCGCCCTACGACATCGTCGCCCCGCGCCAGCTCGTGGCCACCGTCAAGATCATCCCCTTCGGCGTCGACCGCCGCGTCGTCGACGTGTGCAGCGCCCTGGCGTCCAAGGGCGGGCCGCTGGTCACCGTGCGCCCGTTCCTGCCGCTACGGGTGGCGCTGGTGCTCACCACCCTGCCGGGCATCCAGCAGCGGGTGCTGGCCTCCACCGCCGCCGTCACCCGCGCCCGCGTCGAGGCGCTGGACGGCGAGGTGGTGGCCGAATTGCGCTGCCCCCACGAGGTCGGCGCGCTGGAGCGCACCATCGGCAAGGCCATGGGCCACGGCATCGACCTTTTGCTGATCGCGGGTGCCTCGGCCACGGTGGACCGCCGCGACGTGGTGCCCGCCGCCATCGCCCGGGCCGGGGGAACCATCGACCATTTCGGCATGCCGGTGGACCCCGGCAACCTTCTGCTGCTGGCGCGCATCGGCGCCTTGCCCATCGTCGATCTGCCGGGCTGCGGCCGTTCGCCGAAGCCCAACGGGCTGGATTGGGTGCTCCGGCGCCTGGCCGTGGGGGTGACCGTCAAGCCCGCCGACATCATGCGCATGGGGCCGGGCGGCCTGCTGAAGGAGCCGCCCGCCGCGGCCGCCCGCGTGGAGGAACTCTCCGTCCCCTCCGCCCCGCGCGAGGCCCGGGTGGCGGCCATCGTGCTGGCGGCCGGCCGCTCGCAGCGCATGGGCCACAACAAGCTGCTGGACGAGTTCGAGGGCGAAACCCTGGTGGCCCGCGCCACCCAGGCGGCCCTGGCGGCGGGCCTCGGCCCGGTAATGGTGGTGACCGGCTTCCAGGCCGACGAGGTCGAGGAATCCCTGCCCACCTGCGACGTGTTGACCATCCGCAATCCCGACTTCGCCCAGGGCATGGCCAGCTCGCTGCGCCTGGGGATTTCGGCCCTGCCCGAGGACGTGGATGCCGCCGTGGTGATGCTGGCCGACATGCCGCGCGTCTGCGCCAGCCATCTGGTGCGGATCCGGACCGCCTTCGATCCCGACGAGGGCCGCGCCATCTGCGTGCCGGTCCACAAGGGACGGCGCGGCAACCCGGTGCTGTTCGCGCGCGGCTTCTTCGACGAGATCCGCTCCATCGACGGCGACCGCGGCGCCCGCAAGATCCTGGCCGACCACCCCGAACTGGTTTTCGAGGTGGTGATGGACGACGATGCCGTGCTCGACGACGTGGACACGCCCAAGGACCTGGAACGGATCGCGGCGGCCTCGGGCTGAGGCGGTCCTGCGCCGCCCGCTACGGCGCCGGAATGGCGGGGATGGTGGGAACGGCAGGGATCGCGGGAATGGCCGGGACGGCGGGAATGGCGGGAACGGTGGGGGTTGCCGGGACGGCCGGAGTCGCAGACGCGGCGGGAGCGGCGGGAATGATCGGGACGACGGGAGCGGCGGGAGCGGCGGGGACGGAGACCTGGGAACAGGGCACGGCCGCCAGTTGGCGCCAGTCGCGCGGCTGCTTGGTGTGGACGGAGGTGGCGTCCACCACCTTGACCTGGAAAATGCGGGCCTGGTAGGGCGCCACCACCACGCAGGCTACGGCCGCGAGCTGGGTCCACGCGGCACCGGACTTGGGGTTGACGATGACCCACAGGTTGCCGGCATTGTCGGGCACCGCGCTCAGGACATTGGGCAATTGCCGCACCGCCAAGGCGGCGGACGCGGGATCGGCCTTGGCCGGCAGGGCCGCCATCCCCAGGATTGCGGCGGCCAAAACCCCGTGCGCGAGCCTCATGGTTCCCCCCTTCGCTCTCCCGGCCGGTGGAAGCGCCCGCCCAAGGACGGCGCCGGACCGCCGGTGGTCTCGGGATAGGTCAGCGGCAGGTCCCGCAAGGACCGCACCGCCAGATAGGCGAAAGCCTGCGCCTCCAGCGCGTCGCCGTCCCAGCCGACCGCCTCGACCGCGTCCACCGGCACCTCCAATTCGCATTTCAGCGCCGCCATGATGGCAGGATTGTGGCGGCCGCCACCGCACACCAGCCAGCGCCGGACCGGCTGGGGAAAATGGCGCCGGGCCAGCGCCGCGGCGCGGGTGGTGAAAGCGGTGAGCGTGGCGGCGCCGTCGGCTCCGCCCATCTCCGCCACCAACCCGGTGGCGAAGGCGCGGAAATCGTCGCGGTCGAGGGATTTGGGCGGAACCCGCCCGAAATAGGGGTGACGGGCGAAGGTTTCGACGGCCACCGTATCGGCGCGGCCCATGCGCGCCAGCTTGCCGCCGACATCCACCGGCCGGCCGGTGTGACGGAGCGCCCAGTCGTCGATCAGCGCGTTGCCGGGGCCGGTGTCGAAGGCCAGCAGGCGGTCGTCCTCGCCGATCCAGGTGACGTTGCCCACCCCGCCCAGGTTCAACACCGCCAGCGGACGGGGCAGCCCGGCAGCCAGGGCCCGATGGAACACCGGCACCAGCGGCGCCCCCTGCCCGCCCGCGCGCACGTCGGCGGTGCGGAAATCGCACACCACGGGGATCCCGGTGCGGCCGGCCAGCAGGGCGCCGTCGCCGATCTGCCAGGTGCGGCGCTGGTGCGGGCGATGCAGGATGGTGTGGCCGTGGAAGCCGATCACGTCCACCTCGCCCGGCGACAGGCCGTTGTCGCCCAGCAGCTTGGCGACCACGTCGGCGTGAAACAGGGTGAGCGCGCGCTCGATTCCGGCCACGTCCCCGACGCCGCCCAGCACCGCACGCAGGGCTTCACGGGCGTCGGCATCGTAGGGAACGGTGATGGCCGGCCCCAGCCGCTCCACCGCGACCCCGTCGGTAACCGCCAGCGCCGCATCGACGCCATCCAGCGACGTGCCGCTCATCAGCCCCAAGGCGAGCATGGTCATGACGTTTCCCTCGGGCCCCCGGTTCTCATTATGCGCCCGCATTGACGATGTCATCCCGAGGAAGCGGAGCGACTGAGGGATCTTTCAGGCACTTTCGCGTGAAAGATTCCTCGCCTTCGGCTCGGGATGACATCGAAAAACGCATGATGATAACCGCTGCCCTCGGGCCCCCCCGATTGTTGCGATGTCGGGATTGTGCTAAATGCTGCGGCTTCCCCGCAAGCAGGCAGACACCGTCCGATGAAAAGCTTTCGATCCGATTTCCTGCGCACTGTCTCCGAGCGGGGTTTCCTGCACCAATGCACCGACGCGGACGCGCTCGACCAGCGCCTCGCCGAAGGGCCGCAGGTTTGCTACATCGGCTTCGACTGCACCGCCGACAGCCTGCATGTGGGCTCGCTGCTGCCGATCATGATGCTGCGCTGGTGGCAGAAGACCGGCAACAGGCCGATCGTGCTGATGGGCGGGGGAACCACCCGCATCGGCGACCCGTCGGGCAAGGACGAAGCGCGCAAGCTGCTGTCGGACGCCGACATCGCCCGCAACATGGCCGGCATCCGCGGCGTATTCGACAAATACCTGAGTTTCGGCGATGGCGGCTCCGGCGCGGTGATGGTCAACAACGCCGACTGGCTGGACGGCCTCGATTACATCGGCTTCCTGCGCGATTACGGCCGGCACTTCACCGTCAACCGCATGCTGACGTTCGAATCGGTCAAACTGCGCCTGGAGCGGGAACAGCCCCTGTCGTTCCTGGAGTTCAACTACATGATCCTCCAGGCCTACGACTTCCTGGAACTCAAGCGCCGCCACGGTTGCGTTCTGCAAATGGGCGGTTCGGACCAATGGGGCAACATCGTCAACGGCGTCGAGCTGACCCGCCGGGTGGACCAGGCCGAGGTGTTCGGCCTGACCTCGCCGCTGCTCACCACCGCGTCGGGCGCCAAGATGGGCAAGACCGCCCAGGGCGCGGTGTGGCTGAACGCCGAGCGGCTGTCGCCCTACGATTTCTGGCAGTACTGGCGCAACACCGAGGACGCCGACGTCGGCCGCTTCCTGCGCCTGTTCACCGAGATGCCGCTGGACGAGATCGCCCGCCTGGAAGCGCTGGGGGGCGCCGAGATCAACGAGGCCAAGAAGATCCTGGCCACCGAAATCACCCGCCTCGCCCACGGCGACGCCGCCGCGCTCCAAGCCGCCGAGACCGCCCGCAAGACCTTCGAGGAAGGCGCGCTGGCCGAAGCTCTGCCGACCGTGACCGTCCCCGCCGCCGAGCTTGCCGCCGGCATTCCGGTGGTCCCGCTTCTGGTGCGCTCTGGGCTCGCCGCCTCCAACGGCGAGGCCCGCCGGCTGATCAAGGGCGGCGGCGCCCGCGTCAACGACGCCGCCGTGGCCGACGAGGCCCGCAAGATCACGGACGCCGACATCCGCGACGGCGCCGTCAAGCTGTCGGCCGGCAAGAAGCGCCACGCGCTGGTGAAGGCGGGATAGCCGCCGGGCTTGGTCGCGTGAAAGGTCCCTCGGCTGCGCTCGGGACGACAATGCCGTGCTGTCGTTCCGAACGAGCGCCAGCGAGGAGGAACCTTTCACGCGGAAGTGCCCGAACGATCCCTCGCCTTCGGTTCGGAATGACCGCGGCACGGGCGCAACCGCTCACCCCAGCCGGTCCAGGCGCAGCCGGTGGCGGTGGTCGGTCAGGCGCAGCACGCCGCCGCCGATGGCGGCCACGGCGCCGATGCCCGTTCCCCCGGCGATCAGGAACATCACCAGGATCTGGTACTTCACCGCCTCGAAGGGCGCGACGCCGCCCAGGATCTGGCCGGTCATCATGCCGGGCAGGGACACCAGCCCGGTCGCCGCCATGCTGTTGACGATGGGGGTCGTGGCCATGCGCAGAGACTTCCCCGCCAGGAACCGCATGGCCTGCCAGCGGTCGGCCCCGAGCGCCAGCCGGGCTTCCACGGCCGCCCGGTTGTGGCCGAGGTCCCCGGTCAGGGCGTTCAGCCCCAGGCTGATGCCGTTCATGGTGTTGCCCAGCACCATGCCCAACAGCGGAATGGCATAGCGGGGGTCGTACCAGGGGTGCGGGCGCAGCTGGGTGGTCAGCGCGAACAGGGTGACGATGCCCGCCGCCATCAGCATGGCCCCGGTCCCCAGCCCCTGCGACCACCAGCCCGCCAGCCGATGCTCCTGACGGGCCGTCGCCTCGCGCCCGGCGAAGCCGACCATGGCCGCCGCCACCAGGGCCGTGGCCCAGGGATTGACCGTCCGGAACAGGGCTTCGAGCACCAGGCCCACCAGCAGAAGCTGGACCACCATGCGCGAGGCGGCCACGAACAGGCGGCGTTCGAGGCCCAAACCCAAGGCCAGCGACAATCCGGCGTTGACCAGGATCAGCAGCGCCGCAAGGGCGAGGTCGGAAAAACTGAGGCTGATATACGTCACGCCGCGTCCCCGCCGCCATCGTTCGCCTCGCGCACCCGCCCGTCCTCCATTACCAGATGGCGGGTGGCGACCCGCCGCGCCTGGGCGGCATCGTGGGTGACCCACAGCATCCCCACCCCTTCCGCCTGGCGCGCGGCCAGCATGTCCTCGGCGGCGGTGCGGGCGGCGGGGTCCAGCGCCGCGGTGGGCTCGTCGAGAAGCAGCACAAGCGGCCGCGCCATCAGCCCCCTCACCAGGGCCAGCCGTTGCCGTTCCCCGGTGGACAGGCGTGCCACCGGAGCCTTGCCGATCTCGGGCGGCAGGAGGAGCGAGCGGACCAGCGGAACCGCCGCGTCCCAATCGGCGAAATGGTCGGACACGCGCTCGGCCCACCAGCCCGGCTCCGCGGCGAAATAGCGCACCATCCGCCGCCAGCGCGGCGCTGGCACGGCCTCGCGGCCGACGCCGTCGAGGACGACCCGCCCGGTGCTGGGATCGAGATCGGCGATGGCGCGCAGCAGCAGGGTCTTGCCCACGCCGGACGGACCCGACAGGGAGACGCATTCGCCGGCGGACAGGCTGAAATCCACCGGCCCGAGACCCGGGCGGCGGAGGCCCTCGACCATCAGCATCAAAGGGGGGTCACCCGTGGATGTTGACCGTGTTGCCGCGCGGCAGGGGGGCGGCGTAGTTTTCCGGCGCCGCATAGGTGGTGTACGGATTGGCGCCAGAAGCGCTGGTGACCGTGGCGGCGATCACGGTATTGACCGCCAGGACCGGGCTCGCCTGGGTCTTCAACGCCTGAGTCTGCGGGTTGGGGCTGTTTTCCCGGCTCTGTTGCTGGACGATGGCGGCGGCGATTTGGGCGCGGGCGGCATCGACCGCCGCCGGACTGGACAGGTCGACGTTGACGCTGCCCGCCGCCTGGCTGTTCACGGCCTGCACCTCGGCGCCGATCGCCTTGCCCTGGCGCACCGCCCTAGGCGAATTCTGTTCGATCCCCTGCCCGGCCCCGCTTTGCTGCACCCTTGCCGCGTAATCCGAAGGCGTGTGGGACCCGTTGCCGGCCGCCGCGGAGGGATTGGGATTGGGCTTGGGCGCCATCCGGGTGAACAAATCGGCGCTGGGATGGCTGACCGCCGCAACCGCCGCCGCCGCCGGAGTCGCGGTCACCACCGGGGATGCGGACGCCGATGCCTCCGTGGAGGCATGGAACGTCCCTGTGACCGGAGGGGGCTGATTCGTGAACGCCGCAGGATACGGATTTGCGCTCCCCGCCGTCCCATCGGCAGGCGGGAACTGATTGCGCGCTTGCGTATAGTCGTTGGCCGACGAAATCGCGGTGACGGACATGGCGCCGCACTCCCTCCGATGCACCATGCTGCCACCAATTGCGCGAAAGGTAAAGAAAATCGGCTGTGGAGCATGGATGATATCGTGGCGCTGATCGACGCACGGGCGGAGAAACCGAAAGCGGCCGGCCACGTATCGCACCCATCAACAGGTAAACGGCTCTTAGCGCTCTTCTCGGCCAGATCGCTTGTCGGGGCGAGGTGAAAAATTATGGAACAATCGCGCAAGCCATACCGCTACGTGATCAACGCCGAGCCAGCCCGCGAGACCAATAAGAAAAACAATTTCGAGAAGAAAAATTGCTAAAATAGCTTGCCATTTTTCAATACCGTTGAAAAGAACAACATCCATCACGAGCGCAATGGCAAAAATCCAAAAAAATCTCTCTTCTTTTCTAGATTCTTTCTCTGCTTGAAGCTGCCGCTCCAAAATCGCAGCGGTATCGTCCAGCTTTGTAGCGTGAACTGCTGCTATCTTGGTAAAAACTGTGTCAGGCGGCAACTCGTGCGTTATATTCTGCGATAATGTCGCTGTCGGGGATAGCGATCCCTTTGATTCCTGAGACATAATTTTTCGCCCACGCACCTTTTTCCCAATGTGTTATAGCCACCAATTCTCCGGGTCGCTTCCCAAGAAGAAATTTTGCGGCATTTACAATGGTATTCCATTCCGCGGACATCTCTATAGGCGGGTGTGCAAAGAAAATATCCTGAATTGGGTTGCCACCGAATATCTTAACTTTGTGGTATATATTCGGCTCTACCGGGCCGTAGTCCCACGCCTCGAATGACCCATTTATCAGTCGTGCACCGTTATTTTCGCCCATATGAACCATATGCGCGATATACAGAATCTTTTGCAGCTCGAGATTCGTTACGCGCCAGCCCCCCAATTCGCAAATTTGGGTTGCTGCCGCAAAAGGATGCACAGCCATCCTTCATCCCTCTCCCTGGCAGAACGTATCGTGTACACGTTCCGTTCTCGAAACCTTACTGCAAACCCTACATGACGAACAGTTAATTTTTTTATTACGCCGAATGGGTAGGCCACGGCCTCACCCGGGATCTACGATTCGAATTTCAACCTGAGACACGACCAGAAAATCCTACTGGAAGGCGGTGACCTTCCATAAGCGGCCGGTTCCCGCATCGGCGATCCACAATGCGGTCCCGTTGGGGGCGAAGGCCAGGGCGCTGGGATCGGCCAGATTGCCGATGAACCGCTTTTCGCCCCCGTTGGCGGTGTCGGCGATGGTCACCTGGCCGGTGCCGCTCGGCGCGTCGAACACCACCAGCGGCCGGCCCGCGGGGCCGAAGGCGCGCGTGGATTCGGGCACCACCGTCACGGCGGCCACCCGTCCGGGAATGGTGGCCGCCGGGGCCGGCGGCGGATTGGGAAGGGCGGCGAGTTCCGGCTCGCTGGACGCCAGTTCGCCGGCCGCCTGGGGCCAGCCGTACCACAGGCCCGGCACCGCCGCCCACAGCATGTCGGGCGCCCGTTCGGCCGGAAACTTCCCGCCGCCCACGCCCTCGGTGACGTCGTCGGCCACCAGCAATTGCCCGGACGGGGTGAAGGCGAGGCTCACCGGGCGCCGAAATCCCCAGGCGTAGGCTTCGATCCGCCGGCCGTCCCGGGAAATGCGCAGCACCGAGCCGGTGCAGGGAACCGTTCCGGAGATTTCGCCGCCGCCGGCCAGACGCAGGTTGCGGCAGGGGATATCACGGCCCGCCCGCCCCGGCGAGGCCACCCCCACATAAAGCCAGCCGTCGGGACCGGCGGCGAGCGGCCCCAGCAGCCCCCCCGCCGGCAGCCGCGCCGGCAAGGCGGCTATGGCGCCGTGGTCGCCGATCTCAAGGATGCGGCCGCCCAACGGGCCGCCCGCCTCGGCCACGTACAGCCGGCCGTCCAGCATGGCCGCGCCCGTCCAAGGGCCGTTGCCGCCGCCGGTGGCGACCGGAAAGAGCGTGCCGCCGGCCTCCACCCGGGTCAGCCGCGCCGAGGTTCCCTCGACCACGTAGACCTGCCCGGAGGGGGAGATCACCACCGCCCGGGGATCGACCAGATCGGCGGCGACGACGTTCGCCCCGTACCCCAGGGGCATCACCAATTCGCTTCCCACCGGAGGCGGCAAGGCGCCCGGAACGGGCGGCGGCAGGACCGAGGCCAAGCCCGAAGGTCTCTCCTCCCCGGCCGGCGCGCAGGCGACCAGCCCCGCCGCAAGCACCAGAGCCAGCCCGCGCCGCATCTCCGCCTCCTTTTCGCACGAATCCTCTCTCAGACGTGGCGGATGCGGGCGCGTCGGCAATCCCGTCCTCCCGAATGCCCTTCTTTCGGGATGGGGGCCTATTCGTGAGTTCGGGTTATGGCTGGCCACTCCAAATGAAGTCCTGTACCTCGACCGATCCCGTCGGGTAATCTGGAACATTAAGTGAACGAAACGCATCCGCCATGGCCGATCCCCTTCCCTCCCTCCCCCCGCCTTCCCTCGACGCCCTGCGCGCCCGCATCCGCACGCTGGAACAGGGCGGCACCCATGGACCGGGCGAATCCCTGCCGCTGTTCCCCGAGATCGACCGGGCGCTGCCGGGCGGCGGCCTGGCCTTGGCGTGCCTGCACCAACTCGTCGCCGCCGATTCCGCCGGCACGGCCTTCGCGGCGCTCATCGCCGGCCGCCTGGCCGAGCGGAAGGGCCGGCCGGTGCTGTGGGCGCCGGTGGCGGAGGACCTCTATCCTCCCGGGCTGGCGGCCTGGGGATTGGTTCCGGAACGCCTGATCGTGGTGCGGGCGGCGGCCGAAGCCGAGCGGCTATGGGTGATGGAAGAGGCGTTGCGCTGTCCAGATCTGGCCTGCGTGGTGGCCGAGATCGCCGGCCTGGACCTGATTGCCGGCCGCCGGCTGCAACTGGCCGCGGAGGCCGGCCGGGTCACGGGACTGGCGCTGCATCCCCCGCCCACCCGCGCCGCCAACGCCGGTACCACCCGGTGGCGGGTCGGCGCCCTGCCGGGGGGGCGCTGGCACCTGGCTCTGGAACGGTGCCGGGGCGGAATGCCCGGCGAATGGACGGTCGCGCCGGACGGCGTCAGCGGGGAAGGCCGTGACGCTCACTGATGGAAGCGACGGCGGCGGAAACGGAAACCCCCCGGTAATAGCTGTGCAGCAGTTCCTTGGGGTTGACGCCGAGACTGCGGGCCGACATGCCGTATCGGTACATGAGGGCCGAATCGAGGTCGGCCGCCCACAGGGTATAACCGGTATCGACCAGCGGGTAAGACATGCCCCCTCCCCCCATTCCTTGGGCGAAACCTGTCGCGGATTCGTTTTTTGGCGGCGAGTGTGATGGTTCGAGAACCAGGGACCCCCACCAATTTCGCATATCACGCATGAATTATATGCCATATGATCAAGAACGAAACAAGTCCTTTCCGGGAACCTTGCCACCACCGGGGTCCGTCCCGATGAAACGGATCATCGCGCTGTCGCTGCCGCTGTTCGCGACCGACCGGCTGACCCGGCCGGGGAAGCGGCTGGACGCGCTGCGGAAGCGTCCCCTCGCCACCGTGGCCCGTGCCGGCGGCCGGGCGGCGGTCGCCGCCGCCAACGCCGCCGCGCGCGCGGCCGGCGTGGTGCCGGGAGTGGCGGCGGCGGACGCCTCGGCGCTGTGCCCCGGCCTTGCCACCGTGCCGGCCGAGCCCGATTCCGACCGGGAGGCGCTGGAATCCCTGGCCGAATGGTGCCGGCGCTGGAGTCCCTGGACGGCGCCCGACCGCGAATCCGGGAACGATCACGGCCTGTGGATCGACGCCAGCGGCTGCGCCCATCTGTTCGGCGGCGAAAAAGCCATGCTCGATGACGTGGTGGCCGCGCTCGAAGGCCTGGGCTTCGCCGTGCGCGCCGCCATCGCCGACACCCCCGGCGCGGCCTGGGCGGCGGCCCGGTTCGGCGACGGCAAGGCCATGGTGGTGCCCGAAGGCGCCGCCCGCCAGCTTCTGGCCGGCCTTCCCGTCGCCGCCCTGAGGCTGCCGCCCGAGACCGTGGCCACCTTGCGGCGGCTGGGCGTGCGCCGCCTCGACGACCTGATGGCGCTGCCGAGGGCACCGCTGGCTGCGCGCTTCGGCGCCGTCGTCGCCCGGCGGATCGACCAATTGCTCGGCCGCATCCCCGAGCCGCTGTCGGCGCTTCCGCCACAGGAGCCCCTCTTCGCCCGCCTCGCCTTCGCCGAGCCCATCGGCCGCACCGAGGACGTGGCGGCGGCCGTCCTCCGCCTGCTGAACGTGCTGGCGAAGCGGCTGGAACGCCGCGGCCTGGGCGCGCGTTCCCTGATCCTGCGCCTGTTCCGCGTCGATGGCGGCGTGCTGACGCGACATGTGGGGACAGCCGCGCCGGTGCGGACGCCCGGCCATCTCGCCCGGCTGTTCGCCGAGGGGCTGGACGGCCTGGACGCCGGCTTCGGCATCGAGGCCATGACCATGACGGCCGCCGCCGCCGATCCCCTCGGCGCCCGTCAGACCGACATGGAACGGCGCCCCGAGGGCGCGGCGCTGCCGCTGCTGATGGACCGGCTGGCGCGGCGGCTGGGCCCGGCGGCCGCCTGGCGCCCGCTGCCCCGCCCCACCCATCTGCCGGAACGCCTGTGCGCCAAGGCCGCCCCGACGGCGGAGCCCGGCGGCGCGTGGCCGCGCCGCTTGCGGCCGGTGCGGCTGCTGCCGCGCCCCGAACCGATCCGGGTGGCGGAAGTGGACGGCCGGCCCGCGCGTCTTTACCGCCACGGCGAAACCCTCGCCGTCGCCCGCGCCGAGGGTCCCGAGCGCATCGCCGCCGAATGGTGGCACGCCGCCCTGCCCCCGCCCGCCGCGTCGTGGCGCGATTACTGGCGCGTCGAGGACGAGCGCGGCCGCCGCTGGTGGCTGTTCCGCGACGGCGGCGACGGCCGCTGGTATCTGCACGGGGGATTTGGTTGATGGAGGGGTCTGGTTAACCGTGCCGGCTGACGACGCCGCCCGACGGCCAGTCGGGACGAGTGCTGACGTCGCGGGAGCTGCAACCCGAACACACCAGCCGCGCGCCCACCCGCGGCACCGCCATGGCCGGCCCCATCTGCCGCGCCAGCCCCTCGGCCGGCAGCACCGCCCAGTGGCCGCAGCGATTGCACCAGCAGAACACGTCCAGCCGCTGGTCGATGATATCCGCAAGGGTCGCCGGGCCACCGCGCATGGCCGCCCCCGTTTTCTGGAACAGACAGGGAACATATGACCCGGCGATGGCTTGTAACGCAAGCTTCCCTTTTCCGTCCAAAGGATAGGGGGCATGGTTGGCCCACCACCATTGGAGGGTCACGCTATGAAGCCCGCCAGGCACGAGCTGCGGCAGCTTTCCCATATCCTGGAAGCCGAAGCGGAAGGGCGCCCGTTCGACCGCGACCACGCCCGCGACCTCGCCGCGCGCATCGCCAACGTCCATCCCGAAATCCGCCAGAGCATGCGGATGATCTGCGAACGGCTCGACCCCCGGGCCTGATCCGCGTGTCAGGCGAAGGGACGCCGCTCCTCGGCGGCGGTCGCCGTCAGCGCCCCCAAGGCCTCCGACAACGAGCCTGAGCGGGTGATCTCGCCCCCGGCGGACGCCACCACGAAGACGCCGCCGCGCGAGCCCTTTCCGGACGCCAGCTTGGTGATGGTGAACAGGGGATATTCCCCGCTGTGGTGGAAGACCGAGAACACCGCCCGGTCCGGGCCGTGGTCGACCGCATAATCCCGCCATTCGCCCGCCGCCACCCGCCGGGCGTACAGGTCCAGCAGCAGCGTCAGCTCGGTACGGTTGAAGTGGACGAAGGCGCGCTTCGCCCGCAGCTCGGCCAGCGGAATGACCTTGACCATGCGTGGGTCCATGAATTCGGGAACCGGCATTTTCGGACAGAACGCCGCCCCCGTCCAGTGCCTCCGGCACGGAGCGTCAGCGGACCGGCGCCGAGGCGGGAGCGAAGCCGATGAGGCGGTCGTTGCCTTCGTCATACGGCTGCGCGAAGCACGTCGGGTGGGCGAGCGAGGCGTAGCAATATTCCTCCCGCGGGGGCGGCGACGCCTGCGGCCAATCCACGCAATAGGCGCCCTCGCGCTCCGCCCGCGCGGTCGAACAATTCCTCCCGGTCACCCAGGTGGCGACATGGTCGAACATGGTCTTGTGCGTGGTGGTCAGGGAAACGACCTCCAGGGCGAGGTAGGTGGGGGCGATCTGCGTGTAGGGCGGCTTGAGCTGAAGGCTCGGGTCCTCGAACACGGCACACCCGCCGAGCAGCACCATGGCGGCCAAGGGAAAGGGGGCGATACGCCTGATCATTTCTATGACCCCGTCCAAGCTTCCGCTATATTGTCCGTGGCGGACCTTGGCGAATCAAGAGATTCCGGGTCTTGCCGGTTCAATCGGAAAAAAAAGGAGCTGTGCGATGGCGATGGAGACGCCCGTCTGTGATTTCGGTTGGAAGGCGGTGGATTTCCGTTTGCCCGCGACCGACGGCCGCATCTGGTCCCTGGCCGACGTGCGCGGTCCCAAGGGCACCCTGGTGATGTTCATCTGCAATCACTGCCCCTACGTCCGCTCGGTGATCGACCGTTTGGTCCGCGACGTCAAGGACCTCCAGGCCCTGGGCATCGGCGTGGCGGCGATCATGTCCAACGACGCCAGCCAATACCCCGAGGATTCCGCCGACAACATGGCCCTCTTCGCGAAGAGCAACGGGTTCACCTTCCCCTATCTCATCGACGAAACCCAGGACGTGGCGCGCGCCTACGGTGCGGTATGCACGCCCGATTTCTTCGGCTTCGACGCCGGGCTGGGGCTGCAATACCGCGGCCGTCTCGACGCCTCGCGCAAGGAGGCGGCTCCCAAGGACGCACGGCGGGAATTGTTCGAGGCCATGCGCGCCGTGGCCGAAACCGGCCGCGGGCCGGCCGAGCAGATTCCCAGCATGGGCTGCTCGATCAAGTGGCGGCACGAATAGAAACGCCCAACCCCTCACGCGCCCGGGGCGATGGCGGCGCACCCGCCGCCGGCACGCCGAAGGCGAAGCCGGCACGGGGCGTTTGCCAAGCCGGACACGGCGGACTATCTTACGCCCGGTCCCCTGAAGGGTCGTCCGGGTTCGCCGCGCGACGGCCGACCTGCCGAACTCTGGGAGTGTCCTTTGAGCGAACACCATGAAGACGCCGCCACCGATCTCCTGATCAAGGAGGTGGACGAGGACCTGCGGCAGGAACAGCTCACCAAGCTGTGGAAGAAATACGCCAACCTGTTCGTCGCCGGCGCCGTCGTGCTGGTGCTGGCGGTGGCCGGCTGGCAGGCCTGGCAGGCTTGGCGGACCAAGGAACGCCTGGCCTCGGGCGAACGCTACGCCGACGCCCTGCAACTGGCCGCCGACGGCAAGCGCGACGAGGCCGCCCAGGCGCTGGCCAAGCTGTCGGTGGACGGAACCGCGGGCTACCGCGTCCTCGCCGATCTGAAGCGCGCCGACCTGCGCGTCCAGGCGGGCGACACCGCCGGCGCGTCGGCCATCTACCACGCCGTCGCCGCGGGCAAGGCCGACGACGCGTACCGCGACATCGCGCTGCTGAAGGCGTCGTATCTCGACCTCGACACGGTCGATCCGGCCATCGTCGAAAAGGCCGTGCAGCCGTTGGCGGCCGAAGACAGCCCGTGGCGCCATTCCGCCCGCGAGATTCTGGCGCTGGCCGCCCGCAAGCGCGGGGACCACGCCAAGGCCGCGGATCTTTTCCGCAAGCTCGCCGACGACATCGCCGCGCCCGAAGGCGTGCGCGCCCGCGCGGCCGAGATGCTGGCTATCGAACAGCCCAAGGGCAAGGGTTAAGGGTCAAAGGCGGGGATATGGGGGTGGTGAGGATGAAACGTCGTCTGGCGTTGGCGAGCGCGGGCCTGATCGTCGCGGCTGGACTGGCAGCGTGCGATACGTGGCTGGGCGACAATCCCGACCCGCCGCTGCCCGGCAAGCGCATCGCCGTGCTTTCCCAGGACAACGTGCTGACGACCGACAAGGAGGCGCCCATCCGGCTGCCTCCGCCCGAAATCAACGCCGACTGGCCCGAGGCGGGCGGATTGGCCAACCACGCGATGCACCACATGAAGGTGGGCGCCACCCTCAAGAAGGCGTGGGAGACCAATGTCGGCACCGGCTCGAGCGCGCGCATCCGCCTGCTGGCCCAGCCGGTGGTGGCCGACGGCAAAGTGTTCACCCTGGACGCCGACAAGCAGGTCTCCGCGCTCGACGCCAAGACGGGCAACATCCTCTGGCAGGCCGACATCACCCCCGACAACGTCGAGGGCGGCTCGGGCGGTGGGCTGGCTTACGACAACGGGCACCTTTACGTGGCTACCGGCTTCGCCCAGGTGGTGGCGGTGAACGCCAAGGACGGCAAGGTGGTGTGGCGCCAGCCGCTGTCGGGACCCATGCGCGGCGCCCCCACGGTGCGCGGCGGCCGGGTCTTCGTCATCACCGTGGACGACCAGGTGCATTGCCTGTCGGCCGAGGACGGCAAGGAATTGTGGTCCCAGCAGGGAATCGCCGAACAGGCCTCGCTGCTGTCCGGAACCAGCCCGGCGGTGGACGGCAACGTGGTGATCGTCCCCTATTCCTCGGGCGAGCTGTTCGCGCTCCGGGTCGAGAACGGCGCGGTTCTGTGGCAGGATTCGCTGTCCGCCATCAGCCGCACCCAGGGCATCGGCACCCTGACCGATATTCGGGGCCGGCCCATCATCGACCGCGGCAAGGTCTATGCGGTCGGCCATTCGGACCTTCTGGTGGCCATCGACCTGCGGAGCGGGCGCCGCGTCTGGGAACGCGACATCGGCGGCATGCAATCGCCGTGGATCGCCGGGGACTACCTGTTCCTGGTCACCAACGACAACGAAGCGGTCGCGGTGGACGCGACGAACGGCCACGTCCTCTGGGTGACCCAGTTGCAGACCTGGAAGAATCCCGACATCAAGACCCACCGCATCGTCTGGGCGGGTCCGGTGCTGGCCTCGGACCGCCTGATCTTCGGCAGTTCCCACGGCTACCTGTTGAGCCTGTCGCCCTATACCGGCAAGGTGCTCGGCTACGAAAAGGCGCCCGCGGGGATCTCGATCCAGCCGGTGGTCGCCGACGGCACCATCTATTTCTACACCGACGACGCCGACGTCGTCGCCTATCGCTGAACACGGCTCACGGAACGCGGATGTCATTCACCGTAGCCATCGTGGGGCGGCCCAACGTCGGAAAATCGACCCTGTTCAACCGGCTGGCGGGCCGCCGCCTCGCGATCGTCCACGACACCCCCGGCGTCACCCGCGACCGCCGCGAGGGCCAGGCCTCGCTGCTGGGGCTGGACTTCACGGTCATCGACACCGCCGGCTTCGAGGACGCCACCGGCAATTCGGTCGAATCCCGCATGCGCCGCCAGACGGACATGGCCGTGGCGGGCGCCGACGTGGCCCTGTTGCTGATCGACGCCCGTGCCGGGGTGACTCCCCTCGACCGCCACTTCGCCGACCACCTTCGCCGCCAGAAGACGCCCGTCATCCTGGTCGCCAACAAATGCGAAGGCCGCGCCGGGGAACCCGGCCTCTACGAAGCCTATGGGCTCGGCCTCGGCGATCCGGTGCCGGTCTCGGCCGAACACGGCGAGGGACTGGCCGACCTCCTCGACGCCCTGATGCCCCATGCCCAAGCGGCCGGCGCCCTGGACGAAACCGGGACGGCGGACGACGCCGAACGTGAGGCCATCGCCCTTTCCGAGCGCCGGCCGGACGGCACGGACGAGGAAGAGGAGGAAACCCCGCCCGAGCCCGGCCGCCCCTTGAGCATGGCCGTGGTGGGACGCCCCAATGTCGGCAAATCCACCCTGGCCAACCGCCTGCTGGGGGAGGACCGCCTGCTGACGGGACCCGAGGCCGGCCTGACGCGGGATGCCATCGCCGTGGAATGGACGTATGGCGAGCGCCGCATCCGGCTGGTCGACACCGCGGGCCTGCGCAAGAAGTCCCACATCGAGGACAGCCTGGAAAAGCTGTCGGTGGCCAACACCCTGGAAGCCATCCGCTACGCCGAGGTGGTGGTGCTGGTGTGCGACGCCTCGGCCATCCTCGACAAGCAGGACCTGACCATCGCCCGGCTGGCGGTCGAGGAAGGCCGCGCCCTGGTCATCGCCGTCAACAAATGGGATATGGTCGATCGCCCGCAGGAGGCGCTCCAGCGCCTGCGCGACCGGCTGGAGACGTCGCTGCCGCAGGTCAAGGGCATCCCCACCGTCACCCTGTCGGCCCTGACCGGCCGCGGCATCGACAAGCTGATGGATGCCGTCGTCGCCATCCACGCCCAGTGGAACCGCCGCATCGCCACCAGCCGGCTCAACCGCTGGCTGGAAGAGGTGGTCGCCCTCCACGCGCCACCGGCCCTGGCCGGCGGCCGCCGCATCAAGATCCGCTACATGACCCAGGTCAAGGCCCGGCCGCCGACCTTCGTCATCTTCGTCTCCAAGCCCGACGAGCTGCCGGAATCCTACAGCCGCTATCTGGTCAATTCGCTGCGCGACGGCTTCGACCTGCGGGGCGTGCCCATCCGCCTTTACCTGCGCGCCGGGCACAATCCCTACGCGGACAGGAAGTAGCGGCCATCCCGGCCGGGCGCAAGCGAGCGGAGGGATCGTTCCGGCGGGGTGCGTGAAAGCTCCCTCGGCTCCGCTCGGGACGACAAGGAAACAAAAACATGTCGTTCCGAGCGAGCGCCAGCGACGAGGAACCTTTCAGGCACTTTCGCCCGGAAGCCGCCCCGCCCCCTCAGTGTGACATCAGGCAGGGCAGCGGGGCGTGGTGGAGCACGTGGCGGGTGACGCCGCCCAGGATGAGCTGGCGCAGCCGCGAGTGGGTATAGGCGCCCATCACCAGCAGATCGGCGCCGAGGTCGCGGCAGGCGGCCATCAACGAGTCGCCGGCATGGGACGCGCCCGCGGGCAGCGCGTGGCACTGGGCGGCGATGCCGTGCCAGCCGAGATAGGCGGCCAGTTCCTCGGCCGGCGCATTCCCGGCGCGCATCTCCTCGGACACCGACAGGATGTGGACCGCCGCCGCCCGTTGCAGCAGCGGCATGGCGAACGCCACCGCCCGGCCCGCCTCGGCGCTGCCGTTCCAGGCGATGGCCACGGAATGGCCAATGACGGCCGGCGGTTCGGGCGGCACCAGCAGCAGGGGCCGGCCGCTTTCCATGAGGGCGGCATTCAGCGTTATCGGCGAGGGCATGTCGGCTTCGCCGCCAGGGCGGCCGAGCACCACCACGTCGGACAGACGCCCGCGCGCGGCGACCACCTCTTCCTCGCGGCCGGTGACGTCGATCCACTCGGCGGTAACCCCTTCGGCCGGCGGCCCCGCGGTCAGGGTGGCACCGTGACGGGCGCAGGCCTCGTCGAAGGCCTGCCGGGCCGCCTTGGCGCGGCTGGCGGCCTGTTTCTGGGTGGCCTGCATCAGGTCTTCGACGATGGCCCCGGACATCCCCTCGCCCATCAGCGGCACCGCCGTGGCGGGATCGACGCGGACGTGCAGGCCGATCATGTGGCTGGAGAAGTCGGCGGCGAGCCGCAGCGCGAACTCCAACGGTCCTTTGCCGCTGGCGGCGTCCCCGACGGGAACGAGGATCGTCTTGAACCCGGACATGGCCTTCTCCTTTCAATCCCCCCGGGCAGAGTATGCGCCCGCCCTCGTCGTTTGTTAATCGCTTCCCGCGCTCACACCCCTAGGGCGCGGCAGGCTTCGGTAAAGGCGCCGTCCCCGGGCTGCGAGGTGTCGAGCCGCTTCCAGGCGATGGGGCCGAGGTCGTATTGGCGTTGACGTGCCAGAACCTCCACCGTGGCGTCCGAGGCATCGCCCGTGCGGCCGCCGATCCGGGCGGCGGCCACGTCTTCCGGCGCCTCCAGCCACAGGCCGGCGAAGGGCACCCCCGCCGCGGCCGCCACCCGCTCGATCGCGGCGCGCTGCTCGGGACGGGCGAATACGGCATCGGCGACGACCGAACTCCCCGCCTTCAGCAGCATCGCGCAGGTGTCGAACAGGGACCGGTAGGTGCGTTCCGTCACCTCCGGAGCATAGCCTTCGGGCCCCAGGCGGTCGCGCAGATGCGCCCCCGTCAATTGCTTGCGCAGAGCGTCCGAGCGCACCACCACCGCGCCGGGCACCCCCAGCAACGGCGCCAGCCGCCGCCCCATGCGCGACTTGCCGCTGCCCGACAGACCGCCGACGGCCACCAGTCGGGGCGGCGGAGGGTCGAGATAGGCGAGAGCGGCCGCGAGATAGGAGCGGCCTTCGGCGCCCAGGCGCTCGCGCTCGGCGCCCGCGGAGCCGGCGGCGGTGGTGGCGGTGACCAGCGCCCGCACCCCGGCGCGGAGCGACAGGAAGAAGGGCATCGCCGCCACGGCCGGATAATCGCCGGTGAGGTCGAGGGCGTGGTTCATCACCTGGCTGGCAAGATCGCGCGCGTGATGGGCGTCCAGGTCCATCAGCAGGAACGCCAGGTCGTAGGCCACGTCGATGCAGGCGATATCCTCGCTGAACTCGATGGCGTCGAACAGGGTCGGGCGCCCCTCGAACAGGCAGATGTTGCCCAGATGAAGGTCGCCGTGGCACTGGCGCACGAACCCCTGCTCGCGGCGCGAGTCCAGGAGCGGCGCCAGACGGGCGAGCCAATCCCGCGACAGGCGCGTCAACCGGGCCACCCCTTCGGCCGGCAGCAGGTGCGGCACGTGGGGAAGCATCGCCGCCTCGTTGTCGTCGAGGGTGCGGGCCATCGCCGCCGCGCCCCCCTTGTCGCGGCGGACGGGCGCGGCGCGGTGGAAAGCGACGACGGTCTCGGTCAAGTCCCGCAGCAGCCCCCGGTCGAGGGCGCCGCGCCGGACCAGATTGCGGAACAGGGAATCCTCGTCGAAGCGGCGCATGGCGACGACGTAATCGACCGCCTCGCCCTCGCCGCCCAGCGCCAGAGCGCCGTCCTTTCCCCGCACCACCGGCACGACCCCCAGATAAAGGCCGGGCGCGGCGCGGGAATTGATGGCGAATTCCGCCTCGCAAGCGGTCTTGCGCGCCGCCAGGGTGGAAAAATCTAGGAAGGTCAGGCGCACCGCCTTCTTGAGCTTGTAGACGCGGTCGCCGGCCAGGAACACGCTGGAAATGTGCGTGTCCACGCGGGCGGGCGCGAGGCCGCCGTAGGTGGCCGGATCGGACAGCACGGCCAGGACCGGGGCTTGGGCATCGGCAGCCATCGGCACCCCCTCTCCGTAGGCGACACGTCATGGTACGCCATGACCGCGCCTTTGACATCTAGTCCCTGGGCGGCGGATGGTGGGGGCGCCATGCGGCCAGTCTGCGCCGCCCTTCCGGCGACATCGCCCCCACCGCCTCGACCAGCGCCGCGGCCATGGCATCGTCGAACGCGTCGCGGGCCTCGCGGCCGCTCGCCAAGGCCTGCCGCAGCGCGTCGGGCTGGAACACCGGCGCCTCCAGGGCGGCGCGGACGCCCTCGGGAAACGCCCGCATTCCCGCCCGCGCGCGCGCCATGGCGCCGGCCTGGCGCGCGACCGCGCCGCGCAGGATGGCCGCGTCTGCCGGCGGCAGCGCCGCGGCCATCTCCTCGGCCATATGGGCAAGATCGCGCCGCGGCGGCGGATCGTCGCCGGGCACGATCAGCAGCGCGCCGAGGAAGGCGTTCAACGCCAGGGACGCGGGCAGCAGCCAACGGTGGACACCCAGCGGCGACATCACGAATCCATCGGGAAGAGTGGCGCGGAAACGAACTGGCCCCACGGATCGGCCGGGCCGGCCCGATCCCACCACGGCCGCCGCGGCGGCGCATCGATGCCGGCCAGCACCGGATCGAGCAGGCGTTCGACCCGGCCGGACGGCATCGCGACCGGGGGAACGCCGGAACGGATGAGGCGGTCGAACTCCGTCGGGCTCATACGATGTCCTCAACGCCGGTAACGCCACGGGCGGCCAGGGCTTCCTTGAGCGCGCGCCGTCCACGAACCAGTAACGCTTCCAGCGCCGCCACCGGGATGTCAAGCATACGTGCGGCCTGCGGCCCACTGGCCTCGCTGAAATAATAGAGGGATAGGGCGATGCGCTGACGATGGGCCAGCCCCGCCAGACATTCGACGATGACCTCGCGGCACTGCCGCGCCGCCGGCATCGGCTGGCGGGCCATAGCCGTCCCCCTTCGCCCGTCCGCCCTCGTCCACCCCGTCCATCGGCTTTCAGCGCGCGACCCGGCCGGCAATTTTTTCCTGCCGGGCGGCAGGAAATGCCGGATTCGCCATGACTTCCCGCCCAAAGAATTCAGCAAATCCGCCGCCGATCGCAACAAGCCGTTTGGCACGGAGATTGCTGATCGCTGTTGCCAATGCGCCGACCACGGAAAATACCGGCAATGGCGGTCGCATCTAGAACAATTGCTGCGACACTGATACTGCTTTACCCCGTGCGTTACCAATCTTTCGCGGCACCGAGCGGAAATTATTCTTTTTAAGAATCCACAGGAATTTGCGGATGGCCGCGTGTAATTTGTCGCCAGGCTGGCTCCAGGCGCGGCGATCAGCCAACGGAGGGCCCCCATGATTCAAAGCACAGGCCGTCAAGGCTCCCTCGCCGCCAACCAACTGGCCGCGCTGTTTCAGCAGATCGCCGCCAGTCAATCCGGCGGCAACCCGGCCACGAGTGGCGCTCAAGGGAGCGACGGCGGCGGGGGCGGCAGCTTCCTCAGCCAGATGGCCGACGGCGGATCGACCCAATCGCCGTCGTCTTCGACGAGCCTCACCAGTGCCTTCCAGCAATTGGCCAGCCAGCTTCAGGCGATGCTGATCCAGTTGCAGGGCGACGCCAGCAGCCAGAATTCCACCACCACCCAGACCGCGGGCACCACCCAGGGCGCCACCAGCCAGAGCGGCGCCGCCGACCGGCAATCCGCCAACGGCGTTTCCGCCGGCCAGCCGCATCATCACCACCATGACCACGGATTGTTCGGGGGCGGCTCCTTGGCCTCCGCCATGGACACGCTGTCCCAGGACCTGGCCGCCCTGCTGAACGCGACCGGCGCGACCTCGACGTCGGCTTCGACCTCGGGCACCACGACGCCGTCGGACGGCACGTCCACCACGGCGTCGTCCGCCTCATCGACCTCGGGCACCGCCTCGGGCACATCCGCCGCGTCGCTGGACGCCCCGACCATCACGCTGATGCAGAATCTGCTACAGGCGATCAACCAGTATGAAAACGTCTCTTCGGCGCTTCAGAACCAGGCGTCGAACTCGGCAGTCTCCGTGGCGGCCTGAGGGCACCGGCGGCTCCGCGCCCCTGCGGGGCGGTCAGGCCCGGGCCGTACGGCGGCCGTTGAGACCGGCCGCGAGCCGTTTCAGGCGGCCGTCGGCCAGAATGGCTTCCACGTCGGCCGGAAAACGGCTGCGCCAGTTGGGGTGCTGGTCGGTGGTTCCCGGCAGGTTCATCTGGCTTTCCAGACCAAGCACGTCCTCGACCTGAACCATCATCAGCCGCGAGCGGGCACGGGCGAGATATTCGTGCGCCGCCGCCGCCAGAGCCACGGCCCGGGAATCGTCGAGGGGCCCATGGGCGGGAAAATCCGGCGCCAGCAATCCTTCGCCGCCGAGCGCGGCGACCATCGCCTCGCGGTCGCGCTGCCGGGCGTCCCGTTCCTCGGCGGCCATCTCCGGACGGGGATAAAGGTCCAGGTCCTCGCGCCTGTCGATGTCGATGCCGTCCCACCAGCCGCGCACGCTGGGAAGGTCGTGGGTGGCGAAGATGGCCAGGGCCTGCCCGTCGAAATCCTCGGGGCGGCGCACCCGCTGATCGTGATCCTTTTCGAACACCATCACGCGGTACGCGAACATGGCCATGCGGTCCATGCGCTCGCGGAACCCGTCGGGCACGGTGCCCAGGTCCTCGCCGATGATCAGGCAGTGGTTGCGGCGGCTTTCCAGAGCGACCAGCCGGAACAGGTCGTCCACCGGATAGCGGACATAGGCGCCCTGGTCGGCGGCGGCGCCCGCCGGCACCCAATAGAGCCGTTGCAGCGCCATGGCATGGTCGAGGCGCAGCGCGCCGGCATGGCGCATGTTGGCCGCCATCACGCCGATGAAGGGGCCATAGGCGGCCTCGCGCAGCGCGATGGGATTGAACGGCACCAGCCCCCAATCCTGGCCCTTCAGGGCCAGCGGATCGGGCGGAGCGCCCACCGACACCCCGAGGGACAGGTTATCCTGTTCCAGCCACGCCTCGGCGCCATCGCCGGCGATGCCGACGCCCAGGTCGCGGTAGAGGCCGATAACCGCGCCGGCCGCCTTCCCCTCCGCATGGGCGGCGGCGAGCTGTTCGTCGGCGACGAACTGGAGCCACCAGAAGAATTCGATTCTGTCCCGGTTCTCCTCGGCGAACCGGCGCACCTCCGGCGTGCCGGGATGGCGGAATTCCTGAGGCCAGTGGCGCCAATAGCCTTTGCCCTCGGCGAGGAAGCGTTCGTGCAGGGCCTCGAAGGTGCAGAACAGCCGGGCGGCGGCGTTGCCCGTCTCCTGGAAACGGCGGAACGCCGCCCCGCGCCGATCCACCGGTTCCAGGTGGCGGGCGCGGAAGGTGCGGTACAACTGTTCCAAGACGGGGCGGGTCAGGCGGGCGACGGCCGGGTAATCCACCAGCGGAAGGGCGTTCACTTCCACCAGCGCCGCCTGGAATCCGGGCGCGGCGACGGCCTGCCGGGCGGCGGGGTCGGCGGCGAATTCGGGGATGGTTTCCACGTCGATATAGGCGACATTGAGGAACCGGCGCGAAGACGGCGCATAGGGGCTGAACCGCTCCGGCTGGGCGGGGAACAGCGCGTGCAGCGGGTTCACACCCACGGTGGCCGCCCCCAGGGCGCCCACGCCCGCCGCGAACCGTTCCAGCGCCGTGTAGGTTCCCACCCCCCAGTCGTTCCGGGACCTGAGGGCGTAAAGCTGGGTGGCCACGCCCCAGACTTTGCCCCCGTCCTCCAGGGCCGGCGGCACATACGCCTGCTCGGGAGCGACGATCAGCGTCATCGCCGCCGAAGCGCCATCGGGAGCGCCGAGCCGGAAGCGGTGGTAGCCGAGCGGCGGAACCTCGGGCAGACGCAGGCGCCAGCGCTTGACGAGAACGCCGTCGAGCCAGCGTTCTTCCTGCCATTCCAGGGTATCGACGCGGAAGGAGCCCGCGTGGACGGCGCCCAATTCCTCTTCGAGCATCCATTCCATCACCTGGGCGTCCCTTTGGGCCGGGACGGTCAGGGTGACGGCCGGCTCCGGCCCGTTCCGGTCCACCACCAGCACCGGTTCCAGCCACCGGCGCCAGGGCCGGGCCTCAAGCTCCTCCAGGCTGGCGCGAACCGCCTCCTCGGTGTCCGCGCGGAATCCCATGGCGGTGAGGAAGGCCCGCTTGGTCTCGGCCGGCACCGGCCGCCAGGTGCCGAAGAAATCCCACCACCCGTCCTCGATGCCGGCGAGCGCCGAAAGCCGGTCGAGCGCGTTCGAACCCGTCATGCCGTGGCTCCTTGTGTCATCCCGAGCGGGCGGAGGGAGTCGTCCCGCGACGTGCCTGAAAAGTCCCTCGACTGCGCTCGGGGCGACAATCCAGGTCTGTCGTTCCGACCGGGCGCCGGCGAGCGGAGGAACCTTTTCACGCGAAATGCCGGAACGATCCCTCGCCGCCGGCCGGGGATGACGGCCGTCACGCCTGTCCCTCCGCCCCCGGCTTGCGCGGAATCCGCTTGTGGGCGCGCCGCACCAGCACCGCCATGGAATGGGGCTGCAAGGGAAAGCTGGCGCCCGCTTCCCATACTTCGTCGGGCCACATGGGATCGGCTCGGCCGGTATCCAGCACCACCTCCCAGGATTCCAGCACGGCGACGGCCGGCAGGATGTAGGGGATCGCCTCGCTGTAGGCGTTGAGCAGGATGAGGAAGGTATCGTCCCTCTCCTCGCGCCCGGTCAGCGAATCGATGGCGCAGCTTTCGCCGCCCAGGAGGAAAGCCAGGGACCGGGCATACGGCAGGGTCCAGTCCGCCTGGCCCATCTCGCGCCCTTCGGGCGTGATCCAGGTGATGTCCTTGAGTTCGCTGCCGCGCATGCGGCGGCCCTCAAAGAACCGCGGCCGGCGGAAGACGGGATGGGCGCGTCTCAGCGCGATCACGGCGCGCACGAACGCCAGCATGTCCTCGTCGATGTCGTGCCAGTCGATCCAGCCGATCTCGTTGTCCTGGCAATAGGCGTTGTTGTTGCCGCCCTGGCTGCGGCCCATCTCGTCCCCGGCCAGCAGCATCGGCACGCCCTGGGACAAGAGCAGGGTGGCGAACAGATTGCGCATCTGCCGGCGGCGCAAGGTCAGAATGGCGGGGTCGCGGGTGGGGCCTTCGTGGCCGCAGTTCCAGGCGTAATTGGCGTCGGTGCCGTCGCGGTTGCCCTCGGCGTTGGCCTCGTTGCGCTTGCGCTCGTACGAGACCAGATCCTTCATGGTGAAGCCGTCATGGGCGGTGACGAAGTTCAGGCTGGCCCAAGGCCGCCGCCCGCCCCAGCCGAACAGGTCGGACGAGCCGGTCAGCCGCGAGGCGGTATCGCCGATCAGCCCCCCGTCGCCGCGCCAGAAGCGCCGAACGGTGTCGCGGTAGCGCCCGTTCCACTCGGCCCAGCCGGGCGGGAAGGCGCCCAGACGATAGCCGTCGCCGCCCAGATCCCAGGGCTCGGCGATCAATTTCACCTTGGACAGGACCGGGTCCTGGCGGACCGCGTCCAGGAACCCCGAGCCGCCGTCGAACCCCGCCTTTTCGCGCGCCAGCGTCGCCGCCAGGTCGAAGCGGAAGCCGTCCACATGCATGTCCTCGACCCAATAGCGGAGCGAGTCCATCACCATCTGGAGCACACGGGGATGGTGCAGGTTGAGCGTATTGCCGCAGCCCGAATAATTTTCGTACCAGCGCTCGCTGCCCGAAACGAGGCGGTAGTAGCTGACGTTGTCGATGCCCCGGTAGCTTAACGTCGGTCCCAGATGGTTACCCTCGGCCGTGTGGTTGTAGACGACGTCGAGAATGACCTCGATGCCGGCGTCGTGGAACCGCTGGATCATGGTCTTGAAATCGCCGTGGGGGCTGGCGGTGTAATAGCGCGGATCGGCGGCGAAATAGTTGATGGGGTTGTAGCCCCAGTAATTGCGCAGGCCCCGCTCGACCAGATGGCGTTCATCGACGATGGCGTGGACGGGCAGCAATTCCACGCTGGTAACGCCAAGCCGCCGCAGATAGTCGATCACCACCGGCTGGCCGAGCCCCAGGAAGGTGCCCTGGTACTGGGGCGCGACGCCCGGATGGCGCATGGTGTAGCCGCGCACGTGCAGTTCGTAGACGATGGTTTCCGACCGGGGAATCCTGGGGTGGCGGTCCTCGTTCCAGGTGAAGGCGGGATCGATCACCCGGCATTTGGGCATGAAGCGGGCGTTGTCGCGCCGGTCGAAGGACAGGTCCTGGCGGCCCGCCCCCAGGCGGAACCCGAAATTGGCGTCGGACCAGGCCAGGGTCCCCGACAGGGCCTTGGCATAGGGGTCGATCAGCAGCTTGTGGGCGTTGAAGCGGTGCCCGTTCGCCGGATCGTAGGGACCGTGGACCCGGTAGCCGTACAAGAGCCCGGGGCGGGCGTCGGGCAGATAGCCGTGCCAGACCTCGTCGGTGTATTCGGGAAGGGCGATGCGCTCGATTTCGCGCTGGCCGTGGTCGTCGAACAGGCACAGCTCCACCTGTTCGGCATGGGCCGAGAACAGCGCGAAGTTGACGCCGTTGCCGTCCCAGGTGGCGCCCAAGGGATAAGGGGAACCGGGCCAGATGCGGCGGCGGGCGGTCACGTCGGCTGCCCCGTCACGCCCGTTCCCGCCGCAACACCACCGTGGCCAAAGGCGGCAGGGTCAGGTCGAGGGAATGGGGATGGCCGTGCCAGGCGGTACCCTCGGCGTGGCGTCCGCCGCCGTTGTGGATGTTCGAGCCGCCGTACCATTCGGAATCGGTGTTGAGGGCCTCGGCGTAGAATCCCGGCAGCGGCACGCCGACGCGGTAGCTTGGGCGCGGCACGGGGGTGAAATTGCACGCCACCACGATCAGTTCCTCGGGATCGAAGCCGCGGCGCAAATAGGTGATCACCGAATTGTCGCGGTCGTTGCAGTCGATCCAGGCGAAGCCGTGGGGATCGGTGTCGAGCTGATGGAGCGGGCCTTCCCGCCGGTACAGGCGGTTGAGGTCGGCGACCAGGCCTCGCACGCCCTTGTGCATGGGATCGTCCAGCAGGTGCCAGTCGAGGCTGCCGTTGTGGTCCCATTCCCGTTCCTGGGCGAATTCCGAGCCCATGAACAGGAGCTTCTTGCCGGGATGGGTCCACATGAAGGCGTAGTAGGCGCGCAGATTGGCGAAGCGCTGCCAGCGGTCGCCCGGCATGCGGCCGAAGATCGAGCCCTTGCCGTGGACCACCTCGTCGTGGGAGAGCGGCAGGACGAAATTTTCGTGGAAGGCGTAAAGCATCCCGAAGGTCAAATCGTCGTGGTGGTAGCGGCGATGGATGGGGTCTTTCGACATGTAGCGCAGCGTGTCGTGCATCCACCCCATGTTCCATTTGTAGCCGAAGCCGAGACCGCCCAGATAGACTGGCCGCGACACCATCGGCCAGGCGGTGGATTCCTCGGCGACGGTCATGGCGCCGGGATGCTCGGCATAGACCACCTCGTTCATGCGCCGCAGGAAGTCGATGGCCTCCAGGTTCTCGTTGCCGCCGAAGCGGTTGGGCACCCAATCCCCCGGCTCGCGCGAATAGTCCAGATAGAGCATGGACGCCACCGCGTCCACCCTGAGGCCGTCCACATGGTACTGCTCCAGCCAGTAGAGCGCGTTGGAGACCAGGAAATTCTGCACCTCGCGGCGGCCGTAATTGTAGATCAGCGTGTTCCAGTCGCGGTGCACGCCGAGCCGCGGGTCCTCGTGTTCGTAGAGATGGGTGCCGTCGAAATAATGCAGCCCGTGCGGGTCCGAGGGGAAGTGGCCGGCCACCCAATCGACGATGACGCCGATGCCGTTCCGGTGCATGCGCTCGACGAAGGTGCGGAAATCCTCGGGCGTGCCGTAACGGCTGGTGGGCGCGAACAGCCCTACCGGCTGATACCCCCACGAGCCGGAAAAGGGATGCTCGTGGACCGGCAGCAGCTCGACGTGGGTGAAGCCCATATCCTTGACGTAGGCCGACAACTGGTCGGCCAGCTCCAGGTAGCCGAGCGGCCGGCCGCCCTGTTCGACCACGCGCCGCCACGAGGCCAGGTGGACTTCGTAGATGCTGACGGGAGCGTGGCGGTCGGCGGCGCCCCCCTGGCGGGCCATCCAGTCGCCGTCCTTCCAGTCGCGCTCGGCCAGATCCCAGACGACGGAGGCGGTCTTGGGCGGCACCTCGGCGTAATGCCCGTAGGGATCGGCCTTCAACGGCAGCAGCGCTCCGTCCCTGCCCACGATCTCGTATTTGTAGAGCGTGCCCTGGGACAGGCCTGGAATGAAAATCTCCCACACTCCGGCGTCGTGGCGCAACCGCATGCCGTGGCGGCGGCCGTCCCAGTGGTTGAAGTCGCCGACCACCGAAACCCGGCGGGCATTGGGCGCCCATACGGCGAAATGCACGCCCGCGACCCCGTCCACGGTGCGGCAATGGGCGCCCAGCGTCTCGAACGTGCGCAGATGGGTGCCCTCGACCAGCAGATGGATGTCGAGGTCGCCCAGCAGCGGCGGGAAGCGGTAAGGGTCCTCGATCTCCTCGACCCGGCCGTCGGGGAGTTCCAGCCGTAGCCGGTAGCGCCCCATCGCCCCTTCGGCGACCCGTACCGCGAACAGCCCCTCGGGATGGACGCGGATCATCTCCGCCGGCTCGGCGCCGCCGACTACCCAGACCCGCCGGGCCTGGGGCTGGAACGTGCGGACGACGATGAAACCGCGGGAGCGGTGCGGCCCCAGGACGCCGAAAGGATCCCCATGCCGCCCGCCGGCGATGGCGTCGGCATCGCTCTTGGCGACCAGGGCGAGGATTTCGGCCATGAGGGAAAACTCCGATGCGACAAGGGAACGATGGCGCCCGAAGCATCTCTCGCTTTGCCGAGGATGACAACGGGGGTTTTCACCGGGCTCCCGGACCGCCCGCCGCCCCCCCCTGCGCCGAATTGTCGGGACAGGACGGCCGGCGCCGCGTCTATGCGCCCTTGCGGATTTCCTCCCTCAGCGAGTCGAGGTCGCCGACGACCTCCGTCACCGCTTGCCGCATGCGTCCTGCCGCCTCCTGGGCGGCGGCGCGGTCGCCGGCTTCCAGCCGTTCCAGGGCCCGCCTGGCCTCCTGGTGCACGCGCCGGTGCGGATCGGCGATGCGGTCGAAGGAGGGGTGGGATCGGATCGTGTCTTCGGCGACCGAACCGTACCATCGGCCGAACCGGCAGGTCTCATGGGTCGTCAGATTGGACGCCGTCATACGGGCTTTTCCGTCGATGGTGGCCAGCACCTTGCTCTCGAAGGTCTGGTGGTCCTCCTTGGCGTGCTCCACGATCTCCTCGGCCGACATGTTCGTGTGGCGGACGTCGATGAGGAAGCCGTCGACGGTGCTGAACAGGGTTGCGGCCTGGCCGCTCAACCCGCCGGCCGCCTCCAGGACCTCCTTCGCCGCCAGGCTGTTGTTCTGCGCGCCCTGGCTGACGCCGCCCATGTTGGCCGAAGCCTGCTGGGTGCCTGTAGAGGCCTCCTGGACGTTGCGGGCGATTTCCGCCGTCGCGGCCGATTGCTCCTCCACCGCCGAGGCGATGGCGGCGGCGATCCGGCTGATCTCGTCGATGCGGGAAACGATGCCGCCGATGGCCGCGACCGCCCCCTGCGTCGCGGCCTGGACCGCGCCGATCTGGGCGCTGATTTCGTCGGTGGCCTTGGCCGTCTGATTGGCGAGGTTCTTGACCTCGCCTGCGACCACGGCGAACCCCTTGCCCGCGTCGCCCGCCCGCGCCGCCTCGATGGTGGCGTTGAGCGCCAGCAGGTTGGTCTGGCTGGCGATGTCGTTGATGAGACTGACCACAGCGCCGATCTTCGCCGAGCTTTCCGCCAGCCCCTTGACCGTTTCGTTGGTGCGGCTGGCCTCTTCGGACGCGGTCTTCGAAATCCGGCTGGATTGCTCGACCTGATGCGCGATTTCGCGGATGGAGGCCGACAATTGCTCGGCGGCGCTGGCGACCGTCTGGACGCTGGCGGAGGCTTCCTCGGTGGCGGCGGCGGCGGCGGCGGCCTGCTGATTGGTCTGGTCGGCATTGGCCGACATGGCCTGCGCGGTCCCGTTCAACTGGGTGGCCGCCCCTGCCACGGTATCGAGCATGCCCGAGACGGCCCGGTCGAAATCCTCCACCAGCTTGTCCACATGCTTCTGGCGCTGTTCCCGATTGGCGACGCGCTGTTTTTCCGCCAGTTCAAACCGCTGACGCTCGACGGCATTCCGCTTGAACACCTCGACCGTCCGGGCCATGCCTCCCAGTTCGTCGCCTCGGCGCAGGCCGGGAACCTCGACGTTTACGTCGTTGTGGGCCAGGCGTTCCATGACCCCCATCAAGGCGTCGAGCGGGCCGACGATGCCTCGGCGGGACACCCACATGGCGAACGCGCTCCCCAGGATCAGGCCGGCGCCGATGCTGCCCAGCACGAAGGCGATGCTCCGGTGGGTGCGGCCCGTCAAGTCGTCGGAGGCTTTGTCCGCCGCGGAAATCAGTTCGTCCGTAATCCGCCTGGTGGCATCCATCGTGTCTCCCATGACGGAGTCGCATTCCTTTTGGACGCGGCCGGCGGCCTTTTGCATGTCGTCGAAATTTCTGGCTTTCGCGGCGGCTTCGATGGGCCCCTGGCACGCGGCGAAGGTGGCCCGAACCTGGTCAAGCGCCGGCTTGAGCCGCGGCGCCTCCTCAGGCAGGCGCCGGAGCATGTCGGCGTATCGTTTCTCGACCCGCTCTTGCAGCTTCCCCAATTGGGCGAGCAGGCGCTGATTGCCCTCATCCGAGGTCTCCAGAGTCAGCGCGTAGATGTCGCGGCCGTACCAGGCCAAGTCACGGCTGGACCGCGCCAGTTCGACGGTGACCGTATCCCTGCGGGCGATCAGGTCGCTATAACTGTCATCGATCTTCTTGAATTGCAGTCCGGCATTGATTCCACCTAACAAGGCAATTGATGCAATCACTGCGATGCCAAGGATCGACTTTGTCCGTATCTTTAAATTTTCAATATTCATAGCCGCACCTATATGATGTTCGCATTTTTCACTCCGTATCCAGGCCCTTGCCGCCAATATTTGTAAGCTGGCATTTGGCTGATGGAATGTCACTATAAGATGAATCTTATCCTAAACTGCGGTCATGGAGAAGCAATGCCGCGTGTTCTTTGGTATCGGCCTATTGACCTTCCGCATTAGGGTTGAAGCGACAGGGATTAGGGTTGCCATGACGATGGATTAATTTCCACATCACTGCCTGTTCGTGGAGAGTTGCGCATGCGCATCTCTGGTTTAGCCATGGCAACAATCCCGATCGAAGTTCTTTTTCGCCGGTCTATTCGCGGATCGTATTGGCGCTATAAATAGCGTAATTTCAATATGATATCGTCATGGCCGGACGTGTTCCGGCCATCCACGCCGTGCCGATCCTCCACCGCCTCTCAGGTGGAACGGCGTGGATGCCCGCGACGAGCGCGGGCATGACGGGTAAGGTGTGGCCCGATCAATACGATCCGCGAATAGAGCCTTTTCGCCGGTCTATTCTTGCTGCCATCGAAACGGGTTGATCGGCGCACCGCCGTCGTTGTCGCGGGACGTGAGCCGGATCACGCCCGGCCGTGACGATGCTCCACGGTTTTCCACTTATCGGCCGACCCGCCGTCACTCCTCCAGCATCGCCACCAGCCCCTTCAGCGGTGCGGCCAGCCAGGCGGGCCGGCGAGCGGCTTCGTAGGCGACCTCGTAGCAGGCCTTTTCGATGGTGAAGAGTTCCAGCAGGCGCGGAGTGTCGGGATGTTCGACCGGGAGCGGCACGCCCTCGGTGGCCGAGCCCATATAGGCGGCCAGAAAGGCGCGGGACACGGCTTCGCGCCAGTCCGCCACCACCGGCTCCAACCGGGCCGGCGCCTCGGGACGGGCCGCGGCCATGCGCGTCACCGACGTGCGGGCGGCATAATCGAAGGAGCGCATCATCCCGGCGACGTCCCGCAGCGGCGAATCCTTGGCCCGACGCGCCTGGATGGGACGGACCGGCTCGCCTTCGAAATCGATGACGTGAACGTCGTCGGCGGCTACCAGCAATTGGCCGAGATGGTAGTCGCCATGGATGCGCAACAGGGTGCCGAACGGCCGTTGCGGACAGCGCCGGGCGATGGCGGCGTGAAGACGGCCGGCGTTGCGGATCAGCCATGCCGCCTCGGGCAGGTTGCTGCGGGCCACGGCCGCCACGGCGTTGCGCGCCTCGCCCAGCGCCCGTTCCCGCCAACGCTCCAGATCCTCGGGGCCGACTGCGACCGGGTCGAAATCGGGATCGCCGGTGGCGAGCGCCAAGGCCTTGTGCATCTCGGCGGTGCGCCGCCCGATCGCCGCCGCCAGGTTCAGGTAATCGTCGATCAGACCGCCCGCCACGTCCTCGGCCAAGGCCTCGGGTGGAATTAGGCTGGCCTCGTCGAGATAACGGTCCAGGTGCGCCATGGTCCATTCCCAGGCGTCGCCCTGATTGGGCACGAAGCCGTGCATCACCGCCAGCACGCAGGGCCGCCCGGCGCGATCCACCGCTTCGGCCCAGCCCAAGAGCGGCGGCGTGTTGGCGAAGCGCGAGGTCTCGGTGAGGAAGCGGCCGATCTCCACTTCCGGATTGGCCCCCTCCCCCAGCCGGCGGAGCAGTTTGACCACCACCGCTTCACCGATCACCGCCGACGTGTTCGACTGCTCGCCGGTCACCCGCACCACCTCGGGATGCGCCGGCAATTCGACGTCGTCGAGGGCGCGCGTGCCCCGGAAGACCACGCGGCCGTCGGTGCCGGCCAAAGCCGCCCGTTCGCGCATGGCCTCCACCAGCGCCAGAACGAAATCGTCCTCGCCGCTGGCGTCCCGCAGCACACCGACCTGCGGCCCCTTGCGCAGGCGTGCCAGGGTCAGCCCGCCGGGGGCGGCCCCGTCCTCGCCGCCGCCATCGCCCCATGCCATGCCCAGGGGCAACAGGTAGACCGTGGCGGTGCCATCGGCGCGGCGCACGGCCACCCGCGTAAGCAGCCATTCGCCCCGGCTGGCGGCAAGCCCGGTCCAGTTCATCAGCTCGACCGAGGCCAAACCCACGTCACGATCGGCGAACCACCGTTGGAGTTGCAGCCAGGGTGGCAGGACGTCGCGTTCGAGCGTGCGGCGGCAGGGACCGGCGGTGAGGTCGGGAAAGCCGGCGCGGACCACCAGGGTGTAAAGCTCGGGCATCAGACCGGGGAACGCCACGTGCCAGGCCGGCGGCTCGGCCTCGGCGGTCAGCAGGAACCAGTAGAAGCCCCACCCCGGCAAGGTGAGGGCATAGGGCGCCTCGCCGATGGGCGGGAAGGCCGACTGGCCGTTCAGTTCCACCGGCACCCGTCCCCGGAAGGCGGACAGGTCCAGCTCCGCGCCCTGGGCCGAATGGGCCAGATTGGCTACGCACAGGACGGTCTCGCCCTGGTATTCCCGCAGGTAGGCCAGGATCTTGCGGTTGGAGGGGTAGAGGAAGCGCAGGCTTCCGCGCCCGAAGCATTTGTGGCCGCGCCGCACCGAGATCATGCGCTTCGTCCAGTTGAGAAGCGACGCGGCGCTGCGCGACTGGGCCTCGACGTTGACCGCGGCATAGCCGTAGACCGGGTCCATGATCGGCGGCAGGTAAAGGATGGCCGGGTCGGCGCGGGAAAATCCCCCGTTGCGGTCCTCGGTCCATTGCATGGGCGTGCGCACGCCGTTGCGGTCGCCCAGGAAGTAATTGTCGCCCATGCCGATCTCGTCGCCGTAATAGAGGATCGGCGTGCCCGGCATCGAGAAGAGCAGGCAGTTGAGAAGCTCGATCCGGCGGCGGTCGTTGTCCATCAACGGCGCCAGGCGGCGGCGAATCCCCAGGTTGATCCTGGCCCGGCGGTCGGCGGCGTAGGTGGACCACAGATAGTCCCGCTCGCGGTCGGTGACCATCTCCAGCGTCAGTTCGTCGTGGTTGCGCAGGAAGATCGCCCATTGGCAATTGCCGGGAATGTCCGGCGTCTGCCGCGTGATGTCGGTGATGGGATGCCGGTCCTCGCGGGCCATGGCCATGTACATGCGGGGCATCAGCGGGAAATGGAAGGCCATGTGACACTCGTCGCCGGCGCCGAAATACGGCAGCACGTCTTCGGGCCACTGGTTGGCCTCGGCCAGGAAGATGCAGCCGGGATGGCTGTCGTCCATGGCCTTGCGCAGTTGCTTGAGGACGGCGTGGGTCTCGGGCAGGTTTTCGCTGCTGGTCCCCTCGCGCTCGCACAGATAGGGGACGGCGTCCAGGCGCATGCCGTCGATGCCGATGTCCAGCCAGTGGCGCATCACCGCGATCACCTCGCGCACCACGCGGGGATTGTCGAAGTTGAGGTCGGGCTGATGGGCGAAGAAGCGGTGCCAGTAATAGGCCTTGGCGGTATCGTCCCAAGCCCAGTTGGACTTTTCGTAATCGGTGAAGATGATGCGCGTGCCCGCGTATTTCCGGTTGGTCTGGCTCCAGACGTAATAATCGCGGGCGACCGTGCCCGCCCGCGCCCTCCGCGCCCGCTGGAACCAGGGATGCTGGTCCGACGTGTGGTTGATGACCAGTTCGGTGACGACCTTCAGCCCGCGGGCGTGCGCCTCCCTCACCAGCAGACGGAAATCCCTGAGGCTCCCATAGGCCGGATGAACACCGCGATAATCGGAAATGTCGTAACCGTCGTCCCGAAGGGGCGACGGATAGAACGGCAGCAGCCAGAGCGTATCCACCCCCAGCGCCTGGATGTAGTCGAGCCGCTGGGTCAAGCCGCGGAAGTCGCCGATGCCGTCGTCGTTGGAATCGAAATACGCCTTCACATGGAGCTGGTAGAAGACGGCATCCTTGTACCACAGCGAATCCATGGCTCCTCCCATCCGTCAGCGGGCGGCCCTTTTCCAATATGCGTTTTTACTGTCATCCCGAACGAAGCGAGGGATCTTTCAAGCACCATCGCGTGAAAGGTCCCTCGCTTTCGGCTCGGGACGACACCACGGGGGAGCCTGAACGCTTCCCCCCCTTACAAACACGGTGTCCGATAATCGACGCTTGCCCAGACGGTGACGCGGAAGATGCGGGCGGGAGCTTCGCGGGGATCGAGACGCACCTCGTGCCGGGCGCCGCGCCACAGATGGCGCCGGCCGCCCAGCAATTCCTCGACCTCGAAGGTCTCTCCCGGCGGAACCCCCATCGCCTCCAGGGGGAACTCCAGGACCGCCTCGCGAACGTCGAACGGATCGAGCGTCACCGCCACGAAGATCATGTTGGAGCGGTCGAGGGTGGCCTTGCCGTAGAACAGCACCGAATCGTCGTCGGCCGGATGAAACCGGACGTTCCCGAATTCCTGAAGGGCGGGATTCTCGCGGCGGATGGCGTTGATCCGCGCGATCTCGGCCTTGATGTTGCCGGGGGCGTCCCAGTCCCGGACTTTGTATTCGTATTTCTCGGAATGGAGGTATTCCTCCCGTCCCGGCACCGCTTCGTTCTCGCACAGCTCGTAGCCGCCCGGGATGCCGTAGGCCGGAGACAGCGTCGCCGCCAGCACCAGCCGGATCAGGAAGGCGGGCCGGCCGCCGGTCTGAAGGAAGGGCGGCAGGATGTCGGGTGTCGCCGGCCAGAAATTGGGCCGCATGTACTCGCGCGATTCGCCCATGGCCAATTCCTCGACATAGGCGGCGATCTCGCGCTTGAAGTTGCGCCACGTGAAGTAGGTGTACGACTGGCTGAACCCCGCCTTGGCCAGAAGCGCCATCATCTTGGGACGGGTGAAGGCCTCGGACAGGAAGATCACGTCGGGATGGTCCTCCCGGATGGTGCGGATCAGCCATTCCCAGAACGGCACCGGCTTGGTGTGGGGATTGTCCACGCGGAAAATCCGCACGCCCTCCCGCACCCAGAACAACACCACGTCGCGCAACTCGGCCCACAGGGCTCCGGCCGCCTCCCCGTGGAAATCGACGTTGACGATGTCCTCGTAGGTCTTGGGCGGATTCTCGGCGTATTTGATGGTGCCGTCGGGGCGCCAGGTGAACCACTCGGGATGCTCCGTCACCCACGGGTGGTCGGGAGCGCATTGGATGGCGAAATCCAGGGCCACCTCCATGCCGTGGCCGTGGGCCGCAGCCACGAACCGGCGGAAATCGGCGATGGAGCCGAGGTCGGGGTGAATGGCGGTATGACCGCCCTCGGCGGCGCCGATGGCATAGGGACTGCCGGGACCGCCGGGATCGCAGGTCGCGCTGTTGTTCCGGCCTTTGCGATGGACCCGGCCGATGGGATGGATCGGCAGCAGATAGACCACGTCGAACCCCATGGCGGCGATGTCGGCCAGGCGCCGCTCGCAATCGTCGAAGGTCGCCGAGCGCGCCGGGTCGGCTCCCTGGCTGCGCGCCACCATCCCGTACCAGGCGGAAAAGCGCGCGGCGACCCGGTCCACCACCACCTCGTGGACATGCCCGTGGCGCACGGCGCGCGAGCGGTCGGGCCAGCGGGCCATGATGCCCCGCACCAGGGCCGAGGTCATCAGCGCGGCCCGGTCGTCGTCGGCCGTCGCCCGGTCCGCCTCGGCCAGCACCCGCTCCAGCCGCTCGCGGTCCTTGCCCTGGACCCGCGCCGCCGCGTCGGCCAGCAAGGTGCGTCCCTCGGCCGCCTCCACCGCGACCGGCCGGCCGTCGGACACCTTCTTGCCGATGCCGTCGCGCCAGGATTCGTAGGCATCCACCCACGCTTCCACGGTGTAGAACAGGCGCCCTTCCGCCTCCAGCGGCACCGCCCCGATCCAGCGGTCGTTGTCCTGGAAGCGCATGGGCGAACCGTGCCAGACATCCTCGCCCGCTTCCCGCCACAGCACCATGGCGCCCAGGCGGTCGTGGCCGTGCGTCAGGATGTCGGCCGTGACCTCCAGGCTGTCGCCGACTTCGCGCTTGACCGGAAAGCGGCCGCAATCGACCGACGGCGCCACCGCGAGGATGAGGATTCCCGCCTCCCCGGACGGCAGAGCGGCCGCCGGGCCGGGGGCGGGCAATTCGGCCGCCGCCGGCACCGTGCGGTAAAGCCGGGCCTCCAACGGCGCCAGGGTGAGCGAGCCTGGCCGGCCCCGGCCTTCCCCCAACGGGGTGACGTCGTTGAACCCCTCGGCCGCCAGCCCGCAATCGGCGAGCAGGCGGGCGGTGTCGAGGAGGTGGCCGTGGACGGGATCGGTGTTCATCACCAGCAGCGCCGCGCAATCCCAGGACCGGGTCCGGCGCAGCAGCGCCACCACCGGCGATTCCGGCGGGGTCAGGCGGCTTTGCGGCCCCTCGTCGTTGAGCGCCGGGGTTTCGGCCTTCACCCGGTTGAGGGCCGTGATGACGGGCGACAGATCGAAGCGGGGCGCCTCGCGGGAGGCCGGGCGGGTGCGGACCACGTCGAGGCGGCGGCGGCAACCGTATTCGTAGCCGATGGGCATCATCCAGCCGGCCGAGAAGAACGCCGAGAACAAGGCCCACAGCCGGTACCAGCGTTCGACGTCGCCTTTCCCCTCCCGTTCGATCTCCACCGCCAGGCGCTCGGTGTCATGGCTTTCGGGGAAGGCGATCGAGGGGGCGATGGCCCGCAGCCGCTCGTATTGGTCGAGCAGCCACGGCGCATGGAAATCCCACCATTTGGCGCTGTTGAAGAGGTAATCGAAACCCGCCCGGTGCAAGCGGTCGATGGCTTCGATGTCGCACCCCAGGGTTTCCGCCGCGAACATCACCTCGGGAGCGGTGTCGCGCACACCGCCGATCACGCCGGCCCAGACCGCCGACGGCAGCTTGTAGGCGGCGTCGCACCGGAACCCGGAAAAGCCGAGCCGCACGTAATCCTCGGCCAGCCGCCGCCAGTGGGCAATCATGTCGGGATGATGCGCGGGGTCGGAGTAGTCGAGTTCGGCGAGGTCGCCCCATTCCGTCAGCTTCGAGGGATCCTGGGGATCGGCCACCACCGGCGACTTGAGGGCGCCCTCGGGCGTGCGGGCATACCAGTTGTGATGCTCGGTCACCAGCAGCGCGTCCTTCGACGTGTGGCTGACCACCAGGTCCATCATCACCTTCAAGCCCAGCGAACGGGCCGCCCCGGTGAACCGTCCGAGCTGGACTTCGGCCGGAGCGCCGCCATCGTCGAACAGCGGATTGAGGCGATGGTAGTCCTTGACGGCGTACAGGCTTCCCGAAAAGCCGGGATAGTGGAAAGGGTTGACCCACACCCAGTCGAACCCCAGGGAGGAGATCCGCGGCAGTTCGGCCACCCACCGCTCCACCGGTCCCAGCAAGGACGGGAAAAGGTTGTAGATCCTCGGCCCCGGGCGCACCCGCACCTCCCGTCGGCACCTGTTCCCCTTCGGCATCTTTCGCCGGGAGGAAGCGCCGTCAATGCCCCGATGGCGGCGGCCGACGAAAGGGGGATGCGCGCGAACGGGAACGCGGCCTCGAGGGAACCATCCCGCCGGCGAAAAGCCTTGACACCCACGAAAGCGGAGATTATATCGCGCACAGATGGGGGCGGTTCGCCCGCATCCTTGCCGCAACGACATTTCGGAACGTCATGACACCGCGATCTAGCAGCTCGCTTTCGGAGCCTTCCAGTCGGCGCGTCGCGCTGACGGGAAGCATTCGAGTGCGGACTGCCCGGGACGACAGGTCTCGCGTTCTTCCGTCAGGGGTCTCAACCGCCCCGTAACGTCCGGAAGCGCCGATGCCGTCCAGGGTAGCCGCGAATCAGGAACCTTGGACCAGATGGAGGCATCAATGGCGCTCATCCACGTTCTTCCCGTCCTCCGCCGCCAGCCGGCGGTGTCCACCCCCCGGCCGGCCGCAAGCGCCGCGCCCGTCCGCCGCCCGCTCGTCTGCGCGTGGGTGCGCGATCCCGCGGGGCGCGGAATGGTGTGTGTGTGGCGCGTCGAAGCCCAGGACGCGCCGGCCGCGCAGGGGGACAAACGCTTCCGCGAGCGCCGAATCGACCGGCTGGCCGCCTGAGCGGACGCTCGGGCAGCCACGCCGCGACCATGGAGAAACCGATGGAAAGTCACCCTAGTAGCGGCGCTGCCGCCGGCCATGGTGCGGCGGCAGCGCCGCCGACAGCGCCAAAGAGGAAGCGTCGGCCGGGATCGCCCCTCGTCCTGTGAGCGGAAGGGTCATCCCGGCGGTCGACGAACAGCCGTTTCGAGGATGGCCCCGATGTCTCAAGCCGGAATTGCCCAACCGCAGGCGCGTTCGCTCCGCTCCCACTGGAGCCGGCGCCTGCTCGGTTTTCTCGTTGTGGCCGGTCCTGGCATCATCGTCATGATCGCCGACAACGACGCCGGAGCGGTCTCCACCTACACCCAGGCCGGCGCGCAATACGGCACCAAGCTGCTGTGGGTTCTGCTGCTGCTCCTGCCGGTATCCTATTTCGTGCAGGAAATGGTGGCCCGCCTGGGCATCGCCACCGGCCAGGGCCATGCCGCCATGATCTACCGGCGGTTCGGCAAGTGGTGGGGCCGGTTCTCCCTGTTCGATCTCCTCCTCGTCAACTTCCTCACCCTGGTGACCGAGTTCGCAGCCATCTCGCTTGCCTCGTCGAAGCTGGGCATCCGGCCGGAACTCGGGGTGCCGCTCGGAGCCGTGGCGCTCTTGTTCCTGGTCGGGACCGGCAGCTACCGGCGGTGGGAGCGCATGACGCTGTTGCTGTGCGGGCTCGATCTCGCCTGGTTCTTCCTCGCGTGGAAGGCGGGGCCGGACATCCGGGCGGCGGCCCGCGACACCGTCATCCCGGCCTTGCCCCAAGGCGGCGCCACGTCGGGCCTGATTTTCCTGGTCATCGCCATCGTCGGCACCACCATCGCGCCATGGCAGCTTTTCTTCCAGCAAAGCTGCGTCGCCGACAAGCGCCTGCGCTTCGCGGACCTCGGATGGGCCCGCCTCGACACCTTCATCGGCGCGGTGGTGGTCGTGGCCGTGGCCGGCTGCATGATGCTGGTCGGCGACGCCTTCCACCGCATGGGCGGGACCTTCGAGGACCCCGCCCAGATGGCTGCGGCGCTGACGCCGGTGCTGGGGAGGACGGGCGAATCGCTCATCTTGCTGATGATGGCCAACGCCGCGCTTCTGGGCGCGACGGCGATTTCGCTGTCCAGCGCCTGGGCCTGGGGCGAGGTGATGGAATGGCGCCACAGCCTCCAGATGTCGATCGCCGACGCCCCGGGGTTCTACGCCGTCTACATCGCTTGCGTGGCCCTGGCGGCCGGGCTGGTGCTGATCCCCGGCGCCCCGCTCCAGACCATCATCGTCAGCGTGCAGGTCCTGGCCGGGGTCATGCTGCCCTCGGCCATCGTTTTCCTCCAGCTCCTCCTCAACGACCGCGAAATCCTGGGCGAGCGCTTCGTCAACCGGCCGTGGAACAACGCCGTGAACTGGACGGTCATCGCCGTCCTCTTCGCCCTGTCGCTCGTCCTCGCCGTCCAGGTAATCGCGCCGGACACGCTTTCGGCAAGCCCCATTCCCCAACCGAGCGGCCAAGGAGAACCCCAATGACCGTCACCAGCGGAATCCTCCTCGACAAGGCGCCGGACCTCCGGGTCGTCCATCCCCTCGACGACGTCCCCGAGGAGAAGCTCTACCACGGCGGTCTCGGCCGCATCGCGATGACGCCGGCTGTCCGAATCTCCCTCCTCGCGCTCCGCGGGTATTTGATTCTCATGGTGCTGCTGGTGGCGTACCGGACTCTCTCGCTCATGGGCGCGTGACGGTGCCGGCGAGGGCGATTGCCCTGGACAGCCGCGGAATTGACCTTCCGTAGCACACATGATTCTGTTACAGGTATTCGCCGAGGGGGCCGGCCGCCAGCCGGCAAGACATTAAGGAGCGTATGATGGACGTCCTTCCGAAGGTTCTCGGCATGACGGTGGCCGGCGTTCTGGTCATCGCACTCTACATTTCGGGCTCGGTTTTCGGCGCGTTCTTCCACGGCGCCAGCCCGATGAACTGGCTGATCTACGTCGGTCTGGCGCTCACCGCCATCTGGTTGTCGCTGATCATGTTCCTGGCCACCACGGGCGGCAGCGACGAGGCCTGATCCGACGCCATTCCGGTTCGGCTGGAAACGCCCCGACGGCCGCCGTCGGGGCGTTCGCCTTTTCGGAAGGGCCATCCTTTCCCCGGCCTGCCTCCTCCGCGACCTTTCGCCCGCATCGGAATCGTCGTCATGCCGTTGCGGTGGGCCGGTCCCTGCCGGTGGCGGTGCCTCTCCTGGACACCGCCCTCCCCCGTTTCGGACGCAGACCGCAATCCGCCACTGCGTCTACCATGAACCGCATCGAACATTGCCGCGCTAGCGGCGAGGAACCACCCCGGGACGTAGGTGTTGTAGAGGCTCGAGGGGGCGCACTGGTCCGCCGCCAGCGCTGGCGCGACAGCGGTCGCTCATTGGGCAACCAGCGGAAGGACAGGCACATGGTAAGCAAGAAGGACGACAAGGAGATGGCGGACCGACCCGAGGAAGCCCATCCCGCCCAGGGAGAACAGCCGGCTGCCGAACGGCCGCGACGGGCGCCCGCGGAAGCCGCCGAGAGCGGCGCGCGGATGGCCGAGCCCGGCTTTGCACAGGCCGGCGAAACCGGCCGGCGGCTGATCGGCGCCTCGGCGCGCGCCTACCGGGGCATGGCCGACATCTCGCGCGGCGACGTGGACGTCTTCATGCAGACCGGCGCGCGGCTGGCCAAAGGATTCCAGGACGTCAGCTGGGAAATGATGCAGTTCACCCAGAATTCCCTGCGCATGGGGTTGCAGGCCGCCAACGACATGATGAGCTGCCGGTCCCTCGAGGACGTGATCGAGGTGCAACGCAATTTCCTCAAGAACAGCGTCGATTCCCTGCTTCAGGAATCGGCGCGGCTGTTCGAGATTTCGACCCATGTGGCCGGCGAGGCCACCAGCCCCATGGCCGAACGCTTCCAAAGCCGCGGCGAGGCCGGCCGGCGCCCTTCTTGACACCCGCTTACCGCGCCCGGCCGGTCAGCGTTTCGCCTCGCAGAGCTTGTAATCCAGGGCGACCTCATCCTGGAGCGTCTTGGCCTGCTTGACGAAACTGGCCCAACCCCGGCGCTTGTTGGCGTCCAGCAGTTTCTTGAGGTTCTGGCAGAAGGACCGGTTTACCGGGACGTTGCGCAGATTGGTCACCAGACGGCCGTCGAAATAGAGATTGGTGTCCTTGGCGTCGGCCTTGAACGTCCGCTGGAAAAAGGTTTCCCGCTTCACCGTCTGCGCATGCAGCCGCGAGCCATAGGTCGCGTAGAAATCCCGCCACAGCCCGGTCACCTCGGGCGTGATCTCCGCACAGCGGGCCGAGGCCTCGCGCAGGAAGACGCCGTGGCGGACGATCTGCTCGGTCACGACGTCCTGGGGCCGCAAGCAGCGCTTGGGCCCCGCCGCGGCGACGGGAGCCGGCAGGGCGGAGAGACAGACGCAGACGAGCAGCGTCACCGGGGTCGCGCGCTTCACCATCGCCACCATTATTGCCTTCAAACCCCGCCCCATGGAACCGGGAACCTTCGCAACCACGGGGCGTTCCCACGGGCAGTGCGTGTTCCCCCAGACCGGAGGATGCCCATGTTGAAGAGATTTCTCGCCGTTTCCGTCCTCGGATTGGCGGTCGGCCTCTCGGCCTGCGGCAAGAGCGGCAACGAGGAGGCGAAGAAGCCGGCCAAACAGGGCACCGAGCAGCAACAGGAGACCAAGCCGGCCCCGGCGCCCGAGCAAGGCGCCCCGAGCACCCCCTCGGCGCCGCCGAGCACGGGAACGGAAGGCGGCGGCTCCCAGAATCCGTGACGGGCAAAGCGGCGGCGCGGGCAAGCGCCGCCGCCGCATCGTCAGAAATTCGCCTTCAGGTCCATCCCCTGGTACAGGGAGGCCACCTGATCGCCGTAGCCGTTGAACGGCAAGGTCGGGCGGCGGAGGAATTCGCCGATGCGGCGCTCCTTGGCCTGGCTCCAGCGGGGATGATCGACGTCGGGATTGACGTTGGAATAAAAGCCGTATTCCAGCGGCCCCGCCTTCATCCAGGTGGTGACCGGCTGGGCCTCCACGAAGGAGATGCGGACCACCGACTTGATGCTCTTGAAGCCGTATTTCCACGGCACCACCAAGCGGATGGGCGCACCGTTCTGGGCGGGCAACTCCTCGCCGTAGAGACCGACCGCAAGCAGTGTCAGCGGATGCATGGCCTCGTCGATGCGCAGGCCCTCCACATAGGGCCAGTCCAGAACGCGCGTGGTCTGGGCCGGCATCCGGCGGGGATCGAACAGGGCGGTGAACTGCACGAACTTGGCCTTCGAGGTCGGCTCGAACCGCTTGAGCACGGCCGCCGCCGGCACCCCGATCCAGGGGACGACCATGGACCACGCCTCGACGCAGCGCAGCCGGTAGATGCGTTCTTCCAGTTGATGGGGGCGGATCAGATCGTCGAGGGCAAGGGTTCCCGGCTTGGCGCATTCGCCATCGACCGTGACGGTCCACGGCCGGGCGATCAGGCGCCCCGGGGCGTTCTTGGCGGGGTCGTCCTTGCCGGTGCCGAATTCGTAGAAGTTGTTGTAGGAGGTGACGGCGTCGAGCGGCGTCAGCGTGTCGTCCAAGGTCACCACGCCCTGGCGATACGGGCCGATGGCCGCCGCGAGGGCAACGCCCGGCCGCAGCAGGGCGGCCGCGGCGCCGGCCGCGCCGAAGGTGAGGAAGCGCCGCCGGCCGGACAGACGGCGGCGGTCGGTGACCTCCCTTTCGCGGATGTCCGGAGCGTGGCAGAGCAGCATTCGTCCCCTCCTCCCGGCGCATACGAGGGTAATATGGTCAGCCGCCGGGGACGATCACCACCGGTCCACACCATGCTGCCAGGAAAATCCCCTGGCCGCGCCGCCATGGCGGCAGGCGCAGCCGCATTCGCGGCGGGGATCGTCGGAAAAAAAGAGCCGGATGCGGCGGGGACCATGCGCCACGGCCGTTCCGGCCGGGCATCAGCGGTTCTCATTATGCGTTTTTCGATGTCATCCCGAGCCGAAGGCGAGGGATCTTTCACGCGAACGTGCCTGAAAGATCCCTCAGTCGCTCCGCTTCCTCGGGATGACATCATCATGCGGGCGCATAATGAGAACTGCTG
>JAJZVW010000059.1 GCA_021847015.1 Pseudomonadota bacterium | reverse complement strand
CCATCCCGCCGATACTTCGGCCGGGTGATTTCAGTCCACACCATCTTGCGGCCTCGTCTTGATTTCGCAACCAGACAGAACCACAAGTGACTGAAATCACTCAATTTAATTTTCGGTCAGCCTCTTATTCCGGAAGGCCTTCGCTAGTTACTGCCGCATTCAAAAGACTCCGGTGGTTCGCTTATTCGTCTTGCTCGGGCTTGGCCCGAGAAGCCACATGCCGGCCATAAACGCAAATGTTTCCAATAGGATCGCAGCCGGCGATGACCGGACGGGTCGAGCTTATGAGGAATCTCCCAGAGCGTGCCTCGCTCTGTCAATGCCAACCTGTGATTTTGGAGTTGGGGTCCGAGAATGCATGGGTCAGTGCGTGGCAACAAAACGACTACCTCGAGTGGTGAATATATTTTCCAGAGGATGACAGATGGACAGGGATGTCGCTGAACGAATTAATGCGCTGATGTTTAAAATAACTGCTGAAGTTGATGACTCCGTTCGCCTCGTCATGGAGACATCGAGTCATGACTAATTCGTAAAATATCGACTCTCCGCTGGCAAAATTCTTGGAGAAATATACTTCGGTATTTTGCGGCCGATCCATGCAGAATACCCTGACCTTGAGCCGGAAGCTCTGCGCTCGCCATAGACCGGGTACGCCGCCTCCGGCAATTTCCAACAATTTCGCGCCGCACCCGACGCCGCTTCGCGGCAGCGGACTGAAACCGACGTGATGATTTCCTCGCCGTGCCCATCCGTGGCGGCGCCGAAGGTGCCGCGTCCGTGTCTATCGGCGTTCCCAGGACTCGTGCCCCGGGCCCGGACCAAGATCCCTCGACACTGGGGCCCGGAATAACCGGACATTCGTGCGTCACCGGCGCGTATGACGCGTAACAATCCTCCACGATCCCCCACCAGCCGATGCGTGGGCCGGCCGCCCCGACGGGCCGCCGGCCCGTGCGCGGGAGAGGATTCCCATGACCGAAGACACCGACATCTTCAACGCCGCCGACGCGGACGCGGTCGGCCGCGAGCAACGCAAGGCCGAGCGGGCCGAATCCCGCCGTCTGGCCGCCTTCAAGGCGGTGATGGCGACACCTGAGGGCCGCCGTTACGTGTGGTGGCTGCTGGAACGATGCGGGGTGTTCCGCACCAGCTTCACCGGCGATTCCGCCACCTTCTTCAACGAGGGGCAGCGCAACGTCGGCCTGACGCTGCTGGGCGACATCCATGCCGTCTGCCCCGAGCACTACCTCACCATGCTCACCGAAGCCGAAGAGGATACCAATGGCTGATACCATCCTGTCCCAACCGACCGCGCCCACCCCGGCCCCTGCCGACGCGCCTGCGCCCCAACCGGCGGCTCCAGCGGCGGAGACGCAGCCCCCGTCCCCGGCCGAGCCGCCCGCCGAATACGCCAATTTCGCCCTGCCCGACGGGCTTCAGCTCGACCCGGCCCTGGCCGACGCGTTCAAGACCCTGGCCCGCGACCTCGGCCTGCCCCAGGAGGGCGCGCAGAAGCTGGTGGACCTCTACGCCGGCAAGGCCCGCGAGGCCGCCGAGGCCCCCTACCGCCAATGGGCCGAGACCCAGGCGCGCTGGCAAAGCGAAGCCAAGACCGACCGCGAATACGGAGGCGCCGACCTCGCCCGCAACGTCGCCGTCGCCGCCAGCGCCATCGACCGCTTCGGCGGCCCCCGGCTGCGCCAGGCGCTGGAGGCGACCGGGGCGGGCAACCACCCCGAAGTCATCCGCTTCTTCTACCGGGTCGGCAAGTCCATCGCCGAGGACACCCTGGTGTCCGCCCGTTCCCCCGCCTCGGTCCGCGACCCGGCGGCGATCCTCTATCCCTCGCACATCAAGGAGTAACCGCACATGGCACTCATCGGTGGTCTCGCCCTGACCTATGCCGATTGGGCGAAACGGGTCGATGACGACGGCAAGCTGTCGACCATCGTCAACCTTCTGTCCCAGACCAACGAAATCCTCGAAGACATGCTGTGGGTGGAGGGCAACCTGCCCACCGGCCACAAGACCACGGTGCGCACCGGCCTGCCGAGCGCGGCGTGGCGCCTGTTGAACTACGGCGTGCCCAAGGCCAAGAGCACCACCGCCCAGGTGGTGGACACCTGCGGCATGCTGGAGGTCTACAGCGAGATCGACAAGGACATCGCCGACCTCAACGGCAACACCGCCGCCTTCCGCCTGTCCGAGGACCTGGCGTTCCTGGAGGGCATGAACCAGCAGATGGCGCAGACGCTGTTCTACGGCAACACGGCGGTCAACCCCGAGCGGTTCCTGGGCCTGGCGCCCCGCTACCCCACCGTGACCCCCGCCAACGCCCAGACCGCCGTCAACGTCATCGACATGGGCGGCACCGGGTCCACCAACACCTCGATCTGGGTGGTGGTGTGGGGGCCCAACACCGTGCACGGCATCTTCCCCAAGGGCGGCAAGGGCGGCTTGCAGCACCGCGACCTGGGCGAATGGACGCTCCAGGACGGCAACGGCGGCCAGTACCAGGGCTACCGCACCCACTACAAATGGGATTGCGGCATGAGCGTGCGCGACTGGCGCTATGTGGTGCGGCTCGCCAACGTCGATGTCACCACCCTGTCGGGGGCCACGCCGCCCGACCTCATCAAGGGGCTGATCCGCGGCCTGCACCGCCTGCCGACCCAGCCGGTCGGCGCCGGCACCGAGCAGCGCACCGACGCCCCCGACGGCACGCCGACCATGGGCCGCACGGTGATCTACTGCAACCGTACCGTGCGGACCTGGCTGGACATCCAGGCCAGCTACCGCACCAACGTGCTTTTACGCATGGACGATTTCGACGGCAAGCCGGTCACCACCTTCCGCGGCATCCCGGTGCGCACCGTGGACGCCATCCTCAACACCGAAGCCCGCGTGGTGTGAACCAAGGTCCCTCAGGCGCCGGGCGCGCGCGTCCGCGCGCTTGGCTCCTCCGCTCCGCTTCGGGGCGCTCAACGCGCCAGTTTTGAAAGGAAAGGCCATGATCATCGACGGATTTCTGCAATTCGACCCCGCCGGCACGGCCATCACGGCCGGCGGGCCCAGCACCAACACCATCGATCTCGGCTCGGGCCGCGACCTCGGCATCGGCGACGACGCCCTCCAGGTGGTGGTTCACATCCTTGAGACCTTCGCCGCCGCCGGCGCCGCCACCCTCGACGTCCAGGTCCAGTCCAGCGTGGACAACGTCACCTGGACCACCCTGGTCGAAAGCGGCGCCATCCCCGTCGCCGATCTGGTGGCGGGCAAATCCGTCCTGCGCACGGCCCTGCCGCTAGACCAGCCGGCGGTGACGGCCGGCATCGGCCGCTACCTGCGGCTGAACTACGTGGTCGCCACCGGCCCGATGACCGCCGGCCAAGTGCAGGCGGCCGTGGTGATCGACCGGCAGGCCAATGTCGCCTATCCGCCGGGCGTGACGGTCAGCAACTGATAGGAGACCAGGATGGCCCGCTACCGGCTTACCGAACCCGCCTTCGTCCACGGCACCCTGCTGGCGGCCGGAGACGAGGTGGTGGTGGACGATTCCACCATCCCCGGCCCGCACATGGCCGCGCTGGACGACGCCGCCCGCAAGGCGGTGAAGGCGGCCGGCGACCGCATGACCAAGGTCGATCCCGTTGAGGCGATGACGTCCTAGGCCGTCATCTCCGCTGTCATCCCGAAAAGCGGAGCGCCGGGCGCGCAGGCGCCCGATTCGACACGTTTGGCGGCGTAGCCGCCGAGGGATCTTTCATCCGGGAGCGGCCGAAAGATCCCTCGCTTCGCCCGGGATGACACCCCGTCAAAGCGAGCAAGGACACCCCCATGCCTTCCGACGTGGATATCTGCAACCTCGCCCTGCTGCGTCTGGGCACGCGTTCGTCCATCGCGTCGCTTGCCGAGGGCAGCACCGAGGCCAACGCCTGCGCGCTGCTCTATCCGGTGGTCCGCGACACCCTGCTGACCCTGCATCCCTGGCGCTTCGCCTCGCGCCGGACGGCGCTCGCCGACCTCGGCACGCCGCCCGAACCGTGGCGCTTCCGCTACGCCTATCCGGCCGATTGCCTGCGCGCGCAGAGCATCCTCCAGCCGCTCCAAGGCGGCCCGGCGATCCGGTTCGTGGTCGCGGGCGATCTCGATTCGTCGGGCAATCCCATCCGCGTCATCCTGGCCGACCAGCCGCAGGCCGAGCTGGTCTATACCGGGCGGATCGCCGTGCCGACCCTGTTCAACGCCATGTTCGTCGAGGCCCTGTCCTGGATGATGGCCGCCGAATTGGCCGTGGGCCTGACCGGCGACAAGACCCTGGCCCAGACCTGCCAGGAGGCGGCGGGCGCGGCGGTCGCCTCGGCGCGGGCCGAGGACGGCAACGAATCCGCCGACATCCACCATGTCCTCCCCGAATCGCTGGAGGTCCGCGGCTATCCCCACTGCGAGCGAGGCCCGTCATGGCGCAATCCCTGATCCAGCCCAGCTTCGCCGCCGGGGAACTGGCCCCGGCGCTGGCCGCCCGCGTCGATCTGGCCAAATACCACGTGGGCGCCAAGACGCTGCGCAACCTGTTCGTCCACACCGCGGGCGGCGTCTCCAACCGCCCGGGCACCCTCTTCGTCGGCCGCTGCAAGGACAGCGCGCACCCGGTGCGGCTGATCCCGTTCCAGTTCTCGACCGTCCAGACCTATGTGCTGGAATTCGGCCACCTGTACATGCGGGTGGTGATGGATGGCGGGCACGTGCTGGAGCCGGCCCTGGCGGTCTCGGGGATGTCCCAGACCGACCCGTGCGCGCTGACCGTTCCGGACCACGGCTATTCCGACGGCGACGAGGTCTTCGTCGGCGGCCTGCCTTCGCTCCCGAACGGGCGCTGCCTGGTGGCCGGGGCCACGGCCTCGGCCTTCCAGCTTCTCACCCTGGACGGCGCCCCCATCGACGCCACGGGTTTCCCCGCCTACGCGGGCGGCGCCACGGTGGCTCGGGTCTTCACCTTGGCGACGCCTTATGCCGGAACCGATCTGGCGCTGCTGAAATACACCCAGTCGGCCGACGTGCTGACGCTGTGCCACCCGTCCTACCCGCCCATGGATTTGAACCGCACCCAGCACTGGGTGTGGACGCTCGTGCCCATTACGTTCCAGCCCCAGGTCGCGGCGCCCTCGGGCGTATCGGCCACCCCCAAGGTGGGCGGCAGCCCGACCTGGTACTATTCCTACGTGGTCACCGCCCTGGTGGACGACACCGGCGAGGAAAGCCGCGGCTCGGCGGCGGCCGATTGCACCAACGCGCCGCTCAACCAGGACACCGGCATCGTCAACACGATCGCGTGGAGCGCCGTCGCGGGCGCATCCCGCTATTGCGTCTACAAGGCGCCCGTGGGCATGTCCGGGCCGATCCCCGCCGGGGCGATTTACGGCTTCATCGGCTCCACCACCGGAACCAGCTTCGACGATGCCAACATCGCCCCCGACACCACCCAAACACCGCCCCAGGCCCAGAACCCCTTCGCCGGAACCCCGATCGCGTCGGTGACAGTGGCCAATTCGGGCAGCGGCTACACCACCCCCACCCTGACCGTCGGCGACCCCACCGGCAGTGGCGCCGTGCTGGTTCCGGCGGTCGCAAGCGGAGTCATCACCGGGGTCTACGTCCAGAACGGCGGCGCCAACTACAGCCAACCCACGGTCACCGTGACCGATTCCACCGGGAGCGGGGCGGTGCTGACGGCCGCGGTGGCGAGCGGGGTCTGCTATCCCGGCTGCGCCACCTATTACCAGGAGCGCAAGGTGTTCGCCGGCTCCGCCACCCTGCCGGAAACGGTGTGGATGACGCGGCCCGGCAATTACGCCAACATGGACGTGTCGATCCCGTCGCGCGACGACGATTCCATCACCGTCACGGTGGCCGCCCAGCAGGTCAACGCGGTCCGCAACCTGGTCTCGGTCAACGCCCTGCTGGTGCTGACCGCCAGCGCCGCGTTCAAGATATCGGGAGGTTCGCAGAGCGACGCGGTGACCCCTTCGCAGGTGGTGGTGACGCCGCAATGCTACAACGGCTGCGCCGACGTGCCGCCGCTGGTGATCGACTACGACATCCTCTACGTCCAGGCCAAAGGCAGCATCGTCCGCGACCTGTCTTACAATTTCTATGCCGACATCTACACCGGCTCGGACATGACGGTGATGTCGAGCCACCTGTTCTTCGGCCACCAGATCCAGGAATGGTGCTGGGCCGAGCAGCCCTACAAGCTGGTATGGGCGGTGCGCGACGACGGCATCCTGCTGTGCCTGACCTACCTGCGGTCCCAGGACATCTACGCCTGGACCCGCCACGACACCCAGGGGCTGTTCGTGTCGGTGGCCTCGGTCTCCGAGGGCGACGAGGACGCCGTCTATGTCGCCGTCAGCCGCACCATTCCCGGCGTCAACGGCGGCCAGCCGGTTCAGTACGTCGAGCGCCTGGCCAGCCGGGATTTCCTGGCGGATGGAGTCCCTGACGTGACCCAGGCCTGGTTCGTGGATTGCGGGCTGCGCTACAGCGGCACGCCTGCCGCCACTGTCACCGGCCTTTCCCACCTTGAGGGCGCCCGGGTGGCCATCCTGGCGGACGGCAACGTTCAGCCGCCCCAGGTCGTGGCCGGCGGCGCGGTGACGATCCAGCACCCGGCTTCGACCATCACCGTCGGCCTGCCCTATTCGGCGGACCTGCAAACGCTGGACATCGATGCCGGCGAGCCCACCATCCAGGGCAAGCGCAAGAAGATCAGCGCCGTGACGCTGAGGCTGGAGAACACCCGCGGGCTCAAGGTGGGGCCGGACCAGGACCGGCTGGTGGCGATCAAGGAACGCTCGACCCAGCCCTACGGCCAGGCGATCGGGCTGGTCACCGGCGACGAGCGCGTGGTGATCCCGATGAGCTGGAACACCGCCGGCTCGGTATGGGTCCGCCAGGACAACCCGCTGCCTTGCAGCATCCTGGGCGTCATCCCCGAACTCTGGGTCGGCGATGGTCCCGGTTGAGGTGATCCCCGCCACCGCCGCCCACGCCGCCGCCATAGCCCCCATCTTGCGCGCCGCCGACCGCGAGGAGGTGCGCGCCGCCTGCGGCCTTGCGCCGGAGGAGGCGTTGCGCCTGTCGCTGGCGACCTCGCCGCTGGCCTGGACGGGCATGGCCGCAGGAAGCCCGGTCTGCCTGTTCGGGGCGGCCAGCCCCGGGCTGCTGGGAGGGCCCGGCCGCCCCTGGCTGCTGGCGACCGACGCGCTGGTCCGCCATTCGGCCGCCTTCCTGCGCCGCAACCGGGCCTATGTGGCGGCGATGCTCGACGAATTCGGGCACCTCGCCAACCACGTCGATGCCCGCAATTCCGTGTCCGTCCGCTGGCTGCGCTGGCTGGGCTTCACCTTGGAGCCGGCGCGGCCGTTCGGGCCTTACGGCCTTCCCTTCCACCCCTTCCACATGAGGCGACCATGATCGTCTTTCAGCATGAATCCCTGGCCGGCGCCTTGGGGGCGATGACGCCGCTGGTGGCCCGGCACTGGCGCGAGGTGGCGCTGGACCGCGACCGGGTGCCGCTCGCCCCCGATTGGGAGAAGTACCGCCTGCTGGACCGCACCGGCGCGCTGAACATCACCACCGCCCGGCACGATGGGCGGATGGTGGGCTACGCCTGCTACATCGTCTCGCGCCACCTCCATTACCGCGACTTGATGGTGGCCGAATCCGACGCCTTCTTCCTGGCGCCGGAGCACCGCCGCGGACCCGAGGGCGTCCGGCTGTTGCGGGCGGCAGAACAAAACGTGATCGCGGCCGGTGCCCAGCGCATCGTCACCCGGGTGAAGGTGGACCCCGATTTCGGGCCATTGCTGCGGCGCATGGGGTACCAGCCCATTGAGGCCGTCTATTCCAAGCGGGTGGGGTGAGCCATGGGCTTTTCCACCGCAGCGGCGCTCGTCGCCACGGTGGCGGCCACCGCCACCACCGTCTACGGCCAGCAGCAGCAGGCCGCGACCCAGGCGTCGATGGCCAATTACCAGCAGGCCGTCGCCCGCAACAACCAGATCGTCGCCGACCAGAACGCCCAATACGCCCTCGAACAGGGCCAGGCCCAGGAACAGGCGCAACGGGCCAAGACCGCGGCGATGATCGGCGCCCAGCGGGCCCAATTGGCGGCCGACGGCATCGACCTCGGCAGCGGCAGCGCGCTGAACCTGCAAATGGGCACCGCCGAGACCGGCGAGCTGGACGCGCTCAACATCCGCTCCGACGCGGCCCGCCAGGCCTATGCCGACCAGGCCCAAGGGATGGATTCCGGCGCCCAGGCCGGGCTTTACGGCTTCCAGGCGGCCAACGACGCATGGCTGGCCGACACCCGGTCCGCCAGCACCATCCTCGGCGGGGCCGCCAAGGTCGCGTCCATGTACTAACCCCACGGAGGGGCCATGACCATCTCCTCGTCCTCGTCCTCGGTCACCTATCAGGGAAACGGCGCGACCACGGTGTTTCCGTTCCCGTTCCCCGTGGCCGATTCCGCCGACCTCCAGGCCATCCTCACCGACAACACCCAGTCGCCTCCGGCGGTGACGGTGCTGACGGCGTCCCAGTATTCGCTCTCGGGCGTCGCCGATCCGTCGGGCGGGTCGGTCACCTATCCCCTGGCGGGAACGCCCCTGCCGACCGGGCAGGCGCTGACGCTCTGCCGGGTGGTTCAATACGTGCAGACCACCTCGATCGTGAACCAGGGCGGATTCTATCCCGAGGTCATCGAGGCTGCGCTCGACTACCTGACCGAACAGACCCAGCAACTGGCCGACGGCCTGTCGCGCACGGTGCAAGTGCCGGTCGGGTCCGGCCTCGACCCCGCAAGCTTCCTGTCCACCGTTCAGGCCGCCGCCACCGGCGCGGCGGCCAGCGCCGCCGCGGCCGGTACCTCCGCCACGGACGCGGCGGCCGACGCCGACACCGCCGCCAGCGCCGCCGCCAGCGCCTCGGCCAGCGCCGGCGCGGCGGCCACCAGCGCCGCCCAGGCGGCGACGGCGGTGACCGGCGCGGTGAAGGTCGATACCAACGACACTGCGGCCGGCCCGCTGGCGGCCAAATTGCTGGCGGGCGCCAACGTCACGCTGGCCGTCGGCAATTCCGGGGGAAACGAGACCCTCACGGTCGCGGTGCCGTTGGGAGCGCTCGCCAAGGAGAACATCGGCAACGGCCTTCAGGACGACGGCTCCGGCAACCTCATCCCGAAACTGGCGGACGGCACCGCCGTCGCCGCCG
>JAJZVW010000058.1 GCA_021847015.1 Pseudomonadota bacterium | reverse complement strand
CGCTCTTACGATCGCGGACGCGTCGAGCGACATCTCCTACGACCTCACCCGCTGAGGTCCGTTCCACCCGTATGTCCCGCACTGCCCCGGGGAGGGAAACCTCCCCGGGGATTTTTTGTCCGTGATCCGACAAGGGGGGGCGGACTTCCGACAATGGCGGCGCCCAACCACCGTCGTCATGCCCGGGCTCGTCGCGGGCATCCACGTATCCGTCCCGCGCAATGCTTCGGAAAAAGCGTGGATGGCCGGGACGGGCCCGGCCATGACGGACCGCCTTAGCCCGCTGGCACGCCTCTTGCTGCTTAGGGCGTATAAGCAGATCGGAGGCCGCGATGCTCAAGGCCAAGGTCCAGGAATTGATGAACGAGCCCGGCTGCGCCACCAACCGGGCGAAGTCGGACGCCGACAAGAAAAAGGGGTGCTCGGGCAAGGCCCTGGCGCCCGGCGCCGCGGCCGGCGGCTGCGCCTTCGACGGCGCCAAGATCGCGCTCCAGCCCATCACCGACGTGGTCCACCTCGTCCACGGGCCGCTGGCCTGCGAGGGCAATTCCTGGGACAGCCGCAATTCCGCCAGTTCGGGCCCGACGCTGTACCGGCGGGGCTTCACCACCGACCTTGGCGAGCTCGACATCATCCACGGCGGCGAGCGCAAGCTGTTCCGGGCCATCCGCGACGCCGCGGAGCGGTTCCGCCCGCCGGCCGTCTTCGTCTACCAGACCTGCGTGACCGCGCTGATCGGCGACGATGTGGAAGCCGTGTGCCGCGAGGCGTCCCGCCGCTTCGGCCTGCCGGTGATCCCGGTCAACGCGCCGGGTTTCGCGGGGTCGAAGAATCTCGGCAACCGCCTGGGCGGCGAGGCGCTGTTCGAGCACGTCATCGGCACCGCCGAGCCCGAAGACCCGTCCGGCCCCACCGACATCCTCATCTACGGCGAATACAACGTCGCGGGCGAGCTGTGGCAGGTGCGCCCGCTGCTGGAGCGGCTCGGCATCCGCGTGCGCGCCTGCATCACCGGCGATTCCCGCTACCGCGAGATCGCCTCGGCCCACCGCGCCGGCGCCGCCATCATGCTGTGCAGCCAGGCCATGATCACCCTGGCGCGCAAGATGCACGAGCGCTGGGGCATCCCCTACGTGGAAGGCTCGTTCTACGGCATCCAGGACACCTCGGACACGCTGCGCGCCATCGCCCGCCTGCTGGTGGAGCAGGGCGCCGATCCCGAGCTTCCCACCCGTGCCGACGCGCTGATCGCCGCCGAGGAAAGGCGGGCCTGGGCCCGGCTCGACCGCATGGCGCCCGGGCTCGCCGGCCGCAAGGTGCTGCTTTATACCGGCGGCGTCAAAAGCTGGTCGGTGGTCTCGGCGTTGCAGGAAATGGGCATGGAGGTGATCGGCACCTCGGTGCGCAAATCCACCGACGGCGACAAGGCGCGCATCAAGGCGCTGATGGGCGAGGAGGCCAACATGTTCGGCCAGATCCCCGCCAAGGACATGTACGCGATGTTCGCCGAAGGCAAGGCCGACATCATGCTGTCGGGCGGGCGCACCCAGTTCGTGGCGCTGAAAAGCCTGACGCCGTGGCTCGACATCAACCAGGAGCGCCACCACGCCTATGCCGGCTACGACGGCATGGTCGAACTGGTGCGCCAGATCGGCCGCGCCCTCGACAATCCGGTCTGGGCCGAGGTCCGCCGCCCCGTGCCCTGGGACGAGCAGGGCTGGCCGCCACGGCCGGGGGAGGAATGACCATGGCGGTGATCGTATCCAGCCCCAAACCCCTGTCGGTCAGCCCGCTGAAGGCCAGCGCGCCGCTCGGCGGGGCGCTCGCCTTCATGGGCATGGAGGGCAGCCTGCCGCTGTTCCACGGCGCCCAGGGCTGCACCGCCTTCGCCCTGGTCAGCATGGTGCGCCATTTCCGCGAGGCCATCCCGCTGCAAACCACGGCGATGAACGAGATCACCACCATCCTGGGCGGCATGGACAACATCGAGGAGGCGCTGCTCGCCATCACGCGGCGCGCCAAGCCCAGCATCATCGGCCTGCTGTCCACGGCGCTGACCGAAACCCGCGGCGAGGACGTGGAATCGGATCTGCGGGCGATCCTGGCGCGCAACCTTGAACTGTCCGGCGTGGCGGTCGTCTATGCCAGCGCGCCCGACTATGCCGGCAGCCTCGAGACCGGGTGGAGCCGCGCGGTCGAGGCCATGCTGCGCGAACTGCCGAAACCGGCCGAGACCCGCACGCGCCTTAAGCGGATCAACATCCTGCCGGGCGTGCACCTCACCCCCGGCGACGTCGAGGCGCTGCGCGACATCGTCGCCGATTTCGGCCTCGACGCCGTGATCCTGCCCGATCTTTCGGCCGCGCTCGACGGCCACGTTCCCGGGCATTACGTGCCGACCACCCTGGGGGGCACCACCGTCGCCGAGGCGCGCTCCATGGGCCGCTCGCTCGCCACCATCGCCGTCGGCGAACACATGCGCCCGGCCGCCGAGCTGCTTGCCGAACGGACCGGCGTGCCGGCGGTGGTGTTCGACCGCCTGAGCGGCCTCGAACCGGTGGACCGGCTGATGGTGACCCTGTCGTCCCTGGCCGAACGGCCGGTGCCGCCGCGCTACCGCCGCCAGCGCAGCCAATTGGTGGATGCCATGCTGGACGGCCAGTTCGTGTTCTCCGGCCGGCGGCTGGCCATGGCCGGCGAACCCGACCTGCTGGTGACCCTCGGCAACGTCGCCGCCGAAATGGGCGCCGAGGTGACGGCGGCCGTGTCCGCCACCGCGTCCCCCCATCTCGATCAGTTTCCCGCCGGCCGTGTGGTGGTGGGCGATCTCGACGACCTCGAAGCCGAGATCGAGGCCACCGGCGGCTGCGACCTGGTGATCGCCAATTCCAACGCCCGCCAGCTCGCCGAGCGGCTGGGCGTGCCGTTGTGCCGCGCCGGCTTCCCGATCAACGACCGTCTGGGGGCGCCCCATTGGACGACCCTGGGATACCGGGGAACCCGCGACCTGATCTTCACCCTCGGCTCGCAGCTCATGGAGGCCGCCAGCCATCAATTCTCCGATTCCGGGGGAGGACACAGCCATGACCACCCGCCGTTTACGGCTTGTTGAGGCCGCCGAGGCGAGCCCGGCCACAGGAGGACGCATGAGAGTCGCCTTCGCCACCCAGGATCTGCACCGGGTCGACGCGCATTTCGCCAGCGCCCGCAACTTCATCCTGTTCGACGTCCAGGAGGATTGCCACACCCTGGTCGAAGCCGTCCAGTTCGACGCCGTCAGCGACGAGAACGGAGTCCACGCCGACGAGGGCGAGGACCGGCTCGGCGCCAAGATCGCGGCCCTGGCCGGCGTGTCCCTGCTGTTCGTGCTGGCCATCGGCGGCCCGGCGGCGGCGCGGGTGGTACGGGCGCGCGTCCACCCGGTGAAGCTGTCCCAGCCCGAGCCCATCGTCCAGGTGATCGGCCGCGTGCAGCAGATGATGAAGGGCACGCCGCCGCCCTGGCTGCGCAAACTGATGACCAATGCCAAGCCCGACTTCACCGCCGAGGAGGATTGACCATGACCGCCGCCCAATCCGATCCCTCCGCCAATCCGGTGGTGGTCGAACTGCTTCGCGTGCTGCGCGCCCAGGACCGTTCCGGGGTGTGGGACGGCATCCCCGACGCAAAGCTGCTGGAGCCCTTCATCCTGACGGCCGAGCAGCGCCAGGCGCTACCGCTGATCGCCGATCCCGATCCCGAGGTGCTGTGGCGGCTGGAGATGTTCTACACCGCCATCGCGCTGGTGATCGAGCGGCGCACCGGAAAGATGGCGAGCCCCATCATGAAGCTCCATTCCGAGGGCTGGGGCCGCGTGGTTCTGGTGGTCGGCCGCCTGGTCGCCGCCAGCGTGTCGCTCCGCGACGTTCACCGTTTCGGCTTTCCCTCGCTGGAAAAGCTGATCGCCCGCGCCGAAAAGGTGGTCGACGAGGCCGTCGCCGCCATCGGCCGTTTCCCCGAGGCCGCCGCCGCCTGATTCTGAGAGGACTCCATCATGGCCACCATCCAATTCTCCACCCGCGACGGCACTCCCTGGGCGCCGCAGTACCTGGACGCCATCGATGCCGAGGCCTGCATCGGCTGCGGCCGCTGCTTCAAGGTGTGCGGCCAGGGCGTGCTCAAGCTGATGGGCATCAACGACGACGGCGAGATGTGCGACCCGTTCGACGACGACGAGGAAATCGAACGCAAGATCATGACCCTGGCCAACCCCGGGTCCTGCATCGGCTGCATGGCCTGCGCCCAGGTGTGCGGCGCCAACGCCCAGACCCACGTCGCCCTCGACGCCGCCTGACCGTTTTGTCGCAAATCCGACAGACACGCCCGCCGGCGACGGCGGGCGTGTCGCTTTTTATGCGTCCGTCCCCCGTCATCCCCGCGAAAGCGGGGATCCACGGCAGGCCGCATCGCCCCTCCTTATTTCTCGCCATTTTCGACGGGGTGATGGATTCCCGCTTTCGCGGGGATGACGGCCGCGAGTCACTGGCACGCCGCTTGCGAAGACGACAGCGACCAGTCAGCGACGGAGCGGCCCAATGTTCATCGTCACGCCCAAGGCCATCGGCATCCTGCGCACCCTGCTCGACCCCGAGGGCAAGTCCCTGCGGCTCACCGCGACGTCCGGGGGCTGTTCCGGCATCCGTTACGGCATGACCCTGGTGGACGAGGTCGATCCCGGCGAGGAGGTCCACGTCCGCGACGGATTGCGCTTCGTCCTCGACGGCGCGTCGGCCCGGCTGCTGGAGGGCGCCACCATCGACTTCGTCGACGGCGCCGACGGCGCCGGCTTCGTGTTCGAGAACCCCAACGCGATCGGCCGGTGCAGTTGCGGCAATTCCTCGGCCACCTGCTAGCGCGGAGGTCTCCCATGGAGCCGGCCGTCATCATCAACGACACCACGCTCCGCGACGGCGAGCAGACCGCCGGGGTGGCCTTCACCCTGGACGAGAAGCTGGCCATCGCCCGGGCGCTGGACGCCGCCGGGGTGCCGGAGATGGAGGTGGGCATCCCCGCCATGGGCGAGGAGGAGCGCGCATCCATCCGCGCCGTGATCGATCTCGGCCTCCGCGCCCGGCCTATCGCTTGGTGCCGGATGCGCCCCGACGACATCGCGGCGGCAGCCGCCACGGGAGCCGGCATGGTCAACCTGTCGGTCCCGGTGAGCGACGTGCAACTGGCCGGCAAGCTGGGGCGCGACCGGGATTGGGCGCTGGCCGCCATCGCCCGGATTGTGGGCATGGCCCGCGGCCTCGGCCTGGAGGTGGCCGTCGGCGGCGAGGATTCGTCGCGGGCCGACCCCGACTTCCTGATCGCCGTGATCGAAGCGTGCGAACGCGCCGGAGCGCGCCGCTTCCGCTTCGCCGACACGCTGGGCATCATGGAGCCCTTCGCCATCCACGACCTGTTCCGGCGCCTGCGCGCCGCCACGGGCATCGAACTGGAAATCCACGCCCACGACGATCTGGGGCTGGCCACCGCCAATTCCCTGGCCGCCGTCAAGGGCGGCGCCACCCATGTCAGCACCACCGTCAACGGCCTGGGGGAGCGCGCCGGCAACGCGCCCCTGGAAGAGGTGGCGGTGGCGCTCCACCACCTCTACGGCCGGCCCACGGGCATCGCCGGCGCGACGCTGCCCGAAATCTCCCGTCTCGTGGCGCGGGCGTCGGGGCGGCCGGTGCCCGTCGCCAAGAGCATCGTCGGCGACGGGGTCTTCACCCACGAGGCGGGCATCCACGTCTCGGGCCTGCTGCGCGACCGCCGCACCTACGAGGCCCTCGACCCCGCCGAATTCGGCCGCCGCCACGTCCTGGTGCTGGGCAAGCATTCGGGGGTGGCCGGGATCCTGCACGCCTGCCGCGAACTGGGGCTCGAGCTGTCGGAGGCCCAGGCGCAGGCGGTGCTGGCGCGCGTGCGCCGCCACGCCGTCGGCACCAAGCGTCCGCCGTCGGCCGCCGATCTGCGCCGCTTCTGCGACGAGGCGCGCGCCCTTCTGCCGTTCACACCAAACGTGGGAGTTGCCTGACATGCGCGACCTCAGCCGGGCCACCACCGCCGAGGACTTCTTCCTCGCCCTGGAAATGCCGTTCGAGCAGCGCGTGCTCGACGTCTACCGCCTGCACATCCTCCACCGCTTCCGCCGCTATCTGGCCGAGAGCGGCAATGCCCGCCAGGCCAGCGAAGAGGTGATGCGATCGTGCCTGGCCCGCGCCTATGCCGATTTCGCCGGCCCCGCGCCGGCCGCCAAGACCCTCAAGGTGTTCCAGGCCGCCAGGACCTTCGTGCCGCTGGCCGACGTCGCCGGCGGCTGAGGGGAGAGCGGCCATGGACGACTTCCCCATCGGCGCCATCCTCCAGCCCGGCGGCCTGCGGGTGGACGATCTGGTCGGCGATTTCGCCTCGGAACTCATCCGCCGCGGAATCAAGGTGCGCGGCCTGGTCCAGCGCTGCGAGCCCTCGGCGACGGGCTGCGCCTGCGCGATGGAGGTGGTGGACCTGCATACCGGCGAGCGTTACCGCATCTCGCAACGCCTGGGGGCGGGCTCGGAATCCTGCCGCGTCGATCCGTCGGGCATCGCCGCCGCCAGCCAGGTCCTGCGCCGGGCCATGGAGGACGGCGCCGAGCTGGTGGTCGCCAACCGTTTCGGCACGCTGGAAAAGTCCGGACGCGGCCTGGCCGACGAGATGCTGGCGGCCATGGCCAGCGGCCTGCCGTTCCTGACCGTGGTGGCGGAACGCCATGTGGACGCCTGGCGCACCTTCTGCGGCGGCCTGGGCGAGGTGGTGGCGCCGACCCGCCGGGGACTGGAGGATTGGTTCCGGCGGGCGAGCGCGGCACGGGGCCTCATGGCCGCCGCGGCGGAGTAGAAGACGCCCGGAACGGGCCGTTTTCCTCCGCCACGCCCCACTTGCCTTCGCCCCCGAAACCCCTTAGCTTCCGCCCATCGGGGTGTAGCTCAGCCTGGTAGAGCGCCAGCTTTGGGAGCTGGATGCCGGAGGTTCGAATCCTCTCGCCCCGACCAGCCCAAGGCTATTCAGCCCCGCGTGGCGGTGGGGACGAATTCCGGAAACAGCCGCAAATCGAATCGGCTCAGCCCTTCGGCGATGGCGCATGGCCGCAGGCTGCTGCTGTCCTTCCACATGCGGACCGGCAAGGGAATCTGCGAGGGTGCGGTGATCTCCGGGGCGCCCCGCTCGGGCAGGCGGATGACCCAGACATAGGGTTCGCCCCTGTAGTCGATATCGAAATGCCCCAGCAGATTGCCGCCCTCGTCCCTGACATCCAGCATTCGAACCTCCGTCGCCGCAGACCTCTCGGAGCAAGGGCCACATATTATGATAATAGCAATTCGCATATACAGCAAAAGAGGATGGAAAGCTCGGATTGAAGCTTCGCCGCACCTATGCTAACCCAGTGACGCAGCCGGGCGCAGTTCCGGCCACGCGCGATGCCATCGATGGAGTCCCGCCCCATGCCAGCCCGCATCTACCGCCCAGCCAAAACCGCCATGCAGTCCGGTCCGGCGGGCAACGCCAGGATGTGGGTGCTGGAGTACGAGCCGGTGGCGCCCAAGCGCCCCGACCCGCTGATGGGCTGGCTGGGCTCGGCCGACACCACCCAGCAGATCTGCCTGAAATTCGCCACCCGCGACGCCGCCGTCGGCTATGCCAAGCGCATGGGCATCGACTGCCAGATTTCGGACGAGCCGCGAAAGACCATCCGCCCCAAGAACTACGCCGACAACTTCAGCTTCTCGAAGATGGAATTCGGGCGGTTCTGAGCCGCGCGTCGAAGACGGAGCGCCCTTAGCTCAGTTGGATAGAGCACCGGCCTTCTAAGCCGGGTGTCGTAGGTTCGAATCCTACAGGGCGCGCCATTTCCCTGAGTTTGCATTAACATAATGAAACATCTCTCTTTTTGACGGGATTCTTGGCGCTCCCACAGGACGTCCATACATGGACGGCCTCATTGCCACACCGGCATTTCCCGGCGCATGAACTCATCGAACATGGGGACCGTGAAGTCTGTATTGCCGTAGGACGGACTAAAGATCATTCCCTTGGATATGAGGCTCGACCGGATGGGCGCTATGGTGGTTACCTTGGCGCCGTAAGCCTTGGCGATGTCACCCGACGTGTGGGGACCTTTTCCCAATTCGGCCATGGCGCGCATGTAGCGGCGTTCCGTCGGTGTCATGCGATCTAGGCGAACGCGGAAAAAGCTCTCGTCCAGCCGGCGGACAGCCTCGCCCTTGGACGCCAGTATGATGTCCCGATCAATTGGCGACTTCTGCGCCAGGCTCCAAGCCACAAAGCCCCACTCTTGCAAGAAATACGGGTATCCCTCTGTAACCCCGTATATCTCGTCCAAGGCGCCCTTTGTGAAAACCACTCCCTCCTGTAGCGCCGGCTCGGCAATTGCGGCGTGAGCGTCTTCACGGCACAATGCGTTAACCGGTGGAAAATCAAAAAGCCGCTCAGCGTATGATTTCGTCTGGCCCATTTTCCCAAGAACTAGTGGAAGACCAGCCGCAACCATGACAATCGGCAGCCCTTTTTGACTAACTTGATGCATGGCCATGATAAGGGCGCCAAGTTCTTCCTCGGAAAGGTACTGGACATCGTCGATAATCAGTGCGATTGCGGTTCCTTTGTCTCGCGCGACCCCGCCGATTGTGACGAACAGCTCGGGTAGGTCATTCGCCAGACTTCCGGTGTCCGCGACGCCCGCCGTTTCTTTGAAGTCGAATCCAAGCTCGACCTCGCCCATCTGGACCCTAAGCCCGGTGGCGAAGTTCCTGAGCACTGCAAGCCCGCGGCGGGCGATGTCCATGGCTCCCTCGACGCGACTGAGCTTCAACAGCGTCGTGCGCAGTCGAGGGACCAACATGGTCGCAAGGGTCGCTTCGTCGTAGGCTTCGATAGCGGCAACCAAGTAGCCACTTTCTTCGGCCAAGTCTGCCACCTTGTTCAAGATGACGGTCTTGCCGACACCTCGGAGCCCCACCGCGACGAAGCTCTTTGCCGCTCTTCCGTGTTTCGCCCGCGTGAGCGCAACCGTTGCGGTTGCGACAAGGTCATCACGGCCAGCCAGGAGAGGAGGGCGTGTGCCGGCCCCAGGGGCGTATGGGTTCGTCGCCGCGTCCATTCTTGAGCGCTCACTCTGTGCCTACCGCTTAGGACGTTTAGCGAGTTATGGCCGGTTTATCAAGTTTATTGAGTTTTCTAAGTTTATGATGGTTTACGTGGTGGCCTGACGCACCAAGCGGACATAATCAAGCGCGGGGCGGCAGCAGGCAACCGAACAAGCACGATAGAAACCGGGGTCAGGATAGAAACCGGGGTCACCAGCGGTTCTCATTATGCATTTTTCGCTGTCATCCCGAGCCGACGGCGAGGGATCTTTCCGGCACTTTCGCGTGAAAGATCCCTCAGTCGCTCCGCTCCCTCGGGATGACAACATGCCC
>JAJZVW010000024.1 GCA_021847015.1 Pseudomonadota bacterium | reverse complement strand
AATTGGGGAGATCTCCCCAATTGAATTAAGTATAGCGTCCCCGTAATTAAGTGGTAATTCCCGTCCCCGTAATTCGCTCAGTGCGCCTCTTCCCAATTCCCCGCGATGCCGGTGTCCACCACCAGCGGCACATCCAGACTGGCCGCGCCTTCCATCACCCGCTTGACCATCAGCGCGGTGGCGTCGGCTTCGAACTCGGGCACCTCGAACACCAGTTCGTCGTGGACCTGGAGAAGCAGGCGGGCGGACAGGCCCTCCCGGCGCAGCGCGTCGGGGATGCGGATCATGGCGCGCTTGATGATGTCGGCGGCGCCGCCCTGGATGGGGCCGTTGATGGCCGCGCGTTCGGCGAAGTTGCGGGCGGCCGGGTTCTTGTCCCTGATGCCGGGCGTGAACACCTTGCGGCCGAACAGGGTGGTGACGAAGCCCTGCGCGCGGGCCTCCTCGCGGGTGCGCTCCATATAGGCGCGGATCTCGGGATAGCGGGCGAAATAGGCGTCGATATAGGCCTTGGCCTCGCCGTTGGAGATGCCGAGCTGCTGGGCCAGCCCGAACGGCGAGATGCCGTAGATGATGCCGAAATTGATGGCCTTGGCGCGGCGGCGCAGCATCGGGTCCATGCCGCCGGCCGGCACCCCGAACACCTGCGAGGCGGTGATGGCGTGGATGTCGGCGCCGTGCCGGAACGCCTCGCGCAGGCCCTCGATGCCGGCGACGTGGGCCACCAGGCGCAATTCGATCTGCGAATAGTCGGCCGACAGGATCTTGTGGCCCCGCTCGGCGACGAAGGCGCGGCGGATCTTGCGGCCCTCCTCGGTGCGGATGGGGATGTTCTGGAGATTGGGGTCCGACGAGGCCAGCCGGCCGGTGGAGGTGGCGGCCAGCGAAAAGCTGGTGTGGACGCGCCCCGTATGGGGATTGATCTGGGCCACCAGGGCGTCGGCGTAGGTGCTTTTCAGCTTGGCGACCTGGCGCCAGTCCAGCACGCGGGCGGGCAAATCGTGACCGGCCGCCGCCAGGGCCTCCAGCACGTCGGCTCCCGTCGCCCACTGGCCGCTCTTTCCCGTCTTCTTGCCGCCGTCGAGGCCCATTTCCTCGAACAGCACCTTGCCCAATTGCTGGGGCGAGCCGACGTTGAACACATGCCCGGCGAGGCGGTGGATCTCCTGCTCCAGCTCGGTCATGCGGGCGCCGAAATCGGCGGACAGGCGGCGCAATTCCTGGGCGTCCACCCGCACGCCCGCCCGTTCCATCTCGACAACGATCGGCACCAGCGGCCGCTCCAGCGTCTCGTAAACGGTCGTCATCCGCTCGGCCAGCAGCCGGGCGCGGAGCAGCCGGTGCAGCCTCAGCGTCATGTCCGCGTCCTCGGCGGCGTAGGCCAGCGCCTTGTCCAGCGGCACCCGGTCGAAGGTGACCTGCGTCTTGCCGCTGCCGCAGACATGGACGTACTTGATCGTGTCGTGCCCGAAATGGAGTTTGCTGAGTTCGTCGAGCCCGTGCCCGTGGCTGCCGCCGTCCAGCACGTAGCTCATCAGCATGGTGTCGTCGATGGCGGCCAGGGTGACCCCGCAGGCGGCCAGGACCTGCATGTCGTACTTGATGTTGTGGCCGACCTTCAGCACCGAGGAATCGGCGCACAGCCGTCCCAGCCGTTCGAGGGTCCGGGTCAACGGGATGAGGCCGGGCGCGGCCGGGCCAGCGTCGCAGCCGGCCAGATCGAGCGAGCCCTGGGCCTCGGCCGGATTGTGGCGGACGGGGATGTAGCAGGCGCGGCCGGGCTCGACCGCCAGCGACACCCCCACCAGATCGCAGCGCAAGGGGTCGAGCGAGGTGGTCTCGGTGTCGATGGCCACGATTCCCGCCGCGACGGCCAGCGCGATCCAGCGGTCCAGCGCCTCGGGCGTCAGCACCAGTTCGTACCGGGCCGGCACCGCCGCCGGCTTCGCCTCCGGTGCGGCCGGCTGGGCGGTCCCGAACCTGGCCTGCACGCGGGCCAGGATGCTGCGGAACTCCTGCTCCTCCAGGAACCGGACGAGGCGGCCGGGATCGGGGGTGCGGACGGCGAAACTGTCCAGCGGCTCGGCCACCGGCACGGCGTCATCCAGGGTGACCAGACGCAGCGAGGTGCGCGCCGCCTCAAGGTTGGCCAGCAGGGCCTCGCGCCGCTTGGGCTGTTTGATCGCGTCCGCGCGGGCGAGCAGGGTTTCCAGGTCGCCGTATTCCAGGATCAGTTGCGCCGCCGTCTTGACGCCGATGCCGGGCACGCCGGGCACGTTGTCCGTGGCATCGCCGCACAGCGCCTGGACATCGACCACCTTGGCCGGCGGCACGCCGAACTTCTCCACCACCTCGGCCTCGCCGATGGCCTTGTTCTTGATGGGGTCCAGCATCTCGATGCCGCCGCCCACCAGCTGCATCAAATCCTTGTCGGACGAGACGATGGTGACCTTGGCGCCTTGCGCCGCCGCCTGGCGGGCGTAGGTGGCGATCAGATCGTCGGCCTCGAACCCCTCCAGCTCGACCGAGGGGATGTCGAAGGCCCGCGTGGCCTCGCGGATCAGCGGGAACTGGGGCACCAGCTCCTCGGGCGGCGGCGGCCGGTGGGCCTTGTATTCGGGATAGATGTCGGTCCGGAAGGTCTTGCGCGCGGCGTCGAACACCACGGCGATGGCGTCGGCGTCGGTCTCCGACAATAGCTTCATCAGCATGGTGGTGAAGCCGAACACGGCGTTGATGGGCACGCCGTCGCTGCGGGTCATGGGCGGCAGCGCGTGGAAGGCGCGGAAGATGAACCCCGAGCCGTCGACCAGGAAGACGTGGCGGAAGGGCGCCGCCTGGGGCGTCAATGCCCGTGTCCCGCCCTGGCGCCTTCGGCCAGCACGAAGCGGCGCGAGCAATAGGGGCAGACCGCCTCGCCCTTGTCGCCGAGGTTCAGGTACACGCGGGGATGGCCGGACGCGCCGTCGTTCCCCCCGTTTCCGTCGCAGGAGGCCACAACGGAATCGGTGACCTGGGAATTGGCCAAGGAAGGCAAGGCGCTCATGGGCGTGATCCGTTGACGGTGGAAACCGGCGGATGATACCCATTGCCCGCCATGGTTCCAACACCCTCTCTCGCCGCCCCCGACCACGCGGTCGAGGTCCAATCCCTGGTCAAGGCCTATCGCGGCAAGCGCGGGGACAAGCTGGCGCTGGACGGCGTGTCGCTCGCCATCCCGCGCGGCAGCGTCTTCGGCCTGCTGGGACCCAACGGCGCCGGCAAGAGCACGCTGATCAACATCCTGGCCGGCCTGGTGGTGAAAACCTCGGGCACGGTCCGGGTGTGGGGCAACGACATCGATTCCCGGCCGCGCGCCGCCAAGGCGGCCATCGGCGTGGTGCCCCAGGAGCTCAACATAGACCCCTTCTTCACCCCGCGCGAATTGCTGGACGTGCAGGCCGGCATGTACGGCGTGCCGAAAGCCGAGCGGCGCACCATGGAAATCCTGGAAGCGGTGGGGCTGGCCGACAAGGCGGATTCCTATGCCCGCACGCTGTCGGGCGGCATGCGCCGCCGGCTGCTGGTGGCCAAGGCGATGGTCCACGAGCCGCCGGTCCTGGTGCTCGACGAGCCCACCGCCGGGGTGGACATCGAACTGCGCCGCCAGTTGTGGGACTACGTGCGGGGCCTGAACGCGCGCGGCGCCACCATCCTGCTGACCACCCATTACCTGGAGGAAGCCGAGGAGCTGTGCGACCGCATCGCCATCATCAGCGAGGGCAAGGCGGTCGCCTGCGACACCACCCGCAACCTGTTGAGGCGCCTGGACAGCAAGCGCCTCACCGTGACGCTGGCGAGCCTGCCGGCCCAATTGCCCGAACCGCTGGCCGCCTTCGCGCCCATGGCCGATGCCGAAGGCCGCCTGACCTTCGCCTACCGCCCGTCGGCCGCCCCGGTGGGCGCCATCCTCGACGCCATCGCCGCCGCCGGCCTCGCCGTGGTGGACCTGTCCACCGAGGAGGCGGATCTGGAGGACATCTTCCTGCAATTGACCGCCAGGCGGTGAGGGACGAAAAAATATACGCTTGACCGCATATATGCCGTAACGCATATTTCTCGCGTGCGGACCCGTCCAGCCCGCCTTGGCCGCCGGGCGGGGTTCGCCCGGACTTTCGAGAGAGAAGCGCCATGTTCGCCGTCTTTACCCGCCTGGCCGATTGGGTCGCGTTCACCCTCCTCGGCCTGTCGGCGGACACCAAGCTCGGCGACGCGGTCCACTTCTTCGTCGAGGACGTGACGAAGATATTCGTGCTGCTGGTGGCCATCGTCTTCGCCATCGGCGTGCTGCGCACGATGCTGACGCCCGAACGGATGCGCCGGACGCTGGCGGGCACCCGCCGCGGCCCCGCCTATGTCCTCGCCGGTTTTTTGGGCGCGGTCACCCCCTTCTGCTCGTGTTCGGCGGTGCCGCTGTTCATCGGCCTGCTGGAGGCCGGCGTTCCCATGGGCGTGACCATGACGTTCCTGATCACCTCGCCGATGGTCAACGAAGTGGCGGTGGTGATGCTGGTCGCCCTGCTCGGCTGGAAGATCACTGCCTTGTACTTCGTCACCGGCATGACGGTCGGCATTGTCGGCGGCCTAGTGATCGACGCGCTGGGGATGGAACGCTTCGTCGAGGATTACGTGTGGAAAATCCGCATGGGCGAGGTGGCCGAGGTCGCGGTCGACCGCAGCCTGCGGGGGCGGGTGGCCTTCGGCGCCGCGCAGGTGCGCGAGATCGTCGGGCGGGTGTGGCTGTACGTCCTGATCGGCATCGGCATCGGCGCCGGCCTGCATGGCTATGTGCCGCAGGACTTCTTCGCCCGGCACGCCGGGCCGGACAACCCCTTCGCCGTGCCGTTCGCCGTGCTGGTCGGCATCCCGCTCTACTCCAACGCGGCGGGGATGATCCCGGTCGTCGAGGCCCTGCTGGGCAAGGGGTTGCCGGTGGGCACCGTGCTGGCCCTGATGATGAGCATCACCGCGATCTCGGCGCCCGAACTGATGATCCTGCGCAAGGTGCTGAAGGTTCCGATGCTGGCGTTCTTCGCCGCCTTCCTCGCCGTCGCCTTCGTCGGCGTCGGCTATCTGTTCAACGCCATACTCGGTTAGAGGAGTCTCCCATGAAGCGGATCAAGGTGCTGGGCTCGGGCTGCGCCAATTGCGTCACCACCGCCAAGCTGATCGCGACCAAGGCCAAGGACCTGGGGATCGAGGTCGATATCGAGAAGGTGACCGACGTCGCCGCCATCATGGGTTACGGCGTGATGTCCACCCCGGGCGTCGTCATCGACGGCAAGGTCGTGCACGCGGGCGGAATTCCCGCCGCGGTCGCCGTGGAACGGTGGCTTCGCGGCTGACCGCCTTATGTGGATCGGCGGTTCTCGTTACGCGCCCTCGCTCATGCTGTCATCCCGACCGGGCGTGAGCGCGTGAAGGGATCCCTCACCCGACAATGCCGGAAAGATCCCTCGGCTGCGCTCGGGATGGCAACGAAAAAACCGATAATAAGAACCGCTGAAAGTATACATCCTTGACAGCATATGTCTAAGGCGATGGCATAGTATCATGAGCGACTTTCCCCCCGTGTTTTTCGCGGCTCTGTCGGACCCGACCCGGTTGCGCGCCCTCGTCCTGCTGGCGATGCGGGGCGAGATGTGCGTCTGCCAGCTCGTCGCGGCGATCGGGGTCTCCCAGCCGAAGATGTCGCGCCATCTCGCCGCCTTGCGGGACGCCGGGATCGTGCGGGACCGGCGCAAGGGCCAATGGGTCCACTACCGCCTGAACGAGAGTCTGCCGGACTGGGCCGCGGCGACGCTGGCCACGGCGGCGGCGGCATTGGCCGGGACGGAACCCCATTGCCACGACCTTGCCCGGGCCGGGAAACCGGAAGGCATGGTCGCATGAGGCGTAGCGCCGCCCCCGCCCTGCTCTTCCTCCTGCTGTGCGGCTGCACGGTGGGGCCGGATTTCGTTCCGCCCGCGCCACCCGAGGCGACGGGCTACACCCCGAAGGCGGCGGAGCCGGCCCTGGCGCCGGGTGGCGGCGAGCCCTCCCAGCGCCTGGCCGAGGGGCGGGCGATTCCGGCGGAGTGGTGGCGGCTTTTCCATTCGCCCGCGCTGGACGCGGTGGTGCGGCAGGCGATGGCCGGCAGTCCGACCATCGCGGCGGCCCGGGCGACGCTGGCCGAGGCCCAACAGTCGGTGCTTCAGGCGCGGGGCGGCTATTATCCCCAGGTCGATTTTGCCGCCCTGGCCGAGCGCCAGCAGGGGCCGGCCTTCGCTCTCGGCCTGCTGCCGTCGGCCCGCCAGGGTCTTCCGGTCTTCAACCTCTATTCGCTCGGGCCGACCGTGAGCTACTCGCCCGACGTCTTCGGCCTTACCGCCCGGCAGGTGGAACGGCAGGCGGCGCTGGCCGAGATCGAGGGCTATCAGCTCGCGGCGGCGCATCTCGCCATCACCGGCAACGCCGTGACCCAGGCGCTCACCATCGCCTCGGCGCGCCGGCAGATCGGCGCCCTCAAGGACATCGTCGCCGACGACGAGAAGAACCTTGCGCTGGCCCAGGACAAATTCGCCGCCGGCAAGACCAGCCGCAACGACGTGCTCACCGCCGAGACCCAGCTTGCGGGCGACCGCGCGCTGCTGCCGCCGCTCGAACAGCAACAGAGCGCGGCCGAGGACGCGCTGGCCATCCTGGTGGGCAAGTCCCCTGCGGAATGGACGGCGCCCCGGTTCGATCTGGCCGATTTCTCCCTGCCGCCCGAATTGCCGGTGAGCCTGCCCTCGGCCCTGGTGCGCCAGCGCCCCGACATCCTGGCGGCGGAAGCGCAGTTGCATGCCAGCAGCGCCGCCATCGGCATCGCCACCGCGCAAATGTATCCCCAATTTCCGCTGTCCGCTTCGATCGACACCGCCGCCCTGGCCACCACCTCGCTGTTCGAGCAATCCAGCCTCGTCTGGACCCTGGCCGGGGGGCTGACCGCGCCGATCTTCCATGGCGGCGCGCTGGAAGCGCAGAAAAAGGGGGCTGTCGAGGCATTCCACGCCTCGCTGGCGACCTACCGGCAGACCGTGCTCCAGGCCTTCGGCCAGGTCGCCGATACACTGCGCGCGCTCGGCCATGACGCCCAACTGGCCGACGCCGAACGGCGCGCGCTGGATGCCGCCAATGAGGCGCTGGACCTTCAGCGGTTCAGCTACGCGGCGGGCAAGACCGACGTGCTGCGGCTGGTCGATGCCGAGCGCAGCACCCAGCAGGCGCGTCTCGGCCATGTCCGCGCCCAGGCCCAGCGCCTTCTCGACAGCGCCCAGCTGATGGTGGCCATGGGCGGCGGGTGGTGGGACGACAAGACCCTGTGCGCCGATTGCGGCGCTCGGATCGGCGCGGCCGAAAATGCCGGGAAGGGAGGCGAGGGAAAATGATCGCGCGTCGTCGTCTGGCCGGGGCCGTTGTGCTCGCCGGCCTGGCCGGGGCCGGACTCTGGTGGTTCGGTGTCCACCGTCAACCCGCAGCGGGCGGCAGCACGCTGGTCCTCTACGGCAATGTCGATATCCGGGAAATCCAACCCGCCTTCAACGACAGCGACGTCGTCACCGAGATGATCGTGTCGGAAGGGGCGCGGGTGAAGAAAGGGCAGCTGATCGCCCGCATCGACGATTCCCGCTATGCCGCCCGTCTGGCTCAGGCCCGGCAGCAGGCGGACAGCCTGAAGGCGACCCTTGCCAAGCTCGTCAACGGCTCCCGCCCCGAGGAGATCGCCCAGGCCAAGGCGACGATGGACGGGCTGCGCGCGGTCTACGAAAACAACAAGATTCTCTATGACCGCACGGTCGGACTGGTGCCGCGCGGCGCCGCGTCGACCGAGGATCGGGACAACGCCTTGGCGCAACTGAACGCGTCGCGCGAGACTTACGAGGCGGCGAAACAGGTGTATGTGCTGGCGGTGAAGGGGCCCCGCGCCGAAGACATCGCCGCCGCCCGTACCGCTTACGAGGCGGCGGCGGCGGCGGCCACCCTGGCGGAGCGGGAGTTCGCCGACACCAGGCTGTACGCGCCCGCCGACGGGATCGTCGAGGACCGCATCCTCGAACCGGGCGACATGGCCTCGCCCAGCACGCCGGTCTACACCATCGCGCTGACCCAACCGCTGTGGGTGCGGGCCTACGTGTCGGAGACCGACCTCGGCAAACTGGCCCTGGGCCAGCCGGCCACCGTCACCACGGACAGTTTTCCGGGGCACGGCTACCGCGGCTGGGTCGGCTACATCGCGCCGACGGCGGAATTCACGCCCAAGACCGTGGAGACCACCGAACTGCGGACGCGGCTGGTCTATCAGGTCCGAATCTACGTCTGCAATTCGCGCGACCAGTTGCGCCTGGGCATGCCGGCGACCGTGACGGTCGATCTGTCTCAGCCGGCGCGCTTGGCGCGCCAGACTCAAAGTTTGGCGGCGGAGCCGCCCCCGGCCGGAAACGCCGCCGCTCTGAAATGCGGGGCGGACGATGCCGCCCGTCCCTGACGCCCCGCCCGCGATCCTCATCGACGGCGTCACCCGGTCGTTCCGGGCGGGCGGACGGACCGTCACGGCCGTCGACGGCGTCGGCGCCCGGGCCGAACGGGGCGCGGTTACCGGGTTGATCGGCCCCGACGGGGCCGGCAAGACCACCCTGATGCGGCTGTGCGCCGGACTATTGCGCGCGGAAAGCGGGCGGATCGAGGTGATGGGCATCGACGTCGGCCGGGACCCCGCCCACGCGCAGGCTCGGATCGGCTACATGCCGCAGCGGTTCGGCCTGTACGAGGATCTGAGCGTGCGGGAGAATCTGGACCTTTACGCCGAGTTGCAGGGCGTTCCGGCCTCGGAGCGCGGCGCGCGGTATGACGAGCTTCTGCACATGACCGGACTGGGTCCCTTCACCGGCCGGCTCGCCGGGCGGCTGTCGGGCGGAATGAAGCAGAAGCTGGGCTTGGCCTGCACGCTGGTGCGCGCGCCTGAACTGCTGTTCCTCGACGAGCCCACGGTGGGCGTCGATCCGGTTTCGCGCCGCGAGCTGTGGGCGATCGTCGGCCATTTGACCCGCACCGCCAACATGACGGTGCTGCTCAGCACCTCCTATCTCGACGAGGCGGAGCGCTGCGGCGCCGTGCTGCTGATGCACGAGGGGCGCATCATCGGGGCGGACGATCCGGCTAGCTTCACCGCCGGTGTGGCCGGCCATAGTTTCCATGTCTCCGCCGACGGGATCGGCAAGCGGCGCCTGCACGAGCGCCTTGCGGGGGCGCCCGGCGTGGTGGACGCCACCATCCAGGGCGCCTATGTGCGCATCGTCACCGAAACCGCCGCGCCCCCCTCGGCCGCGATCCTCCTGCCGGACACGGCGGCGGCGAGGATCACGCCCGTGCCTCCGCGTTTCGAAGACAGCTTCGTCACCCTTCTGAAGGCGCGCGGCGGCGCGGCGGCCGCACCCTTCCGGCCCCCGGCTCCGGGGAGAGCGTCCGGCGACGGCGCCGAAGAGGTGATCGCGGTGCGCAATCTCACCCGCGTTTTCGGGACCTTCCGCGCCGTGGACGATGTCAGCTTCTCGGTTCGCAAGGGCGAAATCTTCGGTCTCCTCGGCGCCAACGGCGCCGGCAAATCCACCACCTTCCGCATGCTGTGCGGCTTGCTGCCGCCGTCCGGGGGAACCTTGCAGGTGGCCGGATACGATCTCCGCCACGCGGCGGCGGCGGCACGCGGCCGTTTGGGCTACATGGCGCAGAAATTCTCGCTCTACGGCGACCTCTCGGTGATGGAAAACCTGCGCTTCTTCAGCAGCGCCTACCGCCTGCGGGGCGCGTTGCGGCGCGAACGCATCGCCTGGGCGCTGGAGGAATTCGGCTTGGGCCCGGTCTCGGCCGCCACCAGCCGGGACCTGCCGCTGGGCTACAAGCAGCGCCTCGCGCTCGCCTGCGCGCTGATGCACCAGCCCGACATCCTGTTCCTCGACGAACCGACCTCGGGCGTCGATCCCCTGGCGCGGCGCGAGTTTTGGCACAGGATCAACGCGCTGGCCGAGGCCGGCGTGACCGTTCTGGTGACCACCCATTTCATGGAGGAGGCGGAATATTGCGACCACCTCGTGATCATGGCGCAGGGACGGATACTCGCGGCCGGCGATTCGGAGAGTCTCAAGGCCCGGCTCCGCACCGAGGGCCATCCGGACCCGACCATGGAGGACGCCTTCATCGCCCTCATCGAGGCGGCGGCGCCGACGAGAGCCGCATGAGCGGATCGTTCGGCCGCCTGCGCGGGCTGTTGCGCAAGGAGTTTCTCCAGATCGCGCGCGATCCGTCGGCGTTGGCCGTCGCCTTTCTACTGCCGGCCTTCCTGTTGCTGATCTTCGGCTACGGGGTCACCCTCGACGCGCACGACGTCCCCATCGCCCTCGTCGTCGAAAACCCGGATGCGGTGACGGCCAGCGTCACCGGCAAGTTCGCTCAATCGCCCTATTTCCGGACGTCCTCCTTCGCCACCATCGCCGAGGCGGAAAAGGCGATGGACGCGCACGCGGTGACGGGCATCGTCTGGCTGCGCGAGGATTTCACGCGCCGGATGCTGTCGGCGGGCGGTGCGCCGGTGGGCGTGATCGTCAACGGCATGGACGCCAACAGCGCCCGCATCATCGAAGGCTATCTGCAACAGACCTGGGCGAACTGGATGCAGGCCCGCGCCGCCGAACGCGGCGCGCCGCCGCCTTTGCCGGTCGCCGTGCAGCAGACGGTCCGGTTCAATCCGGCCGTCAGCAGCCGGGACTACCTCATTCCCGGCCTGATCGCGATGATCATGACGCTGACCGGCGCCCTGCTGACCGCCCTGGTGATCGCGCGGGAATGGGAGCGCGGCACGCTGGAGGCGCTGATGGTGACGCGGGCGACGATCGGGGAAATCCTGCTCGCCAAGCTGCTGCCCTATTTCCTTCTCGGCATGGGCGGCATGACGGCGTCGGTGGTCATGGCGGTGACGCTGTTCGGCGTTCCCTTTCGCGGCTCGCTGGCGGTCTTGACCGGAACCTCGGCGCTGTTCCTGCTCGCCGCGCTCGGCATGGGCCTGCTGATCTCCAGCCTGGCGCGCAACCAGTTCGTCGCCGGCCAGATCGCCATCATCACCACCTACCTGCCGGCCTTCATCCTGTCCGGGTTCATCTTCGACATCGGCAGCATGCCGGCGGCGGTGCGTTTCATGACCCATATCGTGGCGGCGCGGTACTTCGTCGCCATTCTCCAGACCCTCTTCCTGGCCGGCGACGTGTGGGCGGTGATCCTGCCCAACGCGCTGGCGCTGGCCGTGATGGCGGCCATTTTCCTCGGCGTGGCCCGGCTCGGCGCGCGCAAGCGATTGGACTGATCCCCGATAGGACTGACAGCATGTGGCACCAGGTGTTCGCCCTGATCGTCAAGGAACTGCTCGCCGTCCTCAAGGACCGCAAAAGCCGGATGGTGCTGATCGGCCCGCCTCTGATCCAGCTCATGGTGTTCGGCTACGCCGCCACCTTCGACCTCGACCATGTGCCCATCGCCGTCTATGACGAGGACCAGAGCGCCGCCTCCCGCGATCTGGTGGCCCGCTTCGTCGGCTCCCGGGCGTTCCGGGAGGTGGCGTCTCTGCGCAGCGGCGACGAGATCGACGCACTGATCGATTCGCGCACGGTGGCGATGGTGCTGTCCATCGATCGCCGCTTCACGCGCGACCTGCTGCTCCACCGCCCGGCGCGGGTGCAGGTGATCGCCGACGGCCGCAATTCGAACACGGCCTTGCTGATCCTCGGCTACGCCAATTCCATCATCACCGATTTCAGCCTCGCCTGGATGCAAAGCCATGGCGGCCAGACTCCGCCGACGGTCTTGGACATGCGCGCCCGCTACAATCCCAGCTTGAGCTCCCAGTGGTTCATCGTGCCCGGCATCGTCGCCGTGCTGACCCAGGTCGTCACCCTGCTGGTGATCGGCCTGTCGGTGGCCCGCGAACGCGAGACCGGAACGTTCGATCAGTTGCTGGTCACGCCGATGCGTCCGATCGACATCCTGCTGGGCAAGGGATTGCCGGGCCTGCTGATCGGCGGTGTCGAGGCGACCGTTATCATCCTCGCCGCGATCCTGTGGTTCCATGTGCCGCTGCGCGGCAGCCTGCCCGCGCTTTATCTCGGCCTTTTCCTGTTCGTGGCGGCGGTGACGGGAATCGGCCTGATGATCTCGTCGCTGGCCGTCACCCAGCAGCAGGCGCTGCTCGGCGCCTTCCTGTTCATGGTCCCCTCGATCACCTTGTCCGACTTCGCCACCCCCATCGCCAACATGCCGCGTCTGATCCAGGACCTGACGCAGGCCAATCCCATGCGGCATTTCCTGGCCGTGGTCCGGGGCGTGTTCCTCGAAGGCGCCACGGCACACTCGCTGTGGCCGCATTACTGGCCGATGGCGCTGGTCGCGGCGGCAAGTCTTTTCGCCGCCGGCTGGCTGTTCCGGAGGCGGGTGTATTAGGCGTTCGCCGCCGCCGTTCGCGAATGACCGCAAGGGCCGAGGTGTCGAGGCGTTTGCGCCGGCCGCGGTTGGCTGTACTATTCCCGGGGTAAGGATCGGGGGGATTCGGGATGGCGAAGGACGCTGGGGACATCCGCACCATCGGTGTGCGCGGCACCGAATTCCATTTCGAGCGCAGCTTGCCGGCCAAGGAGCGCAAGGTGGGCGAGCGCAAGCTGGCCGCCCTCTGGGTGGCGCCGCTGGCCGCCGCCGGAGGGGGTGCTTTGGCCGCCGCCACCGTTCACGAGTTCGACGACGGGATTCTCTACGGCCCGTCCTCGATCCCCGGCGTCTTCAGCGACTTCCCCGGCGCCGCCGCCGCCGAGGTGACGGTGCGCTGGCTGGAACTGACCTCCGAGCAACTGGTGATCCGGGCCAAACGGCAGCGCGACATCATGATGGCCGCCGCCGGCGTCATCGCCGCCATCGCCATCGTCGCCATTTCCTTCCGCTGACGGACGGATCGCGCTTTAGACCGCGCTGCGATTGGATCGCATCGCGGCCTAGCCGATTCATATGTCTCCTCGCCGGGTGCAAACCTGCGGTTTGCTTGGCTCCGGCCTCAACGGCCTCCCGAGCGACGAGCGTCAAAGAGGACGCGCGTTGCTTTAATTTTCGCCCTTCGCGCGCTTCGCCATTTCCCGTTCCGCTTCGGCATCGGCGCCGGACGGCAGCGGCCGGCCGGGGTCGGCGATCCAGGCGGCGACGTCGTCGATCACGGTGCGGGCCTCCAGGTCGCGCAGCAACATGTGGTAGCCCTTGGGGTAAAGGGCGATGCGCCGGGTGGTGCCGTTCTTGGGCAGGGCGTCGATGGCCGTCCACATGGCATCGGCGGGAATGATCTCGTCCTTCTCGCCGTACAGGAGCAGGAACGGCAGACGCACGGACGGCGCCGAAGCCGCCGCCGCGTCCATCAGGTCCACCAGCCCCTTGATGGTGTCCACCCGCGTCGCCTTGATGACCAACGGGTCCTTGGCCAGCTTGCGCAGCATCGGGATATTGTCGGACGCCTTGATGTGCAGGCCCCGGCCCGTCAGCTCCCAGCCGGGCGCCACCTCGTAGGCCAGCCACAGCGCCGCGCGCTGGACCACGCCCATGCTCTCCCGGCCCCAGACCGCCGGGGCCGACAGGATGACGCCTTTCACGCCGGGCAGAGGCCCCTCGGCCACCGCCACCATCACCACCGCCCCGCCCATGCTTTCGCCCAACAGGAACAGCGGCACGCCGGGATGGCGGGCGGCCACCAGCCGGGCGGCGACGCGCAGGTCCTCGGCCATGGCCCTTGTGCTCGACCAGTAGCCGGGATACGGCCCCTTGCCGAAGCCGCGCTGGTCGTAGGCGTAGACGGCGATGCCCTTGGCCGCCAGGGCGCGGCCGGGATCGTCGAAGGCGTTGGAATAGTCGTTCATGCCGTGAAGCGCCAGGACCACCGCCTTGGGCGGGCCCGCCGGCAGCCATTCGCGCATCGGCAGGCTGGCGCCGTCGGGCGCCTCCCAATGGTCCGTGTCGAATTGGGGCGCGACGACGGGGGCACCGGGAACATGGAATTGCGCGGCGCAGGCCGCGAGCAGCAGGGTCATCAGCATGGGAACGAGCCCAGCCAAGAGCGAGCGGAGAGACATCCCGGACATGGCCGGCAGATTACCGCCGCCCCGCCCGCGCAGACAATCCTTGGCCCTCGGCATTGCCCCGAAGGTCATGGCCGGCTTACCATTGCGCAAGCCGGGCGCAAGGACTTTTCGCCGCGGCCCCCAGCCTTCCGTCGGCATCCAGCCATCAGCTCGGGCGGCAACGGCCCGGCGCATGCGTCTTTCGAGCCCTCGCGAGCCCGGCTTGACATCAGCGGTTCTCATTATGAGCTTTTGTTGTCATCCCGAGCCTCAGGCGAGGGATCTTTCGGGCATTTTCGCGTGAAAGATCCCTCGGTCGCTCCGCTCCCTCGGGATGACATAACCAGCGGGCGCACATAATGAGAACTGCTGGCTTGACATTTGTCGACTAGTCGACTCATAGTGCCTGGATGAACGCACCGAAAAAAGCCCCGGCGAGCCCCCGCAAGCCGCAGGCGAACAGCCAAATCCTTGGCGTCCGCGTGTCGCGGGAACTTGCCCGCGAGGTAAAGATTGAGCTTGGCCGCTCCGGAAAAAAGCTCAACCAGCTTTTCAGAGAGCTATGGCAACTCTACAAAGAGAAGCGCCCCTCTCGGGAGGGATGAGGCTGCCGGCCTCCGAAAAGGGGCTCGCGGCGCTAGCGCTAGCGCTCATCGGGCGGCCGTGCGGGCTTTCTCCGGGTGAGCAGGCTTTGAAATGCGCCAGCCCCGCCCGCATTGACGCCGATACCGTCCGCATTCTCCGGGACTCGATTCTTGCCGGCGGCGATCCGCTCGGGGAGGTTTTCGCGGTGCTGCGTTCCGCAACGGACCGGCGGGCGCTCGGTGCCGTTTACACTCCGGCCCCCGTGATTGCCGCCATGCTCGCGTGGGCCGAAGGTGAGGGTGCGCCCGCGCGCGTGGTCGATCCGGGGGCCGGCTCCGGCCGGTTCCTCGTTGCCGCCGCAAAACGGTTCCCGAACGCAAAGCTTGTGGCGATCGAAATCGATCCATTGGCCGCCTTGCTTCTCCGCGCCAATGTGTCGGTGCTCGGACTATCCGAACGCACCGAAGTGCGCGTTGACGACTACCGCGCCACTCCGGAATTGCCCTGGATTGCCGGACGCACGCTCTTCATCGGCAATCCGCCTTATGTGCGCCACCATGACATTCCCGCCGCATGGAAGTCGTGGTTTTCCGCCACGGCGGCACGCCGTTCGATCAGGGCGAGCAAGCTCGCGGGCCTCCATATCCATTTCTTTTTCCGCACCCTGGAACTTGCGCGCAAGGGCGACTTTGGCGCGTTCATCACTTCGGCCGAATGGCTCGACGTCAATTACGGTTCTTCCCTCCGGGAGTTGCTGGCGGATGGGCTCGGAGGAAGCGCCCTGCATGTGATCGACCCGAAGGCGATGCCATTCGCCGATGCCGCCACCACGGGCGCCATCACCTGTTTCCGAGTCGGCCGGAGGCCGAAGGCGCTGACTGTTCGCGCCGTTCCGTCGCTCGGACATCTCGAAAGCCTCTCGGATGGGATAAGCGTTCCATGGAAGGAGGTCGAAAAGGCGCGTCGGTGGTCGGTCATCGTGCGGCCGACGTCCAAGCCACCAGCCGGATATATCGAACTCGGTGAACTTTTCCGCGTTTCCCGCGGGCAGGTAACGGGAAAGAACGACATTTGGATAGCCGGCGAGCGTGCGGCGGGCCTCCCACCCGACGTACTCGTTCCCACGGTGACGAAGGCGCGCGAACTCTTGAGCGCCGGCCCGATGCTCTCGGTCGCCGAGCATCTCCGGAGGGTGGTCAACCTTCCGGTCGATCTTGAGGAAATTGACGCGGCGTATCGCCGCGCTGTCGAACGGTTCCTGAAGTGGGCCAAGAGCGCGGGAGCCGCGGACGGATATGTCGCCCGGCATCGGCGCGCGTGGTGGTCGGTCCTTCTCTACGATCCGGCGCCGGTAATCTGCACATACATGGCGCGACGGCCTCCGGCCTTCGTGCGCAATCTCTGCGATGCCCGGCATCTGAACATCGCGCACGGCCTCTATCCCCGTGAGTCCATCGCCGAGTGCGCGCTTTCGCGGTTGCTCGACTACCTCCGGAATAACGTCTCGACGAGCTCGGGACGCACCTACGCTGGCGGACTCACGAAGTTTGAGCCGCGGGAGCTTGAAAGACTCCCCATTCCGGCGCTAGAAATGCTCTGCCATGAAACAACCACCCGTCTGGACACAAGCCGAGCTTGAAACTGAAGAGGCGGTCTCCCGCACTATCTTCCGAAACGAACGGCTCGGGGAGCCGCTTGAAAACTGGAAGGCCACCTTCGACCGCTATAAAGCGAGGTTCCAGCGGTTGTTTGACGAGTATGGGATTGCCGATCCGGCGAGCCTGAGGCCCGAGCAGGTCATCGCGATTTTCCGCGAGCAATCGAGCGATGCTCTCCGGTATCTCGCCGGCCCACCCATTTCCGAAGACGATCTTGCGGTGCTGGCGGAAGTGCCGTCTTTCGCTCCAAGCCGGCTTGACGCCGATCCGGCCGCCGCCGGCCGCATCCTCGCGACCATTACCCAGGCGCTCGATACGAAGCGGTTTCCCTGGATTGACAAGGGGCGCGGGCCGACCCAATCGGAGAAGTCGGCGGCTATCCTCGCTTCCGCGGCGCTCATCACGGCGCAGCGTATTTCGACCGACCGCCGGAATGAAGGGAAGGAGGCGCAGGAACAGGCCGTCAAGGCGTTTTTGGTGGGACGGGGTTTCACGGAAGTCCCGGCCCGCACCATTCGCACGCTCGACGATGCACCTGCACGCGGGCAATTTTGCCCGGAAAGTCTGGTGGGGACCCGAAAGGCGGACGTTCCGGTACGCCTCTTCGATGGGCGGCTTATGCCCATCGAGTGCAAAGTGTCGAACAGCGCACTGAATAGCGTGAAGCGCATAAACAACGATGCGGCCTCAAGGCGCGCATCTGGCGGGAAGAATTCGGACGCAATCAGGTCGTCCCGGTCGCCATGCTTTCCGGCGTCTTTAAGGTCGCGAACCTCATCCAGGCGCAAGGTGGTGGACTTACGTTGTTTTGGGCACATCGGCTCGACCGTTTGAGCGAATTTATCGAGGCGACGAGGGCGCCGCTCCGTTAGGCGGCCTTTCCCTGGAAGGGTTGGCGGGATGGATTTCGCTCCTGGAGGGATATCCCACTGGCCCCCAACGGCAGGAGACGGCATGACCGGCGACGCGCTGGAACGTCACAAGGAGAAGATGGCCCGAAAAAAGGCCTCGCGCGACAAGCTGATGGCGCGCAAGACCGCCACCCGGGGTCTGGTGATCGTCCATACCGGGGCGGGCAAGGGCAAGTCCACCGCCGCTTTCGGCATGGTGCTGCGCTGCGTCGGCCACGGCATGAAGGCCGGGGTCGTCCAGTTCATCAAGGGCGCCTGGGACACCGCCGAACGCCGGGTTCTGGGCAATTTCGGCGAGCTGGTCACCTTCCGCGCCATGGGCGAGGGCTTCACCTGGGAAACCCAGGACCGCGCCCGCGACGTCGCCGCCGCCGAACGGGCGTGGGAGATCGCCCGGGCGATGCTGGCCGATCCCGCGTACGGGATGGTCGTGCTCGACGAGATCAACGTGGCGCTCCGCTACGAGTACGTGGCGTGGCCGGCGGTGCTGGCCGCCATCCGCGCCCGGCCCGAGGGCCAGCACGTGGTGCTGACGGGCCGCAACGCGGCCCCGGCGCTGATCGAGGCGGCCGATCTGGTCACCGAAATGTCCATGGTCAAACATCCCTTCAAGGAGGGCGTCAAAGCCCAGCCCGGGGTGGAATTCTGATGGCGAGGCACAGTCCCATGATCCGGCGTCTTTTGCCCCTTCTGATCCTGGCCGCCGGCCTGCTCGGCGCGGCTCCGGCCGGCGCCCAGGCGGTGACCGACCAGACCTTGCTGGTCGCCCGGGCGGTCAATACGGTCGAGCGCCTGCGCAGCGATTCCCGCATGCAATCCACCATCACCGACCGTCTGGCCCACGCCCGCGCGGTGCTGATCGTCCCCAATCTGGTCAAGGGCGGCTTCCTGTTCGGAGCCGAATACGGGACCGGCGTGCTGCTGACCCGCAGCCCGGACGGAGGCTGGAGCGGCCCCGCCTTCTACTCCGTGGCCTCGGGGAGCTTCGGGTTGCAGATCGGCCTCCAGGATGCCGAGACCCTCTATGTCATCATGAGCGACGGCGGCCTGTCGGCGATCATGAACAACCGCATGAAGCTGGGCGCCGACGCCGGCATCGCCATGGTCATCGTCGGCGCCGGAGCCGAAGCCTCCACCACCACCAACGCCGGGGCGGACATCTACGCCTTCAACAACGCGGTCGGCGCCTATGGCGGGGTCAGCCTCGAAGGCTCGGCCATCCTGCCGCGCCACGCGTGGAACGCCGCCTATTACGGCGGCAACCCGACGCCCGAGGACATCCTGCTGGCCCGCAAGGTGGACAACCCGCAGGCCGACCGGCTGAGGGACGTCCTTGCCCGCTGACCGGCCCGCCGCGCTGATGCTGCAAGGCACCGGCTCGGACGTGGGCAAGTCGGTGCTGGCGGCCGGATTGTGCCGGCTGTTCGCCCGCCGGGGCCTGGCCGTGCGCCCGTTCAAGCCCCAGAACATGAGCAACAACGCCGCCATCGCCGCCGACGGCGGCGAGATCGGCCGCGCCCAGGCGCTCCAGGCCCGGGCCGCTTGCGTTGCGCCGTCGCGGCACATGAACCCGGTCCTGCTCAAGCCCGAAAGCGACACCGGCGCCCAGGTGGTGGTGCAGGGCGAGGTGCTGGGCCGGGCGGCGGCCAGGGATTACCACGCTCTCAAGCCCACCCTGCTGCCCCGGGTGCTGGACAGCTTCCGCCGCCTCGCCGCCGAGGCCGACCTGATCGTCGTCGAAGGCGCGGGCAGCGCCGCCGAGGTCAACCTGCGCGCCGCCGACATCGCCAACATGGGCTTCGCCGAAGCGGCCGACCTGCCGGTGGTGCTGGTGGGCGACATCGACCGCGGCGGGGTGATCGCCGCCATCATCGGCACCTGGGAGGTGCTGCCGGTGCCTGAACGGGCGCGGCTGGCCGGCTACGTCATCAACAAGTTCCGGGGCGATCCCGGCCTGTTCCGCCCGGCCATCGACATCATCCGCGACCGCACCGGCCTGGACTGTCTCGGCATCGTGCCGTGGTTCCCCGATGCCGGCCGCCTGCCGGCCGAGGATTCCGCCTCGCTGGGCGGCGGCCAAAGGGGCGAGGGGGCGATTCATATCGCCGTGCCGCGTCTCGCGCGCATCGCCAATTTCGACGATTTCGACCCGCTGGCGGCCGAGGCCGACGTGCGCCTGTCCATGGTGCCGCCCGGCCGGCCCCTGCCCGCCGATGCCGATCTGATCGTCCTGCCCGGGTCCAAATCCACCATCGCCGATCTCGCCTTCCTGCGCGCCCAGGGCTGGGACATCGACCTTCTCGCCCATGTGCGGCAGGGCGGGCGGGTGATCGGCATCTGCGCCGGCTACCAGATGCTGGGGCGGAGCATCGCCGACCCCTCCGGCGTCGAAAGCCCGCCGGGCTCCGAGGCCGCCGGCCTGGGGCTGCTCGACGTCGCCACCGTCATGGAGGGGAACAAGGTGCTGCGCGCCGTCCGGGGAACCGGCGGTGCCGGCCTGCCGGTGGCGGGCTACGAGATGCATATGGGCCGCACCGAGGGGCCCGATCGCGCGCGGCCCATGCTGACGCTGGCCGGCCGGCCCGACGGCGCGGTGTCGGCGGACGGCAGGGTGATGGGGTGTTACCTCCACGGCCTGTTCGGCTCGGATCGGTGGCGGGCGGCCCTGCTGGATTCGCTCCGCCCCGGCCGGAGCGGCGGCATCGCCTACGAGACGCTGGTGGACGAGGTGCTCGACGGCCTTGCCGACCACCTGGAACGGCACCTCGACGTGGCGGCGCTGGCGCGCATCGCCGGTCTTTAGACCCGCGCCGTCGCCCACATCAGCGCCGCCACCAGCCCGGCATTGATGGCGCAGGCGGCGCCGAACACCACCAGGGCACGGTCGATATCGGCCACCATGGCCTTGGCGCGGCCCGAGCCGATCCATTTCTCGCAGACGGCCAGACCGGGATAGGTGCGCGGGCCGCCCAGGGCGAGGTCGAGCGCGCCGGCCATGGCCGCCTCGGGCCAGCCGGAATTGGGCGAGCGGTGGTGGCGGGCGTCGGCGAGCATGGTCCGCACCGCCGCGACCGGGCGGCCCTTGGGCGCGAACAGGGCGGCCAGCGCGATGACGAGGCCCGCCAGCCTGGCCGGGATCAGGTTCATGAGATCGTCGAGCCGGGCCGATGCCCAGCCGAACGCCCGGTACCGGTCGGTGCGGTAGCCGACCATGCTGTCGAGCGTGTTGACCGCCTTGTAGGCCATCAGCCCGGGCAGCCCCAGCGCCGAGTACCAGAACACCGGCGCCACCACCGCGTCGCTGAAATTCTCGGCCAGGCTCTCGATGGCGGCGCGGGCGACCCCGTGGACGTCCAGGGATTGGGGATCGCGGCCGACGATGCGCGACACCGCGTGGCGGCCGGCCTCCAGCCCGCCCGTCTGCAAGGCGCGGGCGACGTCGTGGACATGCTCGAACAGGCTGCGCTGGGCGAGCATGGTCGCGGCCAGGAACACCTCCGCCAGCCACAGATGGGGCACGGTGCGGCCGGCGAAGGCCACCGCCCCACCCACCGCCGCCGCCGCCAGCGGCACCAACATCGCCACCAGAATTCCGCGCGCCCGGCGATCGGCCTCGGATCGTTCCGGCCGGTTGAGCCGATGGTCGAGGGCGGCGATGGCGCGGCCGATCAGCACCACCGGATGGGGGATGCGGCGGAACAGCCCGCCCATTTCGCCGGCCAGCGCGTCCAGGGCGAGCGCCATGAACAGCATCAGCAGGCCGTCGGGAGCGTGGCCGAAATGGGTGCCCAGCGGAAGCATGGCGGCAGCATGGCCCCGGCCGGCGGGTGCGTCAACGGACGCGGCCTTGCGGTTCTCATTATGCATTTTCCGCTGTCATCCCGAGCGTAGCCGAGGGATCTTTCGGGCGTTTTCGCGTGAACGATCCCTCCGCTCGCGTCGCTCGGTCGGGATGACAACGCGAGCGAGGACGCATGATGAGCGCCGCCGGGCCTCGCGACCGGCCATAGAATTTCCTTGCCGCACACCATCAAAACCATATATCTGCGCTGGTTTGATTTTCAAAAATCGTATTGTTGGAGACCGCCGTGGATTTCTCCGAGCCGGAACATTTCTACACGGTTTACGACCGCCACAGGACCTACGTTTACGCGGAGATACGGCGAAAACATCTGGCGGAATTCGGGCGAAATATTGCTCGACCGGCGGAGTTCAGGCCCACCCACAGAGTGCTCGAACTCGGTTGCGGAGTTGGTCTTTTTCTCGCCTATCTTCAAGCCATAGGGATAAAAGACTTTGTCGGCGTTGAAATGGATGTCAAGGCAAAAGATTTCATGCCCCCGGCAATTCGCGAAAAAGTATTAACATCATCATTTGAGACGTTCTTTAGCGATTGGAATAAAGACGCCCAACCCCTTTTCGACAGGATTGTTCTGCTTGACGTCTTCGAGCATTTTTCGCCGGGTGAAGGCGTGGCGTTGTTGCGGAAAATCTGCGACCTCTTGACGGACGATGGCCGGGTTGTCCTCCGTGTGCCGAATGCCGCGTCGCCGTGGGGTCTGCAATACCAACACAACGATTTGACCCATAAGACGAGCTACGCCCCCGGAAACATCCGGCAATTGGCCCTCGCGGCCGGAATGGATTGTGTGGCCCGCCTGCCGTATTCCCGTGGCAGCGTCGTGCGGCGCATGACCAACGGGCTGATCGAGCGTGCGCTGGATGCCGTGCTGGTCGACCCTCCGCCGATATGGTCCGCAAACTTCATCGTCATCCTCAAGAAAGCCTAAGGCGGGCGGGAACGGCCGCCAGCCTTCCCCCTTTGCGCGTTTGGGCCTGGAACCTCTTCCCGGGCCGCCCTATAGTCCGCCCACCGCCGGCCGGAGGCATGGACCAGCCGGAAACGACGCCCAGAGGCAAAGGACCAGGCGCATGACCGACAGGATCGGAGTGATGGTGTGCGGCCACGGCAGCCGCGACGTGGAGGCGATCGCCGAATTCGGCGCGCTGGCCGGGCATTTGCGCGCGCGCCTGCCCGAATACGCCGTGGAATACGGCTATCTGGAATTCGCCAAGCCGATCATCCGCGACGGGCTGGACAGGCTCAAGGCCAAGGGGGTGTCCCGCATCCTCGCCGTGCCGGGCATGCTGTTCGCCGCCGGCCACGTCAAGAACGACCTGCCGTGGGAGGTCAATTCCTTCGCCGCCGAGAATCCCGGCATCGACGTGCGCTTCGGCCGCGAGTTGTCCATCGACCCCAAGCTGCTGGCCGCCGCCGCCGAACGCATCGCCGAGGCCGAGGCCGGGGGCGCGGCCGGGATCGCCCGCGCCGAGACCCTGCTGCTGGTGGTGGGCCGGGGCACCAACGACCCCGATTCCAACTCCAACATCGCCAAGGTGGCGCGCATGCTGTGGGAGGGGATGGGCTTCGGCTGGGCCGAGACCGCCTTCTCGGGCGTCACCTATCCGCTGGTCAACCAGGCGCTGGAGCGCTGCGCGCGGCTGGGCTACCGCCGCATCATCGTGTTCCCCTATTTCCTGTTCACCGGCATCCTGGTCAAGCGCATCTATTCCTGGACCCGCGAGGCGGCCGCCGCCCATCCCGGGATCGAGTTCCTGGAGGCGCCCTACCTCAACGACCATCCGCTGGTGCTGGACAGCTTCGTCGAACGGGTGCGGGAAATCCTGGACGGCGAGGCGGCGATGAACTGCCAATTGTGCAAATACCGCGAACAGATCGTCGGCTACGAGGATTCGGTGGGCGCGGCCCAGGCCGGCCATCACCACCACGTGCGCGGCATCGGCACCGATTCCGGCCATCACCACCACGATCATGACCACGGCCACGACCATCACCACCATGGGCACGGTCACGGGCATCACCACCACCCTCACGACTGAGGGCGCGATGGCCGACTGGCTTCGGGACCCCGAGGAGATCTATCGCCGGTCCTTCGCCATCATCCGCGCGGAAATCGACCTGGAGCGGGTGCCGGACGATCTGCGCGATCTGGCGGTGCGGGTGGTGCATGCCTGCGGCATGACCGACGTCATCGCCGACATGGCGTGGAGCGACGGCGCGGGCGCCTCGGGGCGCGCGGCGCTGGCCGGAGGGGCGCCGATCCTGGCGGATGTGGAAATGGTGGCGCACGGCATCATCCGCCGCCGCCTGTCCGCCGATAACCCGGTGGTCTGCACCTTGGGCATGCCCGAGGCGGCGGACGTGGCGGCCCACATGGCCACCACCCGCTCGGCGGCGGCGGTGGAATTGTGGCGGCCGATGCTGGCGGGAAGCGTGGTCGCCATCGGCAACGCCCCCACCGCCCTGTTCCACCTGCTGGAGATGATCGACGCCGGCGCGCCCAAGCCCGCGCTGGTCCTGGGCTTCCCGGTCGGTTTCGTCGGCGCCGCCGAATCCAAGGAGGCTCTGGCGGCGTCCGGCCTGCCCTTCGTCACCCTGCGCGGCCGCCGCGGCGGCAGCGCCATGGCGGCGGCGGCGGTCAACGCCCTGGCGGGGGAATGTGAATGAGCGAGGGTAGCGAGCGCGGGTGCATTGAGCGCCCCGGAGTGAAACGGAGGAGCCAAGCGCACGGATGCGCGCGCCCGGCGCTTGAGGGGCCGAATCAATGACCACGCCCTGGCTCACGGTGGTTGGCATCGGCGAGGACGGAATGGATGGCCTCGCCCCTGCCGCCCGCGCCCTGGTCGAAGCGGCCGAGGTGCTGGTGGGCGGCGGGCGCCATCTGGCGCTGGTTCCCGACACCGGGGCGGAGCGCATCCCCTGGCCGTCGCCCTTCGCCGCCGCCCGCGATCTCCTCGCTGGTCTCCGGGGGCGCCGGGTGGCGGTGCTGGCCTCGGGCGATCCCATGTGGTTCGGCGCCGGGGCCACGCTGGCCCGCTGGTTCGACCCCGCCGAAATCACGATCCTTCCCCATGCCGGCGCCGTCTCCCTGGCCGCCGCCCGCCTCGTCTGGCCGGTTCAGGATTGCCTGTGCCTGACCATCCACGGCCGGCCGGTGGACGCGCTGGCGCTGCACCTCGCCCCCGGCCGCCGCCTGCTGGTACTGGCCGAGGACGAAACCAGCCCGGCCGCCATCGCCGCCCTTCTTCGCCGGCACGGCTTCGGCCCCAGCCGGATGGTCGTGCTGGAACGCCTGGGGGGGCCGGGCGAACGCCTCCGCGCGGCCACCGCCGCCACCTGGGAGGGCGCGGCCGACCCCCTGGCGGTGATCGCCGCCGATCTGGCCGCGGAGCCGGGCCGCCGGCCGCCCTCACTGGTTGCCGGCCTGCCCGACGATGTCTTCGTCCATGACGGCCAGGTGACCAAGCGCGAAATCCGGGCGGCGACGCTGTCGGCCCTGGCGCCGCTGCCGGGCGAGATGCTGTGGGACGTGGGCGCCGGCTGCGGCTCGGTGGCCATCGAATGGATGCGCGCGGGCGGGCGGGCCGTGGCCATCGAACCCAGGGCGGAGCGCCGCGACCGCATCGCCCGCAACGCCGCCGCGCTCGGGGTGCCCGGCTTGGCGATCGTGGCGGCGCGGGCGCCGGAAGGCCTGCCTGCCGGCGAAATACCCGATGCCGTGTTCGTCGGCGGCGGGGTGTCGGTGCCGGGCCTGCTGGACTCGTGCTGGAAGGCCTTGCCCTCCGGCGGCCGGCTGGTGGCCAACGCCGTCACCGCCGAGGGCGAAGCGGCGCTGCTCGCCTTCCACGCCGCCCACGGGGGAGAGCTTACCCGCCTGTCGGTGGCGCGGCTGGCGCCGGTGGGGGGCTTTCATTCCTGGCACGCCGCCATGCCGGTCACCCAATACACGGGGTGGAAGACGTGATGGTCCATCGCCGTAACCTGAAAGGTTCCTCGTCGCTGCGCTCGCTCGGAACGACAAAAAGACGTGTCGTCCCGAGCGAAGTCGAGGGACCTTTCGCGCAAATTCCGGGGTTGCCATGACGGGCACCCTCTTTGGCATCGGCGTCGGGCCGGGCGATCCCGAGCTGATGACGCTGAAGGCCCGGCGCGTCCTTGGGACGGTGCCGGTGCTGGCCTTTCCCGCGCCGCTGGAGGGCGAGGGGATGGCGCGCGCCATCGCCGCCCCGCACGTGCCGGCGGGCAAGGTCGAGATCGCCATCCGCATGGCGTTCCGGCCCGAGCGTGACGATGCGGAGGCCGCCTACGATGCCGCCGCCGCCGCCATCGCCGGCCATTTGGAGGCCGGCCGCGACGTCGCCGTGCTGTGCGAGGGCGATCCGCTGTTTTTCGGCAGCTTCATTTATCTGCTGGCCCGGCTGGGGCCGCGCTTCCCGGTGGAGGTTGTGCCCGGCATCGCCTCGCCCATGGCCGCCTCCGCCCTGCTCGCCCGCCCGCTCGCCACGCTGGACGACAGCGTGGCGATCGTCCCCGCCACACGGGCCGAAGCCGACATCGAACGCCTGCTGGCCCTGGCCGACAGCGCCGTGATCCTCAAGGTCGGGCGCCATCTGCCCAAGGTGCGCCGCGTGCTCGCCCGCCTGGGCCTGGAACACGGGGCGGTGGTGGTGGAGCGGGCGGGGCTGGACGGCCAGCGCGTGCTCGACCTCGACGCCGCCTCTGCGGGCGGAGTGTCCTATTTCTCGCTGATTCTCGTCCACCGCAGGGGGACCGCCCGCCCATGACCATCGATCCGACCCTTCCGGCACCGCGCGTGAACCGTTCCCCGGTCGCTTGCGCTCGCCCGGAACGACAAACCTTCCCCTGTGGTCCCGAGCGAAGCCGAGGGACCTTTCGGGCATGGTGCGTGAAAGGTTCCTCCGCTCGCTGTCGCTCGGTCGGAACGGCAAAGCCTTTCCTGTCGTCCCGAGCGAAGCCGAGGGACCGTTCCGGCACGGCGCGTAGCGCATGACCGCCATCCTCGTCCTCACCGCCGCCGCTGTGCCGACCGCGCGGCGGATTCGGGCCCTGCTGCCGGAATCGGAGCTGCACGGGCTGGCGGGGCGCGTCGGCGGGGCGGATGTCGCGTTCGCCGACACGGCCGCCCATATCCGCGCCCTGTTCGCCGCCGGAACTCCGATCGTCGGCGTCTGCGCCGCCGGAATCCTGATCCGCGCCCTGGCCCCGCTGCTGGCCGACAAGCGGGCGGAACCGCCGGTGCTGGCGGTGGCCGTGGACGGGTCGGCGGCGGTGCCGCTGCTGGGCGGGCACCACGGTGCCAACGCCCTGGCCCGCGACCTCGCCGCCGCGCTGGGGGGGCGGGCGGCGATCACCACGGCCGGCGACCTTGCGTTCGGCGCCGCCCTCGACGAGCCCCCGCCCGGCTGGCGGGTCGCCAATCCGGATGCCGCGAAGACCGTGGCCGCCGCCCTGCTGGCCGGCCAGCCTGTGCGGCTGGAGGTGGAAGCGGGGGACGCCGGCTGGCTGGGCCAGGTGCCGTTCGCCGCCGACGCGGAGGCCTCCATGCGCGTCACCGACCGCGCCGTCGCCGCCGAGGACACGGAACTGGTGCTCCACCCTCCGGTGCTGGCGCTGGGCGTGGGCTGCGAGCGCGGCACGCCGGCGGACGCGCTGGACACCCTGGTGCGCGACACCCTGGCGGCCGAGGCCCTGTCCCCCGGCGCGGTGGCCTGCGTCGCCTCCCTCGACCTCAAGGCGGACGAGGCGGCCGTTCACGCCCTGGCCGCCGGCCTCGGCGTGCCGGCGCGGTTCTTCACGCCCGAGGAACTGGAGCGCGAGACGCCGCGCCTGCAAAACCCGTCCGATATCGTGTTCCGGGAAACCGGCTGCCACGGCGTGGCCGAGGGTGCGTCCCTGGCGGCCGCCGGCCCCAAGGCGGCGCTGATCGTGCCGAAGCTCAAGGGCGGGCGCTGCACCCTGGCGGTGGCGCGCTCGCCCGCCCCCATCGACGCGAACGCCGTGGGACGCGCGCGGGGGCGGCTGTTCGTGGTCGGCATCGGCCCCGGCGCCGCCCATTGGCGCACCCCCGAGGTCGGCGCCGCCGTCGCCGCCGCCACCGATCTCGTCGGCTACGGCCTGTACCTTGATCTTCTCGGCGAGGCCGCGGCCGGCAAGGCCCGCCACGAAAGCGGCCTGGGCGCCGAGGCCGAGCGCGCCCGCATGGCGCTCGACCTCGCCGCCCAGGGGCGCACGGTGGCGCTGGTGTGCTCGGGCGACGCCGGCATCTATGCCCTGGCGACCCTGGTGTTCGAGCTGATGGACCGCGAGCGCCGTCCCGACTGGCTGCGAATCTCGGTGGCCGTGATGCCCGGCGTTTCGGCCTTGCAGACGGCGGCGGCGCGGGCGGGGGCGCCGGTCAACCACGATTTCTGCACCATTTCGCTATCGGATCTCTTGACCCCCTGGCCGACCATCGAGCGCCGCCTGCAAGCCGCCGCCGCCGCCGATTTCGTGGTGTGCTTCTATAACCCGGTGTCGCAGCGCCGCCGCGACCAGCTGGCGCGGGCGCGCGACATCCTTCTGGGCGGCCGGCCGCCGGAAACCCCGGTGATCCTCGCCCGCCAGTTGGGCCGGCCGGGCGAGGCCGTCGAGATCGTTCCGCTTGCGGAACTGACCCCGGAGAAGGCCGACATGCTGACCATGGTGATCGTCGGCAATTCCGAAACCCGCCGGATGACGGCCGGGCAACGGGAGTGGGTGTACACGCCGCGGGGATACGGAAAGAAGTTGTGACAGAGGCTTGGAGGGTGCGGGCATGGCGGAGCCCCTCACCCCGATCCGCCCCTTACCCGCGCTATTTGGCCAGCATCGGCCCCAAAGGCCTTCCGCCGAACACGTGGATGTGGAGGTGGGGCACCTCCTGGCCGCCGTTGGCGCCCACATTGGCCAGCATGCGCCAGCCCGGGCCGCTGACGCCGGTCAGCTCGGCCACCGTGCGGACGGCGCGGAACAGGGCGGCGATCTCGGCATCCGAGGCGGTCCGGGTGAAATCCTCCATGGACACGTAGGGACCCTTGGGGATCACCACCACATGGACCGGCGCGCGGGGATTGATGTCGTGGAAGGCCAGCGTGTGCTCGTCCTCGTGGACCGTCTTGCAGGGAATCTCGCCGCGCAGGATCTTGGCGAAGACGTTGTTGGGATCGTAGGCCACCGGCGTGCTCCTCCTCGTGGTAGCGGTTTCCGGTCGCTGTCATTCCGAGGGAGCGGAGCGACAGAGGAATCTTCCCTGCGACGGTGCCGGAAAGATCCTTCGCCGTCGGCTCGGGATGACGGCGGATGAGTCCTATTTCGTCCGCGCGTTCTTTTCCGCTATCCCTGAGGTGCCCGACCGGCGTGCCAGCTCCGCCCATACGTCGGCGGGGGTGACGCCGCGATCGGCCCACAGGGCCAGCAGATGATAGAGAAGGTCGGCGCTTTCCGACACCACCGCGCCCTTGTCCTGGGCCAAGGCGGCGATGACCGTCTCCACCGCCTCCTCGCCCACCTTCTGGGCGATCTTCAGCCGGCCCTTGGCGAACAGCTTGGCGGTGTACGAGGTCTCGGGATCGGCCCCCTTGCGGCTGGCGATCACCGCGTAAAGATCGTCGAGCGCGTGCGTGTCTCCGGCCATGGTCCAATCACCCCACTCATCATGTCATCCCGAGCGCGGCGAGGGATGACAACAGGAAAGAGTCACACCGGCCGCACCGGAATCCCGGCCTCGGCCATATGGGCCTTGGCCTCGGCGATGGAAAATATGCCGAAATGGAAGATCGAGGCCGCCAGCACCGCGGTGGCGTGGCCGTCGCGGATGCCCTCCACCAGATGGTCGAGCGTGCCCACCCCGCCCGAGGCGATCACCGGCACGGTCACCGCGTCGGCCACCGCGCGGGTCAGCGGGATGTTGAAGCCCTGCTTGGTGCCGTCCCGGTCCATGGAGGTGAGCAGGATCTCGCCCGCGCCGTATTCGGTCATCCGCTTGGCCCACTCCACCGCGTCGATGCCGGTGGGCTTGCGCCCGCCATGGGTGAAGATCTCGAACCTGCCGGGCGCCACCTGCTTGGCGTCGATGGCCACCACGATGCACTGGCTGCCGAACTTCTCGGCCGCCTCGCGCACGAATTCCGGCCGGTGCACGGCGGCGGTGTTGATGCTGACCTTGTCGGCCCCGGCCAGCAGCAGCTTGCGGATGTCGTCCACCGCGCGCACGCCGCCGCCCACGGTCAGCGGCATGAAGCATTGCTCGGCGGCGCGCCCGACCACGTCGTAGATGGTGTCGCGGTTCTCGTGGCTGGCGGTGATGTCGAGAAAGGTCAGCTCGTCGGCGCCGGCGCGGTCGTAAACCTTGGCCTGCTCGACGGGATCGCCGGCATCCACCAGATCGACGAAGTTCACGCCCTTGACCACGCGCCCGTCCTTGACGTCGAGGCAGGGGATGACCCGCATCTTGAGCATGGCTCTATTCCTTCAGCAGGGCCAGCGCGGCGGCCAGGTCGATGCGGCCGTCATAAAGGGCGCGGCCCGAGATGACCCCGGCGATGCCCGATCCGGCCACCGCCTTGAGGCGGCGCAGGTCGTCCAGGGACGACACGCCCCCCGAGGCGATCACCGGCGTGCGGATGGCCCTGGCCAGGGCGGCGGTGGCCTCGACGTTGGGGCCGGAGAGCACGCCGTCGCGGTCGATGTCGGTATAGATGATCGCCGCCGCCCCCGCGTCCTCGAATTTGAGGGCCAGCTCGGTCACGGTGACGTCGGCGGTCTCGGCCCAGCCCTCGACGGCGACGCGCCCGCCCTTGGCGTCGATGCCCACCGCCACCCGGCCGGGAAAGTGCCGGCAGGCGTCCTTGACCAGATCGGGGTTCTTGAGCGCCACGGTCCCCAGGATGACGCGGCGCACGCCGCGCGCCAGCCAATCCTCGATGGTGGCCATGTCGCGGATGCCGCCGCCCAACTGGACGGGGACGTCCACCGCCGCCAGGATCGCCTCGACCGCGCTCGCGTTGACCGGCTTGCCGGCGAAGGCGCCGTTGAGATCGACCACGTGAATCCATTCCGCCCCGGCGGCGGCGAAGGCGCGGGCCTGGGCGCCGGGATCGGTGTTGAACACCGTCGCTTCTTCCATCAGGCCCAGCTTGAGCCGCACGCAGGCGCCGTCCTTGAGGTCGATGGCGGGAAACAGAATCATGCCGACAATCCCCTGGGAGACCGACCCCGGCCGTCACCCCCGCGAAAGCGGGGGTCCATATCGACGCGAAGCGTGGATTCCCGCCTTCGCGGGAATGACGATGGGGTTGAGCGGCTCATGGCGCCCATTTCAGAAAATTGCCGATCACCTTGAGCCCGGTGGCCTGGCTCTTTTCCGGGTGGAACTGGGTGCCGACCACGCTGTCCTTGCCGATGACCGCGGCGATCGGCCCGCCGTAATCGACGCGCGCCAATTGGTGCGCGGGATCGGCGCAGGCGAAGCGATAGGAATGGACGAAATAGGCGTGCGGATTGTCGGGCAGGCCCTCCAGCACGGGATGGCGTCCCGGCGTATGGGCCAGTTCGTTCCAGCCCATGTGCGGAACCTTCAGCATCGGATCGGCCGGGGCGATGGGCAGAACCTCGCCGGGAATCCAGCCCAACCCCGCATGCTCGCCGTGCTCGCGGCCGGTGGTGGCCAGCAACTGCATGCCGACGCAGATGCCCAGGAACGGCCGGCCCCGGACCAGGGCGTGCTCGGTCATGGCCTCGATCATGCCCGGCAGGGCGGCCAGTCCCGCCTTGCAGTCGCCGAAGGCCCCGACGCCCGGCAGCACCACCCGATCCGCCTTGGCCACCACCGCCGCGTCGGCGGTGACGGCGACCCTCGCGGCCAGGCCCTCCTCGGCGATCACCCGCTCGAACGCCTTGGCGGCCGAGCGCAGGTTCCCGGACCCGTAATCGACGATGGCCACCAGCATGCTAGAGCGAGCCTCCCAGCGTGCCCTTGGTGGACGGCACCGCGTCGGCCTTGCGGGGGTCGATCTCGACGGCCTGGCGGAGCGCGCGGGCCAGGGCCTTGAACGCGCTTTCGACGATGTGGTGGCTGTTGTCGCCGTACAGCGTCTCGACGTGGAGGGTGGCGCCGGACGCCTGGGCGAAGGCGTGGAACCATTCCTTGAACAGTTCGGTATCCATGTCGCCGACCTTGTCGCGGGGGAAATCCACCTTCCACACCAGATAGGGGCGGCTGGAGAGATCGAGGGCGACGCGGGTCAGCGTCTCGTCCATGGGCACCAGGGCCGAGCCGTAACGGGCAATGCCCTTGCGCTCGCCCAGCGCGGCGGCGACCGCCTGGCCGATGGTGATGGCGCTGTCCTCGGTGGTGTGGTGGAAGTCGATATGGGTGTCCCCCTCGGCCTCGATCTCCAGATCGATCAGGCTGTGGCGGGACAATTGCTCCAGCATGTGGTCGAGGAAACCGATGCCGGTGCGCACGGTGTAACGTCCGTCGCCGTCGAGATCGACGCTGGCGCGGATGCGGGTCTCCGTGGTCTTGCGCTCGATGCTGGCCTTGCGCATGGCTGGGCTCCTGTCCGGGATCGTCCCTGTACTAACAGGAACGCGCCCCGCATGCCAGCGCCCAGCGCGACGACGGGGCGACCGAAATCCCTGTCGGCACCAACGGTAAGCGGGAAGGGCGCCGATCACTCGGGCATCGACTGGAGCCGTCGCCGGCTTGCCACGCGGCGCCACAGCAGGAACGACACGGTCAGCAGCAGGGTGCCGACGCCGACCGCCAGAGGAAAACGGCTGTCGGGATGGTCGATGACGGACGGCAGCAGTCCGACGGCGAGCGCGGGGGGCACGCGGAGGCGGAACGCCCTTAAAATCACGATGCCGGAGGCCATACTGGCGACGGCCGCCAGCGGCGTCGCCCCGAGCAGGCCGACGAACAGGATTCCGGCGGCACCGGTGGCGGCGCAGGCCACCGGCAAAAGCAGCGGCCGCTCCGCCCACGGGCAGACCGCCGCGTGGGCGAACATTTCGAAGGCGATGACCACCAGCGGCGGAAACAGCAGGAAACGCCAGCCGGCGGCTTCGGCAAGAACCGCGTCGATGCCGAGAAAGACCAGGAAATAGGGAATCCATGAATAATCGAAGGGCGGCGCCTCGATCAGGTCGTCCAGCATATCGGTCACCGCCCGGGACTCGGGCGGGTCCGGGAAGAGACGGCGGCGCGCCAGCGCCAGCGCGGCCAGCACACCCGTTCCCAGCACGATGGCGGGCGGATACCACCAGCTCGTCACGCCCAGGACCACGGGCAGGAGGCCGGCGGAGATAGCCGGCGCGATCGGGGAACGCAGCAGGCGGATGACCAGGATTGCGGAGCCCACCGCCAGGAAGATCGCCGGCAGGCCGTACGCCATGGTGCGCGCGATCATTATGCCGAGCGCGCCGGTGGCCACCGGCGTCACCACCAGCAGGACGGGCGCCCTTGCCCAGGTGCCGCGCGGGCGCGTAAGAATATCGTGCGACAGCGCCCCCAGCTCGGGAAACAGCACAAACGGCATACTTGTCGCTTGCGCCACCGCCGCGATGCCGCCGATATAGGCACCCGCCGCCACGTCCCCCAACATGTGCCGCGTCAACGGCGCACCATCCAACGACTCCGGCATGACGCCCCCCGTTCCCGTGGCGAGCGGCCATCATGACGCCATCGGTCCGCGATAGGCACCCCTTTTCCGCGAACGGGCCCCGTCCGCCGGTTGAGAATCGCGCCCCCTTTTGTCCCTGGCTGCTCACGCCTATCTTTACCCGGCGGGGATAGACCGGCGCCGCCGCTCTGCTATCATCCCGCGCCTTCGCTCGTTTTCACGGAAGTCTTCATGTCCCAGCAGTCCCCGTCCTGGCACGGCACGACCATCCTTTCGGTGCGCAAGCAAGGCCGCGTCGTCATCGGCGGCGACGGCCAGGTCACCCTGGGCCAAACGGTGGTCAAGGCCAACGCGCGCAAGGTGCGCCGCATCGGCGGCGACCAGATCCTGGTCGGCTTCGCCGGGGCCACCGCCGACGCCTTCACCCTCCTGGAGCGGCTGGAGGGCAAGCTGGAGAAGCATCCGGGCCAGCTCACCCGCGCCTGCGTGGAGCTGGCCAAGGACTGGCGCACCGACCGCTACCTGCGCCGGCTGGAAGCGATGATGGCGGTGGCGGACAGGGAGGTGTCGCTGGTGCTCACCGGCCAGGGCGACGTGCTGGAACCCGAGGACGGCATCATCGGCATCGGTTCGGGCGGCAATTACGCGCTGGCCGCCGCCCGCGCGCTCATCGAGGTAGATGATTGCGACGCCGAAACAATCGTCCGCAAGGCCTTGGCCATCGCCGCCGACATCTGTGTCTATACCAACGGCAACGTCGTGGTGGAGAGCCTTTAGCGATGACCTCCTTCAGCCCCCGCGAGATCGTCTCCGAACTCGACCGCTACATCGTCGGCCAGCACGACGCCAAGCGCGCCGTGGCCATCGCGTTGCGCAACCGCTGGCGCCGCCAGCAACTGCCCGAGGGCCTCAAGGAAGAGGTGCTGCCCAAGAACATCCTGATGATCGGTCCCACCGGCGTCGGCAAGACCGAGATCGCCCGCCGCCTGGCCCGCCTGGCCCAGGCGCCGTTCCTTAAAGTGGAGGCGACCAAGTTCACCGAGGTCGGCTATGTCGGCCGCGATGTCGAGCAGATCGTCCGCGATCTGGTGGAGATCGCCATCGGCATGACCCGCGAGCGCCTGCGCAAGCAGGTCGCTGCCAAGGCCGAGATCGCCGCCGAGGAACGCCTCCTCGACGCCCTGGTGGGCGAGACCGCCTCGGCCGACACCCGCCAGAAGTTCCGCAAGATGCTGCGCGAGGGCCAGTTGGAGGACAAGGAGGTGGAGATCCACGTCGCCGAAACCGGCGGGATGAGCCTGCCGACCTTCGACATCCCCGGCATGCCCGGCGCCCAGATGGGCATGATCAACCTGTCGGAGATGCTGGGCAAGACCTTCGGCGGCACCCGCACCAAGCCCCGGCGGATGATCGTGGCCGACGCCCAGCAGATCCTGGTTGCCGAGGAATCCGACAAGCTGCTCGATCAGGAGACGGTGGTGAAGGAGGCCATCTGGTCGGTGGAGAACAACGGCATCGTCTTCCTGGACGAGATCGACAAGATCTGCGCCCGTTCGGCCGAACATCACGTGGGCGGCGACGTCAGCCGCGAGGGCGTGCAGCGCGACCTTCTGCCGCTGATCGAGGGCACCACGGTCGCCACCAAGCACGGCAACGTCAAGACCGACCACATCCTGTTCATCGCCAGCGGCGCCTTCCACCTCGCCAAGCCGTCGGATTTGCTGCCCGAACTCCAGGGCCGCCTGCCGATCCGGGTCGAGCTTCAGCCCCTGTCGCGGGACGATTTCGTCCGCATCCTCACCGAGCCCGAGGCCAGCCTGATAAAGCAGTACAAGGCCCTGCTGGCCACCGAGGAGGTGGACCTGGAGTTCTCGGACGACGCCATCGGCGCCATCGCCGATCTGGCCGCCGAGATCAACGGCAGCGTCGAGAACATCGGCGCGCGGCGCCTCCAGACGGTGATGGAGCGCCTTCTGGACGACGTCAGTTTCTCCGCTCCCGACCAGCCGCCCGGCACCAAGGTCGCCGTCACCCCCGACATGGTCGAGGAAAAGGTGGGCGGACTGGCCAAGAAGACGGATCTGGCGAAGTTCATCCTGTAGGCGCGCCCCGGCGGCGCGGCATTATCCGCGCGCTCGCCCTTGTCCCCGGCCCCCGGGCGTTGCATTCTCCCTCGCGGCCATGTGCGGACCCGCCGGCGGTTCCCGTTCGGTGGGGTTTGTTGCCATCCCGAGCGCAGCCGAGGGATCTTTCCGGCATCGTCGCGTGAAGGATCCCTCCGCTCGCCCCTATGCTCGGTCGGGATGACACCGTGAGCCAGCGGTTCTCATTATGCGGCATCAGGGCATGTTGTCATCCCGAGGGAGCGGAGCGACTGAGGGATCTTTCACGCGAAAGTGCCGGAAAGATCCCTCGCCGTCGGCTCGGGATGACAGCGAAAAATGCATAATGAGAACCGCTGACCGTGAGCGAGGGCACTGGCGCGCGCGGGGCTCGGCGTGCAAGTATACGGCGTCCCTGGGGGAGTCGGGTCGGGTGAAGGTATGACGATGACGAGAATACGATTGGCGAAGGCCGCGGCGGCGGCGGCGGTGATGTGCGGTGTGCTGTCGGCCTGCGGCCAGGGCAAGGCGGTCTATCCGGACAAGGACCGCGGCGAAAGCACCCCGGTGATGAGCAACGAGAAGAAGGAGACCGTCTTCGGCGAAGAGGGCCTGTTCGGCGGCAAGAAGAAGAGCCAGGGCGATTCGAGCGGCATCAGCGTCAATTCGTTCCTGTGGCGCGCAACCCTCGACACGCTGAGCTTCATGCCCATCGCCAGCGCCGATCCGTTCGGCGGCACCATTCTCACCGATTGGTACCAATTGCCCGAAACTCCCAACGAGCGCTTCAAGATGAACGTGTTCATCGTCGATCGGGCGCTCCGCGCGGACGGGGTCAAGGTGACGGTGTTCAAGCAGACCCACGACGCCAGTGGCCAGTGGATCGACGCCAAGGTGGACCCCAAGATGGCCAGCGACATCGAGAACGCGATCCTCACCCGCGCCCGCCAGCTCCGCATCGTGTCCGCTGGTTAATCCGCTCCCTCGGGATGAGGGCTGACAGACGAAACCGAGATCAAGAAAGCGACGCGAGCGATGGCGCGCACCGACGACCGTTACAACGTGAAGGAAACCGAGGCGAAGTGGCAGGGTGTGTGGGAGCGGCGGGGCTGCTTCCTGGCCGCCGAGGATTCCCCCAAGCCCAAGTATTACGTGCTGGAGATGTTTCCCTATCCGTCGGGGCGCATCCACATGGGCCACGTCCGCAACTATACCCTGGGCGACGTGGTGGCGCGCTACAAGCGGGCCAAGGGGTTCAACGTGCTTCACCCCATGGGCTGGGACGCTTTCGGCCTGCCGGCGGAGAACGCCGCCATCGAGCGCGGAATCCATCCCGCCAAGTGGACCCGCGAGAACATCGCGGCGATGCGCGAGCAGTTGAAGTCCATGGGCCTCAGCTACGACTGGACCCGCGAGGTCGCCACCTGCGAGCCCGAGTACTACAGGCACGAACAGCGGATGTTCCTGGATTTCCTCAAGGCCGGGCTGGTCTACCGCAAGGAATCCTGGGTGAACTGGGACCCGGTGGAGAACACCGTGCTCGCCAACGAGCAGGTGATCGACGGGCGCGGCTGGCGTTCGGGCGCGCTGGTGGAAAAGCGCCGGCTGGCCCAATGGTTCCTCAAGATCACCGATTACGCCGACGACCTGCTGGACTCGCTCAAGACCCTGGAACGCTGGCCCGACCGCGTCCGGGTGATGCAGGAGAACTGGATCGGCCGCTCCGAGGGCCTGCGCCTGCGCTGGGCGCTGACGGGACGCCCCGACACCCTGGAGATCTTCACCACCCGCCCGGACACGCTGTTCGGCGCGGCGTTCTGCGCCATTTCCCCCAACCATCCCCTGGCCGCCGAGCTGGCGGCCGGGGATGCGGGCCTGGCCGGGTTCGTCGCCGAATGCAACCGCATGGGCACCTCCGAAGCGGTGCTGGAAACCGCCGAGAAGAAGGGCTGGGACACTCGCCTCAAGGCGCTCCATCCCCTGGTGCCGGGTTGGGAGATTCCGGTCTACGTCGCCAATTTCGTGCTGATGGATTACGGCACCGGCGCCGTGTTCGGCTGCCCGGCCCACGACCAGCGCGACCTCGACTTCGCCCGCAAATACGGCCTGCCGGTCACGCCGGTGGTGCTGCCGCCGGGCGCCGATGCACGCTCCTTCGCCGTCGGCGCCGAGGCCTATGACGGCGAGGGCACGCTGTTCAACTCCGGCTTCCTCGACGGCCTGGGCGTGGCCGAGGCCAAGGCCAAAGTGTCCGACCGGCTGGAGGCCGAGGGGCGCGGCACCCGCACCGTCAACTGGCGCCTGCGCGATTGGGGCGTGTCGCGCCAGCGCTACTGGGGCTGCCCGATCCCGGTGATCCATTGCCCGTCCTGCGGCGTCGTTCCGGTACCGGAACGGGACCTGCCGGTGCGCCTGCCCGAGGATGTGACCTTCGACAAGCCGGGCAACCCGCTCGACCACCATCCCACCTGGAAGCACGTCGCCTGCCCGACCTGCGGCGGCGCGGCGCGGCGCGAGACCGACACCTTCGACACCTTCTTCGAATCGTCGTGGTATTTCGCCCGCTACTGCTCGCCCAAGCGGGACGACGTCGCCTTCGGGCGCGCCGCCGCCGATTACTGGCTGCCGGTGGATCAGTATATCGGCGGCATCGAGCACGCCGTCCTCCACCTTCTCTATTCCCGCTTCTTCACCCGCGCCATGCGCGATTGCGGCTATCTCGCCGTCAAGGAGCCGTTCGACGGCCTCTTGACCCAGGGCATGGTCTGCCACGAGACCTTCAAGACCGCCGACGGCGCCTGGGTCTATCCCGACGAGGTGGTGAAGACGGACGACGGCACCCTGGCGGAGGCCGGCACCGGCCGGGCCGTGGTCGCCGGACGGTCCGAGAAGATGTCGAAGTCGAAGCGCAACGTGGTCGATCCCGCCCACATCATCGCCACCTACGGGGCCGACACCGCGCGCCTGTTCATGCTGTCGGATTCGCCGCCCGAGCGCGACCTGGAATGGACCGAGGCGGGCATCGACGGCGCCTGGCGCTACGTCAACCGCCTGTGGCGCATGGTGGCCGCCCCGGCGGCGCCGCTGCCGGCCCCGGGAACGGCGATGCCGGACCTCTCGGCCGAGGCCCTCAAGCTGCGCCGGCTGATCCACCGCACCATCGCCGTGGTCGGCGAGGATCTCGAGCGCTTCCACTTCAACAAGGCCGTCGCCCGCATCCGCGAGATGACCAACGGCCTGGGCGAGCTTGCCGCCGATGACGCCGGCGCCGGCTGGGTGCTGCGCGAAGGGCTGGAGATTGCGGCCAGGCTGATCGGTCCCATGATGCCCCATCTGGCGGAGGAGATGTGGGCGGCGCTGGGCCACGATACCCTGCTGGCGGACGCCCCCTGGCCCGAGGCCGATCCGGCCCTGCTGGTGGACGACACCGTCACCGTCGCAATCCAGGTTAACGGCAAGCTGCGCGCCACCATCGAGCTGGCCAAGGACGCCGACGCCAAGGTCGCCGAGGCGGCGGCGCTGGCCCAGCCGGCGGTGGCGGCCGCCATGGCCGGCAAGCCCGCGCGCAAAATCGTGGTCGTACCCAATCGGATCGTCAATGTCGTGGTCTAAGGGGGGCCTTGCCGTGTGTTTCCTGTCATTCCGAGCCGTAGGCGAGGAATCTTTCGAGCGATTTCGCCTGAAGGATCCCTCCGCTCGCATGCGCTCGGTCGGGGTGACATCGGGACGGGGCTCCAGAGCCCTCATCGCGATCTTCGCCCTGGCGCTGCTGGGCCCGTCGGGCTGCGGCTTCCATCCGCTCTACGGCAAGGCGACCCCCCGGACGGAAGTGGCCTCGGCGCAGATGGCCCAGGTGCGGGTGGCCGCCATCGACGACCGCAAGGGCCAGTTGCTGCGCAACGACCTGCTGGAGCGGCTGACGCCGCGGGGCGAGCCGGCGAGGCCGCTCTACACCTTGCAGATCCAGGTTTCGGAAAACATGGTCGGTCTGGGCCAGCAGATCAACTCCTTCGCCACCTTGGGCGAAATGCAGATGATGGTAAACTTCACGCTGCGGGATTCGTTGGGCAGGGTGGTGCTGACGGGAGCGCCCATGTCCACGGTCAGCGTCAACTACCTCGGCCCGCGCTACGGCAGCATCTCGGTGGAGCGCGACGCCGAGGCGCGCGCGCTGGCCGACATCGCCGACGACATCCGCGACCGCATCGGCGTCTATCTGCGCAACCCGGCCAGCCACGCGAAGGCGTCGCAGACGACGGCGCCCGACCAGGCCCAGCCAATGATCCAGACGCCGCAGGTCTTGCAGTCGCAGCCCTTCAACCAGCCGCTGGCGCCGTGAAGATCGCCGGGAGCCGGGCCGAAACCTTCATCGGCTCCCCCGACGCCGCCATGCGCGCCATCCTGGTCTACGGCCCCGACAGCGGGCTGGTGCGCGAACGGGTGGAACGGCTGGTTCGCGGGGTGGTTCCCGACCTGCGCGACCCGTTCCGGATCGCCGAACTGACTCCCGCCCGCCTCAAGGAGGACCCCGCCCGTCTCGCCGACGAGGCCGCCGCCATGGCGCTGACGGGGGGGCGCCGCGCGGTGATCGTGCGCGACGGGGGTGACACCGTGGCCGAGCCGGTGCGCGCCTTTCTCGCCGATCCCAAGGGCGATGCCCTGGTGGTGGTGGAAGGCGGCGACCTCGGCCCGCGGTCCAGCCTGCGCAAGCTGTTCGAGGGCGCCGACAACGCCGCCGCGATCGCCTGCTACGCCGACGACGGCGCCAGCCTCGCCGCCGTGATCCAGGGGGAATTGCGCGCCAACAAACTGTCTGCCGATCCCGACGCGCTGGCCTTCCTGGTGGACCACCTGGGCGGCGACCGGCGCCTGACCCGCGCGGAACTGGGCAAGCTCGTCCTTTACATGGGCGGTGCCGACCGGGTGCGCCTGGCGGACGCGGTCGCCTGCGTCGGCGATAGCGCCGCCCTGTCGTTCGACGATCTCGCGCTCGGCGCCGCCGACGGCGACCATGCCGCCGCGCAACGGGTGCTCGACCGCCTGCTGCGCGAGGGCACCCAGCCGGTGGCGGTCCTTCGCGCGCTGTCCCGCCATTTCCAGCGCCTGCACCTGGCCGCCGGGGCGATGGCCCAGGGCCGTTCCGCCGAGCAGGCCATGGCTGCGCTGAAACCCCCGGTGATCTTCAAGGCCGCCGACCGGTTCCGGCGCCAGCTCGGCCGCTGGTCGCCCGATCGGCTCGGCCGGGCGCTGGAGCTTCTTCTGGAGGCGGAAGGCGAATGCAAGACCACCGGCATGCCGGCCGCGGAAATCGTCTCGCGGGCGGTGATGCAGCTCGCCCGCGCCGCCGGCCGCTCCGGGCGGCGGTGAGATCGCAACTCGCCGTAATGCCCGCCCCTATCCCGCCTCCCTGACGATGGCCAGCATCCGTTCGATCGCCGTGTCCGGCAGGTCGCGGATGCGCTGGGACAGGCGGTTGGCGAGCTCAGTGCGCTCGGGGCCGAGGCCCGCGGTGTCCACCACCACGCGGGGATGGGACAGCTCCGCCAGGGCCTTGAGCTCCTCGACCTCGTCCCAGATGCAGCCGAGATAGCCGGCGATCTGCATGATCAGCCCCGGCGCCGGCCGGCCTCGGTTGCCCCGTTCCAAAGCGGACAGATAGGCCGAGGACAGGTGCAGGTCCTGGGCCATGCGCTTGAGCGGAATGCCCTGGGCGTCCCGCAATTCCCGCACCTTGCGCCCGAAGGGCGTCATCCCCGCGCGCCGAACACGGCCGAGCCGACGCGGATATGGGTGGCCCCGGCAGCGATGGCCAATTCGTAATCCCCGCTCATGCCCATGCTGACCACGGCCAGCCCGTTGCGGGCGGCGATCCCGGCCAGCAGGCGGAAATGGGGCATGGGATCGTCTCCGGCGGGGGGGATACCCATCACACCCTCCACCGGCAGGCGGTATTCGCCGCGGCAGACGGCGATCAGCGCATCGGCCTGATCGGGGTCTACGCCCGCCTTCTGAGGTTCGCGGCCGGTGTTGACCTGGACCAGGCAGCGCGGCCGGCGGCCGGCGCGGTCCATTTCCTGGGCCAGCACGCGGGCGAGCTTAGGCCGGTCGACGGTCTCGATGACGTCGAACAGGGCGAGGGCGTCGCGCACCTTGTTGGTCTGCAAGGGGCCGATCAGATGCAGCTCGACATCCGCGAACTCGGCCTTCAGGGCCGGCCATTTGCCCTCGGCCTCCTGCACCCGGTTCTCGCCGAACACGCGCTGGCCGGCCACCAGCGCGGGGCGGATCGCCTCGGCCAGCCAGGTCTTGGACACCGCCACCAGGGTCACGCCCAGCGGGTCGCGCCCGGCGGCGCGGGCGGCCCCGGCGATGCGTTCCCGGATGGCGGCGATGTTGGCGGCGACGGACACTGGCGGACAACTCGGTTATGGTGGACGGCATGACCCTAGCAGACGCCGCAAGGCGACTCAATTCGCCGGCCCGATGCCCAGCGGTTCTCATTATGCGGCATCAGGGCATGTTGTCATCCCGAGGGAGCGGAGCGACTGAGGGATCTTTCACGCGAAAGTGCCGGAAAGATCCCTCGCCGTCGGCTCGGGATGACAGCGAAAAATGCATAATGAGAACCGCTGCCCGATGCCGGCTCCCCCGCCGCCTGCTGGTCACCGACGCGGGGCGGCGGCCCGACCCGCTGCCGGCGGCGGCGGCATTGCCGGCCGGGAGCGGGATCGTGTTCCGCCATTACGGCGCCCCCGGACGGGCGGCCCTGGCGGCGCGGCTGGCCACGCTGGCCAAGGCGCGGCGGCTGGTCCTGCTGGTGGCGGGCGATTGGCGCCTGGCCGACCGGGTGGGCGCGGCGGGCGTCCACCTGCCCGAAGGGATGCTGTTTTCGGGACGGCTGGCGCCGCTCCTGGGCTGGGCGCGGCGCAAGGGCCGCGCCGTCACCGCCGCCTGCCACGGCCCGGCCGCGCTGGCGAGGGCGCGGCGTCTCGGGGTATGCGCCGCGCTGCTGGCGCCGGTCTTTGCCACCGCCAGCCACCCCGGCGCCCCGGCCATCGGCCCGGTGCGCTTCGCCGCCTGGACGCGGCGCGCGGGCCTGCCGGTGATCGCGCTGGGCGGCGTGACCCCAAGGACCGCCCGCCGGCTGAACGGCTCCGGCGCCGCCGGAATCGCGGGAGTGGGGGCGGAACGGGCGTTATTGCGCTTCCGTCTGCCTAACCGATCGGCAGGAACGGCGCCTTGCCCGAATTTCGCCCAGATTGGGCTGGCCGCGGCCGCTCGGGTCTCCCTATAATTTGGGAAGCGACAGATGCGGGCGGACCCTCGATGACCAAGATACCCGACCAGCGCGCCATCATCGACCGGCGGGCCTTGATCGCGCGGCTGAACGCGGCCGTGGCCGAGGGCTTGGCCAAACACAAGCGGCGCGCGCGGGTGCTGGAGGTGTTCAAGACCGCCCTGGCGGAGGGGCGCGCGGAAATCCGCCGCCGGTTCGACCAGCGCGGCAGCGGGGCCGAGACCGTGCGGGAGAACTGTTTCCTGCTCGATCAGCTGATCCGCATCGCCCACGACCATGCCGCCCGGCACGAATTCCCCCAGGGCGTGCGCACGGCCGCCGAAGCCATGAGCCTGGTGGCGGTGGGCGGGTACGGCCGCGGCGAACTCAGTCCCCATTCGGACATCGACCTCTTGTTCCTCACCCCGTACAAGCGCACGCCCTGGCACGAGCAGATGGTGGAGTACATGCTCTACCTGCTGTGGGATCTGGGCCTGAAAGTGGGGCAGGCGACGCGGTCCGCCGACGAATGCGTGCGGCTGGCCAAGGGCGACCTCACCATCCGCACGGCGCTCTTGGAAATGCGCTGGCTGTGGGGCGACCAGACGCTGTTCTTCGCGATGAAGAACCGTTTCCGTGCCGAGGTCATGGCCGGCAGCGCCACCGAGTTCGTCGAGGCCAAGCTGGCCGAGCGGGACGGCCGCCACGCGCAGATGGGCGACGTGCGCTACGTGCTGGAACCGAACGTCAAGGAGGGCAAGGGCGGACTCAGGGACCTGCACACCCTCTATTGGATCGCCAAGTATCTGTACCGGGTGGACGGGATCGGCCAACTGGTCGAGATGGGAGGCATCAGCGCCGCCGCCGCCGCCCGATTCGCCAAGGCGCAGAACTTCCTGTGGACGGTGCGCTGCCACCTCCACTACCTCGCCGGCCGCGCCGAGGATCGCCTGACCTTCGACGTGCAGCCGGAAATCGCCGAACGCATGGGCTACGCCGACCGCGCCGGTTCGCGCGGCGTCGAGCGGTTCATGAAGCACTTCTTCCTGGTCGCTAAGGATGTGGGCGATCTCACGCGCCTGGTCTGCGCGCTCGCCGAGGAGCAGCACAAGCGCAAGCCCAAGCTGCGCCTGGCGCGGCTCCTGTCCTTGGCCAAGCGGTCCTCCATCGAGGGGTTCATGCTGGAGGGCGACCGGCTTGCCGCGGCCGCGCCCGACCAGTTCGCCAAGGACCCGGTGGCGATGATCCGCCTGTTCCATGCGGCGCTGGCCCACGACCTCGACATCCATCCCACCGCGCTGGATCTCGTCCACCGCAACCTCAAGCGCATCGACGCCCTCCTGCGGGCCGACCCGGAGGCCAACCGGCTGTTCCTGGCGATGCTGACCAGCCGCAAGAACCCCGAGGTGGCGCTGCGGCACATGAACGAGGCCGGCGTGCTGGGCCGCTTCATCCCCGATTTCGGGCGGGTGGTGGCGCAGATGCAGTACGATATGTACCACGTCTACACGGTGGACGAGCACACGCTCCAGGCCGTGGGCATCCTGCACGCCATCGAGCGCGGCGAACTCGAACGGGACCTGCCCACCGCCACCGAGGCGATCCGGCAGATCGAGGGCCGTACCGCCCTTTACCTCGCGGTCTTCCTCCACGACATCGCCAAGGGCCGCAACGGCGACCACTCGGAACTCGGCGCCGAGGTGGCGATGCGCCTCGGGCCCCGCTTCGGCTTGAGCGACGCCGAGACCGAGACGGTGGCATGGCTGGTGCGCCACCACCTGACCATGAGCCGCACCGCCTCCAAGCGGGACGTGGACGATCCCAAGACCATCCAGGACTTCACCGCCCTGGTGCAAAGCCCCGAACGCTTGCGCCTGCTGTTGCTGCTCACCGTCGCCGACATCCGCGCGGTCGGGCCCAACGTGTGGAACGGCTGGAAGGCCGGCCTCCTGCGCGAGCTTTATCACCGCACCGAGGAGGCGATGACCGGCGGCCTCTCGGCCGCGCGGGAATCCCACGTGCAGGCGGCGCAGGCGGCGCTGTCGGCGGAACTGGCGGTCCAGGGGTGGCCGGCGTCCGCCATCGAGGACCATCTGGCGCGCGGCTACCGCAGCTACTGGACCCTGTTCGACACGCCCACCCATGTGCGCCACGCGCGGCTCGTGCGCGAGGCCGAGGCCGCCGGGGCGCCGCTGACGGTGGAAAGCCGCGTCGACGCAGGCCGCGCCGTCACCGAGATCACCGTCTATACCGGCGACCATCCCGGCCTGTTCTCACAGATCGCCGGCGCCATGGCGGTGTCGGGGGCCAACATCGTCGACGCCAAGATCGTCACTCTCGCCAACGGCATGGCGCTGGACACCTTCTGGGTCCAGGAACCCGACGGCGGCGCCTTCGACGATGCCCCGAAGCTGGCGAAGCTGTCGGCGGCGATCGAACAGGTGCTGATGGGCCGCCTGCGCCTCGACCGCGAGCTGGCCGCCCGGCGCGCGCGCCTGCCGCAACGGGCCGCGGTCTTCAAGGTGCCGCCCCGGGTGATCGTCGACAACAAGGCGTCGGCCACCCATACGCTGATCGAGGTCAACGGCCGCGACCGTCCCGGCCTGCTCTACGACCTCACGGCGGCGATGACCCGGCTGGGCTTGCAGATCGCCTCGGCGCACATCTCGACCTACGGCGAGCGGGTGGTGGACGTGTTCTATGTGAAGGACGTGTTCGGCCTCAAGGTCGAGCACGAGCGCAAGCTGGAGCAGGTCCGCGAAGCCCTGGCGGCCGCGCTCGAACGGGGGGCGGCACCGGCCGCGGCGGCGGCGCAGTGATCACTCCCCGTCGGCGCCGGCTTCCCACGGGAAGATGATCCATACCCGCTGATCCACCTCGGCCACGAAGGTGTCCACCTGGGGCCGGCCTTCGGGCTTGGCGTAGAGGGTGGCGAAGTGGGCCTTGGGCAGCATGGCGCGCACCAATTCGGCGGTGGCGCCGCTATCCACCAGATCGTCCACCACCAGCCAGCCCTGGCCGTCGCCGGACAGGGCCTTGAGTACTTCGGGCGTGCCCCGCGCGCGGTCGTCGTAGGTGGAGATGCAGACCGTCTCCACCAGCCGGATATCCAGATCGCGCGCCAGCAGCGCCGCCGGCACCAGCCCGCCGCGGGCGATGGCGACGATGCCCCGGAACGGCCCTTTCGGCGCAAGAAGGGCGGCGAGCGCGCGGCAATCGCGGTCGATGTCGTCCCAGCTCAGGGCAAGGGTGGCGGCGAGGGTGAAGTCGCTCATGTTCATCCGGTGTCCTTCGGCGAAGGCCGCCATTACACCTCATCCGCCGCCCGCGACGCAATCGGGGTCGAACTCCGCCCAGGGCTCCGAACCCAGGTTAACGAATAGTTGATATGCCCCGTTTCACTGTCGTCATGCCCGCGGAAGCGGGCATCCATGGTGTGGCCACACTCGACGGCGCGGACACGATGAAATCACCCTGCGTCTACATCATGGCAAGCAAACGGAATGGCACTC
>JAJZVW010000057.1 GCA_021847015.1 Pseudomonadota bacterium | reverse complement strand
GGGACACAATACTTAATTGAGTTACGGGGACACAATACTTAATTCACTCGTGAATTAAGTATTGTGTCCCCGTAACTCAATTAAGTATTGTGTCCCCGTAACTCCCGTAACTCAACTCCGTAACTCCCGCTAACTCCTAAAACAGGAAATCGTCCGGATCGGGTTCGGGAGCGGCGGAGGGGGTGGCTGTGGCTGCGGCGCCGGCGGTTCCGTCCAGCACCAGTTCGTGCATCAGGCGCTCCGATTCCATGGTGTAGCGTCCGCCGAATTCGGCCCGGACGCGCTCCATGAGCTGGCCGATCCGTTCCGCATCGACCGTCTCGGCACCGCCCAGGGCGGTGATCCGGCGGACGGCCTCGCGCAGCGATTGGTCCAGATCGTCGTGGATGCGGATGCCCTCGGCGGCCGTCGTCAATATCGCCTTGACGTCGCCGGTGTCGCGGATCAGCCCATCGAAAATCCGGTCGAAATTGGCGCCCAGCTCCGAGAGGATTTCGGTGGAATGGTCCATGGCGGCGGAAAGCCCCTCCAGGCCGGCCTGTCCCGCGCCCAGGGATTGGGAGATGGCGACCATGGCGTTGAGCCCGTTGGCGACCATCTCCGCCTGCTCGCGGGTGCGGGTGGCGCAGTTGCGCAATTCGTGGGCGATGACGCTGAGGGATCGGCCCTGCACGCCCAGCCGTCCGCATTTGAAGGTGGCGTTCAGCCCCATGATCCGCATGTCGGCCTCGATCGACCGGACCGTTTCGACGTGGGTGAGCATGTCCGCGACGGCGGCCGAAGCGGAGCGCACCACCGCCCGGGTGTCGTCATGGGCGCGGGCATAGCTGACCAGCAGCGACCGCGCATCGGCCAGTTGGGTCTTCAGCTCCGCCAGGAACGATTCGCCGTTGTCGCGGGTTGCTCCGGCGACGGACATCCCTTCGGCCTCGATCTCCCCGGCGTTGGCGGCCAGGGAACGGAGGCTGGCGATCAGCCGGTGCATCTCCCTGGCGAAATGCTCGTTGGCCTGGGCCGTCTGGGCCGCCTGGAGCTTGCAGATCGCCGCGAAGACTTGGGCCCGGTCCTCGCCGGACAGTTCCGCTCCCCAGCCATGGCCGCCGGCGGCCACGTCGTCGGCCTCTTCCAGGATCTCCTCGACGTGTTCCAGGCGCTGGCGGGTGATGTCGTTGATCTGCAACGCCTGGACGGCCGAGCCGATGCGTTGGCCGACCTCGCGGGATCGGCCCGCCAGGGTCTTGGCGGTCGCCATCGCCTGGGCACGCCGCCGCTCCACCGATTGCAGGGCCCGATGCAGGCGGTCGCCGATGGCGGTCAGCGCCAGGCCGTGGTCCCTCTCGAACGCCTCGCGGCTCAACAGCGCCGTGCGCACCGAGCGCGCCAGCATCGCCAGCTTGCCGTCCAGGAGTTCGAGGCCGGTCCCGGCGTTGTCCGCCAAGGCCCCCATGTCCTGGGTGAACGTGACGAAATCGGCGTTGGACACCGGCAGGTGCGACACCTGGATCTTGGCGTTGACGGCGAGCAGTTCGACCTCGGCCACGGTCTTGCGGAAACGGGCGATGCCGCGGCTGACGCCTTCGATGGTGTTGTCGAGCTCCGTCAGCGCCGCCTTCTCGCCGCCGGCCGACCGCGCCAGCGCCGTCACCTCGCCCGCTGCCTCGGTCAGTGACGCCAGCGCCGTGCCGAACTCGTCGCCCTCCAGGCGGGAGGACATCTCGGCGACCGTGTCCGCCGCCCGCTGGATCAGGCCCACGGCCTGGGTCAGGCTGGCGCCCAGGGACAGGAAGACCTGCTCGGCAGGCTCCCGCGCCGCCCGCAGCAGCGAAAGGACCGCCCCCAGGCCGTCGCCCGCGCCGGGCGGATGGCGATGGAAGGACGGGACGGAAGGGAGAAGATCCGCCGTCTGGCCGATATGGGTCATGCTCACCCCGCCTTCATGATTTCCCACGGCACGGCGCCGAGCGGCACCGTCTTTTCCGCGGCGCCCAGCCGGATCGCCTCCTTGGGCATGCCGAAGACGACGCAGGTTTCCTCGTCCTGGGCGAAGGTCCTGGCGCCCGCCTCGCGCATCTCCAGCAGGCCCCGCGCGCCGTCGTCGCCCATGCCGGTCATGATGATGCCCACGCCGTTGGCGCCGGCGGTCTGCGCGGCCGAGCGGAACAGCACGTCCACCGAGGGACGGTGCCGGTTCACCAGAGGGCCGTCCTTGATGGCGACGTGATAGCGGGCGCCGCTGCGTTGCAGGAGGAGATGGCGGTTGCCCGGCGCGATCAGCGCGTGCCCGCGCAGCACGGGATCGCCGTCCTCGGCCTCCTTCACCGTCACCGCGCACAGACCGTTCAGACGCCGCGCGAAGGCGGCGGTGAATTTCTCCGGCATGTGCTGGACGACGACGATGCCCGGACAATTCTCGGGCAGCTCCTGCAACACCAGGCGCAGGGATTCGGTGCCGCCCGTGGAGGCGCCGATGCACACCACCCGCTCGGTCGTGCGCGCCATCGCCTTGCCGGCGACCGGGGGCGGCACCATCACGTCGGCGTTGAGTTTGGGCGGCGGTCCGCCGCCGTCGGCGCCCTTGGGCAGCCGCTTGAGCCGGGCCGCGGCCGCCGCCTTGACCGCGTCGCAGATGCGCACGCGGGTCTCCATCAGGAATTGCTTGGTCCCCATCTTCGGTTTCAGGATCACCTCGACCGCGCCGGCGGCCAGGGCCTGCATCAGGGTTTCCGAGCCTTCCTCGGTCAGCGAGGAGCAGATCACCACCGGGATCGGATGCTGGCTCATCAGTTTGCGCAGGAAGGTGATGCCGTCCATGCGCGGCATCTCCACGTCGAGGGTGATGACGTCGGGGACCCGCTCCTGCATGCGCCGGGCGGCGACGAAGGGATCGGAGGCGGTGCCGATCACCTCGATGTCCGGGTCTTCGGCCAGAATCGCGCTCATGGCCTCGCGCACCGAGGCGGAATCGTCGACGATCAGGACCTTTACCGGCGTTGCCATCGGCGCGTCCCACTACGCTCGAACGAAGACGGAATTGGCCACCGTCCGCAACGGCAGGTCGAAGCCCGTCACGCTTTCGCTGTGGCCGACGAACAGAAGCCCCCCGGGACGCAGCCGCTCGGTCAATCGCCGCAGCACCGCCTCCTGGGTCGGTTTGTCGAAATAGATCAGAAGGTTGCGGCAGAACACGATGTCCATGGCGTCGTCCACGCCGTAGGGTTCCTGGATCAGGTTGACCCGCTGGAACCGCACGTGGCGGCGGAGTTCCGGCGCGATGCGCACCTGCCGGGGACCGTGCCCCCGGCTGCGCAGCAGGTAGCGGCGCCGCATGTCCATGGGGACGGGGGCGATCGCCTCCTCGGGATAGATGGCGACGACGGCCTTGTGCAGGACCTGGGTGGAGATGTCGGTACCGAGGATGCCGAAGCGGTAGCCGCGCAGGGCGGCGCCGAAATCGCCCAGCACCATGGCCAGCGTGTAGGGCTCGGCGCCGGTCGAACAGGCGGCGCTCCACACCTGGAGCGGGCGCACGACGCCCGCGCCGCGCTCCGCTAGGTCGGGCAGCCCCTTGTCCAACAGGTACTGGAAATGCCCGGGCTCGCGGAAGAATTCCGTCTTGTTGGTGGTCACCACGTCGATCAGCGACACCGCTTCCCGGGCCAGTCCGCCCAGGTCGAACAGGTAGCGGCAGTAGGACGCGAGGTCCGGCAAATCCAGAGCCCGCACCCTTTTGCGCAAGCGGCCCTCCAGCATGGTGCGCTTGGTGGGCGGCATGCGGATTCCGCTGGTTTCATGGATGTACCGCGCCAGACGGGCGAAATCGCGCTGGCTCAGGGCGTCGGGAGCGGCGCCGGTAGCGGTGGCTGCCACGGTCATTCACGCCTCTCCGCGGATCAGGGCGATGTCGTTCGACCCGAACAGGTGCGCGAGATCGAGGATGATGACGAAATCCTCGCCGCGCCGGCCGATGCCCCGGATGTAGTCGGAATGCCAGCGCACTCCGATCTCTGGTGGCGGCTCCAGGCCGTGCTCGCCGAGGGGCGTGACCTCGAAGACCCGGTCGGTCAGCAATCCCAAGAGCAGCGGCTTGCCATCGGATGGGATTTCCAGCACGACGATGCGGGTCTGGCGGGTGACCTCGGCCGACGGCAGGCCGAGCTTGGCCCGCAATTCGATCACCGGCACACCCCGCCCGCGAACGTCCAGAATCCCCAGCACGAACGGGGGCGTGTTGGGCACCTTGGTGAGGGGCCGGAAATCGAGAATTTCGCGGACAACGTCGACCTCGACGGCGAACACCTCGCGGTCGATGCCCAGCGTGACGAATTGCTGGGCCGAATTCTTCACCGCAGCGGATTGGCTCATGGTCGTTCTCCACAGCCGGCCGGAAGGACGGGAAAGGGGCGCGCGGGCGGCGGTAGCGCCGCCCGCGCCATGGGCTCAGTACCGCTCGAAATCGGAATCCCGTCCGTCCGCGCCCGCCGCGACCAGTTCGAGCGCAATGCCGTCGCCGTGGTCGCGGCCGTTCGGCACCGAGCCATTGGCCTTGGCGGACGGCTTCGCCGCACGCGCCGGCTTCGCCTTCGGCGCGGCGAAATGGGGATGATGGACGACCGGCTTGTGCTGAGGGGCCTTGCGCGGCTGCGCCGCGAGGCGGTCGCCTTCGCCCGCCTGGGCGTTGCCGAGGCGGAAGTAGCTGATCGTCTTCTGCAACTGCTCGGCCTGGCCGGCCAGTTCATCGGACGTCGAGGCCATCTCCTCGGACGCGGCGGAGTTCTGCTGGGTGACCTTGTCCAATTGCTGGATGGCCTGGTTGATCTGGTCGGCGCCGATGTCCTGTTCGCGGCAGGCGGCGCTGATCTCCTCGACCAGTTCGGCGGTGCGCTGGATGTCCGGCACCAGCTTGGCCAGCATCTGGCCGGCTTCCTGCGCCACCTTCACCGAGCCGGTGGACAGGCCGCTGATCTCGGTCGCGGCGGCCTGGCTGCGCTCGGCCAGCTTGCGCACCTCGGACGCCACCACGGCGAAGCCCTTGCCGTGCTCGCCGGCCCGCGCCGCCTCGACCGCCGCGTTCAGCGCCAGAAGATCGGTCTGCCGCGCGATCTCCTGGACGATCATGATCTTCTCGGCGATGGTCTGCATGGCGTCCACCGCCTTGGTCACCGCCTGGCCGCTGGCCTGGGCGTCCTTGGCCGACTGGCGCGCGATCTTTTCGGTCTGCGAAGCGTTGTCGGCGTTCTGCTTGATGTTGGAGGCCATCTGCTCCATGGAGGCGGACGCCTCCTCGGCGGCCGACGCCTGTTCGTTGGCGCCTTGGCTCAGTTCCTCGGCGCTGGCCGAAAGCTGCTGGCTGCCGGCGGAGACGTTGTCCGCCGCGCCCGCCGCCTCGGCCACCACCGAACGCAGCCGTTCCAGCATGGTCTCCAGCGCGATGCCGAGGCCGTCCTTGTCCGACAGGCGCCTAGCCTGGACCGTCAGGTTGCCCTTGGCGATCTCGTCGGCCACGTTGGCGGTCGCGCGCAGATTGCCCGTCATCCGGTTGAGCGCGTCCACCAGATCCTTGATCTCGTCGTTGGAGGAGACCTCGGCGGAACGCCCCAGGTCGCCGACGGCCACCGCGTTCGCCAGTTCGACGGATTTGTTGAGGCCGCGGCTGATGGACAGCGCGATCCAGGCGGCGCTGCCGACGGCAAGGAGGAGGGAGCCCAGGGCGATGGAAATCAGCAGGGTACGGAGTTGGCCGTAATCCCGGGCCGCCGCCGCCTGGGCGCCGTCCATGCCCTGCTGTTCGGCGTCGACGACCTGGTTCATCAGCTTCTGGACGTCCACGACCGCCGCACGGCCCTCGTTGGCGGACAAGGCGATGGCCTTGGCGTCGCCGTTGATCAACGCCAGTTCGCCCATCTTGTCGGCCAGGCGTTCCCACCGGCCGAGATGGTCGATCATGGCCTCGACCAGACGCCCATCGTCCCCGCCGACGCTGCGGCGCAGGGCGTCGAGGATGCGCTTCGATTCGGCGACGTGGTCGCGGACCTCGGCGACGAAGGCCTTGCTTTCGTCGTCGTCGCTGGTGAGGAAGGAATCGCGGATGGCGATCTGCGCCAGCCGCAATTCGCCCAGCGCCCGCTCGGCCTGGAAGGCGATGCGAAGTTGATCCGGGGTGGGGGAGCCGCTGGAAATCCTGGCCACCAGCGGCGCCATCGCCTCGGCGACCGCGGCGGCGGCGGGAGCGCCTTCCTTTCTCTCCACATCGTTTGCCGCGGCGTTGCTCATCAGCTTCGCCAAGCCCCATTCCTTGTCCTGGATCGCGGTCAAGCGATCGAAGACGGTGAGGGCGGCGTCGGCGCCGCGCTTTTCATCGTCGTTCGCGGCCGAGCGCAGGCGGCTGATCTGGTCGCGGAAGCCCTTCCGCAATTCCACCATCTCCTTCTGGTACTTGGTGCGCCCGTCGAGCGTGTCCGCGAGCAGCATGTTCTTCTCGGAACGGACGGTCTCCCCCAAGGCCGCGTCCGCCTTCAAGGCGGACGTCACGCCGACCACCGACCGTGACGTCAGTTCGCCGATGGTCGCGTTCATATCGGCCAAGCCGGTGATGGAAACCACCGCGGCGATGGCCGACAGCATGATGATCACGCCGAAGGCGGCGCCCAGCTTCATTTTCACGGAGATGCGCATGGTCGTGTTCTCCCGAATGCTCCGGCCGTATCACTCGGCGGCGAAGATGTGTTCGATATCCGGAATGATGATGAAACCGTCGTCGCGCTTACCGATCCCCTTGACGAAATCGGGGTTCCAGCTCATCCCGATTTCAGGGGCATCCTGGACGGAAGCACCGGCGACGGTGGTGACTTCGTAAACCTTGTCGGCAAGCACGCCGACGGTGACCGGTTCCCCGGCCAGCATCATCTCGATGACGATGATCCGGGTATCGTGGGTCGCCGGCGTCATCGCCATCCCGAACTTGAGACGGAGATCGGCCAGGGGAACGACCTTACCCCGCACGTTGATGAGGCCGTCGATGAAGGGGCGGGCGCCGGGTACCCGCGTGATGGTGACGGCGTCGAGGATTTCGCGCACCAGCCCCGCTTCGAGGGCGAAGATCTCGCCGTCCAGGGCGAAGGTGACGACCTCGATTGCCGCCTTGTGATCGATGCTGGCCATGTCCGCCCCCTCACGCCGTCTTGAGTTCGTCTTCGCGCGTCTGGCCGAAACTGATCAGGCGGGCGACGTCGAGGATGAGCGCGACCGAGCCGTCGCCGAGGATGGTGGCCCCGGAGAAGTTCTCGACATCGGCGTGCAGCTTCGAGAGCGACTTGATCACGGTCTGGTGGTCGCCGATCACCTGATCGACCACCAGCCCCACCCGCAAATCGCCGGACGCGACGATCACCACCTTCTGGTAGGGATCGGGCGGCGTTCCGGTGGCGAACAGATCGCGCAGGCGCAGGAACGGCACCAGGTCGCCGCGCACGTTGAGGATGCTGCGGCCCTTCGAGCGGCCGTCCTCGGCCTCGGACAGTTCGACGCATTCCTCCACCGCCGCCAGCGGGATGACGTAACGTCCTTCGCCGACCCGCACCAGGAGGCCGTCGATGATGGCGAGCGTGAGCGGCAGCCGCAGCGTCACCTCGGTGCCCTGGCCGGGGGTGCTGGCGATTTCGACGGTGCCGCGCAGGGCCTCGATGGTGCGCTTGACCACGTCCATGCCGACGCCCCGGCCGGACAGGTTGGTGACCTGCTTGGCGGTGGACAGCCCCGGCTGGAAGATCATTTGCAGCAATTCGCCGTCGCCGAGCTTGGCGCCGGGCTCGATCAGTCCCTCCGCCTCGGCCTTGGCCCGGATGCGGGCGCGGTCGAGGCCCTTGCCGTCGTCCCCGATGGTGATCAGCACCTGCGAGCCCGAATGGACGGCCGACAGCCGTACCTGGCCCTGCGGCGGCTTGCCGGCGGCGATGCGCTCCGCCGCGTCCTCCAGGCCGTGGTCGGCGGCGTTGCGGATCAGATGGACGATGGGATCGGCGAGCCGGTCGATCACCGTCTTGTCCAGCTCGGTTTCCTCGCCCGCGGTATGCAGCGCGATGTCCTTGCCCAGATCCTGGGAAAGGTCGCGCACCAGCCGGCGGAACCGCCCGAACAGCGAACCGATCGGCACCATGCGGATGCCCATGATGATGTCGCGCAGTCCCGCCGCCAGACGCTCGATCTCCTCGGCGACGGATTTCATCTGAAGGTTGTCGCTGGCCCCGGCCAGTTGCTTGAGCCGCGCCTGGGCGATCACCAGTTCGCCCACGCCGTCCATCAGGCTGTCGAGCCGCTCCGCCGGCACGCGCATGCTGTCCGCGCCCTTGGGCGCGGCGGATTGCGCACCGGCGCCCACCTTCCTGACATGGTCCTGCTCGGCCAGGGCGGACGCGACCCGGTCGGCGGTCACGTCCCCGGCCTTGACCAGCAGGGCGCCGACGGGGTCCTGGCGCGACAGCGCGGCATTGACCGCCTCGGGCGTGGCGTCGCCGCGCTCGACCAGAAGCTCGCCCAACCGCTGCGGGTCCTCCCGGACCCGCTCGATGGCCAGTTCCATGTCGTCGATCACGAAGATGAACACCGCCTCGATGGCCGAACGCGGCTGCTCGGTCGTGAGCACCACGTCCCAGGCGAGGTAGCAGGACGAGGGTTCGATCTCCTCCAGCGGCGGCACGGGATCGGTCAGCGCCGCCACCGTGCATTCGCCGAGCGCGCGCAGCTCGTCCAGCAGCAAGGCGGGGTTGTTGCCCATTTCCAGGGCGTTGGCGGGCAGCCGGAAGCGGACGCGGTAGGTGGCGGGGCCCTCCGCCTCCTCGGCCGCCGGCGCGTGGGAGGCGGCGCCGGAGGTGGCGATTCCCGTCGTTTGCTTCAGTTCCGCGAGGATGATTTCGCCGGCCGCCGCGTCCACCTCGGCCGGCCGCTCCAGCAGCCCCCGCATATGGTCGGCCGCCCGGAGCGTCACGCCCACCAGGGCCGGGCTCACCGACAGGGCGCCCTTGCGCACCTGGTCGAAGGCGGTTTCCACCAGATGCGTGAACCTGGCCAGGGCGTCGAACCCGAACATCGCGCCCGACCCCTTGATGGTGTGCAGAGCCCGGAACGCGGTGTCGACCACGGCGCGGTCCTCGGGAGAGCGTTCGAGGTCGAGCAGCGCCGCCTCCAGCTGCTCCATCAGCTCCTGGGCTTCCGACAGGAAGATCGCGGTGGGGTCGGCCGTCGCGCTCATGCTCCGAGGACCTTTTTGACCACCGCCAGCAACTGGTCCTGCTGGAACGGTTTGGTGATCCAGCCGGTGGCCCCGGCGCTCTTGGCCTCCTTCTTCTTGGCCTCGTCCGATTCGGTGGTCAGGAAGATGATCGGCACGCCCTTGTAGGCCGGCTCGCCGCGGAGCGCGCGAATGAGTTCGAGACCGTCCATGTTGGGCATGTTGAGGTCGGTGACCACCATATGCACCGTATTGGCCTGCGCCTTGGACAATCCCTCGCGGCCATCGGCCGCCTCGATCACCTGATAGCCCGCGCCGCTCAGGGTCAGCCGCACCATCTGGCGCATGCTGGCCGAGTCGTCGACGCTGAGAATGGTCTTGACCATCGTCACTCTCCCGCTGCCCAGAATCCATCCGCGGCAAGACTCGGACCACTGGGCACCACGCCCAGGCTCATCAGCATCGACAGCAGCGCCCCGCTGGCCGGAGACACCAATCGAAACCGCTTTCCGGCGCGTTCGGCGCTGCGCCGCGCCGCGATCATCAGCTGAACGAACGTGAGATCGAACTCTTCGAGGTCCGCGCAATCCGCGACCACCTCGCTCGCCGAGGCGGACAGCGCCTCCTTCAACTTCTGCAGCGTCGTTTCCGCCGTGTTTATCGTGTGCGTTCCTTGCAGCGTCACCGTGTACGCGTCGTTTTCGGCCGTCATTCTCAGCCCCTCCTCATCGAGCCGACCTGGCCTCGCGCCTGGGCTGCGGCAACGGAGTGCCGCCCGCGGCGGACCGGGTTCGGCATTCTTCCCCGAACTCTGGAAATATCGGCTGGTTCTCCGGCCGTGCGTGACTAGGGTTAACGTCCGCGCTGCTGGTGGAAATTCGGTGATCGCCGGGGGCGGGGCATGCCCCGCCCCCGGCGGCGCGCACGCGAAAGAGGTGGTCATTGGGTCAGTCG
>JAJZVW010000023.1 GCA_021847015.1 Pseudomonadota bacterium | reverse complement strand
GCCCTTGCTCGCGTTGTCATCCCGACCGAGCGCGAGCGAGCGGAGGGATCTTTCGCGCGAAAATGCCCGAAAGATCCCTCGGCTACGCTCGGGATGACAATGAAAAAAACCATAATGAGAACCGCTGCGGGCGCGCCCAGGGCTCCTGAAACCGGTCAGCCGAACCCTCTGTTGTCGTCGCGCAGCCAGACATAGAGCGCGGGGATGACCAGCAGCGTGAGCGCCGTCGAGGAGGCCAGGCCGAACACCAGGCTGATCGCCAAACCCTGGAAGATGGGATCGGCGAGAATGAAGGCCGCGCCGATCATCGCCGCCACCGCCGTCAGCACGATCGGCTTCACGCGGGTGGCGCCCGCTTCCAGCAGGGCTTGGCGCAACGGCACGCCCTCGGTCTTCTCATGGCGGATGAAGTCCACGAGCAGGATGGAATTGCGGACAATGATGCCGGCCAGGGCGATAAAGCCGATCATCGACGTGGCGGTGAACGGCGCCCGGAACAGCATGTGGCCGATGACGATGCCGATCAGCGTCAGCGGCACCGGCACCAGGATGACCAGGGGCAAGCGGAAACTGCCGAATTGCGCGACCACCAGCAGGTAGATGCCAAGGATCGCCACGGCGAAGGCCGCCCCCATGTCGCGGAAGGTGACGTAGGTGATTTCCCATTCGCCGTCCCACAGCAGGGTCGGGTGGGATTCATCGACCGGCTGCCCATGGAATTTGATGGCGATCGGCGGCAACATTTTCGCCAGATTGTCGTCCACCGCCAACATCCCGTAGATGGGGGCCTCGTAACGGCCGGCCAGGTCGGCGGTCACCATCTCGGCGAAGCGGCCGTCGCGGCGGAAAATCGGCGGCGAGGCCGGCTCGTACGACACCTTGACGACGTCGCCAAGCTCCACCGTCCCGTTGCGGGCCGGCACCGGCGTGTTGGCCAGCAGCTCGCCGGGATGTTGGTCGGCTTTCGGCAGGCCGATGACGATCTCCTTGGGATAGGCGCCCTCGCCGCGGTGGGAATAGCCGACGCGCACGCCGCCCATCAGGGCCTGGATGGTGTCGTAGACCGCCTTCTGTTCGACGCCGAAGAACTCCAGCCGCTCCTCATCGATGGCGACCCGCAGCCGCTGGGTCGGATGCGACAGGGTGTCGTCGACGTCGACGATGAAGTCCACCTGCTCGAACGCCTTGCGCACCTCGCGGGCGGCGGCCCGGCGCGTCGCCGAATCGGGACCGTAGATTTCGGCCAGAAGCGTGGACAGCACCGGAGGACCGGGCGGAACCTCCACCACCTTGAGGGCTGTGCCCTTGGGCATCGGCAGGTCCGCCAACAGCCGGCGGGCCTGGAGGGCGATGTCGTGGCTGGTGCGGCTGCGGTCGTGGCGGGAGACGAGGTTGACCTGGAGATCCCCCTGCTCGGGCGATGACCGCAGGTAATAGTGGCGCACCAGGCCGTTGAAGTTGAACGGCGCCGAGGTGCCGGCATACGCCTGCAACGAGGTCAGCTCGGGCAGGACCGCCAGGCGGTCGGCCGCCGCCATCAGCACCCGCTGGGTATCTTCCAGCGTACTGCCGGCCGGCAAATCGACCACCACCTGGAACTCGGACTTGTTGTCGAACGGCAGCAGCTTCACCGTCACCAGCTTGAGCGGGAACATCGTCATCGCCAGCACGGTGGCGGCGGTCACCCACAGCAGCAGCGTCTTCGACCGCTGGCGCCCTTCGAGCAGCCACCGCACGCGCCGACGGTAAAGATCTCCCAGCTTGGAGGAGTGCTCGTGTCCGCCACCGCCCGCACGGCCACGGCGGCCGGAGACCTTGAGCAGAAGCCATGGGGTGATGATGATGGCGACGAAGAACGAGAACAGCATCGCCGACGAGGCGTTGGCCGGAATCGGGCTCATGTAGGGGCCCATCAAGCCGGACACGAACATCATCGGCAGCAGTGCCACCACGATGGTGAGCGTGGCGACGATGGTCGGATTGCCGACCTCGGCGACCGCCTCGACGGCGACCTTCACCGGGTCCTCGCCCTTGCGCATGCGCCAGTGGCGGGCGATGTTCTCGATCACCACGATGGCGTCGTCCACCAGGATACCGATGGAGAAGATCAGCGCGAACAGGCTGACGCGGTTGATGGTGTACCCCATCAGCCAGGACGCGAACAGGGTCAACAGGATGGTGGTGGGGACGACCAGCATCACCACCACGCCTTCACGCCAGCCCAACGCCCAGGTAATCAGCACGACGATCGACACCGTCGCCAGGGCCAGATGGAACAGCAGCTCGTTCGCCTTGTCGGCGGCGGTCTCGCCATAATCGCGGGTGACCGAGATGTTGACGTCCGCCGGGACCAGGCGGCCCTTGATGTTGTCGAGCCGTTCCAGGATCTGCTTGGACACCAGCACCGCGTTGGCGCCGCCGCGCTTGGCGATGGCCAGGGTCACCGTCGGCGTCTTCACGAGGGAGCCGTCGGCGCTCTTGGCGATGTTCCAGGCCCGGTGCAGGCCGGTCTCGCCGCCGACGATCACGCGGGCCACGTCCTTCACATAGACGGGCCGGCCGTCGCGGGTGGTTAGCAAGAGATTGCCGATATCGGGAACGCCCAGCAGGGTTTGCCCCCCCACCACCGGCAAGGTGCGGTCGTGCTCCTCGACCGTGCCGACCATGAACGACCGGTTGGCGTTCTCGACCTTGTCGACCAGCTGGTTGAGGGTGACCCCGTAAAGGGCGAGCAGCTCGGGATCGGGCTCGACCCGGATCTGGTCGCGCCGTCCGCCGACGATGTAGGAGAGCCCGACGTTATCGACCTTGACCAGCTCGTGCTGGAGCTGATCGGCGAGCGTGTAGAGAGCGTTGTCGTCCCAGCGTTCGGCCTTCTCGGGCTTGGGCGACAGCGTCAGCGTCACGATGGCGACGTCGTTGATGCCCCGTCCGATGATGAGGGGCTCGGGAATGCCGGTGGGCAATTCCGCGATGTGCGCCCGCACCTGCTGGTGCACCCGCAGGATGGCGGCGTCCTCGCTGGTTCCGACGTTGAAGCGGGCGGTCACCACCACCCGGTCGTCCATGGTCTGGGAATAGACGTGTTCGACCTCGCCGATGCCCTTGATGATGTCCTCGAGCGGCTTGGTCACCAGTTCGGCCGCGTCCACCGCCTTCAGGCCGTTGGCCTGGACCATGATATCGACCATCGGCACGCTGATCTGCGGCTCCTCCTCGCGCGGCAGCGCGCTGAGGGCGATCAGTCCGAGCGCCATGGACGCCAGCAGAAGCAGCGGCGTCAGCGGGGACCGGATGAAGATCCTGGCGATGTTGCCGGAAATACCGAGCTTCATGGGGTCACCACACCACCGTGTCGCCGTCACGCAGGCCCGCCAGCACTTCCACGCCGTCGCCGGTGATCTGACCCAGTTGCACCACCACTTCCGTCTTGTCCTTGAGGGTGACGTAATCGAGGCCGAAACGGCGATGCACCGCCTCGCGCGGGACGACGAAGGCCTCGCGGGTGCCGGTGGAGATATGCACGGGCACCCGTTCGCCGACGAAATAGTCGCCGAGACCGTCGACGGTGACGTCGGCGATCACCCGCCCGTCCTCGATCTGCGGATAGACCTTGCTGACGGTGCCGCGCCGCGGCGGCGTATCGGCCATCGACAGCGCCCGCGGCCCCACCAGGACGGTATCGCCCACCTTGATGAAACGCGCGTGGCGTTCGGGAAGGCGGATTCGCAGCACGTAGTTCTCGACGGCGATGTCGGCGATCGCCTCACCCGGCATCACCACGCTTCCTTCGGTCACCAGGACCTTGGTCACGCGGCCGTTGTTGGGCGCGAGCACGGCCCCTTCGCCACCGCGTTCGGTGATGACGTTACGCTCGGATTTCAGCGCCGAAACGGTGCGCTCGGCGACCTGAAGCCGGGTCTGCGCCGCATCCAGACGCGACTTGGTGCCGGCCCCCTTGGCGAACAATTCCTTGGAGCGGTCGTATTCCGTGCGCGCCAAGGCCAGTTCCGCCTCCGCCGACTGGATGCGCGATTCCGCGGCCGCGGTTTGCAGCGCGATCTTGGTATCGACGACGGTCCCCAGATTCTGCCCCGCCTCGACCTTCTGTCCCTCGACGACGGACAGCTTCTCGAGCGTTCCCCCGATGCGCGCGCGCGCGCTCGTCTTGTGCAGGCTTTCGACCGTGCCGAAAACCGCCTTGAGGTCGTCGATGCGCTGGGGGTGCGCGACGAGTTCCCCCGCTGCGGCAGGCGACGCCAGACTTGCGAACACAGCGAACGCGAGCGCCGAGAAGATGGTGGCGGCGGTACGCATAAGGCCTCCGTGGATGATGACCTTGACCAATATATTAGAAAAAGCTAATTGTTCAAGCGCGGGCGCCCTATCCCCGCGATACAACTTTGACCAGGATCACGCAATGAGCATCGATCGCTTCGTGATGGCCTTCGCCGGCACCGTCATCCTCGCCAGCCTGCTGCTGGCCCACTATCACAGCCCCAATTGGCTGTGGCTTACCGCGTTCGTGGGGGTCAACCTGCTCCAAACGGCCTTCACCGGGTTCTGCCCTTTGGCCATCATTCTAAAGAAGGTTGGACTGAAGCCGGGCTGCGCTTTCGAGTAGGTCCTGCCGAAGCGGCTCACATCTCCGGGTTACGGATCCCTTCTCCCGGTCCCGGAGCATCGACGACGGCGCGATTGCCATCGACCCGCACGCGCCCTTCCACCAGCAGGCGCAGGGCCAGCGGATAAATGCGGTGCTCCTCGGCCAGCACCCGCGCAGCCAGGGAATCCTCGTCGTCCGAGGCCAGGACCGGCACCGCGGCCTGCGCCAGGATCGGCCCGTCGTCGAGTTCGGGGGTGACCAGATGCACGGTGCATCCGTGCAGCTTCACACCCGCTTCGATGGCCCGGCGATGGGTGTGCAACCCCTTGAACGAGGGCAGCAGCGCGGGGTGGATGTTGAGCATCCTCCCTGCCCAGCCGGACACGAATCCCGCGCTCAGCAGCCGCATGAAGCCGGCGAGGCAGACGATCTCCACCCCGGCCTCGCGCAGGGCCGCGTCCATGGCCGCGTCGAACGCATCGCGGGAAGCAAAGTCCTTGTGCTCGATCACCCGCGTCGGCACGCCGGCCCGCGCCGCACGCTCCAGCGCATAGACGCCGGGAACATTGGACAGCACCAGGCCGATTTCCGCCGGAAAGGCCGGATCGGCGGCGGCATCCAAAAGAGCCTGAAGATTGGATCCGCGCCCGGAGACGAGGACGCCGACTTTCGCTTTCGCCGGGCGAAACGTCACCACCCCTCCGTTCCGCTCACCTGGCTTTGCGGCTCGTCCCCGTCGCGGGACCGGATGCTGCCGATGACGTGCGCGGTTTCCCCGTGCTGGCTGAGGGTATGGACCGCCTCCACCGCATTCTCGGGAGCGGTCACCAGCACCATGCCGATGCCGCAATTGAAGGTCCGGGCCATTTCGTGGGGCGCGACGCCGCCCTCCTTCGCCAGCCACCCGAAAACCGGAGGCAGCGTCCAGGCCCGCGCGTCGATCTCGGCCACCACGTCGGCGGGGAGCACGCGCGGCACGTTCTCGATCAGACCGCCGCCGGTGATGTGGGCCATGGCCTTGACCGCGCCGATCCTCACCGCGGCAAGGCAGCTCTTGACGTAGATGCGGGTCGGCGCCAGCAGCGCGCCGCCCAGGGACAGGCGCTTGTCGAACGGCGCCGGATCGGCATAGCCCAGACCGCAACGGGCGACGATGCGCCGCACCAGCGAATAGCCGTTGGAATGGACACCCGAGGATTCCAGGCCGAGGATCACGTCGCCCGCCCGCACGTCCTCGCGCGGCAACAGGCTGCCGCGTTCGGCGGCGCCCACGGCGAAGCCGGCCAGATCGTAATCGCCGTCGGCGTACATACCGGGCATTTCGGCGGTCTCGCCCCCGACCAGGGCGCAGCCCGCTTGGCGGCAGCCCTCGGCGATACCGGCGATGATCGACCGGCCGGCGGCGACATCGAGCTTGCCGGTGGCGTAATAGTCCAGGAACAACAGGGGTTCGGCCCCTTGCACGACCAGGTCGTTCACGCACATGGCGACCAGATCGATGCCCACCGTGTCGTGACGCCCCGACTCGATGGCGACCTTCAGCTTGGTGCCGACCCCATCGGTGGTCGAGACGAGGATAGGGTCGCTGAAGCCTGCGGCCTTAAGGTCGAAGAGCGCGCCGAATCCCCCGAGGCCGGCGGCGGCGCCGGGACGGGCGGTGGACTTGGCGAGCGGCTTGATGGCCTGAACCAGGGCCTCGCCGGCGTCGATGTCGACACCGGCGTCGCGATAAGTCAGGCCGGCTTTGTCTTGCGCGGGAATGGGCTTCCTCGTCGGCTGGCGTGTGCTATGGTACGGCGCGGATTTTGAGTGGGCCGAAGATACTCCAACGCGGATGGTTTGCAATGCCTTCTCGCCGCCTTTTCGCCGCCTTGCTGTCGCTGCTGCTCGCCACCGCCTTCGGTCAGGCGGCGGCGGCTCAGGGCGTGCCCGACGCCTTCACCGTGCGCGGCGTCGAGGTCGATGTCACCGCCACCAGCGCCAACGACGCCAAAGACCAGGCGCTGGCCGACGGGCAGCGGCAGGCCTTCCGGCAATTGCTGGAGCGGCTCACCGACCCGGCCGACCATGCCCGCCTGCCCAACGCCGACGCCGAGAACTACGTCCGGGACTTCGCCATCGACCAGGAACGGACGTCGTCGGTGCGCTACATGGCCACGCTGACGGTCCGGTTCAAACCGGCGGCGGTGAAGACGCTGCTGCGCCAAGCCGGCATTCCCTTCACCGAGGCGCGTTCGCGCCCGGTGGTGGTCCTGCCCGTGCTGTCGGCGGAGGGACGCACGGCCCTGTGGGACGACCCCAACCCGTGGCGCGCGGCCTGGGCGGGACTGGGGGGCGATAGCCTGGTGCCGCTGGTGATCCCGCCCGGCGACCCCACCGACGTCCAGACCATATCGGTCCAGCAGGCCTTGGCCGCCGACCCCGGGAGCATGGCGGCGGAGGGCGCCCGCTGGCGGACCGCCGACGTCATGGTGGCCGCCGCCACCCTCTCCGCCGATAGCCGGCGCCTCGACGTCACGCTGTCTTCGCTGCCGGGAACCCCTGCCCCGTTCGACAGCGTCGCCTACGACCTGCAACCGGGCGAGAATGCCGACCAGATGATGGCGCGCGCGGCCCGCGACGTCTCGCGCGCCATCGACACGGGCTATAAGCAGGCCAACCTTCTCCGGTTCGGCCACCCGCAATCCCTGGCCGCCCTGGTGCCGCTGACGGGGCTGGACGACTGGCTGACGGTGCGCGAGCGGCTGGCGCGGGTGCCGCAAGTCCAGTCCTACGATCTGGTCTCGCTGTCGCGGGTGGAGGCGGCTCTGGTTCTCCACGTCGTCGGCGACCAGGACAAGGCCAAGGCGGCGCTCGCCAATGCCGGCCTGCCGATGGAATGGGCCAATGGGTACTGGACCATGCGGCCGATCGCACAGCGGTGAGTGCGTGCGGCACGTCCCCAACGTCCTGACCCTGCTGCGCCTCCTCTCGGTGCCGGTGACCGTCTGGCTGATGGCAGCCGGACGAATGGAGCCGGCGTTCTGGCTGTTCGTCGCCGCGGGGGCCACGGACGCGGTCGACGGCACCGTCGCGCGGCTGTTCGATGCCCGCTCGCTCCTGGGGCAGTGGCTTGACCCCTTGGCCGACAAGGTGATGTTGGTGAGCGTGTACGTGATGCTGGGGGCGCAGGGCCATCTTCCATTGTGGCTCACGGTTCTGGTGGTGCTGCGCGACGTTCTCATCGTGGCCTACGCCGTGGTCTACGCGCTGTCGGGCTGGTTCCAGGGGACGCCGATCCTGATTTCCAAGATCAACACCGCCTTCCAGATCGCGCTCGCCGGCATGGTGCTGGGGCACCTTGGGGGTATGTGGGAGGCGGCGATGCTGATTCAGGCTTTCATCTACACGGTCGCGGTGACGACGGCGGCATCGGGCGCGGCCTATCTGATGACGACCGGCCGGCGCCCGTCGGCGAACGGCGGCGCGACCCGCAACATGGGGGGGATGCGATGACTTCGGCGCAACGGCTGCGCTTCTGGCTGATCGGCTTGGCGGTCTTCGCCCTTCTCCTCTACCTGCTGCGGGCCGTGCTTCTGCCCTTCGTGGCGGGCATGGCCATCGCCTATTTCCTCGATCCCATCGCCGACCGCCTTGAGCGGCTGGGATTGTCGCGGACCATGGCGACCACGGTGATAACCCTGTTCTTCTTCCTGGCCCTGGTCGCGGCGTTGGTCCTTTTGGCGCCCGTCCTTCAAGACCAGGTGGTCGAATTCGCCCGTCGCGTCCCGGATTACGTCAACGCCCTTGCCGCGCGTATCACCCCCAAGATCCAGGATCTGCTCCGCCACCTGGACCCCCGGGACGTGGAGCGTTTGCGGTCGTCGGCCAGCGAATATGCCGGCACGGTCGTATCGTGGGCGCTCGGGTTGGCGCGGCAGGTGCTGACCGGCGGGCTGGCGGTGGTGAACGTGCTGTCGCTGATCTTCATCACCCCCGTCGTCACCTTCTACCTGCTGCGTGATTGGGACCATCTGGTGGCCAAGGTCGATGCCTGGCTGCCACGGGACCATGCCCCCGCCATCCGCGCCCAGATGGCCGAGATAAACCGCACCCTGTCGGGTTTCGTGCGGGGACAGGCCACGGTGTGCCTGGCGTTGGGAACGATGTACGCGATCGGCCTGACGGCCATCGGCATCGAATTGGGGCTGGTTATCGGCCTGGTTTCGGGGCTGCTGTCGTTCGTGCCCTATCTCGGCACGGTATCCGGCCTGGTGGTTTCGCTGGCGGTGGGGTTCGCCCAAAGCGGCGACTGGCCCCTGCCGGCCATGGCCGTCGCCGTGTTCGCGGTGGGCAACCTGATCGAAGGCAACGTGCTGGCGCCGAAGCTGGTCGGCGACAAGGTCGGCCTGCATCCGGTCTGGGTGATGTTCGCCTTGCTGGCCGGCGGCGCATTGGTCGGATTCGTCGGCATCCTGCTGGCGGTTCCCGTCGCCGCCGTGATCGGCGTGCTGGCCCGCTTCAGCCTGGCGCGCTACCTGCGCAGTTCGCTCTACAGCGGAAGCCCGACGCCGTGAGCGAACGGCAGTTCGCCCTCGACCTCGGCCACTCGCCGGCGTTCGGGCGCGACGATTTCCTCGTCGCCCCCTGCAACGCCGAGGCGGTCGCCTGGCTGGAACGCTGGCCCGCCTGGCCGGCGCACGGCCTTATCCTTTATGGCCCGCCCGGAAGCGGCAAAAGCCATCTGCTGGCTGCCTTCGCCGCCGCCCATGCGGATGCGGGCGCCGTGGTGGTGGCCGCAGCGGATCTCGATGACGCATCCATACCCGGGCTCGTGGACGGCCAGAGGATCGTGCTGGTCGACGACATCGACCGGCTGCGGGCCGAGAGCGCGCTTTTCCATCTTCACAATCTGACGCGCGAGACCGGCCGCTTCCTGGTGCTGGCGGCAAGCCGGCCGCCGTCGCACCTACCGGTGCGGCTGCCCGACCTCGCCTCGCGCCTCAACGCCTTGCCGGCGGTGGGGATCGGCGCTCCGGACGATGCCGTGCTGGCGGCGGTGATGGTCAAGCAGTTCGCCGACCGCCAACTGAAGGTCGGGGAGGAGGTCATCGCCTTTCTGGTCGGGCGAATGGAGCGCAGTTTCGCCGCCGCCCGTCTTCTGGTCGAGGCCATCGACCGCACTTCGCTGACGGAAAAGCGCGCGATCACCGTCCCGCTGGCGCGCATGGTGCTGGATGGCATCGACGACCGCCAGGGCGAATTGCCGTGGCGGACGGCGAACGGGCGGTAACGGGCCGGGGAGGAACCGGCCCCGGCCGGGGGCTACTCTTCCTGGTCGTCGTCGCGGGCGGAACGCGGCTGCGGCCTGGAAATCGCCCGCTGGATAAAGTCGGGGACGTGATCGCCGAAGCCGACCACATCGTCGGCATGCATCATCTCGCCGATACCCAACTCGTCGACGCGGCCACGGCGCCGGCGGCCTTCGCCGCCACGGCCGCCTTGCTCGCCGCGCCGCCCTTCCCGTGCAGGCGCTTCGGCACGCCGCTCCTCGCGGACAGGCGCTTCGGCATGGGGCGCTTCGGCACGGGGCGCCTCGCGGACGGCCTCGGCGCGCGGTTCCGCCTCCTGGCGGGCCCGGCGGCCCGGCCGCTCCTCCTTGGCTCTCCCGCGGCGGCGCCTCGGCTCCATCTCCAGTTCAAGCGCCGGCAGACCCTCCACGTCCATGCGGGGAATGGGAGTGCCGATCAACTGCTCGATGGCGGCGACGTGCTTGCCATCCTGCGGCGTGGCGATGGTGAAGGCGCGCCCCGTCAGGCCGGCCCGGCCGGTGCGGCCGATGCGATGGACGTAATCCTCGGCATGGATGGGAACGTCGAAATTGAAGACATGGCTGACGGCCTGGATGTCGATGCCGCGCGCGGCGACGTCCGAGCACACCATCAGCCGGGCTTCGCCGGACTTGAATTTCCCCAGCGCTTCCATGCGCGCCGGCTGCGCCATGTCGCCGTGCAACTGCACCACGTCGAAGCCGTGCTTCGCCAGCGACCGGTACAGCACGGTCACGTCGCGCTTGCGGTTGCAGAAAACGAACGCGTTCTTGACGTTCTCGACGCGAATGATGTGCCGCAGGGTTTCCCGCTTGTCGATCTCGTCGACGATGGCCAGGAACTGTTCCACCGTGGTGGCCGTCGTCGCCTCACGGCTGACGGTGATTTCCTTGGGATTCATCAGGAAATCGTCGGCCAGCCTGCGGATTTCCGGCCCCATCGTGGCCGAGAAGAACAGGGTCTGGCGGATTTTGGGAAGGAGCGAGACGATGCGCTGCACGTCGGGAATGAACCCCATGTCCAGCATGCGATCCGCCTCGTCGATCACCAGGACCTTGACGTCGGTGAGCAGGATGCGGCCGCGGTCGAACATGTCGAGCAGGCGCCCGGGCGTGGCGATCAGCACGTCGACGCCGCGATCCAGCAGGCTCATCTGGTCGCCCATCGATTCGCCGCCGATGATCAGGGCCTTGGTCAGACGATGGTGCTTGCCGTACTTGTCGAAATTGTCGGCGACCTGCGCCGCCAGCTCGCGCGTGGGGCAAAGAATCAGCGAACGCGGCATGCGCGCCTTGGCCCGCCCGGCCGCCAGGATTTCGATCATCGGCAGCGTGAACGACGCCGTCTTGCCGGTGCCGGTCTGCGCGCAGCCCAGAACGTCGCGCCCCATCAGGACGACAGGGATGGCCTGTTGCTGAATCGGGGTGGGCTGGGAATACCCTGCCTCCTCGACAGCTTTAAGGATTTCGGGTCCAAGACCCAGGTCTCGGAAATCCATGGGGGCGGGTTGTGCCGGGCTTGCGGCTTGCAGGTCTATTGGGAGTGTCATATGCGGCCGGATAATAGAAAGTCCGGGCGCCATGTCAACGCCCGAACTGCCGACTATCCGCAGTGTTGGCGCGCAACCCCGCTTGAGATACCGTGTGCGGCAAAATCGCAACACCCGCCGGAGACCGGCCATGCTGCTCGAATCGTCCAAATCGGCGCTGCTGATCGTCGATATCCAGCAAGCCCTGCTGCCGGCCATGGCCCGTCCGGACCAGGTCGTCCGCGGCGCCGAACGGCTGATGCGCGCCGCCCTGCGCCTGGACGTGCCGGTCCTGGTCAGCGAGCAATATCCCAAGGGATTGGGCGCGACGGTCCCGGAACTCCGCTCGCTGGCCCCGGACGGTGCCGTGATGGAAAAGCTGGATTTTTCGTGCGTGGCCGATCCGTCCATCCGCGCACGCCTTCAGGCATTGCCCCGGCCCCAGATCGTCGTCGCCGGCATCGAGGCGCATGTCTGCGTCTTGCAGACGGCGATGCAACTGCGTGAGTCGGGCTGGAGCCCCTTCGTCGTCGCCGACGCCACCGCGTCCCGCCGCGATTCGGACCATCAGGCGGCGCTGGCCCGCCTGGCGGCGACGGGTGTCGCCGTGGGCAGCGTGGAGATGGTCCTGTTCGAATGGCTGCGCCGCGCCGGCACCCCCGAATTCAAGGACGTCTCCAAACTCATCAAGTGACCGCGAGGGCGCCGCCGATGACCCGCCTCATCCTTCTTCCCGGTTTGCTGAACGACGACAGGCTCTGGTCGCATCAGCGCACCGCCTTGGCCGACGTCGCCGACGTGTCGGTGGGCGATCTCACGCGGGACGATTCCCTGGCGGACATGGCCCGACGCATCCTGGCCGGCGCCCCGCCGCGATTCGCCCTGGCCGGCCTCAGCATGGGCGGCTATGTGGCGTTCGAAATTCTTCGCCAGGCGCCGGAACGGGTGGAACGGCTGGCGCTGATCGACACCACCGCCCATCCCGACGGGCCCGAACAGACGCAGCGGCGCAAGGACGCCATCGTCTCGGCGCGGTCGGGCGGTTTCGACAGGATCATGCCGGGCATGTTGCCGATGCTTCTGCACCCCGACCACCTTGCCGACGAAGCCATCGCCGGATTGGCCAAGGCCATGGCCGCGGCGGTGGGGCCGGAAGCCTTCATCCGCCAGCAGACCGCGATCATGCACCGTCCTGATTCGCGGCCGGACCTGCCGGGCATCGGATGCCCTTGCGTCGTCGTGGTGGGCCGCCACGACACCCTCACCCCGCCCGCTCGCGCCGCCGAGATGGCCGGCGCCATCCCTGCCGCCAAGCTGGTGGTGATCGAAGAATGCGGCCATCTCTCGGCTCTCGAACAGCCGCAGGCGGTAAGCGCGGTGCTGCAATACTGGTTGCAGACATGACGGCGCCGAACGGGGCCATGTGCGCTTCTGGAAATTGGCGGGGCCGCCCGCTATAGTCAAAATCGGTGAAGGGGGAAAATTCAGGAGAGCGACATGAGCTCGCGAGCCGCCGGCCATCTTCGCAAGACGACCAACGCGGTATTGGACGCGCTCATCCAAGCCGCGGAAAGGAGCTGCCCGGACATCGCATCGGGCATGGATACTCTGCACGGCGTCGTCGCCAACCTCAAGACGTCTACCGCGTTCGATGAATTCTACGAGCACGCGTACAAGGAGCTGCTCAGCATCATCGAGGACGAGGATCTCCAGCAGCAGCGCACCAACGCCTTTGGCCGGCTGATGATCCATCCCTTGACCGAGACCTTCGAGAGCGGTGCGCTCGACCGGTCGATCCTCCAGAACGTCTTCTCGTTCTTCCGCCTGATCCTCGGCGACGACGACGAGAAATTCGGGGAAACCTGTGCCGAAGTCGTTCGCGACCTGAAAGAGACGATGCAGGGCGACTTTTCCTGGGACGCTTTTTACGGCGATCCCCGGGCAAAGCGGATTCAGTGGCACACGCTGACGCGCATCGCCGCGTCGTTCAAGCGGTGGGACATCCGCAAGGACTGGTTCATGAAGCTGATGCAGTATACGCCCACGACCGTCAGCATGGGGCAAAGCGCATTCGTGGTTAAGGACAACCGCGAGCACGAACCGGCGGAGCCGCGCGTTTTCGACAACCACGAATTCTGCATGTTCTTCCAGGGGCTATTCATGCCCCTTACCGAGATATCCGCCGCCGACGAAGCGCTGTTCCGCCAGGAATTCGGCGGCGGCCCCCACCAGTTGATCAGCCCGTTCCTGCTGCATCTGGCCGCCTGCGGGGTGTGATCGGGGGCTCTTAAGCCCCCTTGCCGCCATGCAGGCTGGACCACTGCACCGGGTCGTGCAGGAAGGTGCGCACGTCGTCGATCGTGCGCTTGTCGAACAGGCCGTCAGCCTCGGCCACCTCAAGAACGTCCCACCAGTTGCACAGGTAGGCGAGTTCGACGCCGATCTCGTTCAGCGTCTTCATCGCTCCGGGGAAGACGCCGTAGAAGAACACCACGAAGGCGTGATCGACCTTGGCCCCGGCATCGCGCAGCGCGTTGCAGAAATTGACCTTCGATGCCCCGTCGGAGGCCAGGTCCTCGACCAGGACGACCCGCGCGCCGGGATGGAAATCGCCTTCGATCTGGGCGTTGCGGCCGAAGCCCTTGGGCTTCTTGCGCACGTACAGCATCGGCAGCATCAGACGCTCGGAAATCCAGGCGGCATAAGGGATGCCGGCGGTTTCGCCGCCCGCCACGGCGTCGATGGATTCATAGCCGGCCTCGCGCAGGATGGCGTTTGCCGCCAGTTCGGAAATCTTGGCGCGGGCGCGGGGAAACGAGATGACCTTGCGGCAATCCACATAGACCGGGCTGGCCCAGCCCGACGTCAGGATGTAGGGCTCCGCCGGCCGGAAGTTGACCGCCTTGATCTCCAGCAGGATACGCGCCGTGGTCAGCGCCGCCTGCTTCTGCTCATGGGTGCGGGAAACGGTATGCTTCATGGGGAACCCCTCTCGGCCTTAAGTGGGCGCGCCTTGCCGGCACCGGGCGGTATAGGCCACAACCCCGGCATCCCGCAAGCCGGCAAAGACGCCGCCGACGTCCGGCTCCGCGTTTCGCGGGAATAAAGGTCTCCGTCGTCACGGGGAACCGACCCGGGCCAGGGCACGGTCGAGGTCGGCGATCAGGTCCGCGGCGTCCTCCAGGCCCACCGACAGCCGGACCACGTCGGGGCCGGCGCCGGCGGCGATCTGCTGCTCGGGCGTAAGCTGGCGGTGGGTGGTCGAGGCGGGATGCAGGATCAGCGAGCGTGTGTCCCCGATATTGGCGAGGTGCGAGAACAGGCGCATCCCCTCCACCACCTTGCAGCCGGCCTCGTAGCCGCCCTTGACCTCGAAGGTGAACACCGCTCCCGCACCCGCCGGCAGGTACTTCCGCGCCAAGGTATGGAAAGGGTCGTCCTCAAGCCCGGCGTAGTTGACCCTGGCGACCTGGGGATGGCCGGCCAGGAAACGCGCCACCGCCAGGGCATTGGCGCAGTGGCGCTCCATGCGCAGGGGCAACGTCTCGATGCCGGTGATGGTCAGGAACGCGTTCATCGGCGCCATCGCCGGCCCGAAGTCCCGGAGCGCGACGGCGCGGGCCTTGGTCGTGAAGGCGAAATCGCCAAAGGTCTCGTAGAAGGTCAAGCCGTGATAGGCCGGCTCGGGCTTGGTCAGCGAGGGGAACTTGTCGTTCCGCGCCCAATTGAACGTCCCCGATTCCACCACGCATCCGCCCAGGGAATTGCCGTGACCGGCCAGGAACTTGGTGGTCGAATGGATGACGATGTCGGCCCCCCACTCCAGAGGCCGGCACAGGAACGGCGTGGCCAGGGTGTTGTCGACGATCAGCGGGATGCCGAAATCGTGGGCCACCTTCGCCACCGCCTCGATATCGACGACGATGCCGCCGGGATTGGCGAGGTTTTCGATGAAGATCGCCTTGGTCTTCTCGGTCAGGGCCGCGCGGAAATTCCCGGGCTCGCGCGGGTCCACGAACGTGCAGTTCCAGCCCAGCTTCTTGAAGCTGAGACCGAACTGGGTGAGCGACCCGCCGTAAAGATTGCGCGATGCGACGAAATGGTCGCCCGGTTCGAGCAAGGTGAAGAACGCCAGGAACTGGGCGGCGTGGCCCGAGGCCGCGCAGACCGCCGCGCGCCCGCCCTCCAGCGCGGCGATGCGTTCCTCCAGAACGCTGACGGTGGGATTGGTCAGGCGCGAGTAGATATAGCCGAAGCTGTGGAGATTGAAGACCGAGGCTGCCTGATCGACGTCGTCGAACACGTAGGACGTCGTTTGATAGATCGGCGTCGCGCGGGCGCCGGTGACCGGATCGGGCTGGGCGCCGGCATGGATCGCCCGGGTGGCGAAGCCGAAGGTTGGGGCCGGGCCGTCATCGTCATCGTCCTCCTCCTCGCCCGCCCGCGTCGGCTTGGACCGCGGCGCTTCCTTGACGCGGCTGGAGATGATTCCGGAATTGACGCCGTACCAGCCCAGTTCGCCGCCCAGGCGCCCGAACTCGATCTTGGGGCAGCGGTTCATCACCACCTGCACTCCAGCCGCCCGCGCCCGGTTCGCCGCCGCGTCGTTGCGCACCCCCAATTGCATCCACACGACATCGGCGCCGATGGCGATGGCGTCGTCGGCGATCGGCCCGGCAGCCTCGGAGTTGCGGAAGATATCGACCATGTCCACCGGGAACGGGATGGCCTTGAGATTCTCGTAGACCGTCTCCCCCAGCAGGTCCTGACCGGCCAGCCCCGGATTGACCGGGATGCAGCGATACCCCTTTTCCTGCAGATACTTCATGACGATGTAGCTGGGACGGTTCCAGTTGCCCGACGCACCGACGATGGCGATGGTCTTCGCCGATTGCAGAATCGAGCGGAGATAGGAATCGGCATAGGGGATCGGGTCGAGGTCGGACATCAAAAACCTCCCATCAAACGGTACGCCAGCCTGCGGGCGTCAATGCGCGAACAGCGACACCATCAGGCCCCAGAACGACGCCACCCAGGTCCAGGACAGGGTGGCCGTCGCGCCCACGGCGCCGGCAAGCGTGCCGACGATTCCGGCCAGCAGCGCGGTCCCGCCACAACTCCGTCTTCGCACGGCCTTGGCGGCGGCAGCCGGAGGCGGTGAGCGATAGGGGTCGTCGGCAACGGGCGGGAGGTTGGCCGCGCGCTCCAGCATCCCCGTCTCCCTGGCCGCCCGGTGCCACGCCGCCAGGCTCGCTTCGGCCTCGGCGCGGCCGCGGGCGGGAAGCGGCTCGGGGTTGCTCGCCAGTCCCAACGCCAGCCGGCGCAGGCGCGGCTCGCCGGCCAGCAGGTGCTCGGCCAAATCCAGATAGCTCCTGGCTCCGCGGCTGCCGGGAGCATACACGCAGGCCGGCAGCCCATGTCCCGAGGCATTGACGAAGACCCCGGGATCATCGGGGATGAGCGTCTCATGCACCAGGTGGCCCAGCTCCGCGCGGATCACTTTCTGCAATTCCAAATGGATCGTCTCATCCTCGTCCGCCAGGGTGATCAGGACGCCCTGGACCCAGAGGCCGGGGTTGAGGCTGGTCTGGATGCGCTTGATGATCCGCCACGTGCGCATCAGACCGTCGTGGGCGAACGGCGTGGGCGTGGCCGGCACCAGCACGGCGTGCGCCGAGACCAAGGCGTTCACCGTCATCACGCCGGTTGCCGGCGGACAATCCAGAAGGACCACGTCGAAGTCGGTACCCGCCTCCGCCAGGATGGTCCGCAGCATGGCGTGGTCCATCTCGGACGAGGCCAGTTCGATATCGACGACGGTGAGGTCGTCGGTCGCAACCACCAGCGACACCCCGTCGAAGGGCGTCGGCCGTACCGTTTCGGCCAAACCCGCCTGGCCGGTGATCAGATCGTAGGTGCCTTTCCCGGTCGGCCCGGCAACGCCGAAGCTGGCGCTGGCGTTGGCCTGGGCGTCCATGTCGATCACCAGGACGCGCCGGCCCAGGGCCGCCAGACAGACCGCGAGATTGACGACGGTGGTGGTCTTGCCCACCCCCCCCTTGGCGTTGAACACCGCCACGATGGATGGAACCGCCGCCATCATCCGCCCCCAAATCCCCGTCTTCCGCGTCCAGCGATCATAAGGACCGGCCCGCACCGCCACAAGGGTGCCCGAGCGCGCGGGCTCATCGCCGCGCACGCATCAGCCGGCCCGCGGAGACGATGCCAACGGCGACCACGGCAACGATGATCGTCCCCAGTGCGTTGATTTCGGGAGACACGCCGACGCGGACGCTGGAGAAGACCTCGATCGGCAAGGTGGTGGCGCCGGGGCCGGACACGAACTGGGTGATCACCACGTCGTCCAGCGAAAGGGTGAAGGCGAGCAGCCAGCCTGCGGCCAACGCGGGGGCGATCAGCGGCAGCGTGACGGCGAAAAAGACGGTGACCGGGCGGGCGCCGAGGTCGAGCGCGGCCTCCTCCAACGAGCGGTCCACCTGCGCGAGGCGCGCGCGCACCACCACGGTGACGTAGGACGTGGCGAAGGTGACGTGCGCCAGGACGATGGTTGTGAAGCCGCGGCCGTCGGGCCAGCCGACGGTCTGCTCCAGCGCCACGAACAGCAACAGCAGCGCCAGGCCCATGATGACTTCGGGCATGACCAGGGGCGCCGTCACCAAGACGCCGAACAGGCCGCGCCCCCGGAACCGTCCGAACCGGACCAGCGCCACCGCCGCCAGGGTGCCGAGAACAAGCGCGCCGCTGGCGCTGGTCACGCCCACCCGCAGGCTAAGCCAGGCGGCATCCAGGAAACGGGCGTCGTGGGCCAGTTCGCCGTACCATTTGGTCGAAAATCCCCCCCACACCGAAACCAAGCGGGACTGGTTGAACGACCATGCCACCAGCAGGCCGATGGGCAGGTAGAGGAAGAGGTAGCCGAACAGGAGCGCGACCGCGCCCGGACCGAGACCCCGGCGCGTCACGATTCCTCTCCCGCCGCTTCCAGACGGCGCTGCAATTTCTGGATCAGGGCGAGCGGCAGCACCAGGGCGGCCAGCAGGGCGATCGCCAGAGCCGAGGCCGTCGGCCAGTCGCGGCTGGTGGCGAACACATCCCATAACGCCTTGCCCAGCATGTTGGTGTCCCCGCCTCCCAGCAGATCGGGGATGACGTACTCGCCGACCGCCGGGATGAACACGAGGGCGGAGCCGGCGGCAACGCCGGGCAGCGACAGGGGCAACGTCACCGACAGGAACGCCCGCCACGGCCGCGCCCCCAGGTCGGCGGCGGCTTCGAGGAGCGACAGGTCCTGGCGTTCCAGCACCGCGTAGAGCGGCAGGATCATGTACGGCAGATAGGAATAAACGATGCCGATGTAGACGGCGATATCGGTGTTCAGGATCACCAGGGGGTGGTCGATCACCCCCAGCCATCGCAGAAAGCTGTTGAGCAGCCCTTGGTCGGCCAGGATTCCCATCCAGGCGTAGACGCGGATTAGGAACGACGTCCAGAACGGCAGGATGACCAGCATCAGCATGGTGCCGCGGCGTTCGGGGCGCGCCCGCGCGATAGCCAGCGCCATGGGATAGCCCACCAGCAGGCACATCAGCGTGGACAAACCGGCGATCTTCAGCGACTGAAGATAGGCGCCGACGTAAAGATCGTCCTGGAACAACTGCGCGAAGTTGTCGAAGGTCCCGTTGAACTTCGGCAGTCCGCCCGTGCTCCAGTCGAGGAGCGGCTCGTAAGGCGGGGCGCCGATGCGCAGCTGGGCGAAGCTGATCGCCGCGACGATCAGGAACGGGACCAGAAAGAACACCCCCAGCCAGGCGAACGGCACCGCCACCAGCGCCCGCCGCCCCCAGCTTCCGTCTCCGGGCGCCCTCACGGGAGCGCCACCGAGTTGCCGGGGTGCCAGGACAGGAATACCCGATCACCCCGTTCCAGCGCCGGTTCGGCGGCGTGGCGCATATTGGCGGCCGTGACCATCACCGTGCGCCCCGATTGCAGGCGCACATGGTAAAGGGAGACGTCGCCGTGATACGCGGTTTCGGCGATGGCGCCTTCGAGCACATTGGCGGCCCCGACCGGTGCTTCGCGGCCCATGGCGATCTTTTCGGGCCGCACCATGACGGCGATGCTGGCGCCGGGCGCCGCCCCGTCGCCGGTGACCACCAGGGGCGCGCCCAATTCCGCGCACCGCACCACCAGCCCCGCCGCCCCCTGCTCCTCGACGATTCCGTCGAAAATGTTGGCGGTGCCGATGAAATCGGCGACGAAGCGGTTGGCCGGAAACTCATAGACCTCGTGGGGACTGCCCATCTGGAGAATGCGGCCCCGCTCCATGACCGCCACGCGGGTCGACATGGTCATCGCCTCTTCCTGGTCGTGGGTGACCATCACGAAGGTGATGCCCACCTGGCGCTGGATGTTCACCAGTTCCAGCTGGGTTTGAAGACGGAGCTTCTTGTCCAGCGCCGCCAGCGGCTCGTCGAGCAGCACCACCCGCGGCTGCTTGGCCAGACACCGCGCCAGCGCCACGCGCTGCCGCTGCCCGCCCGAAAGCTGATGGGGCTTGCGGCGCCCCAAGCCGCCCAGTTGAACCAGGTCGAGCATCGCCGCAGCCCGGTCGCGGACCTCGCCCTTGGAACGCCGTTCCTGGCGCAGGCCGAAGGCGACGTTGTCCTCGACCGTCATGTGCGGAAACAAGGCGTAGGACTGGAACATCATGTTGACCGGGCGGTCGTAGGCCGGCACCCCGGTCATGTCGGCGCCGCCGATCAGGATGCGCCCCGAGGTGGGCTGCTCCAGCCCCGCCAGCATCCGCAGCAGCGTGGTTTTGCCGCAGCCCGACGGTCCCAGCAGCGAGAAGAACTCGCCCGCGGCGATATCGAGGTCGATGCCGTCCACCGCCTGCACCGCGCCGAAGCCCTTCGAAACGCCCTGGACCCGGATGACCGGGTCCTTCGCCCCGGTCGCGTCGTCCTTCGCCAGTCTCACCCTCTCCTCCCTTGGCCCCCAGCCAGGCTAAACGCTTCTCCCTACACGGGAGCGGCGCCGGACGCAACGGACAAGGAAACAGCGGTTCTTATTATGAGCTTTTGTTGTCATCCCGAGCCTCAAGCGAGGGATCTTTCGGGCATTTTCGCGAGAAAGATCCCTCGGCGGCGATGCCGCCAGGTATGTCGGATTGGGGCGCCTGCGCGCCCGGTCGCTCCGCTCCCTCGGGATGACATAACCAGCGGGCGCACATAATGAGAAGTGCTGGCACGGAAAGCGAAGCCGGCGATATCAGAAGCGGTCGGCCCGGAACCGCGACCAGGCGCGCGTGCGGGTGCGGTCGAAGGTGGGGGTCGCGGGCGGGAGGGCCGAGAACAGCTTGGCCTTCACGTCCGGCGGCGGATAGATGGCCGGGTCCGACCGGATCGCCGGATCGCCGTAGGCGAGCGCGGCGGGCACGGCGTTGGCATAGCCGGTCTGGTTGGTGATCTCGGCGATGATGTCGGGCCGCAGGATGAAGTTGATGAACGCCATCGCGGCGTCGGGATGGGGAGCATCGACGGGAACGGCCATCACGTCGATATTCACCAGGGCGCCTTCCTTGGGGATGACGATGGCGATGTTCTGCTTGTGCCCAGCGGCCTCGCGGGCGCGGGCGCGAGCCTGCACCAGGTCGCCCACATAGCCCTGCGCGACGCAGATGTCGCCATTGGCGAGGTCGCTGCGGTATTTCTCGCTGTGGAGATAACGATAATCGGGCCGCAGCGGTGCCAGCGCCTTCATCGCCACGTCCAGTTCGGCGGTGGTCTGAACCGTCGGATCGCGGCCGAGATAGGCCAGCATCGCGGGGATAACCTCCACCGGAGTGTCCAGCAGGGTCACGCCGCAGGATTTCAGCTTGGACACTACCGCCGGATCGAACAGCATCCGCCACGAATCCACCGGCGCTCCCGGCATCGCCTTGGCCACGGCATCGACGTTGTAGCCGATGCCCGTGGCCGCCATCATGTAGGGCAGGGCGTGGACGCCGCCCTGATCGACCTTGGCCAGGCTGTCCATGACGGCCTTGTCCACCCCCTTGGCGTTGGGGATCTTGGCAAGGTCCAGCGGCTGGTACAGTCCCGCCTTCACCTGCCGGGCGAAGAACGGCGAGGCCGACGGAAACACCACGTCGTAACCCGATTTGCCCGTCATCAGCTTGGCGTCGAGGATTTCGTTCTCGCCGTACGTGTCGTACTTGACCGTGATGCCGGTCTCCCTGGTGAACTTCTCCAGCGTGTCCTTGGCGATGTAATCGGACCAGTTGTAGACGTTCACCACCTTCTCCTCGGCGCGGGCCGAAGCGGCGGCAAAGGTGACGACGGCGGCAAGGGCGAGCCGCACCAGAAGGCGGACGGTCATCGGCGATTCCCAACATGGCCAGGGCACGGGCGGACCTTGTCCCGCGCGGGGATTTTCCGTCCCGTCCGAACCGGAGTCAATCGAGGACGCGGGCCGCCAGGGCTCCAAACTCAGGTTTCGAACCGGTCAATGTCATCGCTCCCCTTGTCCTCCCGACGGAGCGACAGCGATGAGGGATCCCTCAACCGCCGGCGGCCGCCGTTTGTGCCTGAAAGACCCCTCGCTCCGTTTGCGATGATGGGGGTGCGGTTCAAGCCTTGCGTTTAGACAATAAAATGGACTGTCACCGTAATCAGGACTGTCACCGTAATCAAGTTGGGCCAGGGTGTCGGCCTGGAACTGCGCTTCGGCCTGGGCCAGGCGCTGGTCCACGTTGTCGATGGCGGCCTTCGCCTCGTTCACCTTGTCGCGGGCGGCCTCCAGCTCCTGGCGGCGATCCACCAGATCCTGTTCGGTCTCCAGGTAATCGTTGCGGGCACCGAACCCCTTTTCCGCCAGGGTTTCCTTCGCCTTGGCGCGCTCCTCCAGCAGCGGCACGGTGTCGCGCAGGCGCCAAACATCGGCCTGCGCCGTGGCATGGATATCCACCTTGCCGAACGTGGCCCCGGCTGGGGCACCCTTCGTCCGGGCCGCATCCTTACCGCCCCCTCCTGGGAGACCGTCTCACCCGAACGTTCAGGCTACCGGGTGATGGGGGAAGGCGCAACAACCTTTGGGCGGCAACGGCGGCACCCCCGATCCTCACAGGTCCGCCCGGCCGGTGCGAACGGCTCGCTCAGACGTTGAGCAGCAGGTATTCCCGCTCCCAGCTCGACACCACCCGCTGGTAGGCGTCCCATTCGGTTTCCTTGACCGCCATGTAGGCGTTGCAGAAATCGTCCCCCAGCAATTCGCGGACGGGCTTGGCCGCCTTCAGCTTTTCCAGGGCGTCGGGAAGGTGGCGGGGCAGCGAATGGGCGCGGGTGTAGCCCGACCCGGCGATGGGCTCGCCCGGATCGATCTTCTGCATCATCCCCAGCCAGCCGCACGCCAGCGAGCCGGCGATGGCGAGGTAAGGATTGGCGTCGGCGCCGGCCAGGCGGTTCTCGACGCGCCGGGACACCGCGCCCGATTCCGGCACCCTCAGGCCGACGGTGCGGTTGTCGCGGCCCCAATGGACGTTGATGGGAGCGTCGAAATCGGGCACCAGCCGCCGGTAGGAATTGACGTTGGGCGCGAACAGCAGCATCGCCGCCGGCAGGTATTTCCGCAAACCGCCGATGAACCAGCGGAACAGTTCGGTGTCGGCGCCGTCGTCGGTGGCGAAGAGGTTGATCCCGGTCTCGCCGTCCACCAGGTTCTGGTGGATGTGCATGGCGCTGCCCGGTTCGTTCTGCATGGGCTTGGCCATGAAGGTGGCATAGACCGAGTGCCGCAGAGCGACCTGGCGCACCGTGCGCTTGAACAGGAAGGTCTGGTCGGCCAAATCGAGCGCGTCGCCGTGGTTGAAGTTGACCTCCATCTGCGCGTTGCCGGCCTCGTGCGACAGCGTATCGACGTCGAGGCCCTGGGCCTCGCAATAGGCGTAGATCTGGTCGAACAGAGGGTCGAACTCGTTGACGGCGTCGATCCCGTAGGCGGGCCGCCCGGTTTCGGCCCGTCCCGACCGGCCGATGGGCGGTTCCAGGGCGTAATCGCTGTCGGTGTTCTGCTTGACCAGGAAGAATTCCAGCTCCGGCGCCACCACAGGCTGCCAGCCTTTGGCGTGGTACAGCGCGAGGACGCGCTTGAGCACCTGACGCGGCGCGATCTCGACCGGCTTGCCGTCGACGAAGTGGCAATCGCTGATGACGCAGGCGGTGGGCTCGTCGTACCAGGGCACGATCCGGATGGTTTCGGAATCGGGGCGCAGATAAATGTCGCCATTGGCCACCGAGGTCACGTCCTCCTCGGGGTAATCGCCGGTGACGGTCTGCACGAAGATGCTTTCGGGCAGGCGCAAGCCTTTGTTCTCGGCGATCGAGACGAACTTGTGGGCCGGGATGATCTTGCCGCGCGCCACCCCGGACATGTCCGGGACGAGGCACTCGACCTCGGTGACGCCACGGGACCTGATCCACTCCGCGTAAGTGCTCAATCCGATCTCCATGGGGCTGGCGTGCGGGGTCCCGCGATGGTCCACCGGCACCGTGTCGAAATGAGGGCGGCGACGCGCGACCGGAGAGGCCGCCGTTTCAATACAGATGCTGCCCCCCGGTCACGAACACCTCGGTGCCGGTGACATAGGCGAAATCGTCGGTGCAAAGGCGATAGACGGTGGCCGCGACGTCCTCCGGCGTGCCCATGCGGTCCAGGGGAATGCGGGGCACCAGGGCCTCGTATTCGGCGGAGATCATCTCGGTCCGTATCTCGCCGGGCGCGACGGCGTTGACCCGCACCCCCAATTGCGCCAGTTCCGCCGCCATTTCCCGGGTCAGGCCCGACAGGGCGGCCTTCGAGGTGGAATAGGCCGACCCGGCGAAAGGATGCACGTAATGGCCGGCGATCGAGGTGATGTTGACGATCGCCCCCTTGCCGCGGTGCAACGCGCTGGCGAAACCCCGGGCCAGACGCAGCGGCGCGAAGAAGTTCAGCTCGAATACCTGTTTCCACCCTTCCAGGGACCCGTTCAGCACGCCTAGGCGTTCGCGGTAGGGTGTTTTCGGGCTGACGCCGGCGTTGTTGATCAGGGCGTGCAGCGGCTCCTCCCCCAGGACGGCGTTGACCGCGTCGATGAAATGGGCGGTGCTGGCCGGATCGAACAGATCCGCGACGATATGGGTGGACCAGTTGGGCACGCGGCGGCATTCGGGGGGCACCTCGGCGCGGGCGCAGGTGATCACCCGCCAGCCTTCGGCCAGGAAACGCCGCGCGGTCGCGTGGCCGATCCCCCGGCTGGCCCCGGTGATGACCACCGTCCGTGCCGCCTCGGCGGTCACGGCGTCCCGCCTTGGTGAAGGGCCGGGACCATCCCGGCCGGCAGGCGCAGTTCGGCGGCGACACGCGGATCGACATCCTGGAGCCGCACCGCCAGCGGCCCCAGCGCCTGGGCCGCGCGCGTCAGGCTGCGCATGCCGGCCATGTCGTGGCCGGCGCCGTCGAACAGCGCGGCCAGCATTTCCAAAGGCCCTTTCGGGCGCGGAAAGGTCTTCAAACGGAGCGGGGCGTCCGGGGCGAGCTTGACCAGCTTGCGTACCTCGCCCAAGGCGACGTCGAACCCGCCCAGTTCGTCCACCAGGCCGACCGCCTTGGCGTCGGCCCCGCTCCACACCCGCCCGCGCGCGAGCGCATCCATGCGGTCGGCGGGAATGTGGCGCCCCTGCTCGGCCTTGGTGGTGAAATCGGCATAGATGTGGTCGAGCATGGCGTTGACGCGCTCCCACGCCTGCGGCGTGAAGGGCTGATTCATGCTCCACATGCCGGCGTCGTCGCCCCGGTTCATCTCGCCCCAGTTCACGCCCAGCTTGCCCCACAAATCGGCGAGCACGATCTTGCCGGCGAACACGCCGATGGAGCCGGTGATGGTTCCCGGCTCGGCCACCACCCGGTCGGCCGCCATCCCGACGAAATAGCCACCCGACGCGGCGACGTCGCCCATGGAGACCACCACCGGCTTGCCGGCGGCGCGCGCCTTGACGACCTCGTGCCAGACCGTGTCGGACGCCACGTAGGAACCGCCAGGGCTGTCGACGCGGAACAGGATGGCCTTCACCTGGGGATCGGCGACGGCGTCGCGGATGGCCTTGGCGATAGTCTTGGCGCCGAAGCCCTGCTCGCCGTCGAAGGGATTGTCGGACGCCCCGCTGTGGATGGCTCCGGTTCCTGTGACGACGGCGATGGTCGTTCCACGGTGCTCCGTGGTGCGGCGGGCGTAATCGCCGATATCCACGTCCTTGCCGGCGGGCTTGCCACCCCAGGCGGCGGCCTTGGCCTCGTCGCGGTAGCCCAGTTTGTCCACCAGCCCGGCGGATAAGGCTTCCGACGCCAGCAGCGGCCCCTTGTTGATCAGCGCCTGCACGGTATCGGGGCTCAGTTTGCGTCCGGCGGCGATGCCCGTCACCGTCTGGCCCCACCATGAATCGAGCAGCGCCCCCAGGTTCTGCCGATGGGCGTCGGTGAAGCCCTTCTCCGTGAAGACGTCGATGGCCGATTTGTACTGGTAGCGCGCCGCGAATTGCGGCTCGATGCCCAGCATGTCGAGCGTCCCCTTGAGGAACGGGCTCTGGGCCAGGAAGCCGGTGATCCCCACGTCCCCCGAAGGTTGCAGCCAGACCTGCCCGAACGCCGACGCGGCGTAGTATTCGAGGGTGCCGTTGCCGAAATCGCCCAGCGACTCGGCGAACAGGACCGCCGGCTTCCCCGATGCGCGGAAGCGCGTGACGGCGTCGCGGATTTCCTGCGCGCCGGCGAGACCGAACTTGGCGGTGCCGATGGTGGCGAACAGGCCCGCCACCCGGTCATCCTTGGCGGCGCGGTCGATGCCCTGCACCACGTCGCGGAGAACGTAAGCCTTTTCACCCGTAAGATGGGCGAAGGGAGAGCCGTCCGGCGCCTCGCGGAAGTCGCCGTCGAGATCCACGGTGAGCATCATGCGCTGGGGCAGCGCCTTTTCCGCCGTCCACGGCAGCCGGCTGGCCGCCCACAGCGCGAGCGAAACGGAAGCGACGGTGAAAAGCCCGACGACTGCCAGGATGACGACCACGACCCTACCAAGGCGGCGCATGGCTTTTCCCTCGGGAATGGAGGCGCCTGCCTGGTGTAGCGGCCGGCAACGGGCAGGTCAAGCCACCTCCCCCATATTCGGCGGAGGAGGTGGGGCGCCGTCAGGCGGCGGTGTTTATCGGCGTGATTTGGGATTCGATCGACGGGCGGTCCCGGCGGGCGCGCTCAAGGTCATAACTCAATTGGGCTTCCAGCCAGAATCGTTCGGACGTGCCGAAATAGCGGGCCAGACGCAACGCCGTATCGACGCTTACCGCCCCCCGGCCCTCCACCAGCGCATCGAGGCGTTCGCGCGGCAGCTTCAGCTCGCGCGCCAGCACGTCCACATCGACGCCGGCCGGTTTGAGAAATTCTTCGCGCAAAATCTCGCCCGGATGAATGTTAGGGCGCGAATGCCGCATGCCTGTTCCCTCCTCCCCGCAAGGCCCGGCCCGCCCAACGCCGTGGGTGCCGGGGCCCGCACCATCGCCGAAACGGCGGCCGGGCTCAACGAGACGTCTGCGGTAGATGCGTGCGTGCGCGGTATGCCGGAAGTAGGAAAGGAACACCCCTCACTCTCCCGTTTCGGTTGTGAAACCGGCATCCCTCCAAGCCCGCAGACCGCCCTTGAGATGGACCGCCCACGCGCGGCCCGCGGCGATCAGCCTCCGCCCCACGGCGGCCGAACGCACCCCCCCTAGGCACGCGATCACCACCATCTGTCCGGGAAAACCGGGCCAGCCATCGGGGTCGAAACCGCTCATCGGATGACAGACGGCGCCGGGGATGCGTTCGGCCGTCCATTCCTCCTGTTCGCGCACGTCCAACACCACCGCGTCCCCCGCCAACAACAGCGCGGCCAGGGTAACCGGCTCGATCTCGATCAGTCCCGATTCGGCGACGGTCATCTCCCGCCTCCCAATTTACATTTGGACCAACAGATACATCGGCAGCAAAGTTTTTTCAACGTCTTTTGCCTGTTTATCAATTTTATATCACACTATAATATGTGTTTATAGCGGGCGTTGACGGCGGCAAGGCCGCCCCCTATGCTCCGCGCCGCTCCGCCCCTGGAATCCCAATGCGCAGGTTCATCCTTTCGGTTTGCGTGGTTCTGCTCGCCGCCGTTCCGGCGCACGCGCAAGAGGTACCCCGCTGGTACGCGCAGGTACCGTTGCTGCCGCTGGCTGAGGGCGAGCATCCGGATATCGAGGAATTGCTTAGTGCCCACTGGGCGGATTATTTCCGGGCGGGTGGCGAGCTCGGGTTCGACCTGGATCAGGTGCGCGCCGGCCGCGTGGATCTCGACGGCGGCGACGATGGCGAATTGGTGCTGATGATCGACCATCCGCGCTGGCGGGCCGACGACGGCAAACCGTTCGTCGTGGCGGCCTGGACCGGAGGCCGTTGGGTCCCGGTGGGTTGGGGATGGGGTGAAGAAGACGGGGTCTTTGTCACCACCGAGGTGATCGACGGCTGGCGCACAATCGATGCGGGCAACTTCCTGATGCGTTGGACGGCCGGCGGCTACCAGCGCGAACGCAAACCCGCCGGAACCGGGCTATCCCCTTAAAGCAACGTGCGTCTCTTTGACGCTCGTTGCTCGGGAGGCCGTTGAGGCCGAGGCCAAGCAAACCGCAGGTTTGCGCCCGGCGAGGGACATATGAAACGGCTAGGCCGTGATGCGATCCAATCGCAGCGCGGTCTAGAGCGCGATGCGATCACATCCAATCGCGCTCGCACGCCAGAGCGGCGCGGTTCAGCCGCACTGCGCGCGGTGCCGCAGCAGGTGGTCGGCCAGGACGCAGGCCAGCATGGCCTCGGCGACGGGGACGGCGCGGATCGCCACGCAGGGATCATGGCGGCCCGTGGTCGCCACCTCGATCTCGTTGCCGTGGATGTCGATGCTCTTGCGGGGGATGAGGATCGAGCTGGTCGGCTTGACGGCCATGCGCACCACCACGTCCTGGCCGGTGGAAATCCCCCCGAGGATGCCGCCCGCGCGGTTGGAGAGGAACACGGCCTTGCCGTCGGGCCCCATCCGCATCTCGTCGGCGTTGTCCTCGCCGGACAGCGCGGCTGCTTCGAAGCCGGCGCCGATCTCCACCCCCTTCACCGCATTGATGCTCATCATCGCCTTGGCGATGTCGGCATCGAGCTTGTCGTAGACCGGCGCCCCCAGTCCGACCGGAACGCCGGACGCCACCACTTCGACCACGCCGCCCACCGACGAGCCGCGCTTGCGGACGCCATCGAGAAGAGTCTCCCACTCGGCGGCGGTCACGGGATCGGGGCACCAGAAGGGATTGGCGGCGCATTCCTCCCAGTTCCAACGGCTGCGATCCACACGGACACCACCCATCTGCACCATGGCGCCGCGCAGACCCACCCCACCTGGCACCAGGGCATCCAGCACCACGCGGGCGATCGCGCCCGCAGCCACCCGCATGGCGGTTTCGCGCGCCGACGACCGGCCGCCGCCGCGATGATCGCGAATGCCGTATTTCTGCTGATACACCCAGTCGGCGTGCCCTGGCCGGAACGTGTCCTTGATCTCGCCGTAATCCTTGGACCGCTGGTCGGTATTCTCGATCAACAGGCCGATGGGGGTTCCGGTGGTGCGCCCCTCGAAGACGCCGGAGAGGATGCGCACCTCGTCCGCCTCGCGCCGCTGGGTGGTGAAACGGTTCTGGCCTGGCCGCCGTCGATCCAGCCAAGGCTGGATATCGGCCTCGGACAGGGGCAGACGCGGCGGCACCCCGTCCACCACGCAGCCGATGGCGGGACCATGGCTTTCGCCGAAGGTGGTGAAGCGGAACGTGTGCCCGAACCCGTTGCCTGACATGCTCCCGATGCCCCGTCAGTCCTTCCCCAAGGTGAAATCCGGCGCGTCGGTCGCCTTCATGCCCACCACATGATAACCGCAATCCACATGGTGATTTTCGCCGGAAACGCCCGAGGACAGATCGCTAAGGAGATAGACGCCGGCCTTGGCGACGTCGTCGAGGGTGACGTTGCGCTTCAGCGGGCTGTTGTACTGGTTCCACTTGAGAATATACCGGAAGTCGCCGATCCCCGAAGCCGCCAGGGTCTTGATCGGCCCCGCCGACAGGGCGTTGACGCGGATTCCCTGGCCGCCCAGGTCGACGGCCAGATAGCGCACGCTGGCTTCGAGCGCCGCCTTGGCCACCCCCATCACATTGTAATGGGGCATCACCCGCTCGGCGCCCAGATAGGTGAGCGTCAGCAAGCTGCCGCCGTCGCTCATCAGGTCGGCCGCCCGGCGGGCCACCGAGGTGAACGAGTAGACCGAGATCTGCATGGTCTTGAGGAAATTTTCCAGCGACGTGTCGGCGTAACGTCCGCGGAGTTCCTCCTTGTCGGAGTAGCCGATGGCGTGCACGACGAAGTCCAGCTTTCCCCATTCCGCCTTGAGCCGGGCGAAGACCTCGTCGATGGAGGCCTCCTCCGCGACGTCGCAAGGGAGTAGAATGGATGATCCGGTCTCGTCCGCCAGTGGGCGCACGCGCTTTTCCAGCGCCTCGCCCTGATAGGTGAAAGCGAGCTCGGCACCTTGGGCCCAGGCCGCCCGGGCGATGCCCCATGCCAGGGAGCGGTCGTTGGCGACGCCCATGACCAAGCCTTTCTTGCCGGCCATCAGGGGGGCGGAATTCGTCATGCGGTCCTCTCTGTCCTTGTCGTGGGGTGGGGCTTTCGTCAGGCGGGTGGCATCCTACACGAAAGACGTTGGGCGGCAAAGCCGATGGCCGAACGCCGCCAATCCGAGGGGGAGCGAGGAATGATCGGCGATCGACTGCGAAGCCGTATGCATACGTTGATTAAATTCGCTTTTTACGTCGCGCGCCGATTCGACCGGGACCAGGCGGCCAGCCTGGCGGCATCCTTGAGTTATACGTCGCTGCTGTCGCTGGTGCCGCTGATGGCGGTGGCGCTGGCGATACTGGCGGCTTTCCCCGTTTTCCGCGGCATCCGCGCCCGAATCGAGGATTGGGTCTTCGCCAACTTCGTACCGGCCATCGGCGAAGCCGTTCAACACCGTGTCACGGATTTCATCGCCAACGCCGGGCAACTCAGCGCCGCCGGCACGGTCGGGTTGGCCTTCACCGCCGTGATGCTGCTGGTCACCATCGAGGGCTCGCTCAACCACGTGTTCCGGGTCGCCCGGGCCCGCTCAATGCTCAACCGGCTGCTGATCTACTGGACCGTCGTCACCTTGGGACCGCTGTTGATCGGGGCCTCGCTGTCGGTGCAGGGATACCTCGCCGCCCAGGAGCGCTGGAACCTCGCGCAGACGTTGATCTCCCACGTCATGGCTCCGCTGCCGACGCTGCTGTCCACATTCGCCTTCACCTTGCTGCTCGCGGTGGTGCCCAACCGGCCGGTGCGCACCACCGACGCCCTGGTGGGCGGCGTCGCCGCCGGCCTGCTGTTCGCGGCGCTGCGTTGGGGATTCGCGCGCTACATCGTGTTGTCGGGCGCCTACACCACGGTTTACGGCGCGGTCGCGGTGGTGCCGATCTTCCTGTTGTGGATGTTCCTGTCGTGGGCCGTCGTGCTGATCGGGGCGGAGATCACCGCCGCCCTGCCGGAATGGCGGTCCGGCTACGCCACCGCCCAACACGCGCCCACCGGCGAACGCCGCCTGACCATGGCGCTGTCGCTCCTGGCCGAACTCCGTGGCGCTTCGATCGGCGGACACGGTGGCCGGCATCGGCGCCAATTGCTGGGAGCGACCGGGATGCCCGAATCCGACCTGGCCAACATCCTGCATCGGCTGACCGCCGGTTCCCTGGTTGCCACCACCGCCGATCAGCGCTACCTGCTGGCCCGCGACCTCGGCTCGGTCAGCTTGGGAGAGTTGGTGGACATCCTAGGCCTGACCCTGGGGCTCGACAAGGCGGTGGCGACTGCCGCGGCGTGGCGGCCGCGAGCCGAGGAACGGCTCGCGGCCGCGCGCGCCTGCCTGGCCGATACCCTGGGCGTGCCCCTGATCGACCTGCTGCGGTAGTCTTACCGGCCGTGGCCCTCGTGCCGGGCGCCGCGGGTGGCCACCGTCCCCCCGGCCGCCGAGGTGACGCCGGCCGTTTGCGCGGACGCGTAGTGGTGGGCGGTTCCGCCATGGCTGACACCCGCGCCATGGGTACCCGCGGCGCTGCGCGTGCCCACACGGTTCGCAGCGTGCCTGCCGCCCAGGGTACTGGTGCTTCCGTCGGCGTAGCTGATGACCACCGGGGCGTGGTGGTGCGCGATTTCCGCGCCCTCGGGGCGGAACCCGGAATGCACAGCGCGCTCGCGCCACTCCTGGCGGTTGGCCTTGATCGCCTGCCCGAGATTGCGGGCGTCGGCCACCCCGTCCGCCCGCATCTCGTTATAGGCACGGCCCCAGCCGTGATGGGCATGGTCGCGGGCGAAGTCGTCCGCGCGCGCGTCCCTGTCCGCCCGGCTCCAGCCGTGATGGGCACGGTCGGCGGCCATATCGTCGGCTCGCGCGTCCCGATAGGCCCGCTGGGCACGGTCCGCAGCCCTGTCCCCGTCCGTCCGGGAGCGCGGCCCGCCGGCCGAGGACGTCGGCGTGCCCGACGCCGTCCCGGACTGCGCGCCGTAAAACGCGTCGGCGATCTTCCTCTGGCCAGGCGCCGAGCCCGCTGCCGAACCTGTCGGCGCAGGAGCGGTCGACGCCGAAGGCGCGGGAGCGGTCGGCGCCGAAGGTGTGGGAACGGTTGGCGTGGAAGCCGCCGAAACGGTCGGCGCCGAAGGCACCGGAACGATCGGCGCGGAAACCGCGGGTGCCGGGGACGGCGTCTGTGTGGTCACGGTCTGGGCACCTGCGGGCGCGGCGAGCCCAAGAAATAGGACGGCGAGAGCGCCTGGAAATGCGGTCCTGGTCATAGCGTATCTCCTCAGTGGGTGTGGGCGCGGGAGGCAACCTTTCGGGCTGCGTGCCGGGCCCGTTCGGCCTGCAAGTCATCCAGCGCCTGGGCGGATTGAATGATGATCTCCGTCGAGGTGGCGCTGTCCTTGAACACCACGTCCTCGCTGGCCACCACGCGCAAACGCGTGGTCCGCGGAGTCAGCGCCTCGATCTTGATGCCGATGTCGCGGTCGGCCGCGTGCGCCTTGATCGTCCGGGTCTTGTCGTCGAGGGTGTCGCCGTCCACCGGGATGTCCATGGCGGTCAGCGCCTTGAGGGTGGCGGCGTGGACGTCGTCGGCCGGGGCGGTGAACGTCTTGTAGGTGATGCCTCCCAACGTATGGTTGATCCCGGCGCTGGCCCCGGTGCCGGCACCGATTTCCAGCATCGCGAGGCTGAAGGGATCGGCGCAGCCTTGCAGCATGAGGGCGAATGCCGCCGCCGTGACGACCGGGGCCACCCGACGGCGCAAATTGGCGATTCGGACAGGTATCATCGCGATTGAGCCCAGTACCTCCATCGATGGTGCGAGCCTATCCGAAGGGACCGCGCGATTGCGGGGGCAAAGATTGGACAGATGGGGCAAAAATGGGACACGCGAGGGACGCAAGCCCCCAACGGCCAGCAGTTCTCATCATGCATTTTTCGTTGTCATCCCGAGCCGATGGCGAGGGATCTTTCCGGCACTTTCGCGTGAAGGACCCCTCAGTCGCTCCGCTCCCTCGGGATGACAGCGTTCCTGATGCCGCATAATGGGAACCGCTACCCAACGGGTCTTTTCCCGAGCGCCCGGCTTTGCTAGGGTTGTGCCATGCTGGACGTTCTCGTCATGGTCTCAACCAGCGAAGCCGGTCCACTCCTGCCGCCCTTGGCGGCGGCCCTTGGCCGTGCCGGCGCGCGCTGGGGCTGCTTCCTCACCGGCGACGGCGTGCGGGCGCTGGCCGGGGCCGGCGTCGCCGAGGCGCTGGGGGACGCGGCCGAGGCTGTCGCCTGCGAGCATTCCTGGAAATCCGCCATGGGGGACGCTCCCTGCCCCATCGAGGCGGGCAGCCAGTTCCATCTCAGCGCCATGCTGGGCGACGCCCGCCGGGCGATCAGCCTGTAAGGAGGCGAAATGTCCCGCACCGTGGTCGTCATCGCCCGCAGCAACCCCGCCGAAGCCATGCGGGTCGCCGCCGGCGTCACGATCATGGGCCACACCGTCCGACTGCTGGCGATCACCCCCCTGCCCGCGAACGAAAGCCTGGAGCGAAATCTGTCGCTGGCCGGCGTTATCCCGGAATTCCCCGACGCGGCGGGGCTGGCGTCGGCCATTGCCGGCGCCGACCACGTCCTCAGCCTGTAGGGTGACGGGATGAAACGAGTCTTGCTGCTCACCACCGGCCCCAAACGCGAGGCCACCTTTGTGGAGGACGCGCTTGCCGGAAACGACGGCGTCACGGTCGAACGCCAACCCCTGCCCGACGCCGACGCGCCACCCTCGGCCTGGGACGCGGTGGTGGCCGCCATGCTTACCGCCGACGTGATCCTGAGGGAGTGACATCCCGAGGGACGGCGCGTCGGCGGCCTCACTCCATCGGCACGATAGCGGCGCCCGCGCGCAGCATGTCCCGCCGTGCCTCCGCCCCGCCTTCCGGGGTGACGGGGCGGGTGGCGTCCGCGATCAACGCCACCTCGAATCCGAGCCTCAAACCATCGAGCACCGTGGCACGGACGCAGACGTCCTCGGCCAAGCCGCCGACCCACAGACGGCGGACGCCGTCCTCGCACAGCCGCACGGCAAACCCGGTCTCGTCGAAGGCGGAGCTCTGGTCGCGGTCGAAGCGGGCGCCCTTCGTCACCTTGACGACGGATTCGGGCAAGGCGAGGCCCGGATGGAACTTCGCACCCTCGGTATCCTGAAGGCAATGAGGCGGCCAGGGGCCGCCGCGCTCCCGGAAACTGACATGGCCGGCCGGATGCCAATCCCGCGACGCGTACACCGGAACGCCCTTGGCGACGGCGGCCGCGATCCAGCGGTTGAGCACCGGCACCACCGTGTCGCCGTCCGTGATCGGCAGCGCCCCTCCGGGACAGAAATCGTTCTGGACGTCGACGACCACCACGGCGTCATCGTGCCGCAGCAGGTCCTCGGCCCTCGCCATCGCCCGCCTCCCGAACCGCCGCCTCCTGGAAGTGGGACAGCGCCGGACTGATGTCCACCGGATAAGGCGGATCGGCTTGCGCGAGCCCGCGCACCCGTTCGGGCAGGCGGGCGACCTGCCGCTGCGCGTAATCCCGCGCCGCGCGCAGGTCCACGTCGCCAACGGGCAGACGGCGGCCGTTGCGCATCACCGGCAGGAGCAGGGGCCGGCCGGGAAGGGCTTCGCCGGTGCGGCCGATCACGTCGCGCACGTCCTCGCCGCCTTCGTCCTGCCGGAAGATCTGCTTGCGGCCGGGGAAAACCGGTTTTCCCGGCGAGAGCTTCACGCATCCCCGGCCGGCGTATTCGCAGAGCTTGTAGGCGATATCGAGGGCGGGGACGTCGTCCGACACCCCCATGCTGGTTCCCACCCCGAAGGCGTCGATCGGCGCACCGGAAGACACGAGGGCGTCGATCGAGTCTTCATCCAGGCCGCCGCTGGCGAAAATACCCACGCGGCGAAGACCGGCCTCGTCCAGAATGCGGCGGGCCTCGCGCGCCAGCAGGGAGAGATCGCCCGAATCCAGGCGCACCGCCCGCACACGGAAGCGGTCGCCCAGCGTTCGCGCCAGATCGACGACGTTGCGCACACCCTTGATTGTGTCATAGGTGTCCACCAGCAACACGGTTTCCGGATAAAGGTCCGCGAAGGCGCGGAAGGCCGTTGCCTCCTCGCCATGCGCCTGGATGTAGCTGTGCGCCATGGTGCCCGAGACCGGTATCCCGTAGCGCCTTCCGGCCGCCACGTTGGACGTGGCGGCCACGCCGCCGATGTAAAGGGCGCGCACGCCTTTCATGGCGGCGTCGATGCCCTGCATCCGCCGGGCGCCGAAGTCGATCACCGGGCGTCCCTTCGCCGCGGACACCACGCGCAACGCTTTGGACGCCAGCACGGTCTGGAGGTGGATCTGGTTCATCACGAAGGTTTCCACCAGCTGCGCCTGCGGCAGCGGCGCCACGACTTCGAGGATCGGCTCGTTGGGGAACACCGGCGTCCCCTCGGGAACGGCGTGGACATCGCCTTCGAAACGGAAGTCCCGAAGCCAAGCGAGAAAGCGCTCGGAGAACCGCCCCAGCGACGCGAGATAGGCGATCTCCCCGTCGTCGAAGCGAAGATTCGACAGATAATCGAGGACCGCCTCCAGGCCGCAGGCGAGGAGAACGTTGCGCCGGGCCGGAAGCCTGCGCACGAAAAGGCTGAAGACGGCGGTATCCGTCATGCCCTCCTCGACGTAGGCCTGAAGCATCGTCAGTTCGTAGAGGTCGGTGAACAGGGCATGCCCGCCGCCGGCCCCCTCACGCCCCGCCGGGATTCCCCGATCGTCGTCCCCGTCCACGTGCATCCTCACCGCCATCACAGACCTCAAAGCCCGCATGCTGATGACATGGTGGCCGGGGGGGGCCCCGTCATCGCCGCCGCTTGCGACCGTGGCGGCTGCCGCAATCGGCGGAGCGGAACTCCGGATGCCTTGGGCATCTCCTCCGGCGAACACCAGGGGTGTTCAGTTCTAACAGGCTGTTGAAAAAGCATTTTTCACCCCCGCTTTTTCGTCACCCCCGCGAAAGCGGGGGGCAATGTTGGGCCGAAAGAGCAGGCTTATCCGCTATATCTTGTATTCGCGGAGGCATGGACCCCCGCTTTCGCGGCGGTGACGGTTGAAAAGACCGACTTTTTCAACAGCCTGCTCTCTAATGCCCCCATCCCGAGCGCAGTCGGGATCTTTCTCGCGAAGGTGCCCGAAAGATTCCTCGCCTTCGGCTCGGAATGACAACGAGGGATGCGACACGAGCCGAGCACTGAACAGCCCTGCGGCAGACACCGTGACTATCCGCGAGACCCGTTTTTCAGCCACAGACAAAAACTACAACAACTTTAGTATAAGCTCACGCTTATACATCAACAATGATGGGGTGTTATTAGAATAACATCATATAAACAACCCGGTTGCATTACATCGATTCAGTGTATAATTATGATATTACTGTTCCCGGACATCCGGGTCCGGGCGTCACGCCGCGCTGCTGACGCCAATACGTCCAAAACTAGGGGAAACGACATGAAGGATCCTATCGCAATCGGCTTATACGGTTTCGCGGTACCGCTGTTCATCCTGGCCGGAATGTTCGCGGGCTTGCTTCCGATGGACGGCCTTGGGTTGGCACTGGCCCTGGCGCTGGGTTTCGGCGGGGCCTGCATGTTCGTCGGCGGCGCCTTGACCTTTTCGATCGGCAATTCCTTTGTCGCGACGGCATTCTTCGTTTACGGCTCCTTTTTCCTTGCACTCGCCATCGGCGGCATGAACGGAGCTCTGGTCGCAACTCTGAACGCTGCGCCTCAGGTCATCAGCGTGTGGTACTTCCTGATGGGCTTCATCACCTTCGTCTTCCTCGTCCCGGCATTCCGCATGAACATCGGCCTAGTGCTGATGTTCGGCCTGCTTCTGCTGGCCTTCCTGGCGATGGGCCTGGGCGCCGTCACCATCGGCGGCATGCTGTTCGGGGCGACGGCGATCGTCGGGTTCTACCTGGCGGCGGTCCATGTCGTGAACCCGGTGATGGCGGGGACTCTTCCCGTCGGCAGCCTGGCCAAAAAGCCGGCATGATGGGGCGGGCGGTTGCCGGTCGATGACCGGCAACCGCTGTCGCGTCCAAGGCAACCGAATAATCCGGCAGGCTTACCGCGGCCGAGGATGGCCTCCGCCGAGCGCGGCGATCCGCGAGGCGTGGGCTGCGCGGGTACAATCGGGGCACAGTTGGTTCGGCGCCGCCGGAGCCAAGCGGCGGGACAAGTGGTCCCAAAGGTTTTGCGGCAGGTGCAGGCGCCCGCAGCCTGGGCAGGGCAGCAGCGGCTGGCGGGCGACCGCCGTGCCGGTGATGATCGTGGCGCGGGCGCCGTTGCCGTCCTCGACGCGGATGGCACCGGTCGGGCAGGCTTGGGCGCAGGCACCGCAGCCCAGGCAGCGCTCCGCCGGACGGGTGAAATCGTCGAAGGCCAGGCGCCCGGTGGGGGTTTCCACCATCCTCAACGCCTCGGCGCCGATCTCGCTGCACACCAGTTCGCACAGGCCGCAGCCGATGCAAATGTCGCAACGGAGGCAGCGGCCCGCCTCGGCATGGGCGGCGGCGGCCCCCAGCCCCAATTCGATGGGGCCGTAATCGTCCCGGCGTTCAGCCACCGCCCGCTCCGGCATGGACGGGCGATGATGGAGGCTGCGATCGACGGCGGCGGTGGCAAGCGGCGGCACCTTTGCGCGCGCCATGGGCACGCCCCAGGCGGTGTCGATCAGGCGGCCGGCCAGATAGGCGTCGATGGCCGCCGCCGCCTGCTTGCCGGCACGCACCGCCTCGACCACGGTGCGTGCGCCATGCACCGCATCGCCGCCGGCGAAGAGTGCGGGCTCCGCCGTCGCCAGGGTGGTGCGGTCGGCGGCGATCAGGCCGCGCTCGACCGCCACGCCGCTGCCGGCAAGGAAACCCAGGTCGGCCGCCTGCCCGACCGCCAAGAGGACGTGGTCGGTGGCCATGGTTACCGTCGTGGCGGGGTCGAAACGGGGATCGAAGCGGCGGTCGTCGCCGAGGACGCGGGTGCAGCGCTGGAAGGTGATCTCATGGGCGGGGCTGACCGACACCGGCCCCCAGGAATTGCGGATATCGACGCCCTCCTCCAGGGCGATGGCGATTTCGCCCGGACTGGCCGGCATCTCCTCCCGTGCCTCCAGGCAGACCATGGAAACCTCGCGCGCCCCCTGGCGCAACGCGGTCAGGGCGACGTCGATCGCGACGTTGCCGCCGCCGACCACGACCACGCGCGGCCCCACCCTCGGATCGTCGCCGCTGCGCACCGCCCGCAGGAAATCCACCCCGCCGATGACGAAGGGAAGCTCGCCGCCCGCGACGGGGATGCGCCGCGACAATTGCAGCCCCGGCGCCAGGAAGCCGGCGTCGAAGCCCAGATCCCGGATCGTTCCCACGTTCTCCACCCGCCGGCCGAGGCGCATTGTGACACCCAGCTCTTCCAGATTGGCGATTTCGCGGTCCAGAACCTCCGCCGGCAGCCGGTACGCGGGGATGCCGTAGCGCATCATGCCGCCCGCCTGCGGGCTCGCCTCGAAGACCTCCACCCCGTGGCCGGCCAGCGCCAGATACCACGCCGCGCTCAATCCGGCGGGGCCCGAGCCGATCACCGCCACCCGCTTTCCCGTGGGCCGGGCCGGCCGGGGCAGGACATGGTCCGCCGACCGCTCGGCATGCTCCGCCGCCACCGCCTTCATCGGCCGGATAAATACGGGCTCGCCGGCCGTGCCGCGCAGGCAGGCGCTTTCGCACGGCGCCGGGCAGACCAGTCCGCAGGCATGGGGCAGCGGATTGTCGGCGACGATCACCCGGACCGCATCGGCGTGCCGCCCGTGGCCGATATGGGCGAGGAAGCTGGGAATGTCGATATTGGCGGGACACCGCGCCTGACAGGGTGCGCCCGGGCGCGAAAAGCAGGTTCCGGCCGGGCAGTGCCGCGCCTCGATGTGGCCGCGCCATTCGTCTTCCCCGCCGGCAAGGGCTTCGGCCAGGGCATCACCGACCTCGGGGACGAGAACGGCGAGTTCGGCGCAGACGGCCTTGAGCGCGGACCAATGGCCGGCCTGCGCCCGGCCGTTGGCGATTTCGCTCACCAGCCGGGTCGCCCGCGCCAGCGCCGCGCGCTGGGCCCTGGGGCCGCCCTCGGCCGAGGTCCAGGCCCGACGCAGGATTCGCCGGGCGCGGTCGACCATGCATTCCGCCATGGCTCGCCTCCCGCCTATCCGCCGATACCGGCGGCCAAAGCGGCGGCATGGCGCCGGCGCCGGTCGTCCGGCAGCGCCGCCGCCTTGGACAGGCTCAGGCACCCCGTCACGCATTTGGTGACACAGGCGGGCTGGAGCCCGGCATCCAGGCGGTCCTTGCAAAGGTCGCACTTCACCGCCTTGCGCGTTTCCGGGTCCCACTGCGCCGCCCCCCACGGGCAGGCGACGATGCAGCTCTTGCAGCCGATGCAGACGCTGGCCTCGATGAAGACGATCCCATCGGCGTCGCGCCGCCGCACCGCGCCGGTGGGGCAGGCGTTGAGGCAGGCGGCGTCCGCGCAATGGAAGCACGGCAGGAAAACGAAGCGGACACGCGGCGCCGGGGCCGCCGCCACCGGGCCGACCGCGACGATCTTGCAGGGCGCCGGTCCGGCGCCCAGCCCCTTGTTGGTCTTGCAATGAACCTCGCAGGCCTGGCAGCCGATGCAATCCTCGGATTCGTGGACGAGAACGAACGTGCTCATTCCGGCACCTCGATGCGGCGCACCCGCACGATCGTCTCGGTCATCGCGCTTCCGCCGCCGGCCGGATCGAACGTGTGCAGCATACCGGTCTGAAGCCGCTGGTCGGCGACGCCCCGGCCGCAGGCGCGGGTCTGGGCCGGCACCGTGCGGCCATAGCCATGGAACAGAAACACCGCCTCGGGATGGATGAGGGGTGTGACCTCTACTGTGGTTACGACGGCGGTGCCGCCGCGGCTTATCTCGACGGCGTCGCCGTCGGCGATCCCCAGCGCGGCGGCACGGTCGGGATGCATCCAAACAGGATTGTCCGGGCGCATGTCGTGGAGGAGCGGATTGTTCATGGTCTGGCCGTGGGTGTGGACGGCGGTGCGGCCGAACAGCAGGCGGAATTCTCCCTCGTCCAATTCGGCGGGCGCGGCGAAGGGGGCCAGACTGGGCAGCCCGGCCTTGTCCAGCACGGCGCTCCGCATCTCGATGGTTCCCGACGGCGTGGGAAAGCGGAGCCCGTCCTCGCGGTCGAACAGAACCGGGCGTTCCGCCAGGGGCACCACGCCCTTGGCGCGCAGATCGTCGAGGGTCACGCCGGTGCCCTCAAGCTGATGGCGCCAGATGTCCTCGATGCCGTCGAAATCGAAGCGCCCGCCCAGGCCAAGGCGGCGCAGCACCTCGCGGAAGATCCACCAGGCCGGCCGCGTATCGAAGCGAGGTGCGAGGGCCTGATCGCGGATGGCGAAGGCGGGCTTCGGTCCCGGCAGGGTGGCGATGATGCCTCCGCGTTCCAGATAGGTGGTCTCGGGCAGGATGACGTCGCTGTACCAGGCGGTCTCCGAGTAGTTGACGTCGATGGCGACGAGCAGGTCGAGCCGGTCCAGGGCGCGCTTGACCGCTTCGGGGTCGGGTGCGCCGGTCAGCGGATCGTGCCGGTAGGCGACGTAGGCGGTAATGGGATATGGGGCACCGCATTCCATGGCCGCGAACAGCCGGTGGAGCAGGCCGGCCGCCGGGTCGATGTGGGGCAACCGCCGGCCGGCGCCGTCGACCCGTTCCTCCCGCACCTCGGGCATGCCCGCCGTCAGCCGGTTGAGGCCCTTGCGGCCGAGATCGGCCGGTCCCTTGGCGAGGACGACGCCGCCCGGAACCTCGATGGCTCCCATCAGCACGTTGAGGATGTAGGCGGTGCGGCTGACGTAAAAGGACTGGCGGTGACGCGCCGTCATCCAGCCGCCGTGAAAGATCACGTTGGGAGCGTCCTCGGCGATTTCGCGCACGAAGGCGCGGAGTTCGGCGGCGGGAATGCCGGTATGGGCCTCCTGCCATTCCGGGGTGCAGCCGCGCACCGCCTCGGCCAGGTAATCCATGCCGCTCACCCAGCGCGCCACGAATTTGCGGTCGTACAGGCCGTCCGCCAGCACCTCGTGGATGATGGCGAGGTTGAGCGCGTAATCGGTGGCGGGGCGGATCTGCCAGTAGCGGGTGGCCTTGCAGGCGGTGAGGCTGACGCGGGGGTCGATGTAGGTGCAGCGCGCGCCCTTTCCCAGCGCACCGATGAAGTCCTTGACCTCCTTCACCATCAGCGATTCGACGAGATTGCGGCCGTAAAGGACGATATGGCGGGTCTCTTTGATGTCGTAGGAAAGGCCGGCGCGGCCCAATCCGAACAGGCTGCGGGCGGCGTGGTGGGCGTTGCTGGCGCACGACGAATCGTGATCGAAGTAGTTGGGCGAGCCCAGCGCCCGCAGGAATCTCCGGGTGAGGTCGGCAAAGTGGCCGCCGCGGTCGGACAGGGCCACGGTCCGGGAGCCGTGCCGGCCGATAGCCTCCGCCAGCTTCCCGGCGACGTAATCCAGCGCCTCGTCCCAGCCGACCGGACGCCACTGCCCCGCGCCACGCGCGCCGACCCGGATCATCGGCTGCCGCGGACGTTCGTCGTCGTCCTCCAGCGTCAGCCCGGCCGCGCCCCTGGCGCACAGGCTGGTGCCCATGGTCCGGTCGTTGGGATTGCCCTGCAACCAGACCGCCCGCCCCTCCCTCACCTCGACCTGGATCGGACAATGGGTGGCGCACATGCCGCAGAGACTGTTGACGATGCGGGAGCCGTCGGCGCCACCGCCTTCCCGCGCGGAGGACATGTGAGCGCCCGTTGGCGACCGAGGCGACGTTCCGGGTCCCGGGGAATCAACGGTCATGGCTGTCCCCTCCAGTTCCGCGACCGCGCGCCATATCCGGTACACGGTCACGGTCTTCCTGTTCAACAGGATCTTTCGTCTTGCCGGTTCCTGTCACCACGTATTGCTCCCGCAGATCGCGACCCGTAACCACGCCTGCACGAACGGTAAGGGCTCTCGCCCAAGGCCGGGCTGGCATAATTCATATATGTCCCCGCAATTTTTGCAGGTCTGCAATGTGCGTTTTTCGCGGGTCAGCCATCGGCCATCCGCCGCGTCCCATCCCGGTACGGATGCGGGGTGCTGTCGGACGCGGCGGCGGAGGTCAGGGCCGCAGCGGGCGGCAACCATCACTGACCGAGGCTTGCCGGATCATCTCCTCCGTCGGCAGGGGGCGCCTGCGACAATTGCGCCACCTTGCGGCGCAGCGCGTCGAGGAGCGCCGCCACCGAGCCGCCATGCCCGACGATGTAGGAGGCATACTCGTCGCGATAGGTGACGATCATCGACGTCCCGCTGACGTCGAGATCGACGATGCGCCAGCCTCCCCCGGTGGGGCGCAAATGCCAGATCACCGGTATGGGTTCCCGGTTCTGGCGCTCGATCGCCGAATCCACCTGGACCCCCTGCCCGCTACCGGGCGCGGTCCCGCGGATCTGCAGGCGGACGGTTCCCGCCGTGTTCTTGAAGCGGGTCGCCCAGGTGTAGACCAGTATGTCCTCGAACACGGCCAGGAACTGGCTCCGCTGCTCGGGGGTCGCGACGCGCCAATAGCGGCCCAGCACCAGCTTGCCGACAACCGGCATATCGACCGCGCCGATGAACAGCTGCCGGAACTGGCGGGTGCGTTCGGTGTCGGAGATGCCCTTTCCGGTCATCACCCGGATCGCCCCGGTGGAGAGATTGGAGACGAATTGCCGCGCTCCGGCGAGGTCCTGCGCTTGGGCGGGAGCCATGGTGTCGGCCAGGATGCCCCCCGTCAGAACGGCAAGCAGGATCAGACGGCGTGCAAACATGGCTGCGCGCATCTCCTCGCGTCGTCCGCGCTTGCCCCCATGTCGGCATGACGGCGGGGTCTGCCCACCGAGACCGGAGGAGGGTACCTCATGCGGATCGTGCCTCGCGCCCTCGTCGACGCCTCGATGGCCCATGGCGGAACGCGACGCCCCGCCCCAGCCGTACAGACTCAAGCCAGGATGCCTCGACCGTCGCGATGCACGCGACAAGCATATGCATACGTTAGGTAGTAGTATTCAGAAGCATATACAATTGTACGGTCTCATGCTCACTCCCGCAACCTGGGAGGAGCCGTTATGCAAATCGCCGAGATTCGGACCGGCGGATGCGCGGGAGAGACCGGAACCATTCCGCGATTCTGTTTCACAACCGCCGATCTCGCACCCCGCGACCGTTTCCAGGCATGGCGGAAGACGATCGAGGTGCTGTTCGAGAGCGCGCCGCCAAAGCGACCATCGCTCTCCCCATTCTCGGCCACGCTGACGGCCTTTCATTTCGGGGTATTCCTTCTCTGCCACAGTCAAATCGATGCGGGACGCTACAGACGGTCCGCGCGCCGGCTCCAGTGGGACGACGTCGATCATTTCGTCCTCTCCCTCTGCTTACGCGGCTCGGTCGTCTTCGGCCGGAACGGTGCCTTCCCGGCTCGGCTGCGGCCCCTTGACATCGGCATCCTCGATTTGTCGGCATCGGCCGATATCCTGATCGCGCAGGGCGAGGCCATCAGCCTGATCCTGCCGCGCACGGCCATGCCCCCCTCGGTTGCCGGTCCGTCTCCCCGGCCGGGCTGGGTCCTCTTGCGGGAATCTCCTCTTGGCGCCTTCCTGGGGCGGCTTATGGTCGGCCTCATCGCCGCGGCTCCCCGGTTGGGCATGCATGAGGCGACGGCCTTGGCGTTGGGCCTTCCGGCAGTGGTGGCCTCCTGCCTGGGGGCCGATCCCCGCTGCCAACCGGAAGGATCGCGGACGGCGAGGGCCGATATCGGCCGTCAGCTCCGCCTTCATATCGAAAAGAACCTGCACCTGGAGACCTTGGGTTCGACCAAGCTGATGGCGGATCTGCATCTGTCGCGCAGCCAGCTTTATCGGCAGTTCGAGAAAACCGGCGGAGTCGGCCATTACATCCGCCGCCGCCGCCTGCGCCGCTGCCTTCTCACCCTCTGCAGCCCTCTCCATGCCGACCAGCGGATCGCCGACATCGCCTACGACATGGGATTCACCGACGAAGCCCATTTCAGTCGCCTGTTCCGTCAAACTTTCGGCGTCTCGCCGCGCGCCGCCCGGGCGGCGGCACGGCGTGGCGACGGGGCGGTTTTGGCCGCCCTGGTGCCCTCGCCGCCCGACTCCTCTCGCTTCGCCGACTGGATCGTCACCCTGATGGGGGGTGACGGCTCCCGCTCGCCGCGTCCTTTGGGACGCCTGTCCAACTTTTTGAGACGGGCTCACAACGACAGCACCCCCTACAGCTAATAGTATTGGCCCCGGAGGATGAAAGGACAGCGTCGGCATTTACCTGCGGCAGCCGTCCCGCCTTCCCCCGCCGCCCATAGCCAAGGATGCCCGTCATGGAGCCGAGAGTGTCAGACGATACCCCTGTCAGCTCAGCGCCCCCCGCTTCGTCCCCCGCCCCCCAGGCTGCCACCGCCTCGCCCGAGGAGACGAAAGCCCCGGCGGTGGCGCCGGCGGCGGATTCCGCTCCGGGGGATACGACGTCGCCGGCTTCGGGGCAGACCTTTTCCCTGATCGCCACCAACGGGTCCACGGTGCCCGGCGACCAATACTTCAACGTCTTTCCGCCGCTGATGACCGTGAAGCCGGACCAACCCCAAACGGCGATCGCCCTGGTATCGTCGGCGACGGTGACCGGCGGCGGGGAATCGGCCCAGACCACCCTGACGTGGACCGGTGGGGCCGGTGCCCTGGCCCTGATCGCCCTCGGCCCCGGGCAGGACCCGAACAAGGCGCCGCGAACCCCGGTTGCGCTGGGGGCAACGGCAACCGTCTCTTGGGACAATAACGGCTTCACCATCAGCCAAACGGATACGGGCTCCGCTGGAGCCGTAACGGTCGCGTTCAGTGGCGATATTCCCGCGGAGACGCAGATCGGGCTTGTGGTCGGGCCGGGTCCCATTCCGGTGCCGGCACCCCCCGCCAAAACGACATTGACCCTGGTCCCCGACCTGTCGCCGAAGGTCGCCGTGACGTTCGGCACGGCCTTTCGGACGGGGCAGCCCGGTGTCATCGATTCCAGCCGGCAGGCCACCGTGTCCTTTTCCCGATCAACGGCGAGCATCACCGTTGGCCTCGAAAACTTGATCGCCCAGACGACCTGACCGGCTCGTCGCCGCTTTCGCCCGCGACACACAAAACCCGGTCGCCGCGGGCTTCGGAATCCCCCCGCTTTCGCAAGGACGTGTCCTGGTCGTCGGCGGGGAGATGGGTCGGCACCGCTTTTCGCGGAAGTCGGTGCCGACCGTGCCCAAACCCGAGGCATTGCCCTCACAGCTACAAAGGCAAGACTATGACACAGTACTCTCTGACCTGCGTCAACAGCTCCCAATTGTCGGGCAGCTTCGCCGTCTTCCAGAAGCCCCCGCCGTCGACCATGCCGGGCAACGTCTTCTCGCTGGCATGGTTCGCCCGACCGACCGCCCCCGGCACCCAGGTGACGTTCCAGTGGAGCGTGGACTACAGCTTCGTCTGGTCGGAAACCGGCATCCTCAAGCCGGGCATCAATTTCTCGGCCTCCCAGGTGCTGCCGGCCGATCCCGACGGCCAGAATATGGTGCAGCTGACGGTGGACGACTACGGGGCTTCCCGCTTTGCCAACCCGGGCAGCGGCGGCTCCGTCGGGTCGCTGACCATCCAGCAGCTCTCCAATGTCGTGCCCAACCGGACATCGGTCGGCGTCGGCATGTCCGGGTCGGGAACCTTCGCCATCCAGGCGGCGCCGAACATGACGGCGGTCTTCACCCCGCATCCCAACTACTGGGTCCTGTTCGGCAACTACACGACCGGCGATGTCATGGACATCGAGGATGTGGCCGGTGCCGTGGAAGTGACTTACGGCGGCTCGCTCACGACGCGTACCGCGGTCATGGGCCTCGATAACCTCATCACCGTGTCCTAACGGGTTGCAGGGCCGCCGGCGTCAACGCCCATGGTTCCGGGCGGGGAGCCGGCGGTCCTCTCCCCGACGGCCAGATCTGCCCCATTCCACCCACGATCGCGGGAGGTCCCGATGTCGGATTACCGGCTGGTATGCAGGAACCACTCCAAAATGCACGGTTCCTTCGCCGTGTATCAATCGCCGCCGCCGACCAACAGCCCGGGACGGTTGATCACCCTGGCCTGGATGGCTCGGCCGGCAGCACCCAATACCCGCGTCACCTTTTCCTGGTCCACGGTGCTGAGCTTCATCTGGGGGGAGGCCGGATACTTGCGCCCGGGCGCCATATTCGAAGCGTCGCAAAGCGTCGAGGGGGATCCCCTGCGCGAGAACGTGATCGACCTGGGCCAGGACAGTTTCGGCGCACCGGTCTTTCAGAACCTGCGTGCCGGCGGCCCGCCGGGCACCATGACCATCAATCAGCTGAACACGGTGTTCGATTTCCCCGTCTCGGTCGGGATTGGGATGGCCGGCATGCCGGCCTATGCCGCCGAAGCCAACCCCAATGTCTCGACCAGCTTCATTCCTCACCGGAACAGCTACTGGGTGGTCTTCGGCGGGTTTTCCAGCGGCGAGGCCTTCGAGACGGGGTCCATCTCGGGCGCCCTGGCCGTGGATTTCGATCGCATGACGCCCACCCAGACCGTCGTCCTGGACATCGACAATATCCTGCGCCTGAAGTCCAGCCGCTAATCCCAGCGCCGGCCTCGGGCGCTCGGCAGGCAGGCTCTCTCCCATTCCGGTTTTGCAGGGCCGTCCCCGTCGGCGCCCCGGCCCCTGCCCGGCTGTCCCTTCCGCTCCATGAGCCCGAGGCCAATGCAAAGAACTACTGTCGGGTACCTAATCTTTCAGGGAGTAAAACAGATGAGCACCATCCTTTCTTTCCCCTTTTTCCGCCCCACCGGGGCTTCCTTGCGGACGCTCCTGGCCGCGGTTCTGCTTTCCGGGCTGGCGCTCGGTCAGCCGGCTTTGGCCCAGGTCTCCTGTCCCCAAGACAATTCGGACGGTCCGCCGGTCGTCAACAACCAACACATCTTCTGCGGCGAGATCAACGGCAAGGGCCGGGCGACCGGGTTCCACAGCCGCCCCGGCGGGATCGACCCGGAACCCGTCTCCGGAATCGGCGACCCGGTGCCGAAGGGACCGGCCGGAATCTACAACTTGTACGACTTTTACATCACCCAGGACGGGGCCACAGGGAAGAAGGCGATTTCGACCATGTTTCCCGACACCTGCACCAAGGACAATGTTCTGGCGGCGATCCGCAACGCCAGGGAAAACGGCCAAGTCCGAGGTCGGGAATTCACCGGACCGTCGGGCGATTACTGCAAGGCGGGCAAGCCGCCAAAACCCTTCGAAATCAAGGGATTCTTAGACGACGATGGCGACATCGTAACCGCGTACCCCAACTACTGACCACCCGCCCCGTGGCGTGAGGCCTTGGGAGACACCTGTCCGCCATCACGACGAGTGCCATGGTCCGCTTCCACGGATCATGGCATTCGGGATCAGCGCGGCCGGCGCACGCACGCGGCGGGCCGCCCCCGGCGATCAGCCCCGGTCCGGAGGACCCCCGTCTCTCGCGATCGGTGGTGCGGCGGTCCATATGGAAGGGTCGGCTCTCATCGACCCCGATAAGGCAGGCGAGGCTGGCCATGTCCCGTCCCCCCCAGCGCCCTTCTCCCGGCCTGAACGAGTTCCTCGCCGACGAGGTGAGGGCTCGTCCCTATGCGGACCTGCTCCTGGAACGGACCCTGGCCGCGGGGCGGGGCGAGGCCGTTCCGGGCGCCAGCGGTGATGCCTTTTACGTGACCTTCGGCCCGGAGGAGATCGTCATCGAACACCATTATCTTGAAGACTGGCCGCTGGTGCGGGTCCCGCGCGAGACCTTCCTCGCCGCGCTGGCCAGGCATCGCCAGACCTTGCCCTAGTGGAAACAAATCCAATGCGTTGGTGAGCCGACTTATCCAGACGATTGGGAACCAAGCGTCTGGGTCGGATTGCTAGGGGCCCGTCCCCGTAATGTCGAGAGGCAGCGGTTCTCATTATGGTTTTTTTCATTGTCATCCCGAGCGTAGCCGAGGGATCTTTCGGGCATTTTCGCGCGAAAGATCCCTCCGCTCGCTCGCGCTCGGTCGGGATG
>JAJZVW010000056.1 GCA_021847015.1 Pseudomonadota bacterium | reverse complement strand
CACTTGTCAAAGAACCGGAACCCGAAAGTCCCAACAGCCACCCGGACACCGCCGGATCGCCGCCCCGTCATCGCGGGGAGGCCGGCTTATACCCATGCCCGGCACCCCCAGTCAACCCCATTTTTCCGTAACCCGAAAACTGGGGGGGAAATTCCCTCGGGGCAGGGATCAGGGAGCCAGGACCGAACAATCCCCGGCGAGCAGCCGCTCCAGTTCGCCGGCCGCGCGGCCGGCCACCGCCTGCCAATCGCCGGGGCGGGGCTGCCGGAACAGCCGCGCGCTCGGATACCAGGGATTGTCCTCGCGGCGACGCAGCCATCGCCAATCCGGGCTGAAGGTCAACAGCACCCAGGCCGGCCGCCCAAGAGCGCCGGCGAGGTGCGCCACCGCCGTATCCACCGTGACCACCAGATCGAGTGCCGCCATGGCGGCGGCGGTTTCGCCGAAATCCGTGAGCGCGGGCGACAGGTCGACCACGTTTCCCGCCGCAATTTCCGTCAACTGCGCAGCCGGCTCGCCGACCTGAAGGGAAAACCACGCCGCGCCCGCTCCCCCCGCCGACAGCAACGGGAGGCACGCCGACAACGGCATCGAGCGGTTGCGGTCGTTCCTTTGCGCGGGATTCCCGGCCCAGGCCAGCCCGATCTTCAGCCCATCCGTCCCGGCCAGCCTTTTCCGCCACCGCTCGATCGCGGCGGCCGGCGCATGAAGATAGGGAACCTCCCTGGGCATGGTATCCAGCGTCGTCCGGAAAAGCCGCGGCAAGCTCATCAGCGGGATTTGCGCATCGCAGGGCGGGAGAGCGTCGCCCCTGGCGAGAACGACATCCACGCCCGGGACGCCGGCCATCAGCCCCCGCAGCGGCTCGTGCACCTCGAAGATCACCTGGGCGCCGGCGCGGGCCAGGAGCGGGACATAGCGGGCGAACTGGATGACGTCGCCATAGCCCTGCTCGCCCCATACCAGCAGCGTGCGCCCGCGCAAAGGCTCGCCTCGCCACAAGGGAAGGGTTCCGTGGCGAGCCGGCACGGCCCCGGCGGCGAAGCGCCATTCGTATTCCTCGTGCCCGGCGGCCAGGTCCCCCATTTCCAGCAGCGCCATGGCGAGGTTGTAATGGGCCTCGGCATGGTCCGGACGGAGCGCCAATACCCGCCGATAGGATTCGGCGGCCAGATCCGGCGCGCCCATGTCCCGGAGGGCGATGCCGAGATTGTTGTGGGCCTCGGCATAGGCGGGGCGCAGGCCGATGGCCCGCCGGTAGGCGGCGGCCGCGTCCTCGATCCGGCCCAGGCCGTGAAGGACGTTGCCGAGATTGTAATGGGCCTCGGGATGGTCCGGCCGCAGCTCGATGGCCCGGCGGTAGCAGGCGATCGCGGCCTCGGCCTCGCCGGCGACCTGCAACGCCGCGCCAAGATTGCTGTGGGCGGAGGCGTGATCGGGCCGGCTGTCGACGGCGCGCCGATAGCTGGCGATGGCATCGTCCAGCCGCCCTTGGGCCTGGAGCACCATCCCCAAGGCGTTATGGGCATCCGCATGGCCGGAATTGTGGGCGAGCGCCCGATGGTAGCATTCGGCCGCCTCGGCGAGGCGGCCCCGAAGCTGGAACACGGTCCCCAGATTGGTGATCGCCGCCGGGTCGTCGGGCCGCGCGGCGATGGCGCGTCCGAAAGCGGCCGCCGCTTCGTCCAGGCGCCCCTGCCCGCGCAAGGACAGCCCAAGCGCGTTATCGGCCTCCGGCCCGTCCCCAAGCGTCATCATTGCTCCGTAACGACCAGCGTTCGCGGTCCATTGTACGGAACGGGGTAGCAACGCTCAAATGGTCTGCGCCGATGACGATGTGGCGATGACCAGGGGATGGTCGAATGCGAACACCCTCTTGGTAGCGGGCGGCGCCGAAATCTTGACACGCCGGATCGGTGCGATCGCCAGCCGCCCTTCCGCCACGAGGCGTTCCGCGAGTTCCCGATCGGAGATCAGCACCCGTTCGGCATGGGTGAAGGCGCCGTCGATCGACCGTGCCCAGGGAGGCGTGAGCTGGATTTGCCTCGGCATCCCATCCCCGTCCACGAGAACGATGCCCCCGGGCCGATCCTGTATTTGATGACCGGGTTCGGCCATGAACTCCTCGAACACCAGATCCCACAGCGGTTGGGTATCCCGGCTTTCGGTGGTAACGTTCATCGAGCGGTCCACGTAGACGCCGCTCGGACGGCGACCGATGACACCGTAGACGACGAAGGAGATGACGACGTCCAACGCACGATGGACGGGGGGATGGGTGCGCATGGCGGCCTCCGCCCCTTGGGGCAAAAAAAAAACGACCACTCCCGCCGGGGCCATCCGGCGCCCGTGGAGCAACACTCCGGAAATCCTCGAACGCCGCGCCACGGCGTGAGCGATAGACATGTGGGCGCGCCCCTCCCCGTACAAGGGTGGTCATGCGAAAGGCAGAGACGCCGAAGGAATGGCAAGGGCGCCAAGGACAGCCGACAGGGGGCAAAGCGGCGGAAAGTTGCACTAATATCCCGCCCCAGGGGGCGAGTCCAACGAACTCCGCTTGCCAAAATGCCTCCGGCGGCCCATCTATTCGGCGTCGAATTCGAGTGGGTACGTCGGCGCTGTCCCTACGGGTGCCAGTCTAAGGTGTTGTCCCATTGTCAATTTGATGCCCGGGGCATATCGCAGCGGGCAACGCCAGGTGAAGGAGTTTCGTTATGTCCACTGGCACGGTGAAATGGTTCAACAGCACCAAGGGCTATGGCTTCATTCAGCCGGAGGACGGCTCGGCGGACGTGTTCGTCCATATCACGGCGGTCGAACGCGCCGGGATGAAGGGGCTGATGGAAGGCCAGAAGCTGTCCTACGATCTCGAGCGCGGCCGTACCGGCAAGATGGCCGCCGTGAATCTCCGCGCGGTCTGAGGGGCGGCGCAACCGCCTGCGCCCCGGTTCGCGAGGCGCCAACCCACGCGCGATCTTGACCTCCGCGCCGCCCTTCCAGGGCGGCGCACGGTTTTTTTCTGGCAGGTGCAAATGGCAAAGGAAGAAATGATCGAACTGGAAGGCGTGGTCAGCGAGGTGCTGCCCGATTCGCGCTTCCGCGTGAGCCTCGAAGGCGGGCATGAGGTGCTGGCCTACACGTCTGGCCGGATGAAGAAGAACCGCATCCGTATCCTCGCCGGCGACCGCGTCACCGTCGAAATGACCCCCTACGACCTCACCAAGGGCCGCATCAATTTCCGCCACAAGGAAGACCGGCCCATGCCGGCCACTGCCGGGCGTCCGCCGGTGCGCCGCCGCTAGTGTCCTGCCCCAGAAACTCATGGGATGAATTTCCGGGATAAGCAGGCCACTAATTTAGTGAATTGTATGGTGGTTTCGAAATTCACCACGTCGGGTGAATTTCGAAACCGCCATACTAGGCGCCCTTGGACGCCAGGCCGATGGCGTCGAGAAACACCTGGCCGAAACGCGCCAGTTTCGCCTGGCCGACACCGTGGACGGTTCCCATTTCCGCGAGATTGGCCGGCCGGCGTAATGCCATCTCGATCAGGGTGCGATCGGGAAACACCACGTAGGCCGGAACCCCTTCGGCCACCGCCAGGCGGGTGCGCAGCGCCTTGAGCACCGCCAGCAGTTCCGGATCGGCCTGGCCGGCCGCCCCAGCATCCCCCACGACCGAGCGCCGACGCCCCTTTTTCGGCGCCAGGGCATCGGCCCGCAATTCGATCCGCGCACGGCCGCGCAGCACCTCGGTGCCGGTGGCGGTCAGCGACCAGCGGCCGAATTCGGTGATGTCCTGCACGATCAGCCCCGCCGCATACAGCTGGCGGAAGATCGAACGCCACTGTTCGCGGCTGCGCTCGGCCCCGACACCGAAGGTGGGCAGCCTCTCGTGGCCGTATTGGCGGACTTGATCGCTGTCGGTGCCCACGAGGATGTTGATCAGGTGTTCCGTGGCGAAGCGCTGCCCGGTGCGGAGGATGGCGGACATCACCTTCTGGGCGTCGATGGTGCCGTCGTAGACGGCGACGCCATCCAGGCAAAGGTCGCAATTGCCGCACGGCTGCGAGTCGTGCTCGCCGAAATAGGCCAGCAAGGTCTGGCGCCGGCAGCGCGGCGCCTCGCACAGGGCCAAAAGGGCGTTGAGCCGCTGGTGTTCGACCCGCTTCTGGTCCTCGGACGCCTGGCTGTCCTCGATCTGCATCCGGCGCAGGCGAATGTCCTCGAATCCGTAGAGGGTCAAGGTATCGGCCGGCATCCCATCGCGCCCGGCGCGGCCGATCTCCTGATAATAGGATTCGATGTTCCTGGGCATGTCCGCGTGCGCCACGAAACGCACGTCCGGCTTGTCGATGCCCATGCCGAAGGCCACGGTGGCCACCATCACCACCCCGTCCTCCTCAAGGAACGTGTCCTGGTTGTAGTCGCGCACCGCCTTGTCCAAACCGGCATGGTAGGGCAGCGCGCGAACGCCGGCATCGCACAGCGCCCGCGCCAGCGTTTCCGTCCCGGCCCGCGAACCGCAATAGACCACGCCGCTCTCGCCCCGGTGCCGGCTGATGAAACGCAGCAACTCCCCCCGGCTTGCCCCCTTGGCGCGCATGGCAAGACGGAGGTTGGGACGATCGAAGCCGCCGACGAAGATTCTGGGATCGCGCCGGAACAGCCGCCGGGCGATGTCGGCCCGGGTGGCGGCATCGGCGGTAGCGGTGAAGGCGAGCGTCTGCACCGGCCCGAGCGCCGCGCCGATGTCGCCCAGCCCCAGGTATTCGGGGCGGAAATCGTGCCCCCACTGGGACACGCAATGGGCTTCGTCGATGGCCAGCGCGCGGGTCTGCGCCGATCGCAGCAGGTCGATGGTGTCCGTGCGCGCCAGCCGTTCGGGGGCGACGTAGAGCAGACTGATGCGCCCCGACCGGAGGCCGTCGAAAACCCGGCGGTTCTGCTCGGGACTGTTGCCGGAGTTGAGGCTCGCCGCCTCGATTCCCAGGGCGGACAATTGCGACACCTGGTCGCGCATCAGGGCGATCAGCGGCGAGACCACGACGGTAAGGCCGCCCCGCACCAGCGCCGGCAACTGGTAGCACAGCGACTTGCCGCTGCCGGTGGGCATGATGGCGAGCACATCCTCGCCGGCCAGCGCCGCCTGGATGATGTCCTCTTGCCCTGGGCGAAAGCATTCGAACCCGAAGACCCTGCGCAGAAGCGCCCGCGCCTCATCCAACCCGCCGGCCATTCATCCCAACCCCCGGCGGCCCGTCGCCCCGCGTTTCACCGGCCGCCCGTAGGCGGCGCCAACCAACCAAAGACGGCGGCCGATCATCCGCATGGCCGCAGCGGGCGTCAAGTGCGCCGCTCCCGCTCCAGCGGTTCTCAGCATGGCGCCGGTGACGGCGAAATCCCCTTTCCCGCACGCGGGAGAGGGGGAATTGTGGCGTGCCGGACCCGTAATGAGAACCGCCGCTCCCGCTCGCCGTCTCAACGGTTCATGGCGTCAAGCGCGCCCTGGAGGATGTAGGCGGCGGCCATCTTGTCCACGACCTCGGCCCGCCGCCGCCGCGACGCGTCGGCCTCCAGCAGGGTACGGGTGACGGCGGCGGTGGACAGCCGCTCATCCCAGAAGGCGACCGGCAGATCGCGCAATTTCAGGAGGTTGTGGGCGAAGGACCGGGTGGACTGGCAGCGCGGCCCCTCGGCCCCATCCATTTCCACCGGCAGACCGACCACCAAGCCGCCAACGCCCTCCTTGTCCAGGATCGCGAGCAGCGCCGCCGCGTCCTGGGTGAATTTCGTGCGCCGGATGGTGCCGTACGGCGTGGCGATGGTCCGTGAGACGTCCGACAGCGCCAGACCGACCGTCTTGGTCCCCAGGTCGAGCCCCATCAGCCGCGCATGGCGGGGCAGAAACCGGACGAATTCGGCAAGCGGGCAGACGGGCATGGCGGGATCAGGCTCGGCCAGACGGGGACAAAAGGCAAGACCGGAACAGCGGGTTGCACCCCGCGGAAGCGGCTGTTACCCTTCGCGCCGCTTCAAAGTCTTCCCGACCCACCGGAGGTTCAGGGCCCATGTCGCTGGACAAGTCCGCCGTCCGCTCCATCGCCGAGCTGGCGCGCATCGAGGTGCCGGAGGAGGAACTCGACCACCTCGCCGGCGAGCTCTCCAACATCCTCACCTTCGTCGAACAACTGGCCGAAGTGAACACCGACGGGGTGCCGCCGATGACCTCGGTGGCGGCCATGGCCCTGCCCATGCGCGAGGACAGGGTGACCGATGGAGGCTATCCCGACGGGATTCTCGCCAACGCGCCCGGTGCCGTGGTCCTGCGCGATTCTCCCCAGGCCCCGGCCCAGGGCGGCTTTTTCACCGTTCCCAAGGTGGTGGAATGACAGAGCTTGCCAACCTCACCATCGCCGAAGCCTGCGACCGGCTGGCCAAGGGCGAATTCACCGCCGTCGAGCTGACCCGGGCCCATGTCGCGCGGATGGAATCCTTGCGTGGCCTCAACGCCTTCATCACCGAGACGCCCGACCGGGCGCTGGACGAGGCCAAGGCCTCCGACGCGCGCCGCGCCAAGGGCGAAGCCGGCAGCCTTGAGGGCATCCCGCTCGGCATCAAGGACCTGTTCTGCACCGAGGGCGTGCCGACCACCGCGGCCAGCCATATCCTCGACGGCTTCCGCCCCCCTTACGAATCCACCGTCACCGCCAATCTGAAGAAGGCCGGCGCGATCGGCCTGGGCAAGCTGAACCTGGACGAGTTCGCCATGGGTTCGGCCAACATCACCAGCTATTACGGCCCGGTCGAGAACCCGTGGAAGCGCCGTTCCGATCCCGCCACCAAGCTGGTGCCGGGCGGCAGCTCGGGCGGATCGGCGGCGGCCGTGGCGGCGCGGATGGTGATGGGCGCCACCGGCACCGACACCGGCGGCTCGATCCGCCAGCCGGCCAGCTTCTGCGGCATCGTCGGCATCAAGCCGACCTACGGGCGCTGCTCGCGGTGGGGCATCATCGCCTTCGCCAGTTCGCTGGATCAGGCGGGACCGATGGCCCGCACGGTGAAGGATTGCGCCCTCATGCTGGGGGCCATGGCCGGTCACGACCCCAAGGATTCGACCTCGGCGCCCATGCCGGTCCAAGACTTCGCCAAGGCGCTCTCCGGCGACATCCGCGGCCTCAAGGTGGGCATCCCCAAGGAATACCGTCCCGCCGGCCTGGCCGAGGAAGTGGCCGCCATCTGGGACAAGGGAGTGGAATGGCTGAAGGCGGCCGGCGCCCAGCCGGTGGAGATCAGCCTGCCCTATACCAAATACGCCCTGCCGACCTACTACATCGTGGCCCCGGCGGAATGTTCGTCCAATCTGGCCCGCTACGACGGCGTGCGCTTCGGCCTGCGCGTCGAGGGCAAGACGCTGGACGAGATGTACAAGAAGACCCGCGCCGCCGGTTTCGGCACGGAAGTGCGCCGGCGCATCCTGATCGGCACCTACGTGCTGTCGGCCGGCTATTACGACGCCTATTACGCCAAGGCCCAGAAGGTGCGCCGGCTGATCGCCGACGACTTCAACAGGGCGTTCGAGACGGTGGACGTCATCCTCACCCCCACCGCGCCGACCCCGGCCTTCGCCATCGGCGAGAAGAGCGACGATCCCGTCACCATGTGGCTCAACGACGTCTTCACCATCCCCACCAGCCTTGCCGGCCTGCCGGGCCTCAGCCTGCCGGCCGGCCTGTCGTCCGATGGCCTGCCACTCGGCCTGCAATTGATCGGCCGGCCGTTCGACGAGGAGACGGTGTTCCGCGTCGCCGGTGTGATGGAAGACGCAGCGGGATTCACCGCCCGGCCGGAAGGGATTTGACCATGGCGTACACTCTCCAGGGCGAAACCGGCGATTGGGAGGTCGTGATCGGCCTCGAAGTCCACGCGCAGGTGACCTCGTCGGCGAAGCTGTTCTCGGGCGCCGCCACCGAGTTCGGCGCCGACCCCAATACCCAGGTGTCCTTCGTGGACGCCGGCATGCCGGGCATGCTGCCGGTCATCAACCGCTATTGCGTCGAGCAGGCGGTGCGCACCGGACTGGGGCTGGCGGCCCAGATCAACATGACCAGCGTGTTCGCCCGCAAGAACTACTTCTACGCGGACCTGCCCCAGGGCTATCAGATCAGCCAGTACGAGCTGCCCATCGTCGGCAACGGCACGCTCATCATCGACATGCCCGACGGCACCAGCAAACACATCGGCATCGAGCGCCTTCACCTGGAGCAGGACGCGGGCAAGTCCCTGCACGACCAGCATCCCAGCAAGTCCTATATCGACCTCAACCGCTCGGGCGTGGCGCTGATGGAGATCGTCTCCAAGCCGGATTTGCGCTCGCCGGAGGAGGCGGGGCTGTACATCGCCAAGCTGCGCTCGATCCTGCGCTATCTGGGCACATGCGACGGCAACATGCAGGAAGGGTCCTTGCGCTGCGACGCCAACGTGTCGGTGCGTCCCAAAGGCTCGACCGAACTGCGCACCCGCTGCGAGATCAAGAACGTCAACTCGATCCGCTTCGTGCAGCAGGCCATCGAGTACGAGGCGCGGCGCCACATCGAGGTCTACGAGCAGGGCGGCACCATCGACCAGGAAACCCGCCTGTTCGATTCGGGCAAGGGTGTGACCCGCTCCATGCGGTCCAAGGAACACGCCCACGATTACCGCTATTTCCCCGATCCCGACCTGCTGCCGCTGGTCCTCGACCCGGCCATGGTGGAGACGATCAAGGCCGGCCTGCCCGAACTGCCCGACGCCAAGAAGGAGCGCTTCATCCGCGACTACGGCCTGTCCGCCTACGACGCGGGCGTGCTGGTGGCGGAAAGAGCCAGCGCCGACTTCTTCGAATCGGTGGCCAAGGGCCGCGATTCCAAGCTGGCCGCCAACTGGGTGATGGGCGATTTCTTCGGGGCGCTGAACGCCACCGGGCGCACCATCGAGGACCCGCCGGTCACTGCCGCCAATCTCGGCATGCTGGTGGACCTGATCAAGGACGGCACCCTGTCCGGCCGCCTCGCCAAGGACGTGTTCGCCCTGATGCTGGAGACGGGTAAGGACCCCGCCACCCTCATCGAGGAAAAGGGCCTGAAGCAGGTGACCGACACCGGCGCCATCGAAGCCGCCATCGACGCGGTCATGGCGGCCAACCCGGACAAGGTCGCCGAGATCAAGGCCGGCAAGGACAAGCTGATGGGCTGGTTCGTCGGCCAGGTGATGAAGGCCACCCAGGGCAAGGCCAACCCGGCGATGCTGAACGAACTGCTGGCCAAAAAGATCAAGGGCTGAGGCCGGCGAAGCGCAGGCGTCCTTGGGACCAGCCGTTTTTTCGTCGTCATCCCGAGCGCAGCCGAGGGATCTTCCAGGCATTTTCGCGTGAAGGATTCCTCTGCCCGCTCACGCCTAGTCGGGATGACACCGCGAGCGAGGGCGCGTGATGGGAGCCGCAGCCTTGGGGCGGCCCGCCTTGACATCAGGCCCGGCCCCGCCACGTAGGGCTTCATCTCCCTTCGGCAATCGGTGGTGGTCGCCGTGGCCAAACCCCTGGTTCCCTATCGCATCACTGTCTGCGGTCTGGCCGAATTGTGCGAGCATGCGGCCGAAGGGGTCAGTCATGTGCTCACCATCGTCGACCCCGGCTTCCCGGACCCCGACGATTTCCGCGAATACGGCCCCCACCGGCGCACGGTTTGGCGTTTTCACGACATCGTCCATGACGGCAAGGATGTCGTCGCGCCCGGCATCGACGACATCGCCGCCATCCTGGCGTTCGGAGACCGCAGCCGGATCGACGCCGTGGAGCACCTGCTGATCCACTGCCATCTCGGCATTTCCCGCTCGACGGCCGCTGCCGCCATCCTGCTGACGCAGCACAGTCCGGGGCGCGAAGATGAGGCATTCACCCATCTGCGGACAATCCGCCCGCAAAGCTGGCCCAACAGCCGGATGATCGCGCTGGCCGACACCTTGCTGGACCGGGACGGAGCGCTCGTCGCCGCCATGCGTCGGCACCACCTCCACGTGGCCCGGCATCACCCCTGGCTGGCGGCGATCCTGCGGGAGAGCGGGCGGGCCGCCGAGGTTCCCGACGTCTGAGGGCTATATCCCGGCAGCGAACGGCGGAACACAATCGTAGTCGGCGTAGGTCATGGCCGGGCCGGCGGCGAAGCGGCTACGCAGCCACGCCAGCTTGTCGAATCCGCGGCAGTAGGAGACGGCCACCTCCTCGACGGCCTTCAGGCCCACCTCACCGGCATCGTAGCGCACGGTGACGCCATTGGGGGTACCCCCGGCGATGTCGGGCCCCGGCCCCCACCCGGTGCAGGCGGTGAGAACGACCGTCACCGCCACCAGCCCCCAGACCTGCCGCGGACCAGTCATCGCCTTCCTCTCGGACGTCGGTCAGCGGTTCTCATTATGCATTTTTCGCTGTCATCCCGAGCTGCAGGCGAGATGCCGTAATGGGCCTTGCCCAAGGCGGTAGCCAAGGCAGGTGGCTGTCCCCCAGAGTGATGGTGTGTTCAACAACGGGGTCCGGTTGCCCGGCCCCAAGCATCATCAGGGGACAGCCATG
>JAJZVW010000055.1 GCA_021847015.1 Pseudomonadota bacterium | reverse complement strand
CCCGATCCCGGCCCCACCCGTAAGAGCCCGACCCGAAAATCGCCAGGGCGGCCTGCAAATGGCGGTTTTCTGCGCTTCCGCTGTTCACGTACATAAAGTACGCTCCGCTGCGGTTCTCGAAAACCGCTGTTACCGGACACATGGAACCGCAGGGAGGCGGGATTAACCGGGATGGTGCGGGACGGGGCGGGATGCGTTGATTTCTGCGGGGTCTGAAAAAAATCGCGCCCGGATGAAATGCAATCTTGGTTTTGCAAGTCCGCCCAAAAATCCGGCGCGGGACAGATGATCTTGCAGTCCGGTATCCCTATCGGACCGTATACCGAATGGGCGCTCCAGCCACTATCTTCCGGCGGGGATTTGCCGACCAGTCTCAGGCCGATTGTTTGCCTTCCGCCGGCGGCTCGCGCAGCTGGCGGCGCATCTGGGCGAGGATGCCCTTCAGGCCGGCGAGGCGTTCGTCAGGCGTGAAGTCGGCGACCAGGTCGGAATAGACGCGAGCGGCCAGACGGCCCAGGTCCATGGGCGACAGGCCGACCCCCATCTCCTTGTAAAGCCTTGCAATTCCATCCACGACGCGGGCGTTCAGTTCCTCGTCGAGGCGGTCGGAATCAGCCGATGGCGCGGCAGATCGGGGCGGTTCAACCCCGGTTAAAAGCCAGTCGGCGCTTACGCCGAACTGTTGGCAGACGCGGCCAACGAAGTCTGCGCCCGGTATCATTTGATCGCGTTCGTACTTCCCCAATGTCTCCTTGTGAACAGCCAATTCGCTGGCGAAATCGGCTTGCGATCGGCTGCCCCTAACCTGCCGAATTCGGCCTCCGATGGTTTCAGCGGAAGGCATCGTCGCTGAAACTCCGCGGGTTTTCCGCCGAAACAGTTTCAGCGGACCATAGGTGATTGAAATTATTGCGTAAAATTAGGATGACAGCGTTAACGGTGTTACCCGGTCGCTGAAACTGTTTTTTCGCTTTGCGACACAGCGAATACGCTGTTATCTTCCTTGTCATGTCAAACGCACCTTCAACCTTAGACGTTCCAAAAAATCCCGTCGAAAGACGGGTGTGGGTCTGTGGGCAATTGCGCCTGCGGGGGACGTCCCTGCGGCAGCTGGGCATCAAAGCGGGCGTGTCGCCCCAGGCGATGTCGGCGGCCCTGCTGGCGCCCAACCGGCATCTGGAACACGTGATCGCCGAGGCTTTGGGCCTGACGGCGCGGCAACTGTTCCCCGAACGATTCACCGCGAATGGCGATCGCATCCACCAGACGCGACCCCAGCAACGTACCACGAAACGACTGTCCCCGACGGTCAAAACGGATGAGGCGGCCTGACCATGACGAATACCGTTCCCATACACCCGCTGACCGGCGCGCAAATCACATCCCTGGCGATCAGGGTCGCGGAGTGCCTGGACGGCGTGGCCGTGGCCCAGGCTGTGGCGGTGCTGAACGAGGCGGGAAGCCTCGTCCTGGGATGTTCGGTTTTCCGTGTCAGTTCACCCGACTTCGCAGCAGTTCAAGCACATGCCCCTTCTTCTGACGAACAGAGGCAGCCCTCCCGCGTCAATAGAGGAGCGACGGCATGAACAGGCATATCGCCAAGTTGGACGTCGTGGCTATTCGTCTTCGCCGGTCGATGGCCGTCCTCGAAGCGATTCGAGAAATCCAGAAAGAGCGGAAAATTCGGCGGCGGCGACATGTCCGTTCGGTCCGGCACTTCCTTGCAGCAATTCTGCGAATTGTTTGAAGGGGACCAACGCCATGACGTCCATATCCTCCCTGGCTATATCGGCGAAGGCACGGACGGCCCGCGCAAGACCGTCTTCGGACAGGACGCCCGCATCCAGCAACGCGGACGTGACGGCGACAAGAAGCAAGGTGTTGCCAACGCTATATCCGGCAATTTCGTCAATCTGCTGTTCCGTTTCTGACATTTCCTCTTTCCCCAATGGTTTGGTCTCGTCACCCACAACCATAGGGGAAGCGCGGCCGGTCGTCATCGCCCCCTGGATGGCGGCCGGCCGTGAACATTTCGCGGAGAACATTCTATGAAGTCCGTTGGCCTTCACACCATTCCGGTCGCCCAGATCTATTTCGGGACGCGCCTGCGGCAGGTCAGCGCGGATCATGCCGCCCTGCTGGCGGCGAATATCGCCGAGGTCGGGCGTCTGCGGTCGCCGATCGAAGTCCGCAAGACCCGGACGGCGGATCAGTACATGCTGATCGCGGGCGGTCACCGTCTGCGGGCGGTCCAGTCCCTGGGCTGGGCGGAGATCGACGCCTTCGTTTTTGAGATGACCGACGACGAAGCGCGGCTGGCGGAGATCGACGAAAATTTGATCCGCCATGAGCTGAACCCGCTGGATCGGGCGGTTTTCCTGGCGGAACGCAAGGAGCTGTACCTGCGGCTGCACCCGGAAACGGCGGCCGGAACGGCCGGCGCCGAGGCCAAGCACGGACGTGCAAACGACATCATGTCGTTTGCAGCCGACACGGCGGAGCGGTGCGGGCTGACGGAACGGTCGATCCAGCGGGCGGTGAAGATCGCGGTGGGCTTGAAGCCGGGAGCGCGGGCGCGGATCGCCGGGACATGGCTGGCGGCCAAGCAAGGCGAGCTGCTGGCGCTGACGCGGGCCAGCGAAAGCGAGCAGCACAAGGCGCTCGATCTGCTGCTGGCCACGCCGGCCCAGGCGAAGACGGTCGAGGCCGCGCTGAAGATGGTCCGGGGCGTGGTCGAGACGGCGAAGTCCGAGGACGACGCGGCCTTTGAAAAACTGGTGAAGGCATGGCTGCGCGCCTCCGGGCCGGTGCGGCGGCGTTTCCTGGATGAAGTGATCAACACCCAGAACTTGATGGATGGGGCGCCTGCGCGCCCGGTGGCCGCGTGATCATGGGGAGGGCGCCGAGAAACACCGGAACGCCTTTGCTGGACTGGCAGCCGCCGGAAGTGGCCCCGTCCTTCGAGGACATCCAGGTGCGATCCGCATCCCTACGGGGCCGTATCGCCAAGGCGGTTTCAACGGTCCTTAAAGACTGCGACCTCGCCCGCGCCGAAATCGCATTCCGCATGGGTGAATATTTGGGCGAGGACGTGTCACTCGCCATGCTGGACGCCTACGCATCAGAGGCGCGCGAGGATCACGTCATCAGCGTCGTGAGGCTGATTGCGTTGTTCCGCGTCACCGAGGACGCGCGGTTGATCCAGGTGCTGACGGACGGATCGGATTATCGGGTCATCCCCGCCAAATATATGGGGGCGATCAAGGCAGCCATCATCAAGGACAAGATTTCCGAGCTTGAGCGCGAAGCGGCCCTTGCCGACCGTGAATGGAAGGGGCCGAGATGACGCGCGAATGGTTTACGGCGGCGGAACTGAAGGCATTCAAGTTGCCGGACATCCCCGGAACGGAACAGGGGATCAATAAGCGCGCGAGAACGGACGGCTGGAAAAGGCAGCGGAGCGCGGGGTCATCCCAGGCCTGGGAATACCACACGTCATCGCTGCCGCCGCGGGCGCAAGCCAGTCTGCTGCGCAAGTTGCGCAAGGCCGATGCCGCCGACCTGTCCAAGACCGAAATCAAGGTGCGGCTGGCGTCGGAGGACGCCTGGGCGCGGTTCGACGCGCTGCCCGAATCCCGCAAGGACAAGGCCAGGATGCGGCTGGGCGTGATCCAGGACGTGCGGGCGATGGTGGTGGCGGGCACGGCCAAGGAAGTGGCGCTGGCGCTGGTCTGCCGCCGCGCGGGCGTGCCGACCCGGACGTTCTACGAATGGGAAAGCCGTATTCACGGGATCGAGGCGGCGGACTGGCTGCCCAATCTGGTCGATCACTATGTGGGGCGCCAGAAGACGGCTTCGATCCCGCCGGACGCCTGGGATTACTTCGTCGCCGATTACCTGCGGCTGGAAAAGCCGCCGGCCGCGACCTGCTATGCGCGGCTGGAGGACATCGCCGCCGAGCGGGGTTGGGTTCTGCCCAGCCTGAAAACCTTTCTGCGCCGCATCGAGCGGGACATTCCGGCGCAAGTGGTGGTGCTGAAGCGCGACGGCGACGACGCCCTGGAGCGTCTGTATCCGGCCCAGCGCCGCGACCGGTCCAGCCTGCACGCCATGGAGGCGGTGAATTGCGACGGCCACATCGTCGACGCGTTCGTGAAATGGCCCGACGGCATGGTGGCGCGGCCGGTTATGTTCGTTTTTCAGGACCTGTATAGCGGCAAAATCCTGTCCTGGCGCATCGACCGGGCGGAAAACACCCAGTCCTTTCGCCTCGCCTTCGGCGACATGATCGAGAAGTGGGGCATCCCGGAGCGGGTGCTGATCGACAATACGCGCGTGGCCGCCAACAAGAAGATGACCGGCGGCGTCCCCAACCGGTTCCGGTTCAAGGTCAAGGATGACGATCCCATGGGTCTGATCCCGGCCCTGGGCGCGCGGGTCCATTGGGCGCAGCCCTATCACGGCCAGGCCAAGCCGATCGAGCGGGCATTCGGCGATCTGTGCAACACCATCGCGAAGTCGCCGGAATGCGCGGGGGCCTATACCGGCAACAAGCCCACCGCCAAGCCCGAGAATTATGGGTCTAAGGCCGTCCCGCTGGCCGATTTCATCGCCCTGGCGGAGCGGGAAATCGCCCGGCACAACGCCCGTCCCGGCCGGGCGAACCGGGTTTGCGGCGGCGTGAAATCCTTCGACGACGCCTTTGCCGAATCCTACGAGACCGCGCCGATCCGCAAGGCGGTGGCCGAGGAATTGCGGCGCCTGTGGCTGCTGGAATCCGAGGCGGTGACCGCCCGGCAGCCGGATGGTCACATCGATTTCCTGGGGAACCGGTACTGGCACCAAGCTTTGAACGCGCTGATCGGCACCAAGCTGGTGCTGCGGTTCGACCCGGAATTTCTGAAACAGCCGGTGCATGTCTATCGGCTGGACGGGTCCTTCGTGGCCACCGCCGATTGCGTGGCCGACGCCGGTTTCTTCGACCAGGACGCAGCCAAGACCCACACCCGCGCCCGGAAGGACTTCAAGCGGGCGGTCAAGGCCCAGGCGGAGGCCATGGTGCGGATGGACGCCACGGAGGCGGCGGCGATCAGGCCCCAGGGCGACGCGCCGGCGACCACCCCCGAAGCCAAGGTGGTCAAGCCGGTCTGGAAGGCGGCGACGCGCAAGGGTCCGCAGGCCGCGCCGATCACGGATGCGGAACAGGCCCGTCTCGATGCCCTGGCGGCGGAGATGGAGGCACCGGATTCCACAGTGGTCACACTGGACACGGTCGAAACGCGGTTTCGCCGCGTGCTGGAGATCGAGGGACGGGCGGCGGCCGGGCAATACGTCCAGCCCGACGATCTGGCCTGGGCCGAGCGGCAAGCGCGGCTGCCCGACATACGGATCAAACGGGAAATGTACGAGGAATTCGGAGAGGCGGTCCTGACCGCCTGACGAAAACGGCGGCCACCCTGGCCGGGGCGCGCCGCCGATACACGCTAAACGGAGGTAAAATGACATCTGAACCAAACGCTGGCAACACCGTCGCGCCGCTGCGCAATGTCTCGCTGCTGTCCGAGCTGGTGGTCCGCATCCGCGACCGGCCGCCGGGACTGCCCGGCATGGGCTGCTTTCACGGCCCCAGCGGCTTCGGCAAAAGCTTCGCCGCCATGTATTCGGCGAACAAGCACCGGTCCTATCACGTCCAGGTCAAGAGCGTGTGGACGCGCAAGAAACTGGTGACGGCGATCCTGCACGAAATGGGGGTCAACGCCGCCAAGACCATCCCGGACATGGTCGATCAGATCGGCGAGGAATTGTCCCTGTCGGGGCGCCCGCTGCTGGTGGATGAGGCGGACATCCTGGTGAAAAAGGGCGGCATGATCGAGGTCATCCGCGACCTGTACGAATCGTCGCAGGGCACCGTGATCCTTATCGGAGAAGAGAACCTGCCCCACGCCCTGCGGCAGTGGGAGCGGTTGCATGGCCGCATGCTGGATTGGGTGCCGGCACAGCCGGCCGCCCTGCAGGACGCGAAGCACCTGGCGCGGCTGTACGCGCCGGGGATCAGCCTTGCCGACGATCTGATGGACGCCCTGGTCCAGGCGGCGGCCGGATCGGTGCGGCGGATCTGCGTCAATCTGGACCGCGTGCGGGAGCGGGCGGAAATGGCGGGCGTCAGCACCTTCGGCCTGGGGGACTGGAACGCCACGGGCGCCGCGTTCTTCACCGGGCAGCCGCCGGCGCGGAGGGCGTTGTAATGCGGGCCGCGCACCTTACCCACAAGGGCGGAAAGCCGCCCCGTCAACGCATCTGGGAAGCGATCCGCGCGCAGCGGGAGGGCTTTTCCAGGGACGGGATCGCCGACGTGACGCGCATCCATCCGGACACCGTTCATACCTATCTGACGTCGCTGGTGGCATCGGGCCATATCCGCGCCGTGGACGCCGGCTTCATCCTGGAAAAAGACGTGGGCGTGGAAGCGCCCCGCGTCACGAAGGATGGCCTGCCGGTCACCATGGGGCGCGTCCGCGAACAGATGTGGCGCACGATGAAGATGATCCGGGGCGAATTCACCTTCCGCGATCTGGCCGTGGCCGCGTCCACCGAGGAGTTCCCGGTCCGGGAAACGGACGCCAGCGATTACGTGAAACACCTGTCCAAGGCCGGGTATCTCCGCGTCACGCGTCCCGGCCGACCGAGGGTCCCGGCGCTTTACCGCTTCGATCCCAGCAAGAACACGGGGCCGCGTCCCCCGATGGTGCAGCGGATGAAGACGGTCTACGACCCGAATCTGGGCCGGATCGTCTGGCATCCCGAGGTGGACGAATGAGCGGCGCGCCGAAAGATAGGGCGCCTGCGCGCCCGGTAGCAAAGGCCATCGCCGCCTGGGGCGAGCCGTTGCCCGACTGGGTGGAGTTTCTGGCCCGCGCCTGCGCCGCCACTAGCCAGGCCGCCGTGGCGCGACGCCTGGGGTATTCGGGCGCGCTGGTCTCCAACGTGCTGGGCGCGAAATACAAGGCCGATCTGGCGTCCGTGGAAACGGTGGTCCGGGGCGTGCTGATGGCCGCGACGGTGGCGTGCCCCGTCGTCGGCGATCTGGCGACAGACCAGTGCCTGGGTCACCAGCGGGCGCCGTGGGCGCCCCACAATCCTCAACGGATCGCTTTCTACCGCGCCTGTCGCGCGGGGTGTCCCCACAGCCGAATCGGAGGCGGACATGATCAGTAAGAAGCTCGAATTGGTCGCGCGTGCGCTTGATGTCCTGGCCGATGTCGGGCCGATGAACGAGCGCGCGCAACGGCAGATCGCCGCGAATTTGCGGGACATGGCCGAGGAAGTGGCCGCCCTGGAGGCCGTCGTGGCGCCGATGCGGTGCCGCGGGCCGCTGCCCGAGGGCGTGGTGTCGATCACCGGCCGGCGGCGGCCGACTTGCGCGCCGACCACCCGCGGCGGGGGAGACGCGGCATGAGGGAATATTGCAGCATCCATTGGCTGTCCGACGACGCCCAGCTGAAGAGCTATTCGGCATCCCTGTCGTCACGCGCGAACCGGCGCGACGTCACCGTCGTTCGGATCGAGATCGAAGTCACCAACCAGTTCCGGCTGGTCAGTATTTTGGAAGGTCTGGCCGAAATCAGACAGCAACAAGAGGCGGCGGCCGCGCCGAAAAAGCGGGCGCCCAAAAAGCCCCTGCTGTTGACCGGCCCTGGGGGGCAGTCATGAGCGGGCCATTCCGCGTCGGCGAGATCGTCTCCCTGGGGGATTTCCCCGACATGGAGGTGGTGACCTATCGCCTGGTCGGGTCGCGGCAGGTGATGACCCTGCGGGACGCTGCCGGCGTGCTGTCCACCGTCGCGGTCGATCTGGACCGGATGGAGGGAAACGGGGTCGCGGTGGTGGTCGCCCCCGTCGATGTCGGGGTCGCCCGTGCCCTGGCGCAGGACGTGCTGTCCGGTCACCAGCGGTCGCGGCTGCCGGTGGCGGCGGAGGTCAATCTGCTGGCCGCCGCCGTGATCGATCTGACCGGAGGGGTCGAGCCATGAGCGATCCCGTCATCCTCGATCTGGGGCTGGTGATGCGGACCGTGGCGGCGCGGTACCAGACATCGGTCGATCTGATCCGGGGGCGCCGCAGCACCGTCGCGGTGATCCGCGCCCGTCATGTGGCGATGTTCCTGGCCCACCGTCTTCTGCCGGTCAAATCCAGCGTCGAAATCGGCCGCGCCTTCCACCGGGATCACACCACCGTTCTTGCGGCGGTGGCCAAGGTCGAGGCGCAGGTCATGCGCGATGCCGGGTTCGCGGCCGAGCTGCGGCGCCTGGAGATCGAGCTGCTGGCGATGGCGCCGGTCCAGGACGCGGACATGGACGCCGCTCTGCGGGCGGCCGGGACCATCGCCGCCGAGGTCAATCACGCGCTGATCCACGAGGCCGCGCGGGACCCGAAGAGGTTCCTGGAGCGGGTCGGCAAGCTTTTCGGAGGTGCGCCATGCGCTGGCTGATGTCCCTGTTCCGCCGGGCACGCCCGGCTTTTCCCCATGCCGAGCGGCTGTTCGCCGGCAATGCGTTCACCCATCGTTGAAAGGATTTTGAAATGACCGTTCACGCCAATCCATCCGGTTCCGTCGAGGTCGGCGGCAAGGTCTTCATGACCGACGCCAAAGGACGGCTGACGCCGATAGCCCTGGTGAAGGACACCGACAAACTGGAAGACCAGCTGGTGCGAAAGGTCCTGGGCTATGCCGACGACCTGAACCTTCAAATCGCCCGCTTCAAAGGCCATTGCTTCGCCGATGTGGGGGCCTTTCTGGACCTGCTGTCCGAAAAATACGGGTTCAAGCCCAAGGACGGAGCAAAGGGGAATATGACCTTCACCAGCTTCGACGGCTGCATGAAGGTTCAGGTCGCGGTGGCCGATACCTTGACCTTCGGCCCGGAATTGCAGGTGGCGAAGGGCTTGATCGACGACTGCATCGCCGAGTGGGCCAAAGACAGCCGGGACGAAATCCGCGCCCTGGTCGAGCATGCCTTTCGTACCGACAAGGAGGGCCAGGTCAGCCGCGAGGCAATCTTCAAACTGCGCGAGATCGACATCGACGACGTGCGGTGGCGCGGCGCAGTCCAGGCGATCAATGATTCCATTACCGTCCAGGGCAGCAAGACCTATCTGCGCTTTTACCGCCGCGCCCGGCCCACGGATCGGTGGGAGAACGTGACCATCGATCTGGCCTCGGCGGAAGCGCCGGCGGAGAGGGGGTGACGCCATGGGCGCCCGCGCCATCGACGCCCTGCTGACCCTGGACATCTGCGGCCGGACGGCCGTGCGGTGTCTGGGGACGCAGAGCCGCCACGGGCGCGAATTGGCGAGCGCGCTATCCGATGTGCGCCGCCAGGTGGCGCCCCTGGTCCTGGCCGACTATGCCGTCCAGCCGACCGATGCCAAGCGGCAGTTCATGGCGGTCCTGGCCGCCGCCGCCGCTGCCGGCCTGTCGTGGCCCGACATGGTCGATGCCCTCAACCATTTTCATGAACGGGATATGTGATGACGAGCCTGTTCCCGCACCTGGAGGGCGTGATCCCCGATTCGCGCTTCGGCACCCTGGCCGAGCAGGCCGCGGCGGCCGAGGCGTGGGAGACGCCCCGCTGGGCGGCCCGCGCCATCCTGGAAGCCGAGCTGCTGACGCGCTGTGTGGTCGATCCCTGTTGCGGCACCGGCATCTTGAGCGAGGCGGCCGTGTCGGCCGGGTACCATGTAATGCCCATCGATCTGTACTACTGGGGGTATGGAGCGCCCGGCTTCGACTGGTTCGGCGACCAGGCGGCGGAGTCCGTGGGCGCCTTCGTCGCCGACCGCCCCTTCACGGTGTTCATGAACCCGCCCTTCTCCCGCGCCACGGAATTCGTGGATCGGGCTTTTGATCTGGGCGCGCGGAAGATCGTCTGCTTCCAGCGCCAGGCGTGGCGGGAGAGCCGGGACCGGCGCCAGTGGTGGGAGGCGCACCCGCCGGCCCGGACGTGGGTCTGCGGCGACCGCGCCGTACCCTATCTGCTGCATCTGAGCGCGGAAGAGCGCAAGGCCATGAACGGAATGCAGACGGCCCACGCCTGGTACGTCTGGGAGCGCCACCACAAGGGCGCCGAGATCGGCGGCGCGATCTGGAAGGATATGGGGCGATGACGTCAGTCCGAGGGGCAGTGCGGGTCGAGCAGCTCATCTCTCTGGCTCGCGCCGCTGATCAAGACCATGGTGCCCTTGCCTTGGGCGTCTTTGAGCAGTTCGCGGCCACGGCAGACCATAAAGCCCCCGTGGGCCAGCCACGCCTTGGCGCCGGTCCAGGTCGGCATCATCAGCTTCAGCAGCGCCAGCATGTCCGCGCGGGCTTCCGGCAGCGCGGTTCCATTGGTCGTCGCCGGCGACAAGATGCTGACAGACCAGGGGTTGTTCGCCGGCCCCCTGATGGAGGCGGATATGCCCGTCGGCTTGGACGCCATCCATTGGTGATCGTAAATCGATCCCTTTCCGTACCCCAGACCACGGAAGAAGGCGATAAGGCGGCCGCGGGAGATGCCCAGGGCGTGCTGAGCGGCATAATCACGCCGGTCGGTGGGCGGCGCGGCCTTCGCCGACGGATGGGGAGTAGCAGCGGCTGGGGCGGGCGTGGCTGGCGGGACCTGATGCGCGGGTGCCGATCCGGGAGCATCGGCGGGAGCCAGGGTCGCCAGTCCTCCGAGAACGGCCACCAGCACCACGGTGACGCCGCCGCCTCCCACCAACACCTTTTTACGGGTCGGGGCCGGGTCATTGCGGAAGATTTTGGCCGGGTTGACCAGTCCGATCGCCATGGCGATCAGGTTGGTCGCGATCAGAACCACTACCACCAAAAGAGCGATATCGAGTGCCATAGTCATGTCCCCCTACTCCGCAACTGCGCGTTGATGGTGATAGCGCGGCCGGCCGGCCGGGTCCAGCGATCATGAGCACCGATCCCATCGCCACGGCCCGCAAGCGGTGGTTCGCGGCCTGCCGGGAGGCCGGGCTGGACGAAGCGGCGCGGCGCGCCGTCCAGGTCCGGGTCTGTGGCAAGGACAGCGCGGCCGGCATGGGCGCGCGGGATTTCAACCGCTGCCTGGACGATCTGAAGGCCCGCAAGCTGTGGAAGCCGACGCGGCGCGCCGCGTCCGGGAAAGCCCATATCCGGCTGGTGTTCGCCCTGTGGGGCGAGCTGGGGCGGATGGGCGTGGTGCGCGATCCGTCGCCGGCCGGGTTGCGGGCCTTCTGCCGGCGGATGGCCCAGGTGGACGATCCCGAGTGGC
>JAJZVW010000022.1 GCA_021847015.1 Pseudomonadota bacterium | reverse complement strand
CTTGCTCGCGTTGTCATCCCGACCGAGCGCGAGCGAGCGGAGGGATCTTTCGCGCGAAAATGCCCGAAAGATCCCTCGGCTACGCTCGGGATGACAATGAAAAAAACCATAATGAGAACCGCTGGAATTTCAGGTGCCGGGCGTATCGCCGGGCCGGAAGATGGCCCCGTCGTAAATGCGGGCGGATTTGCCTTCGCAGCTCGTCTGGATGTAGTGCCGGCCTTCCGCGTCGGTCAGCAATTCCATGCTCAACCGCCCTTGCTCGATGGCGGTGACCACTTCGATCTCGCTGACGCCGAGAGCTTTGGCGACGGCGCCGATCAGGGCGTTTATCTCCTGGAACATTTCGCGTTCGGTCATTCTCGCCCTCAGTCTTGCGGCGTTCACGATTCCAAAATCTTTGTCGCCTAGAAAAAACGTCTTCGCGCTTCGCCTCGCCCTCCCCGCTCAGCGGGGAGGGCATTTTTCCGATGGCGGCGCGAGTGCCGAGCGTACCTCAAGGTCCGCATTTCCCACAGCACCGCCGCGCGATGGCGGGCCGGATCGCGCGCTGCGCCCGCCCCGGCCGCCGGGGCAAAACCCGCCGAATGTCCTTGACTGCGGCGCGCGGCGTTCGGTAAACATCTCGCCTCCCTGTGGCGGGAGTAGCTCAGTTGGTTAGAGCGCCAGATTGTGGTTCTGGATGTCGCCGGTTCGATTCCGGTCTCTCGCCCCAAGATTTTCAAGGGCTTCGCCGGCGACGGCGGGGCCCTTTCCGTTGGGGGCGGCCGCAGTCGGCATCGCGTCACACTTGGCGTGCCACTCCGCGCCCGGGGGATGATCGTGGCCCGTGGGAGGGGCACGACCCGCGCCCGGCCGTCCAAATCCTGCGCCATCCCCGTGCGGTGCGCCACGTTACGCCTTGTTCGGTAGAGTGGGACGGCCGATGCCGCGGACAATACCGATTATGAACGCGTCCCTACCTCCTGCAGAAGGTGGGATGTTGGCGCCCCCTCGGATAAATAACGTCGTCAGAAGACGCAACTTGCGGGAGGGGCTTCGCCATTGGCGGGCTCGCTTTGAGAAGACCAAGCTGCTTGAAGGCTGCCTTCCAACGCACGGGGACTACACATGCAAAATGTGGAAATGCTTCTGATTGATGCGAACAAGCTGTTCAGGGAAGGCCTGAAGAAACTTCTCGACGGCTCGGCCTTTTTCATCTCCGACGAGGCCGACAGCATGGCCGAAGGTATGCAGAAGCTTGAGCAGGGGCTCCAGCCGCGCATCTGCCTGGTCGAATTCGACGCCGGGGCCGACGATATGTCGCTGCTCCAACAGATGAGGGAGAAATACGCGGAACTGAAGCTGGTGGTTCTTGCGGCCAGCACTCGCAACATCCACAACCTCGCCCGCTGCTTCGAGGCGGGAGCGGACGCTTATCTCCTCAAGAATATTTCCCCCGACGCCCTCAAGCAGTCCCTCAAGCTGGTGCTGCTGGGCGAAAAGGTTTTTCCCACCCGGCTGGCCGCGATGCTCATTTCCGGCCAGGTGGACACCCATCGGCCGGCCGCCGCGTCGCCGGACCTGGAGGGATTGTCGGAGCGGGAAATCCAGATTCTGCGGTGCCTCCTCAACGGTCATCCCAACAAGGTGATCGCCAAGAAGCTCAGCATCACCGAGGCGACCGTGAAGGTCCATCTCAAGGGCGTGCTCAAGAAGATCAACGCCGCCAATCGCACCCAGGCGGCGATCTGGGCGCTGAACAACGGCCTGTCGGCGGAAAACGCTCCGTTGACCCCGCGCCGGGGCCCGGGTTCCGGCCAGCCGCAATCCGGCGCCATCGAGCTGACCCCATACAATCTGAATCAGGGAGTGTAGGCCGTACCGCACGAAGCGCGCTTCGTGCGGTACGCTCTGTTCGCTCTCGGCCGCATCAATGCGGCAGGCCCTCGCCTTTCTCCTCGGCCTGCGGCCCACCCTTTTCGCGACCCTGCGTGGCGGTGGTCTGGCGGATCAGCTCGATTTGCCGGGCGGCGAATACGGCTGCCTCCGTGCGGTTCTGGAACTTCAGGGCCTTGAGGATGGCCCGGACCTTCGTCTTCACATTGGCTTCGGTCAGTCCCAGGGATCGCGCGATCGCCCGGTTCGTCTTGGCCATGCGCACCTGGTCGAGGATGGACAGTTCGATGGGGGAAAGCTTTTGCAGTGTGTCGCAGCGCAGCCGGTCGGTGACGATGTCCATCACCGCCGCCGACGGCAGGATCGAATAGCCGGCCTTGCTCAATTGCAGGATGTCCCGCACCCGCTCCATCGTCGCGTCGGCGAAAATGACCCCGTCGACGAATTCCAGGAACGAGATCGAATCCAGGAATTCGGGGCTGCGGATCAGCAGGACCACCTTGTTGCGCCCACAAAACTCGGTGAGCTCGTCGAGGTGGTATTTGGCCAACTGCTTCATCACGGGGTAGGAGATGATGGTCACCTCGCCCGGTGATTCCTCGGGATGTTCGACCAGTTGGCGGGGATCCTCGAGGATGCGCATTTCCTTGCGCTCCTGGGGCTCGAAGCGGCCGACGATCTCGCTCACCATGTGGCTGTCTTCGACGGCGAGCGCTACCGGCGCCTGTTGGGCCCGCGGCGCGGCGTTCATGGTCCCGTCGGTCATGGCGCCACCTTCATCAATTGAGCTGGAACCGGCGGCGGATGCGGAATCCTCCCGGGATTTCCGCGCCCGGCCGCCGGTCGGGGCCGGGGTCGAGGTCGAGGGCTTCGCGCGCAGGGCTGCGGCATTCCGGGTCGTGGGGAAAGCCATTGAAGACGGCAGTGCCGACAAGCCCGCCGAGCCGAGGTTCGTCCCCCGCGTCCTTCAACCCGAAAGGCGACCGTATCGTTTCCTTCCCCGTGCGCTGTCTGTTTCGCAGCATTTTGTCGCCCCTCCTGGCGGCTTTCCGATGACGGGCGGCTTTCGGGAGGGACGTACCCTTCGCCATAGCCGGACGGCATGGAAACACGGAAAAGCATCTGTATATGGGCCAGGCCGAATGAAAGGGGCGCTTCTGGGGGTATTGCCGATGCGTTTTTGCGGGCTCCGCCGGTATTAGCCCGTTCAGCGGCGAAGACGGCCGAAGATTGATGCGATGTCTTCCGGCGACGTCAATGGGCAGGACTGACGGCCAGGGCGGGCTTTCCGTCGTTCCTCATCCCGATGCGTCCAACACCGCTGCCGCGGCCGTCACTATGTTGGCCGTATGGATGAGATGTCGGGGAAACGCATCGTCTCATGGTAGCAACGGAGCGGACCGATGGAGGCTGGGGCGGATCGCGCAAGGACATAGGCGATCTGATTCCGGCTCTCGACCTGGCACCGGTCGCAATCGTCGTCACCGACCCCCGGCGGCCGGACAATCCCCTGGTCTACGCCAACGCGGAATTCACCAGGATCACCGGCTACCGTTCGGAGGAATTGGAGGGCCAATCGTTACGGCGCCTGCAGGGGCCGGCCACGGACCCGGCGGCGATCGCCTGCCTGCGGTCCGCCGTTGCCGATGGCCGTGATGCCACGGTCGAACTGGTCAATTACCGGAAGACGGGCGAACCGTTCTGGATGCGGGTGCAGGTGCGACCGGTGCTCGCGCCGTCGGGGATTCCGGTGGCGTTCGTCGGCGTGCTGGCGGACATCACGGAATGCCGTCGCTCCGAAGAGGCTTCGCGGCGGAGCGAAGAGCGGCTGAGGGCCGTCATCGACGCCGTGCCCCTGCCCATGCTTCTCATTCAGCCGGGCGGCATCATCGTCCAGGCCAATGCCAGCGCCCATCGCACCCTGGGCGTGGCTTCCGGCGCGCTGTCCGGCCGCGACGTCACCCAGTTCGCGACGGCCGACGGCAACGGGGGCGCCCGGCTGCGCGGCATGCTGAGTGCCGACGGACCGGCGTGGCGCGAGGAGATGCGCATCCGTTGCGCGGACGGGCAGGTGCTTTGGATGCTGGCCTCGGCCCAGCCGTTCAGCGTCCGCGACGAGGCGCTGTATCTCCTGGTGTTCCAGGACGTCACGGAACTCAAGCGCAAGGAGCAGGCCCTTACCCAGGCCAACGAGGAAGCCGAGAAGACCATCCGCGCCCGGATGCGGTTTCTCGCCGCGGCCAGCCACGATCTGCGGCAGCCGCTCCAGGCATTGGCGCTGTTCGCGTCGGCTCTCGACCCCCATCTGCAGAGCGCCCAGGCCCGTTCGATCATGCAGTCCTGCAAGTTGGCGTTGCGGGGTATGGAGGAAATGTTCGACGCGTTGATGGACATGTCCAAGCTGGATGCCGGGGTGATGAAGGCGGAGCCGCGCGTGTTCGTGCTCAACGATGTTTTCGAGCAGCTGGAGGCCACCTACGGTTCACAGGCCGACGCTGCCGGCTTGAGGCTGTCCGTGGTGGCGTCGTCGGCCACGGTCCGATCGGACCCCGGGCTGCTCGCGCGCATTCTCGGCAACTTCCTGTCGAACGCCATCCGCTATACCCGCGAGGGGCACATCGTGGTGGGCGCGCGTCGGAAAGGCGGCGAGGTGTGGGCATCGGTATGCGATACCGGCCCGGGCATACCGGAAAGCCGGCGGCTGGAAATATTCCGCGAATTTCGCCAAGGCGCATCGCCGACGGTGGGCGGGCGCACCACAGGCGTGGGGTTGGGGTTGTCCATCGTCCAGCGCCTGGCGCGCCTGCTCAACCATCGCCTGGACGTTCGCTCGATGGGGAAGCGGGGCTCGTGCTTTTCCGTCGCCGTTCCCCTGGCCGAGGAAGCGAGACCGGCCGCGGCCGCGCCGGCCGAAGAAGAGGAGGGGATACGCGATATTGCGGGCGCCACCGTCGTGGTCATCGACGACGACCCCGACATCCAGGAAGGGCTGGAAATGATACTCACCGACTGGGGATGCCAGCCGGTGGTCGCGGCCACGGCGGACAAGGCGCTGGAAATCCTGGTGGCGGGAAAGCTTACGCCCGACGTGATCCTCGCCGACCTGCATCTCCATGAGCCGGGCGCGGGGGTGGAGGCCATCCGCGCCGTGCGTGCGCATACCGGTGCGCCGGCGCCGGCATTTCTGTTTACCGGCGACACCGAAGTTCCGGGCGGCTGTGGCCTAGGCCTCGAGTTCCTGGTTCTTCGCAAGCCGCTTGACCCTTTGCGCCTGCGCTCCATGCTCGCCGACGCCCTCGGGCGGTAGGACGCCGGTATCAGGCCAGCGCCTGCGCCAGCCGGCCGAGGGCGATGTCGTCGGCCGGAAGGCCGAAGCGCAAGAGATGGGGATCGTCCGCAAATGCCCGCGCCAGGATGCCGGCACGCCCCAGCCGCTCCCAAACGGCACGGGCATCGCGGTGGCGGGCCAAGCGGAACAGGGGCGTGCCGCCGACAACCTCCAGGTTCCGGTCGGCCAGAACGCCGTCGAGCCGCCAAGCCATGTTTTCCAGGCGGGCGAGCGCGGCGGCCGCCCAGCCAATGTCCTCCAGGGCCCGCGTCCCGATCGCCAGTGCCGGACCAGCCACCGCCCATGGCCCCAAGGCCTCGGCCAGTGGGGCCATGGTCTCCGGCAGCCCCAGGGCGAACCCCAGACGCAACCCGGCGAGGCCGTAGAATTTCCCGAAGGAGCGCAGCACCATCAAGCCCGGGCGCAGGCCGGGCAGCACCGATGCCGCAGGAGTGCAATCGGCGAACGCCTCGTCCACCACCAGCAGGCCGCCCTTCGCCGCCAGCCGGTCCGCGAGGGCTTCGAGGGGGCCCCGGGGGACGATGCGGCCATCGGGATTGTTGGGGTTGACCACCACGACCACGTCGGCGCGGCCGACGGCGTCGAGAGAGGAAACCTCATAGACGTCGTGCCCCATTGTCGCCCAAGCCGGCGCGTGTTCGCCATAGGTCGGCCCCACCACCGCGACCCGGCACGGCGCCCGCAACCTCGGCAAGGCCCGGATCACGGCGCTGGTGCCGGGGGCGGCCACCACCGCCTCGGGACTGGGGGCGCCGTAGCGCCGCGCGGCGGCATGGCGGAGCCCGTGCTCCTCGGCGCTGCCGGGGAGCCGGGCCCAGGTCTCGGGCGCGAAGGGTGGCACCGGGTAGGGGATCGGATTGATGCCGGTGGAAAGGTCGAGCCAGCCGCGCCCGGGCCGTCCCCAGCGCGCTTCCGCCGCGGCCAGATCGCCGCCGTGGGCGGGCAGGGGCGTGGCGGCGGGGGTGCGCGGCGACGGCCGGGATTCGTGCCGTGCGGCATGGAAATGGGTGGACATCCTGGTCCCTTCGTTCAGCGGCGGTGCCTACACAACCAGCGCAAGCCCCGGCGGGTCAAGGGGCGGGGTGCGGGCGCCCATCCCGTCCGGCCGGGATGGCGGCGGAGTGGCAGCTTAAAAAATGGGCGATAAACGCTCTAAAAGTGGGCAATATCCCCGTAAGCACCGGCAGGTCCTGGCTGTTTTTCCTGGTGGCCGAACTGGCATGAGGCATGCTAAATGGTCATGCGCGCTTGACGCTTGAGTCCACGCTGTTATCCCAGGGACGCGGGTTCATGAAAAAGATCGAAGCGATCATCAAGCCCTTCAAGCTGGATGAGGTGAAGGAGGCACTCCACGACATCGGCCTCCAGGGCTTGACCGTGACCGAAGCCAAGGGCTTCGGCCGCCAGAAGGGCCATACGGAGCTATACCGTGGGGCCGAGTACGTCGTCGACTTCCTGCCCAAGGTGAAGATCGAACTGGTCATCGAGGACAACCTCGTGGAACGGGCGGTCGAAGCCATTCAGCAAGCGGCTCACACGGGGCGTATCGGCGACGGCAAGATTTTCATCTCCAACGTCGAGGAAGCGATTCGCATCCGTACCGGCGAGAGAGGCAGCGACGCCATCTGACGGGCCGCCGCGCCGAAGGGCGGGCGGCCGGGTGGGACGTCATATCCGTCATCCGGTTTCTCAACTTCAAACTGCAGGAACGTGACCAATGTCCGACCACGTTAAAAAGGTCCTTGAGATGATCAAGGAAAACGACGTCAAGTACGTCGATTTCCGCTTCACCGACCCGCGCGGCAAGTGGCAGCACACCGCCCAGCACGTCTCCACCGTGGACGCGGAGATGCTCACCGACGGCATCATGTTCGACGGCTCGTCCATCGCGGGGTGGAAGAGCATCAACGAGTCCGACATGATCCTGCGTCCCGACTGCTCGTCGGCCTGCATGGACCCGTTCGCGGCCCAGTCGCAGCTAATCCTGTTCTGCGATATCGTCGAGCCGGCCACCGGCCAGCTCTATGACCGCGATCCGCGTTCGATCGCCAAGCGCGCCGAGATGTACGTGAAGTCGTCGGGCGCCGGCGACGCCACCTTCTTCGGCCCCGAAGCCGAATTTTTCGTGTTCGACGACGTGCGCTACGAAGTCGGCATGAACACGGCCATGTACCGGCTCGACTCCGAGGAAGGCCCGTACGCGTCGGGCCGCGAGTTCCCCGAGGGCAACCTGGGCCACCGTCCCGGCGTCAAGGGCGGCTACTTCCCGGTGCCGCCGGTCGACAGCCAGGTCGATATGCGCGCCGAGATGTTGACCGTGATGGGCGACATGGGCCTGCCGGTCGAGAAGCACCACCACGAGGTGGCGCCGTCCCAGTCCGAACTGGGCGTGAAGTTCGGCCACATGGTGCAGGCCGCCGACTGGATCCAGATCTACAAGTACGTGGTCCATAACGTGGCCGCGTCCTACGGCAAGTCGGCGACGTTCATGCCGAAGCCGATCTCCGGCGACAACGGCTCGGGCATGCACGTCCACCAGTCGATCTGGAAGGGCGGCAAGCCCTTGTTCGCCGGTTCGGGCTATGCCGACCTGTCGGATACCGCGCTGTACTACATCGGCGGCATCATCAAGCACGCCAAGGCTCTCAACGCCTTCACCAACCCGCTGACCAACAGCTACAAGCGCCTGATCCCCGGCTTCGAGGCCCCGGTGCTGCTGGCCTACTCGGCCCGCAACCGTTCCGCCTCCTGCCGTATCCCCTACTCGGCCAGCCCGAAGGGTAAGCGCGTCGAGGTCCGTTTCCCCGATCCGGGCGCGAACCCCTATCTGGCCTTTTCCGCCATGCTGATGGCCGGCCTGGACGGTATCGCCAACAAGATCCATCCCGGCGATCCCATGGACAAGAACCTGTACGACCTGCCGCCGGAAGAGCTCAAGCAGGTTCCGACCGTGTGCGGCTCCCTGCGTGACGCGCTGGAAAGCCTGCGGGCCGACAACGACTTCCTGTGCAAGGGCGACGTGTTCTCGAAGGAGTTCATCGAGAGCTACATCGAGCTCAAGTACGAGGAAGTCTACCGCTTCGAGCACACCCCGCATCCGGTCGAATTCCAGATGTACTACTCGGTCTGACCTAATCCCGGCGTCCCGCCGTCCGGAAACGGGCGGCGTGGGACCGGGCAAAACGTCGGGAAACCCCCTGCCGCCAAATGGCGGCAGGGGGTTTCGTCGTCTTGCAACCCGCTTGCGGGAAAATCATTTCAGGAAAGGGAGTTGGGCCGGCAGGGCGAACAGCATCCTGCCGGGGCCGTGGAGGCGGAATGCCGGTCATCGAGGCTGTCGAGAAAATCTTTGGCAAATGGGTGGGGGTAATCGACTGGGCCGGCAACCGCGTCATCCATTATGTCGTGGCCGTCGTCCTCGTCCTCGTCGCCATCGCCCTGCGCATGGCGCTGGCCCCGCAAACCGGCGGCATCCCTTTCGTCACCTTCTTTCCGATGATCGCGCTGGCCGCGCTGATCGGCGGATTCGGGCCGGGGATGCTGGTGACCATCGCGGGTGCCGGGGCGTCGCTGCTGTGGTTCTATCCGCCGCGCGTCTACACGAACGCCTACTCGGCGATGGCCATCTACGTGGTGGGGGAGACGATCGTCTGCCTAGCCATCGACGCCATGCACCGCTACTACCGCGATTACGTCCGCACCAGCCGCGAGTTGGAGCGGGCGCGGCGCGCGGCGGAACAGGCGAACGAGGCGAAGTCCCGGTTCCTCGCCGCGGCCAGCCACGACCTGCGGCAGCCTTACCAGGCGCTGCGCCTCTACCAGACCGTCTTGCAGGGAAAGGTCACCGATCCCGCGACGGCCGCAATCGTCCGTCAGATGGATGTCGCTATGTCGGCAGGCGAAACGCTGTTGCAATCGCTGTTGGACATTTCCACCTTGGAGGCGGGCGTCACCATACCCAAACCGCAAGCGACGGACGTGGCCGAGCTTTTCAGCGCCATCGAATCCCGTCACCGCCCCTTCGCCGAGGCCAAGGGCTTGCGGCTGAATTTGAGGACCAATGTGCCCAGCGTCGTCGTCGATCCGGTCCTGCTGGCGCGCATACTCGACAATCTGGTGGCGAATGCCATCCGCTATACGGATCTGGGGCGGGTGCTGGTGACGTGCCGCATGCGGGGCGGACGTCCGCTTTTCCAGGTCTGGGACACGGGCATCGGCATCGCGCCCGAATATCAGGAGGCCGTCTTCGACGAGTTCTTCCAGGTGGCCAATGTGGAGCGGGACAGTGCCAAAGGCGCCGGCCTGGGCCTCGCCGTGGTGCGCAAGACGGCGTCGCTCCTGGGGGCGAAGCTCTCGCTGCGGTCGCGCCCGAACCGGGGAACGGTGGTATCGGCCCTCCTGCCGGAATCCGCCCGGGCTTGATGACTTTGGGCTTAAAATCCCTTTGCAGGCTCCGGTCGTTGGCGCTATAAGGGGCGCCTCCAAAGCCGACGGAGTGTAGCTCAGCCTGGTAGAGCACTACGTTCGGGACGTAGGGGCCGGAGGTTCGAATCCTCTCACTCCGACCAAAACACCCCCGGCAAGTTCATACTTGCCGGGGTTTTTTGTTGGTTTTGCCCTTTGGCGCCGCCCCTTGTCACTTCTCGACGCCGCTCTCGAACAGGTCGCGTTCTCCCAGTTCGGCGGCGCGGCGGGTTTCGATTTCCTGGCTATAGCGCCGCAGTGCGTAGGTTTCGGTCAAATAGCCGACCACCCGTCCTTCCATGCCGTCCAGGACCGGCAGGGCTTCCAGTTCGGCCTCTTCGAAGTGTTTGAGCGCCGTGCGCACGTCGTCGTCGGCCAGCAGGAAGAAGCGCCGCCCATAAGCGAGGTCTCCCGCGACGATGCCGGCTGCCGCCGCGTCCAGGGTGGGGTTGTGGGCGGCGGTGACGTCGATGACGCCGGCGTAATGTCCCGCCGCGTCTACCGCGAAGACATACTTGGTGGTTTCCAATGGATACGCTTCGCGCAGACGGGCCAGCGGCATGCCGACGGGAACGGTGTCGCCGTCCTCGCGCATCATCCGCGCGACCTTGAGGTCGGCGATCCATCCCACGTCGTGGGCGCCGTGGATGGGGACGCCCCGCAAATGGAAGCGCCACGTGGCGAAGGAATAGCCGAAGGTGACGCGCACGAACAGGCTCGCGGTGACCACGCCGGCAAGCACGGCCAGCGCGGCGGCAAAGTCGCCGGTGGATTCGAGGACCAGCATGACCATGGTCATCGGGCTGCCGATCACCGCTGCCGCCATCGCGCCCATGCCGACCAGCATGAACACCGTGCGTTGATCGCTCAGGGCCGGGTAGACCAGCGCGCCGGCCTGGACCACCAGCGCGCCGAACAGGCTGCCGATGAACAGCGAGGAACTGAACAGGCCGCCGCGAAAGCCAGAGCCGAGCGAGATCGCCGAGGCCAGGATCTTAGCGGCCAACAGGGCGGTGAGCGGCAACAGCGGCCATCCGGTGTCGATGCTGTAGACCAGCGCGCCATGGCCGCTGCCCAGCACCTCGGGAAAGGCCAGCGCGATCACGCCCACCATCAACCCCCCGATGACCGGCCGTGCCCAGCTCTGGACCGGCAGGCGCGGAAAGGCGCGCTCGAACAGGACCACCGCCTTCATGGTGATGACCCCCAGCTGTCCGGCGGCGATCCCCAGCAGCGCGTAGAAAAGGTAGTCCCAAGGAGTCATGCCGGGCGCCAGCGGCGTGTGGATGGCGAAGGTCGGGGCGGCGCCGAGGAAAGCGCGCCGCACCAGCGTGGCGGTGGCCGCGGCCACGCCGACGATGGCCAGGGTTGCCGGAGTGTAGGCGCCCAGCACCAGTTCGAAGGCGTAGAAGGCTCCGGCCAGCGGCGCGTTGAATGCAGCGGCGATGCCGGCGGCGGCGCCCGCGCCGAGCACTCCCCTGAGGTCGCTTCGGCGCAGGCCGAATTTCTGCCCGATCACCGAAAAGATCGCTGCGCCGGCCTGGCTGTAGGCCGCCTCCATCCCGAGGGACACGCCGGCGCCGTTGGACAGCAGGGTCACCGCGGTCAGGCGCGAACTGTCTCCCAGCGACATCTTGCCGCCGAACAGGGCGTTGGCCTCGATGGGATCGACGACCTGCCGGGGCCGCAATTGCCGCTGCAAGGTCAGGAACAATCCCACGATCACACCACCGATGACCGGCACCGCCAGGATGCGCAGGGGAGTCAGGGCGTCGCCGCTGCTGAGATGGTCCTCCAGTGAGATGTTGAACCCCGATTCGTGGAGGAACCGCACCGACAGGTGGAGGGCCACCACGACCATGCCGACCGCGAAGCCGAGCAAGGCGCACAGGACGGTCAGGGCGATGGCGCTGTTTCGGATCACCCGTCGGATGACGGCCAGATGCGCATGCCAGCGATGGGGCTTCATTATCCTTCCCGCGGAAATCGTATGGGGGTCGATCATTTCACGGCATCCGCGGTCCGCACCCAGGCGCGCAGCCATTCGGCCACGCTCCAGGCCTGGGCGATGCATCCGCGGGGGGCGTGGGGCGGGTCGCCGTCGAAGACTTCGGCGATGGTGCCCACCGCGAAATCGGCAAGGTGGGGATAAAACCCCTCCAGTATTCTCCGCGCCCCGGCTCCGTCGTGCGGATTCACCTTGAGCCAGGCGTCCACGAATGGCCCGATCAGCCATGCCCACACCGTTCCGCGGTGATAGGCGAAATCCCGCGAGCCCAAATCGCCGACGTAGCCTGGCCGGTAGTCGGGCGCGTCGCGGCTGAGCGAGCGCAGGCCGAACGGCGTCAGCAGCCTTTCCCTCACGACATCGAGCACCGGCGCCCAGCGGCTTTCGTCGAGAATGGGGTGGGGCAGGGAGATGGTGAAAATCTGGTTGCAGCGGCAGGCGTCGTCATCCCCGGCCTCGCCGTCCACGAGGTCGTAAAGGAAGCCGGTCTTCGCGTTCCAGAAGCGCCGGTTGAAGGATTCGCGGGCGCGGTCGGCGTCGGCCCTGGCGCGGTCGGCGCCCTCGCGGTCGCCGGCTTGGGCCAGCCAGCCTTCCATCAGGCGCAGGGCGTTGTACCACAGGGCGTTGATCTCCACCGCCTTGCCCCGGCGGGGGGTGGCCGAGTCCATCCAGGTCAGCATGTAGCCCTCGGCGCCCTGGCGCAGCAGCCCATCGGCCGGATCGACGCCGATGTTGAAGCGGGTGCCGCACCGGTGGTGGTCGACGATATCGACGAGCTTGGGGAGGATCAGCGCCAGGGTGGACTGGTCGCCGGTGGCCGCCACGTAGCGGCCGACCGCGTGGAAGAACCACAAGGTGGCGTCGGCGGCGTGATAGACGCCTTCCGTCTGGCCGTCGGGGACGTTGTCGGGGATCAGGCCGTCGCGGACGTATTGGGCGAAGGTGGACAGTATCCAGCGTGCTTCCTGCTGCCGGCCAGTCACCAGGGTCAGGCCCTCAAGGCTGATCATGGTGTCGCGGCCCCAGTCGTTGAACCAGGGATATCCGGCGATGACGCTGCGGATGTCGTCGCCGAAGGCGCGGGTGCGGGCCGCCAGGCCGGGGCGCCCGCGCGGCGTGAAGATGAAGGCGTCGGCCGCCAGCACCAGTTGGGACGGCTCGCCGTCGCGCAGGGCGGGATGGGCCTGGGCGACCAGCCGGCGGCGGCGTTCCTGTTCGGCGGCGAAAACCTCGTCGGTGCTCATCGCCTCGATGGCGGGCCAGTCTTCGGTCGAAGCGACCAGGGCCGCGCCGCCGCCGCTCAGATCGGCGGCCAAGGTGCCCGGGCTCCACAATGGCGCGCGGTCGGGATAGTAGCGCTGGGCCTCGATGGGCCAGACGGCTTCCATCCGCCGGCCGCCATCCAGCAGAAGGCTGAAATCCGCCCCGCGCAGTTCCAGGCGCAACGGCGGCACGGACCCCATCGCCATTTCGATGCGGCTTCCGTCCGCCCGCACCGCCGCCGGGGAGAGCAGCGGCTGGTCCAGCCAGCCGTCGGCCGAACGGACATACAGCCACGGCCGCAATTCCAGTCGGGCGCCGTCGCCGTTTTCCAGCGCGCGGTACTGGACGTGAACCGTGTTCTGCCGATAGGGCATGACCAGCCGCCGCTCCAGCACCAGACCCGGCGCTTCGAACCGCCACACCGGCAGGCCGTGTTCCAGGCGGAACTCCGCCAACCGGGAGAACAGGGGAAAAGAGGCGCCGGTGCGCGGATGCACCACCTCGTCCAGCCGGTCCAGCATCACCGTGCGGCCATAGGGGGCGTCGAGAGCCGCCACCAGAATGCCGTCGTGCCGGCGGCTGTTGCCGCCGGCCAGGGTTCCCGAGGCATAGCCGCCCAGGCCGTTGGGGACGTGCCATTCCTTGCCGGCGAGGTCCGCGGGATCGCGTGGGCGGATGGTAAGCTGGTAACTCATGGCTTGTTCCCTTGCGGCAGTATATCAACCAATGGTGCCCGGCCGCTCCGCCGCTGTCCACGGGGGAGCGATCTTCTCTTATCTATTCTTTTTGGCCATGGGGCGGCAGCGCGCCTTGCCGGGCCCCGACACCAGGCATTCGCGGTCGGTACCGGAATTGTCGCGCAGTATGAGGAAGGTCTTGTCGGCGCGGTAGTCGATGGTGACGTTTTCGAACGCCATGGTCGACAGCACCGGCGGCTTGGCGATGTCCCGGAACACCAGCATCGGGCAGCCATGGATACGCTCGCAGATGGCCACCGATTCCAGCACGATCAGGGTGCTGCCGCCGGCGATGGCAACGATGACGTCGATGGGGCGCCCGGCCGCTTTGGCGCGGCGGAGGTCCCTGGCGGCGTACCGCTCCACCGCGGCCAGTTCGGGGGCCGAGCCGGGAAAGAAAAAGGGCGCCAATTGTTTCTCGGGCCCGTCGGCCGCGGCATTGGCGGAAATCGAAGCCATTGCCAAGAGCGCGGTCAGCCCGGACCGTGTCCACCCTGTATCGATTCCCGTTCTTCGCTCCATTCCCTTTGGTCTCAGAAGATACGGCGAAAGGAAAATGCCATGAACAGGATGTCATGGCGAACATTCGTGCCAAGCATAGGCGTTTTCCCATTGATTGCGAACATCCTCGTAATCGTTCAAAGAAGGCATGCTTGCCCCGCGCTCGGGGCGACGGGAAGGCGGACCACCCGGCCGGGCTCGGGACGGACAGGGTGGTTTCGCCGCGCCGGGTCGGGTATTGATGGGCCATGTCCGGCCCCAAGAGCATCTTCTCCTACCGCAAGCACTGGGCTCACCGATTCGGCACCGCGCCGTTCCTGCCGATGTCGCGCGCCGAGATGGACGCCCTGGGCTGGGACAGTTGCGACATCGTCCTGGTCAGCGGCGACGCCTATGTGGACCATCCCAGTTTCGGCATGGCGATCATCGGCCGGCTGCTGGAGGCGCAGGGCTTCCGCGTCGGCATCGTCGCCCAGCCCGCGTGGAGCGACGCCGAAGCGTTCACGGCGCTGGGCAAGCCGAATCTGTTCTTCGGCATTACCGCCGGCAATATGGATTCGATGGTGAACCGCTATACCGCGGACCGTCGCCTGCGCCATGACGACGCCTATACCCCGGGGGGCGAGGGCGGCCGGCGTCCCGACCGCGCGGTGATCGTCTACGCCCAGCGCTGCCGCGAGGCGTTCCGCACCGTCCCGGTGGTCATCGGCGGCATCGAGGCGAGCCTGCGGCGGATCGCCCATTACGATTACTGGTCCGACACGGTGCGCCGGTCGATCCTGATGGACAGCAAGGCCGATCTGCTGGTGTTCGGCAATGCCGAGCGCGCCGTGGTCGAGATCGCCCATCGCCTCGCCGCCGGACAATCCGTATCCGCCCTCCGCGACATCCGCGGCACCGCCGTTCCACTCGCCGCCCTCCCCGAGGGATGGACGGCGTTCGAGCCCGGCCTGGTCGACGACGGCGAGGCGGTTCTTCCCCGCGACCTCCGCCGGCCGGACGTGGCCATCCGCCTGCCGGCCTATGAAAGGGTGAAGGACGACCCGGTGCTGTATGCCCACGCCTCGCGGCTGCTGCACCTGGAGAGCAATCCCGGCAACGCCCGTGCCCTGGTGCAGCGGCACGGCGACCGCGAGGTGTGGCTCAACCCCCCGCCCATTCCGCTGACGACGGCCGACCTGGACGGTGTTTTCGCGCTGCCCTATGCGCGGGCGCCCCATCCCGCCTATGGCGACGCGCGCATCGCCGCCTGGGAGATGATCCGCTTCTCGGTCAACATCATGCGGGGATGCTTCGGCGGCTGCGCCTTCTGTTCGATCACCGAGCACGAGGGCCGCATCGTCCAAAGCCGATCGGAGGCGTCCATCCTGCGGGAAATCGAGGCCATCCGCGACCGCACGCCGGGCTTTACCGGCGTGATTTCGGACCTCGGCGGCCCCACCGCCAACATGTGGCGGCTGGGCTGCGCGGACCCCAAAGCCCTGGCCGTATGCCGGCGCCTGTCCTGCGTGTACCCGGATATCTGCAAGAACCTGGGCACCGACCACGAGCCCCTGATCCGCCTGTATCGCGGCGCGCGCGCCGTGAAAGGGATCAAGAAGATCGTCATCGGCTCGGGCGTGCGCTACGACTTGGCGGTACGCAGCCCGGCTTATGTCAAGGAGCTGGTGACCCACCACGTCGGCGGCTACCTCAAGATCGCCCCCGAGCATACGGAGCCGGGGCCGCTGTCCAAGATGATGAAGCCGGGCATCGGCACGTACGACCGCTTCAAGGCCTTGTTCGACCGCTTCACGCGCGAGGCGGGGAAGGAATTCTACCTCATCCCCTATTTCATCGCGGCCCATCCCGGCACCAGCGACGAGGACATGCTCAACCTGGCGCTGTGGCTCAAGCGCAGCGGTTTCCGCCCGGACCAAGTCCAGACCTTCCTGCCGTCGCCCCTGTCGCTGGCGACGACCATGTTCCACAGCGGCCGCAATCCGCTCCAACCCCTTCGGCGCAAGGGCGGGGAAACGGTGGCCGTCGCCAAAGGCTTGAAGCAACGGCGCTTGCACAAGGCGTTCCTGCGCTATCACGATCCCGAGAACTGGCCGACCCTGCGGGAGGCGTTGCGCCGCATGGGCCGCGCCGATCTGATCGGCCCCGGCAAGCGCCATCTGGTACCGGCGTATCAGCCGGCCGGTACCGGCGTCTCCCGCGGCGAAGGGATGCGGTTCGGCCGCAAGCGCGGACCCCAGACCGGGCCCGGGCGCCGGCAGGAGGCTACTGGGACGCCAGATACGTCGCGATGGCCAGCGCCTCGTCGTCGGTGATGGATTTCGCGTTCTCGTGCATGATCGCGTTCGCGCGCAATCCCACCCGGAAATCCCGGATCTGGCGGAACAGATAGTCGCGGTGCTGTCCGGCCAGGCGGGGGATTTCGCCCTGCCCCTCGGCCTTCTTGCCGTGACATTCCTGGCACGCCGGAATGTTCTGGTCGGCCACGCCCTTCTCGTAGATGTCCTTGCCCTGGGCGGCCAGGGCAGTGTTCGAGGCCGGCTGCCCGTGGATCGGCGGCTGGCTGGCGAAGTAATCGGCCAGTTGCTTCATCTGGGCGTCCGCCAACGGCCCGGCGATGCCCCACATGTAGGCCTCGGCGTGGGGGTCGGCGCGGCCATGGGAGCGGAACGCCTTCAACTGCTTCACGATATAGTCGGCCTGCTGTCCGGCCAGCCGGGGGAATAGCGAGGACTGGCTATCGCCACGTATGCCATGGCATTTCGAGCAGACGTTGCTGACCAGACGCGGGATATGCTCCGATTCCTCGGCCGCCAGCGCCCCGGTGATCAGCAATGGGGACAGGGCCACGGCCACCGCCACCGCGAGTACGGCTTTCACCTTCATCCTCCTGTAGGCACGGCCTCGACGAGCGGAGGATGATAGCGGGGCGAAGGGCGTCCGCAACCCTTGCGATAGGCCTATGCCTATCGGTCGATCACCTGCCAGGACCCGTCGGGCCGCCGGCAGGCGGTGCCGTGGGCCTGTTCCACCTTGCCGTCGATGGCTACCGTTTGCTGGAACTCGCGGCAGTAATTGCCCGACTGGTCGGTCCCGTCCCGCACCGGGGTGATGGTGCCGGAATGGCCGTTGTCGGGATTGTTCCAGGTGATCTGCTGGCCGAGCGGGGCAGCATACGCCTGGGTCTCGGACGCCTGTGCGGCGACAATGTCGGCGCGATCGAGCGACGTGCCGACCTTGTGGCCGACGAAGGCGCCGAGGAGGGTTCCCAGCGCGGTGGCCGCGAGCTTGCCCGGGCCGCGCCCGAACTGGGCGCCGGCCAAGCCGCCGCCCACCGCGCCCAGGACGGTGCCGGCCGTCGCCTTATTGGCGCCGAATTCGCCGGGGGGCTCCTCGCCGGGCGGGGCTGCGGGCATCGCTTGCGGAAGCGCAGCCACGGGTGGGGCCTGGGGGCTGGCCGGCACCATCTGCCAGGCGGTCGCGCATTGGGGCACGTAGGGGTAATAGCCGGGCGGGCTGGCGCAGTAGTACCAGACCGGCTGGCCGGCCGGTGCGGGGACGGCGACGACCGGCGGGCGGTACGGATCGGGATAGGGGTAGACCGGCGCCGGATAGTAATACCATCCGCCCATGGTGAGCCACCACCAGCCCTGACGGCCGTCGTGCCATCCGCGCCACCAATGCCCACCCCGCCAGCGGTCGAAATCGTGGTCGCGGAAGCGGTGGATGTCGCCGCGCCAGTACTCGTCGGCCTGGCCGGGCGTGACGGCGGCCGTGGTGGCGAGAGCGATTCCAACGAGGATGGATGCCAGCTTGCGCATGGGAAGCGTTTCATGGGTCGGTGGCGCCAGAAGGCTGATTTGCCATGCCCCGGGGCGGGCGGCAACGGAAAACCGCGGTGCGCCGTCGATCAGTAATGGGGTGGGGGCTTGTCGTCCTGGGGGGATCGTTCCCATCCGGCCTCGACGTCGCGCAGGCGCTCGGCGAGACGGCGGACCTGGGCGGTGAGACTGCCGATGGCGTCTGTCTGCCCGGCCAGGACCGCCGACAATTCCTCGGCCATCCGCTCGTGGTGGGCAAGGCGGCTTTCCAGTTCGATGACGCGTCGTTCCAAGGCTTCCGTCATTGGGTCCTGCGGGTTCGCGGTGGGCGTTGTCACATGGGGAGTAGGGGTTTACCCTGTCGGTACACATAACATCGGGAGGGAAGCATGACCAAGACCGTGTCCGTCGCCGACGTGGCCCTGGTGGGGTTGGGTGAGGTTGGAGGGCGGTTCCTGGACGAGATGTTGCGCCTGAAGGAACGGGGCATCAACGTCGTTTGCGCCGCCGAGCTTTCGGATACGCCCGGCCGCCGCCGGGCCGTCGCGGAAAGCATTCCGCTCAAGACCCTGGACGAGATCGTGGCCATGGGAGGGTCGGTGGACGTGGTCTTCGACCTCACCGGCAGCCCGTCGGTGCGCAAGATGCTGCGGGAAAAGATGCAGGCGACGGGCAACCGTCACACCATCATCGCCCCGGAGACCATGGCGCGGATGCTGTGGGCCGTGGTCAGCGAGGAGCACCTGGGCGGCGGGCACCACACCGACCGCGGCTACTGACGGCCTTTGGCGCGGGCGCGATGCGCCGTCAGCGCCCCCGCTTTTCCGGTGGTGGCGGCACGGCCGCCGTCACCGGCGGGGCGCTTGGTATGTCGTCCGGGCTTTTCCGCTCGTCCTCATCCTCGTCGAGGTCGTCGGGGCTGAACTCCAACGCCCTGAACCATTCCAGGTCGGTGGGCAGGTCGCGCGCTTGGGGCATGCCGTCCTCCATCGCTTCATTCCGATCCAACAGCCGGCCGGAGGAGGGGGTTCCCGACGCGGAGGGTGCCCGTGTCGGCGGTGCCGTTGCGGGGGACGCTTCAGGGCGACGAATTCAGGTTTCGAACCGTCTAATCTTATTGTCACCCCCTGTCATTCCGACGGAGCGACAGCGACGAGGAATCTTTCAGCCGCCGGCGGCTGGCGGCCGGGCCTGAAAGATCCCTCGCTCCGCTCGGGATGACACCATCATCCGGGGGGTACCTTAAGGGTTTGGTTATGAGTTCGGAGCCTCGGCGGAGGCTTTCCGACGCGGGGGAGATCGGCTATAAGGAGCCGATGCAAGACTTGGTTTTCCTCTCGGCACCCTACGACGCCAACGATCCCGCCTGTATGGAGGCCGTGAGCCGGGCGGTCGCGCGGCTGTTGGCGGGCGGGCAGTATGTGGTCACGCCCCTGCTCAATCACTACGTGTTTCCCTACGGCGATCTGCCGAGGACGTGGGAGTTCTGGGGAGGTTTCGCCCGGACGCTGCTGGACCGCTGCGCCCGGCTGGTGGTTCTGCGCCTTCCCGGCTGGGACCGGGCCGAGGCCGTGGTGGCCGAGATCGCCCATGCCGAGGCCATGGGCATTCCCTGCGACTTCATCGACCCCTGATCCGTTGCGAAAAGCCGCATTTCTCGGACGGCGGCCGCCGGCCCGTGCCTCCGTGGCGGGGAACCGATGCCGCCTCCCGCCGTTGGCGGTGTTTGAATGGACGCCATTCCCTTCGATGGGGCGGGGCAGGCGGTGGAGACCGCAACGGCTTATCTTGCGGGCCGGTTCGCGCTCGCGGCGGCGGTGTTCGCCGCCTTGCTGCTGGGCGGGAGGCTGCTCGCCGGCATGTTGCGGCGGGCGGCGCGGCGCAATCCGCGCAACGCCCCTCTCCTCGGGATGCTGGCACGCGGGATCTGGATCGCGGCGCTGGCGGTCGGTATCCTCTCGGGCCTGCAAAACCTAGGGGTGGACGTCTCCGCCTTCGTCGCCGGCCTGCTGATCATCGCTTACAAGCCTTTCGTTCCCGGCGACCGCATCGCCGTGCAAGGAGTCGAGGGGGCGGTGCTGGCCATCGACCTGCGCTACACCACCCTGGAGGGCCAAGGGCGGATTCACCTGATCCCCAACTCCGTCATCCTGACCAGCCCGGTGACGGTGATCGGGGGAGGCGGGTGACGGGGACGCTCCGTCCCGTTCCCGCCACCGCCCGCGGCACGCCATTACGGCATGGGCATGAAATTGTCCGGCCGCTTCAACCCGTGGGTTTCGAGGTCTTTGGTGAAGGCGTCCGACATCAGGGTCTGAACGAGAACGTTGCGGGCCTCCAGTTGCCGAGGCGTCCACTCGCCTTTCAGGGCGACGACGTACCGCGTTCCGATGGTCGTCCCGGGCAGAGGGCGCGGGTCGCTCACGGTGCCGCCCAGGGGCACGACGTCGAACGTGTCCGGGAAGCTCTGCTTCGTGAACACTCCCAGATGATAGAGAATCACTGCCGCATCCGCCCGGCCGTAGGCCACCGACCAGGGTTCGTCACGGTGATGGATGCGCGCGCCGGCAAGCCACTTGTATTTGTCATGATTGGCGCCGTTGAAAATAATGTTGATCAGCTTGTCGGCCGTCATGCCCCGCGGAGGATGGGGGTCGTTCTTGGCAATAGCGTAGATCGCCTTGGCGTAGGCTTTGAACGCGCCCGCCTCGCTCGTCGGATTCGGGGTGACGAGCCGCACGCCCTTGCGGCCAAGGTCCCATACGCTGTGGATATGCCGCGGATTGCCCTTCTTCACCAGGATGACTTCCCCCTGATCCACGTACAGGGGCAAAGGGGCGCCATCGGTCAGCCCCGCCGCCGCCAGCTTGTCGATGACGGGCTTGCCGCCGACCGCCACGGAAGGCATGCAGGAGCTGTAGAAGTTCCCGAATTCCAGGCTGTGATGCTGGGTCTGGGGCATCACCACCGGCGGGCTCGTCGTATAGAACCAGTTCCGCAGGGGCTTGTCCTTGAACTTCGCAAGGAAGACGGGCCAGATGTCGTGCAGGGCGGGATGATAGTTGCCCTCGGTGGACAGGACGATGTCGCAGGACGATACGCCGGCATGCAAATCGTACAGCGTGTCGGCCGTGGGATCGTCGAGGTTGGGGAGGACGACACCCCGATCGGCCTGCCATTCCAGCAATTTCGGCGTGTCGATGACCGGCTTGCCGGTGATCGGCGGCATTTCGGCGTGGACGGCCCATGGCAGCAGGAAAATCGCGGCTGTGGATAAATTAATGAATGTCTTTTTCATTTGCATTCCTTTCGCTTAATTTAAATGTGCCGGTGACAAGGCTAATCCCGTGGCAGGACTGTTCGGTTCTCGACCGATCCTGTGTCCGTCACTGTCATCCCGAACGTGGCGAGGGGTCTTTCGGGCCCCGCCGGCCCCGCCGCCGGACTTGGCCTCTGACGCGGGATGCGCCGCGCGTGGAAGATCCCTCCGCTCGCTTGCGCTCGGTCGGGATGACACCGGCCCCGATCCCCGCGGGCCCCCCCCGTGCGAGCGGTTTTCCACCACCGCCTGAAATTCCGCGGATCGGTGATTACAACCTTTGAGGCGGGGATCGGCAATTAGACTTAGATATTACACCCGCGGCCTCCGGGCGGCGGTGCCGCGGCCGCGCAGGGGGCGGGACATCACGCCGATGGGCCGCGTTCGCGCGCATCGGCAACCTGCTCGCCGAACAGGCGGTCGAGGGCGAAGCGCAGTTGATTCGGCGTCACGGGCTTGTGGAGCACCAGCGCGCCCAGCGCCTTGGCGTCGTCCGCGCACTCGGTCCCGGTTTCGCCGGTCAGCACGATGCCCGGCACCGGCAGGCCGACCGTGGCGCGCAGGGCTTTGATCGCGTCCGTTCCGATCTTGGCGCTCTTCAGGCGGTAGTCGGCGATGATCAGCTCCGGCGGCGGCGCGGATTGCGGAAACTGCGCGACGATCTCCTCCTCGGACCCCGCCATCGTCACCGCATAGCCCCAGCCTTCGAGGACGCTGCTGAGGGCGAGCAGCACCAGGGGATCGTCGTCGATCAGCGCGATCCGCCGGCCGACCGCGCGGGGGGCGGCGGCGCCCGGCGGCTCCGCCGTGCGGGCGGCGCGCTTTGACGCCGCAAGCGGGACCTCGATCGAGAATGTCGATCCGCGGCCGAGTTCGGACTGGACGCTTACGGGATGGTCCAGGATTGCCGACAACCTCTGCACGATCGCCAGCCCCAGCCCCAGCCCGCGCGTCCTGTCGCGCTCGGGATTGCCGACCTGGTGGAATTCCTCGAAGATGCGCCCGAGCTGATCGGGGGCGATGCCGATGCCCGTGTCCTCGACCGCGATCCGCACGCGCTGTCCCGACCGATGGCACGACAGGGTGACGTGTCCCACATCGGTGTAGCGGACGGCGTTCTCGACAAGGTTGCGAACCATCCGGCCGAGCAGAGTCCGGTCGCTGCGAACCGCCACATCGGCGAGGGGGCCGGTTTCGAGCCGAATGCCCTTGATGGCCGCGATCCGCTGATAGGAGGCGGCGATGTCGTCGAGCAGCGGCATCAAGGGGAAGGTGGCGATTTGCGGCTGGGTCACGTTGACGTCCAGCCGCGACAGGTCCAACAGGCTGTCCAGAAGGCCTTTCAGGACATCCAGGCCGTGTTCGATCCGGACGAGGGCGTCGATCCCCTTTTCGCCGACGACGTGGCGGCGCAACGCGTGGGCATACAGCAGCATCGCCTGCAAGGGTTGGCGCAGGTCGTGGCTGGCCGCAGCGAGAAAGCGCGATTTGGCCTGATTGGCGTTTTCCGCCTCGGCACGCGCGGCCATCATCGCGGACTCGGCCTGCTTGCGCTCGGCGATTTCGTTTTCCAGTCTGGCGTTGGCGGCCTGAAGGTCCCTGGTGCGCAGGCGCACTTCGCCGTCCATGTTGGCCAGCAGCCTCCTGTTCTCTTCGTTCAATTCCAGCGCGCGGATGAGGGAGGTGTTGACGTTGCGCGCGATGATGGCCAGCGCGCCGACATAGACGGCACACATTCCGGCCATCGCCAGGCTGGTCCGATCGCCCCCGGCCAACAGCCGCGCCGCCAGCGGGAGGGTGCTGGTCGCCAGATAGAGGTACAGGGCGGGCAGATGGCATGACAGGCTGGCAATCGCCCCCGCGGCCATTCCGCCGATGACGAAGGCGATCAGGATCAGCGAAAGCGGGTCGCCGCCGCGGATCAGCAGCAGCGCCGCGCCTCCCCACGACAGTCCGAAGATCGTCGCGGCGCTGGTGAAGATGCCACGCCACCGGCTGATCGCATCGGGCCCCGTGGGGGCCAAGGGGGGAGCGGGGTACGCATACCACTGGAAACCGCGCACGACGACGTGCAGCCAGATGGCCGAGGCCCATCCCAGCAGGATGCGCCGGTCGGCGTCGGACCACAGGACAAGGCTGACCAGGCCGCTGTTGACCAGATTGGCCGCCAGCATGGCCGGGGTCTGGCGGTAGAGGACGCGGATGAGCTCGGCTGCGACCATCGTGTCCATGGAGCAATCTCATCGGACCGGCAAATTCCGGCAGTCACAGGAATCTGGGCACGGCAGTCCGGGGACGGCGCGCAAACAAGGTCGGTCACACCAACGGACGGCAGGTGCGGGGGATATTGTACCGTACTGCCGTGGCGTCGTTCGCGGTCTTGGGCCGGTTCACCCGGCGCCCGGTATCACGTGGACACGATACCCGGTTCTCCAAGAGGGCGCCGCGGCGCCCCTTCGCGGGTGCTGGCCCAGGGGGTGTATCGGCGCGATGGGTGGCCGCCGACATGCCTCTGGATAGCTGCCGGGCGGGCTACCATATCCTCAAGCGGCGGGCGGACGGGTGGACATGTCCGACCTCATGTGTCCCCTCCGGGGCATCGGCTGCCCTCGGCCCATCCTCGGGCGTGCGGCGGGGCGTGGGCCTGATTGAAGGAAGGCAGGGCGATGGACGACGATCGGACCGCGGCCGGCACCGTTCCCGCGGATGAGGGCGCGGATGCGCCCAAAGGCGCCGGCCAAGCGCCGGACACGGTGACGCTGGCCACGTTGCGGGAGCGGATCTCCTACGCCATCGCCATCGGCGCGAAGGGCAAGCGGTACCGGCGCATCGTCGACGACGGCGAAATTCTCCCCGGCAAGGCCGCCGGAACCGGCTGGGATCGGCGGGACTGGCCCAGGCGAAGGAACGAGGAGAAATAGCGCAGCCGGCGATCGGAGTCCGCTCGAACCAGGAATGGTCTATCCGGAAACGCCGGCGCGGTTTCGCAAGGGCGCGCTCACCGCCAACTTTCCGATATCGACCTTTTTGGAACTGGCGTGCCGCGTTGGATGATGGCGAGTACTACGTTTTCGCGATTGCGCTATGAGGGAACGGGAAGGCTGCGCCGGGGCGCTCTTGATTTTCCATGAATGCGACGATCGCATTCAGTGCGCCGTCACCGGAACCGCCGACAGCCCTGGGGGACGGCCCTTTCTCCGCACCCTGTTAGGGCTAGTCGCGCACGACCTGGGATAGTCTCCCCCAACCAAGGCTTCTCGCATTGACACGGAAAGCGGCCGCCATTAAATCCCGGTGCCCATCGCTCCACAAGTCATCACCCGCCCGTCCTTGCGAGGTGTCGGCGGGCCTTCCCTGGAGGCAGATATGGATGCGGAACGCATGGCGCAGCGAGCAGCCGCGGCGGATATACCTTTGGATCCCGGCCTTTTCATGCGGACCCTTATCCGCGAACTGGCCGATGTCCTTGGCGATGTCGTGGGCATCGAACAGGCATCGGGATTCATCAGCATCGTCGGCAGGAATATGGGACAGGACATCGACCAGTCTTATCGCCGCGCATTGAACGTGCCAACGCTATCGCGCGAACAGGTCGCGGCGGCGCTGGTCGATCTTAAACGCCGCATCGGCGGCGACTTCTTCATCATCGAACAAAGCGACGACAAGATCGTTTTGGGCAACCGCGCCTGCCCGTTCAAAGACAAGGTTATCGGCCAGAAGGCCATGTGCATGATGACGTCCAACATTTTTGGCAGCATTGCCGCGGACAATCTAGGCTATGCCAAGGTCCATCTGGTGGAAACCATCGCCGAAGGACGGCCGCAGTGCCGGGTCGCGGTGTACCTGCGGATAAGCGAGGAAGCCGATGCCGCCGAAGGCCGGGAATATTTCTGCACTGCCGCCGAAAGCCCCTAGAGGCCTCGTCCGTCGGCCGGGTTCAACGTCGGTCCCGATGCTGACCGTCGCCCCCGGAGGCGTTATCGCCGCCGCCAACGTTCGGCTGTGCCGCCTTCTGAGAACCACGAAGGCGACACTGGTGGGCCGCCGCCTGGATGAGGTCGCGGCCGATTCCCCCGACAAGGTATCGCGAATGCTGCGTCTGTTCTCAGGCGGCACCGACTGGCTGGTCGGGGCCCTCTCTCTGCGCCGGCCCGACGGGAGCATTACCGACTTTCCCTGCCAGGGCGCGCTGATACGCCCGGCCTCGGCGGCAAAATCCGCATTGGTGGGTATTCGTCTCGATGAGAGCCGGGGCCGGTTCAACCTGTTAAGCCGCCAGGTCGAAGCGCTCAATGCCGAGATTCGTCTGCGCCGCCAAGCCGAGGCGGCGCTCCGCGAGGCGGATCGGCGGAAGGACGAGTTCCTGGCCATCCTGGGCCACGAGCTGCGCAATCCTCTCGCGCCGATGAGCAATGCCGTGCAGTTCCTCAAGCTTCAGCGCGAGCCGTCCGCCGCCACGACGGCATGGGCCGTCGGGATGATGGAGCGCCAGATCGGGCACCTGACGCGGATCGTCGACGACCTGCTCGATGTGGTGCGGATCACCCAAGGGAGGATCACGCTCCTTCGGGAACCGGTGGACCTGAGCGACGTCGTGCAGCGCGCAAGCGACATGCTCCGCCCGCTCATCGATGCGCATCGCCACACGCTTACGCTGTCGCTTCCGACCGAGCCGCTGATCGTCGAGGGTGACGGCGCGCGCCTCGTCCAGGTCGTCGGCAACCTGCTCGACAATTCGGCGAAGTATACCGAGGACGGCGGGCGTATCGACGTCGCGCTCGGACGGGAAGGCGATCAAGCGGTGCTTTGGGTCCGAGACAACGGAAGCGGCATTCCGACCGAGCTGATGCCCCACGTCTTCGAGATGTTCGTCCACGGCGCGCGGCCTGGCGAGGGGCTCGGCATCGGCCTCAATCTGTGCCGCCGCATGATCGAGATGCATCGAGGCACGATCGCGGCGGCCAGCGCTGGCCCCGGCCAGGGCAGCACCTTCACGGTGCGGCTACCGCTTGCGCGCCTCTCACAGCCCAGGCCGGCCCAACCGGTCGAAGGGATTGCGCCGAAACCCCGGCGCCGCGTGCTGGTCGTCGACGACAATATCGACGTCGCGCAAAGCTTCGCTGTCCTGCTGGACGTGCTGGGCCACGATGTCCGGACGGCGGGCGACGGCCCCTCGGCCATCGAAGCCGCGCGCACCTTCCAGCCGGATATCGTCTTCATCGACATCGGCTTGCCCGGCATGGATGGCTACGAAGTCGCGAAACGGCTACGCGCGGAACATGGCGCGAAACCGCGTCTTGTCGCGATCACCGGCTATGGCCAGCCGCAGGATCGCGAGCGCTCCTTGCGGGCTGGGATCGACAAGCATCTGGTCAAACCGGTGTACGCCGATGCCTTGGAAAAGCAGCTCGCCACTCTGGCCACGTGACGCCCGCACATCGGGCCACGCTCCGGAGGCGGCGGCGCTGAAGCGAAGCCCCTGAAGCAAGGAGAGAGCGGCCGCTTCGCTGCCCACATCGGATACACGGTCTCACGAGGGCGGTTAGACGGCCCGTCTCGCTTGCGCGGCCGCATGCCTCATAGGGGGCTGTGGCGTATTACGGCGTGATAGAGCAGCAAGGCGACAACCGCGCCGATGATGGCGACCAACGGGCTCCAGAGGTTGAATCCCGTGATGCCTCCCCCGCCAAGGACGCTGAACAGCGAGCCGCCGACGAGCGCGCCCACGATGCCAAGGACGATGTCGAGAAAAAGACCCTCTCGGGTCCTGGTGACGATCTTGTTGGCGATGAAGCCAGCGATCAGGCCAAGAAGCAGCCAAGCGAGAATTGACATCCGCGAGCCTCCCGTGCCCCCGCCTGTCGATGTCAACGGACCGAGCGCCAGGCAAGTTCCATTATAGCTTGATGCGCTCTGTCCGGATTTCTGGCCCCCCACTGGACGGGCCCTGCGGTGCAAGGGAAAAACAGTGAACCATCTCGGTCGGGTGCCACCATGTGTCCGACCTGTTGGTGCGGCTCATGGCCGCTGGCCCTGATGAAGTCCGCGGATCGGGTCCCAAATCACCCCTGCGCGCACGGGGCGCTCGGCCCCGGAGAGCTTTGCCGATCCCCGGCTCGACCGATCGTCGTCACCACCCGTCACCCTTGCACCGCGTCGGTCAGGCGCCTCAGCCCAGCCGAGGGTCGGCGACTACGCTGCCGCGAGGAGCAGCGCAATGCCTTGGCCGCCGCCAATGCACATGGTCACCAGCGCTTGGCGTCCATTGATGCGGTTCATCTCATAGGCGGCCTTGATGGTGAGGATGGCGCCTGTGGCCCCGATAGGATGGCCCAGCGCGATGGCGCCGCCATTGGGGTTGGTGCGCTCCGCGGGAAGGCTCAGTTCCTTCGCCACGGCGCAGGCCTGGGCGGCGAAGGCTTCGTTGGATTCGATGACGTCGAGGTCGGCGGCGGACCAACCGGCCTTGGCGAGAACCTTGCGCACTGCCGGCACCGGACCGATGCCCATGACGCCGGGCTCGACGCCGGAATGCGCATAGGCGACCAGACGGGCCAGTGGCCGCAGCCCGCGCTTCTCGGCAGCCTTGGCTTCCATCAGCACGAGCGCGGCGGCGGCATCGTTGATGCCCGAGGCGTTGCCCGCCGTCACCGATCCATCCTTGGCAAACACGGTCTTCAGCTTGGCGAGGCCGTCAACCGTAACGTCCCGGCGCACATGTTCGTCGGTATCGAACGGCACGACGCCCTTGCGGGTCTTGATCTCCACAGGAAGGATCTGGTCCTTGAAGCGGCCCCCATCGATGGCCGCTGCCGCCCGGCGATGGCTTTCGACGGCGAATTGATCCTGCTCTTCACGGCTGATCTGCCACTTCGTGGCCACGGTCTCAGCCGTCACGCCCATGTGGCCATGGCCGAAGGGATCGGTCAGTGCGCCGGTCATGGCGTCGACGAAACTGCCGTCCCCCATCCGCTGACCCCAGCGCAGGGCGGGGACCATGTAGGCCGCGCGGCTCATGCTTTCGACGCCTCCAGCGACGGCGGCATCCACATCCCCCAGCTGGATCATCTGGGCCGCGGAGATGATCGCCTGAATGCCACTGCCGCACAGCCGGTTGAGGGTCAGTGCTGGCGTGTCGACCGGCAATCCGCCCTGGACGGCGGCGACGCGCGCCAGATACATGTCCTTCGGCTCGGTATGGATCACGTTGCCGAAAACGCTGTGGCCAATCTCCGCCGGTGCCAAGGTAGAACGGGCCACCGCCTCGCGAACGCACATCGCCGCCAGTTCGGTCGGAGGCAAGTCCTTGAGGGCACCTCCAAAGTCACCAATGGCCGTGCGTACACCGCTGACCAGAACCACATCCCGAGACTGGACCATGACCTAACTCCTTCATTTTGTTGGTTGGGCGGATGCCGAGGCTAAAAACCGGAGAGCCGCCACCGGCAAGGCGCCGTAGACGACCGTGGCTTGCGGCATGGGGGCCGGATTGGCTTGGTGAATGTGGGATAGAGTGTCACGGACTAAGCCGCCAATTCAGCCCCAACAGCCATTGCGTTCCCGTCTTTGGGCACGGGCCATCCATATTGCGGTCACCCCTCCCTAGTGGTCCGATCCCGACAAAAGGTTCAAAGGCTTGAACCTTTTGTCGGGTGAATCGGCCCACAAAATCAATGAATTGTGCACCGACACATTCGGAAGGTCGGTGCACCTTCCGAATGTGTCGGTGCACTAGCTCCGCAACGGTTTGGCCCGCCGGTGGGAGCGCGCCCCCGGCAGGCTAAACGTCGCGTTCCTCAGCCCGCCGGTAAGACGAGGTTTCATTCTCGCTTCCGTCGCACTCCATCGGGGTCTCAAGGGGGATAAAGCCGCATTCGGTCGCAACCGGCATCGGACAGCCGAGTTCAAGAAACCGCTTCGCACATTGCTCCAGCCAATTATTGTTACTCATCCCCGTTCTTCCCAAAAATCATTCAGCAAAATAACAATAAACCAAAGCAATTAATAACATAAAATGCTATTTATAAAAACCATACTGCAGAACAACTCCGATGGAACGATAATCTCAAATCACATTACAATTATATGTGAAGCGTGTAATTCAGACATTTGGTGTATCGGCGTATTGCCATATTCTACAACTCATGGCGCGCTTGGGAAATGCTCATATCCGGGCCGTCCTTATTTCCTTTCGGGCGATTGACGAGGCCGCGGGCCGATCGGCATGGTTGGATCCGCATCCCGAGCCTTCCGAGGATAGAAAGTGCTTACCCGCCTTTTCATCCCGAAGATAAAAGGATCGAACATCCGGAGCCGCTCTGACACGGCAGGCTTGGGGGTAAGACGATGCAGATATTGATCCAGGATCTGATCGCGGGCATACAGCCGGTTCAGGTGGCGCCTACCTTCTCCGTGCGGTACGCCGTAAGAGCCATGCACCATCAGGGAGTGGGCGCCGTGGTGATCGTCGAGGAAGGCCAACTGCTCGGCGTTTTCACAGAACGCGATGTCTTGCGTTTCTTTGGCGCCAGCCGTCGTAATCCCGATACCACCGACATCGGCGATGTGATGACCCAGAATCCGGTCACCATTTCACCGTGGACCTCCGTCAAGACAGTGCGCAGCATGATGCTTGAGAAAGGGGGGCATATTCCCGTCGTCGATGATGGCCGCGTGCTCGGCGTGGTTTCCCTGTGCCGGCTTGCCTTGGCGGGATAGAGAGCTGGCCGGAATCTGTCCAAACGAATCCGGCCAGCTCTCGGTGACAGTGAGGCTCTCGAATTTTGCAAGAGCCTCCAGTGCACTCAATTCTGTGAGGAAGGGCGCCGCTCGCGGGCACGCAATAGCGCGGCGGTGTAGCGCCAACACATTGATTTCAGGAATTTATTGGATTGGCGTAGGAAAGGGAACCGCCGCCTAACCCTCTCCATAATGGAATCAATCACTTGCTGGTGCCGTCAGCACCCGCTGGCGCGTCGGAACACCCATTCAATTCGTGGCGCTGAACAACGCCTCGATGCTCGGCGCTTCCATCAGACGGTCAAGCCACGCCTCAATCAAAGCGGGCGGCTTATCCCCTTGCTTCCGCCGCGATCAGCATCTTGTAGGTGAGCGGCTGGATGGCTGTGCCGATGCCCAGCAGAGAGCGGAAGGCAGCATGAGGCGTCTTGCGTCGGTTGAAGCGGAAGACGAATTCGTCGAGGTAGGATTGGAGATGCTGGCGGCGTAGGCCGTGGTAGACGCCGAGCCCCCAGGTCTTGAGGTTGGAGATGACGCGGTGGACCCAGGGCAGGACAATGTGGGCGGCCATCTTGCCGACGACGTGGGGCTCGTGCTTGTAGCCTGGAACGCCCGGGTAGGCGCTCCAGCCATCAGTCTTCAGGGTGGCGCCTGCGGCGACGTTACCCTTGATGAACGGATGCAGGCTGGCCGACGAGGCGTCGGGGATCACGCCGAGGCGCAGGCGGCCTGGCGCGTTGTTCTCGGTCACCTCGACGGCGACCACCACCTGCATCTTGCCCTCGGGGCTGCGACCGCCGCCGCCTGCGACCGGATCGTCCTTGGTGCGGTAGGAAATCTGGGTTTCGTCGATCTCGACCACGCCCGACAACAGGGCGCGAGCGGGGTTTACCATGGCCCGGCGCAGCTTGGCGCACAGCAGCCAGGCGCTCTTGTAGGAGCCCAGCCCCAGTTGCCGCCACATCTGCCGGGCCGAGATGCCGTTGGAGTGGGTGGCCATCAGATAGGCAGCCCAGAACCACACCGTCAGCGGCAGTTTTGAGCCGTGCATCACCGTCCCGGCCGTCACCGACGTCTGGCGTCGGCACCTGCTGCATTCGTAGGTCCATGCCTTGGTGTCCAGTTCCCAGGCATGGTCATGGCCGCACACCGGGCACCGGAAACCGTCCGGCCAGCGCGCCGCCGCCAGCCATGCGGCACACGCGGCTTCGTCCGGAAACTGCCGCTGGAACTCCAGCACGGAACGGGGAAAGTTGGCCATGGCGCACACCTCCGATGTGGTGATATTCACGATATGTTCTACCGCATCCTGCGCCTTCCTTCACCCACATATCGTGGCCCCGGAGGCTGGGGGATAAGCCATCAAAGCGGTATCGGCGCCCTGGTGCTGGGTTCGGTGGCCCAATGGGGCACCGGCCTCGACGCCGCGTTCTGGTTCGCCGCCGCCGTCCTAACGGGATCGGGGCCTGGGTGGCGCTTCGCGCCAAGGAAACCCACCCCCGGCTCAATCCCGCCCGGGATACTGCCTCGGCAGATGCAACGTGACGGCCTTAGAGGATCAGCCGTCCTCCGTCTCCACCGGCAGTCCGGCTGCACGCCATTCGGGAAAGCCGTCCTCCATGCGCCGCACCGCGCGTCCCTGCTCGCGGAGCGCGGAAACGGCTTCATAGGCCAGGACGCAATACGGTCCCCGGCAATAGGCTACGACTTCGGTCTTTTCCGGAAGCTCGCCGAGACGGCGCTTCAGGTCCTTAAGGGGAATGTTCACACTGCCGGGAAGATGGCCCGAGGCGTATTCCTCCGGCGGACGCACATCCAGCACGGTCACAAGGCCGTCCCTCATTCGCGCCACCAGCTCTTCGCGCGATACGGCCTCCAGTGAATCCTTTTCATGGAAATAGCCCCGCACCACCCGATCGACCTCGGCGACGTGGCGCTCGGCGGTGCGCCGCAAAGCGGCAAGCAGGGTCAGAACATCGTCGTCCGGCAAGGAATAGAGAACGTGGGGACCGCTCTTGCGCGAGACCACCAGCCCCACGCGGCGCAGCACCTTGAGATGCTGCGAGGTGTTGGCGACGGACAGGCCGGCGGCGTTGGCCAGGCTGTCGACGCTGCGCTCGCCTTGGGCGAGAAGTTCGAGGAGATCGAGGCGAGGAGCGCTGGAGAGCGCTTTCGCGACGGTGGCGAACTGTTCCAGCATCAACAGCTTCGGGCTCACCCTGGCCGACACGGTTATACCCCTGACATTCAAGCCGCTCCTTAAATAAGGGCGCCGATGGGCGCCGGTCAACAATGTGGGCCTCTTGACGCCGCGCGCCTCGCCAACTATCATTCAATTACTCAATTGAATGATATGGAGCGCGAGCATGTTCTTCAAGCAGTTGTCCACCAAGGCGTCATCGCTGTCGTATTTTTTCGGCTGCGGCGGCAAGGCCAAATCGGTCGCGGTCGACGTGGTGGCGGGCGACGAGGAGTGGTTCATCCAGCAGGCGCAGGAAGCCAACGTCACCATCAATTACGTGATCGACACCCACGTCCACGCCGACCACTATTCCGGCTGCAAGAAACTGGCGGAGATGGTGGGGGCGCCCTATTGCCTGCATGAGGCGAATGCGGGACGGGTCAAATTCGACTTCAGCCCCCTGAGTGACGGCCAGATGCTCGACATCGGCAACGTCACGGGGCAGGTGCTCCATACCCCCGGCCATACGCCCGACAGCATCTGCCTGCTGGTGACCGACAAGCGGCGCGCCGAAGCGCCGTGGTTCGTGGTGACGGGGGACACCCTGTTCGTCGGTGCCGCCGGCCGGCCGGACCTGCTCGGCCGGGAAAAGGAGATGGCAGGCCAGCTTTACGACAGCATTCACTCGAAGCTGCTGTGCCTTCCCGATTCCGTCGAAATCTTCCCCGGCCATCAGGCGGGAAGCGTCTGCGGCGCGGGCCTGTCGGGCAAGCCGTCCTCGACCATCGGTTTCGAGAAGCTGTGGAACCCCGGCCTGTCGCTGGATAAGGCGGGCTTCGTTGAATTCCTGACCGGCGAGATTCCGCCGCGTCCGACCGACATGGACCGGATCGTGGCCTTCAATGTGGCCGGGGCTTAAGCGGATGGAACTCACCCACGGCATTCGGGCCAATCTCGGGCAGTTCATCCAGCAGATGATCCAGGTCTTTTTCGTGGGTCTGATCATCGGCATGGAGCGCAACGTGCTGCCGACGATGGCCGGCAAGGATTTCGGCGTGCCTCCGGGGTCGTTCCTGTTCCTGATGTCGTTCGTGATTTCGTTCGGCTTCGTCAAAGGCATCCTGAACTTCATGGCCGGTCGGCTGTCCGAGCGCATCGGGCGCAAGAAAGTCCTTTTGTTGGGCTGGCTGGCCGCGTTTCCCATCCCTTTCCTGATCTATTTCGCGCCGGGATGGGGTTGGGTAGTGGCGGCAAATGTCTTTCTGGGCATCAACCAGGGCTTCGCGTGGTCGATGACCGTCACCAGCAAGGTCGACATCACCCGCGCCGACCAACGGGGCTTCGCCACCGGCGTCAACGAGTTCGCGGGCTATGCCGCCGTGGCGGTGGCCGGCATCGTTACCGCCTATCTCAGCGACCGCTACGGCCCGCGCACCGCCCTGCTGGGTTTCGGTTTGGCGGTCATCATCACGGCCGTGATCACGGCGCTGTTGTTCATCCGGGAAACCCTGCCCTGGGCGAAGGCCGAAAGCCGCCAACACGCCAACGGAACCTATAACGGCCACCGCCCCCGCTTCGTCGCCGGCGTCTCGTCCCGTCCCGGCACGCGGGAGATCTTCACGCTGGTTTCCTTCCGACACCCGACATTCTCGGCACTGTGCCAAGCCGGAGCCGCCAACAAGGTCGCCGACGCGTTGCTGTGGGTCCTGTTTCCCCTGTTCCTGCACCGGCACGGCCTGTCCGTTATCCAAACCGGATGGATCACCGGCATTTACGGCTTCGTGTGGGGCGCGTCGCAACTCTGGACCGGGCCGCTCTCCGACGCCATCGGACGCCGGACGCCCATCATCGCCGGCCTTTGGCTGCTCGCAGCCGGGATCGCGGCGGTGCCGTTCCTGGATGGCACGACCGCCTGGGCGGGAGCGGCAGCCGTGATGGGCGTGGGCATGGCGCTGCTTTATCCCAATCTGATTGCCGCAGTGGCCGACATTTCCCACCCGGACTGGCGCGGCTCCGCCCTGGGGACCTATCGCTACTGGCGCGATACGGGCTATGCTATCGGCGCTCTCGTTTTGGGAATTGTCGCCCAGTGGAGCACTGGGATCGACGCGGCGTTTTGGTTCGCCGCTATCGTATTGGTTGGCTCCGGCACCTGGGTGGCGATCCGCGCCGAGGAAACCCATCCCCGGCTGGCTGCCGCCATGGAGAGCCCGCAAGGAGGTGTATGATGAAGGTGCTCATCATCCTCAACGACCCGCCCTACGGCACCGAGCGCAGCTACAACGGGTCGCGCTTGGCCCACGCGGTCAAAAAGAGCTCCCCCGATACCGAGGTCACCGTCTTCCTGATGGCCGATGCGGTGCTGTGCGCCAAGGCCGGGCAGAAGACGCCCGAAGGCTTCTACAACATGGAAAGGATGCTTCGCCGGGTGGCGAGCGGCGGCGGTCACATCCTATTGTGCGGGACCTGCATGGACGCGCGCGGTCTTGCCGAGGGCGACCTGATGGAAGGCGCCAGCCGCAGCACGATGGACGCCCTGTCGGCGGCCACATTGGAAGCCGACAAGGTGCTGGTGTTCTGACCGTGCCGAGGGAACGCCCGCGCCGAAACGGTTGCGGCGTCTCGAACACGCCTGTCCGTGTCGGCGCCGAACGCTACGCCGCATGGCGCGGTACTGCCCTCGGCTCCATCACCGAAAGGCTGGAGCAAGACCTGCTGATGGATCTGCTCGCCCCTTTGGCCGAGCGTCGAGTCCTTGACCTCGGCTGCGGAGACGGTGCCCTGATCGCTCGCTTGGCGGACGTCGGGGCCATTGTGGTGGGAATTGACGCGGACCCGGCCATGGTGGCCGCGGCCCGCGCCAGGGCGCCGATGGCCTCATTGGCGGCGGCCGACGCCCTCCACCTGCCGTTCCTTGATTCCACCTTCGACGTGGTGGTCGCCAACACCGTCCTATGCCTGGTAGGGAACCGTCGGGCAGCCCTGGCGGAGGCGGTACGCGTGCTGCGCCCCGGAGGCGTTCTGGCGATCGGCGAACTGGGGCGATGGAGCTTGTGGGCGATGGTGCGCAAGGTGAGGGGCTGGTTAGGCTCGCCGCTGTGGCGGGCGAGCTCCTTCGTCGATCCCCGCTCTCTCACGGCCGAACTCGTCCGAGCGGGATTGACGGTGCGCCGGATCAGGGGCGCGATATTCTACCCGCCCTGGGGCTTGATGGCGCGGTGGACGGCCCGCTTTGACCGCCTTGCCGGGCGGATTACCACCTTCGGCGCCGCCTATCTGGTCGCCATCGCGAATAAATGAGGCGCAGATCTTTCCGGGACACTCCGCATGACGTGCAACGTTCCCATCATCGACCTCAAGGACACAGAAGCCGCTTCGGTGTTCTCGGGGCATGGGCGGGGATCGGGTTTCCGAAGCCTGCTACGCCAAGATCGAAGTCCGACGTCGCGACCTCGACTGGCCGGAGGGCTCGGAGCGGCTACAATCCGATCATGGTGGCTACAGGGTCAGTTTGCCGCACGACGTCCAGGATGGCTTCGCATGTGGTGGCCGCATCATACACAACCATCAGCTCGTGCTTGTGGTGGTCGAAATCCGCCGCGATGACCCCAGTATTCGCGATCACGGCTTTTTCAAGCTTGGCGCGGTCATCGGCTGAAAGTTCGGGGCGCACGTGAACCACGATTATCTGCTGCGTCCATGGCGACACTCCACCTCCATTGATGGTGATGGCCGGTCCTCCTTGTCCGGTCCAAGTAAAATGCAATGTGGATAGGCGGGCTGTGGTGTCATTGGGGCCGGCCAGAAAAATTCGGGCCGGATGACGAGAGGCATCCGGCTCGGATTGCTTTCGAATGCCTGCGGGTTGGGTGAGCACGCTTTGGGGTGGCAATCGGTGGGATGCGGTGCAAGCCCTTACGGGCGGACCCCGCTCCGGCTGACCTCGCACGCAAGCAGATAGCCGCCGCCACGGATGGTCTTGATCAGGTCCGGGTTTTTGGGATCGACCTCCAGCTTCCGCCGGAGTCTTCCCACTTGGACATCAATGGTGCGGTCAAGGGGGCCGGCGATGCGGCCATGGGCCTCCTCCAGCAACTGGTCACGGTTCAGAACCTTCTGTGGATGGCGAAGGAAGGCCAGCAACAGATCGAATTCTCCGCTGGTAAGTTCGACCAGGATGTTGTCGGGCGAGTGGAGGCGGCGGTGGCGGGCGTCCAGGCTCCATCCGGCGAAGTAGAGGATGTCGTCACGGCCGGAGCCGTTTCCCAAGGCCACGCCTCCTTCCAGCGAGAGGCCGTGCGCACGACGCAGCACCGCCTTGATGCGGGCAAGCAATTCCCGGGTGCTGAAGGGCTTGGCAAGGTAATCGTCGGCCCCCAGTTCCAGCCCGACGACACGGTCGGTCTCGCTGCCCATGGCGGTCAGCATGATCACCGGCAGGCGGGAGGTCGCCCGCAAATGGCGCAACAGCGACAGGCCATCTTCGCCCGGCAGCATCAGGTCGAGCACCACCACGCTGACCTCGTCCTCGGCGAGTACGCGGCGCATGCCGACGCCGTCCTCCACGGTTGTGACCCGGAAACCTTGGGTGCCCAGGTACTGGCCAAGCAGTTCCGCGATCTGGCGGTCGTCGTCGACGACAAGCACATGGACAGGCAGGGTCATGTGCGCTCCTCTCCCGCCGTCGTGTCCTGGGGCAGGGTGACGGTGACCCGCAGGCCGCCCTCGGCGCGGTTTTCCAACCGGACATCGCCGCCGTGAGCGCGGATGATGGTGCGGGCTACGGTCATCCCCAGGCCGGCGCCACCGGTTTTCCGGTTGCGCGAGCCTTCCAGCCGGTAGAACGGGGTGAAGACCTTCTCCATCTCCGCCTCGGGAATGCCGGGACCATCGTCTTCGATAACCACCTCGATGTTGTGCCCTTGGCGCCGGGTGTGGACGTTGGCCTGCCCGCCGTAGCGGGCGGCGTTCTCCACCAGATTGGCCAACGCCCGCTTCAACGCCGTGGGACGGCAACTGGAGATCAACCGGCCGTCCCACGCGTACATGGCCGGCAGCCTCATATCGTCAGCATTGTCGCAGATCGTTTCGATGGTCGCCGCCAAGTCGATAGCCCGGGTAGGCTCGTCGGCACTTTCGCCGCGGGCGAACTCCAGCGTGGACGCCACCATTTCCTCCATTTCGTCGAGGTCGCCCAGCATGCGTTCACGAGCTTCGCCTTCGGGCAGCATTTCGGTCCGTAGCCGCAGCCGGGTGATGGGGCTGCGCATGTCATGGGAAATAGCCGCCAGCATGCGGGTGCGGTCGTCGACAAAGCGGCGGATGCGCCCCTGCATGTCGTTGAAGGCCGCGATCGCGTGCCGCACCTCGCGCGGGCCGCCCTCGGCCAGCGGCGGCGCGCTAACATCGCGGCCCAGCCGGTCGGCGGCCTTGGCGAAGGTGGCGAGCGGACGCCCAACCCATGCTGTGGCCCAACGTCCCAGAACGACGATGCCGACCATCATTACCAGCATGGAGGCGAGGGCATGGGGAGACCACAAGGTGGCGGCACGGGCGATGGCGATGTCGAAATTGGCCCACATGCCGTCGGAGAGCCGGAAGGAAATCCCCATCGCCTGACCCTTGGGGAAGCCTTCGAGAATATTGTCCGAAAATGGGCGGGGCGGTCCGGCGACGGTGTGGCGGACGACGTGGAGTTGCGAACGTCCGACTTTGCCGAAATAGGGGCGTAACGCCTCGCTGACCAAAGGCATCTCGTCGTCGTGGCGGACCACGGGAACGGTCGGCTCGGCTGCCACCGAAATCCTGAGGGTGGGGCTGTCGAGACCGGCGATCAACCCTGATCGGTCGCCCGGAGCGGCATGGTCGATAAGTCGTGCGATGACGGCCACGCGCTCGGCGGACAGGCGTTCGTTCGCCATGATCACGGCATCGTGCCGGTCGGCGGACAGCAGTGCCGTGCTGGCAAGGTGCGACAGCGTCAGGCCGATCAGCAGCACGATCATCGTTCGGCCAGCGATCGAGTCGGGGTAAGGGAATTTCATCGGCAGCCCGTCAGCGCAAACGTTATGAGGGTGTTGTGCTCGCGCTCCCGGCCGCTTGGCAACCATGTAACGGCGCCATTTACAATTCATTACACAGCCAGGGGCAGGCAGAGGTGTATATCGGTCACTAGGTGGAGTGCGGAGACTGCCCGTTCGGCCTACGGCTTGCCGGCAATGGAAATGGCAGCAGTCCCGATGGCAAGGGATCTGGAGCGACCTTGGACGGGGAATGGCGATGTGGCGCTTATCGGCTTTGGCAGTGCTCGGAATTTGGCTGGCCTTTGGCCCGCCGGCCTGGGCGGCCGAGCAGGATCACGCCGATGGTGCCATCGGCGCCACCGTCGATGAACTCGTGGCTGTTGCGCGGCGGATGAACCCCGATGTCCAGGTGTCGTCCCTGGAAGCCGACGCCGCGGCGGCCAAGGTCGAGGGGGCCGGCAGCCTGCCGGACCCCAAACTTCAGTGGCTGGTGCAGCAATGGCCGAGGAACGAGCCCGGGGCACTCCCGCGCAGTCCGTTCCTGGGCGACAACATGTATTCGGTCGTCCAGATGTTCCCGTTCTGGGGCAAGCGCGGCCTCAGACGCGATATCGCCACCGCGGGGGCGCACCAGGCGGCGCTGATGCGCCAGGAGGTGGAGAACGAGGTGGTCGCCCGCGTCGAGATCGCCTATGCCCAGTATCATTCCGCCCATCTGGTGTCCGACCTCGACCGCGAACTGCGCGACCGCATGGAGTTGCTGGCGAAGCTCGCCACCGCCCGCTACGCCCAGGGACTTGGCCGCCAGGAGGATGCCACCCGCGCCCAGGTCGAAAAAGCCAGGTTGGAGACCGAAATCGCCCGTACCGAAGGTGAACGCCACCAGGCGCGCGCCGCCATCAACCGCCTGCTTGGCCGTGCCCCCGAGGCGCCGCTGGTGGAAAAGCCGGCCCCCCGCCCCATCCCTCCGCCCGAGGCGCTGGAACTTTCCGATCTGACCACCCGCGCACAGAGCGCCAATCCGCAAATTCTCGCCCAGCAGGCGGAAATCGAAGGATCCGGCAAATCGGTCGATCTCGCCGAAAGGGACTGGTATCCGGATTTCGAGGTGGGCTTCGGACCCGAGCAGATGGATGGTCGCTGGGTTGGGTATAACGCCATGCTGAGCGCGACGGTTCCGTTGCAATGGGGACTGCACGAATCCGAGATTGCCGAGGCCAGGGCCAAAGCCGCCGAGTCTCGCACAAAGCGCGAAGCGATATCCCAGGATGTCACCAACGCCCTCACCGATGCGTGGATCGGCCTCAAATCCTCCCGCGAGGTTGAGACGTTGTTGCGCCAAAGCCAATTGCCGCAGGCGAAGATCGGCTTCGAATCGGCCGCCAACGGCTACGCCCTCGGCCGCACCACGTTCATCGACGTGCTGACGGCCGAACAGCAGCTTTGGACGACCGATATCGACCTCATCAAGACCCTGTTCGACGAGCAGATGCGGCTGGCCGAGATCGAAAAAGCGGTGGGGAGCAAGCTGTGAAACGCTCCATCCCCATCATCCTGGCGGCCGGCATCGCCACCGCTATCGGCGGCTTCTGGCTGGGACGTCATTCGGCACCGCCTCCCCCGGCAAAACCCATGGCGCACGCACAGCATGGCACGCAGCCTATGCAAGCTCCCATGCCGGCCGGAACGGAAAAGCCGAAGGGAAAAATTCTCTATTACCGCAACCCCATGAACCCCGAAGACGTTTCCCCGGTGCCTAAGAAGGATTCCATGGGGATGGACTATGTTCCGGTCTACGAGGGCGAGGCCGAAGGCGGGAAGACCCTCAAGATCAGCCTCGACAAGGTTCAGAAACTGGGCGTCCGCTCCGAGCCGGCGGAAATGCGCGCGCTGGTTTGGCCCTTGCGCGCCGTGGGCACGGTGCAGGTGGACGAGCGCAAACTCTACAGCGTGACACCCCGGTTCGAGGGTTATATCCAGGTTCTTCATGTCGATCAGACCGGCCAGAAGGTCACGCGCGGCCAGCCGCTGATGGAAATCTGGAGCCCCGATCTGGTGCTGACCGAGCAGGAATATGTGGCCGCCCGCCGTGGCGCCCAGGCTCTTGAAGGCGCCAGCCCCGAAGCCCGAAATGCCGCGCGCAGCCTTGCCGAGGGTGCGTTGGCCCGGCTCAGGAATTGGGAGATCGACGGTGGGCACATTGCACGGCTGACCCAGACGGGCCAGCCGGCGCGCACGCTCACCTTGGCATCGCCCGCGACCGGGATCGTCTTGGAAAAGCGCGCCGTTCAGGGAATGCGCTTTACGCCGGGCGAGGAACTGTACCGTATCGCCGATCTGTCCACGGTTTGGGTGATCGCCGAGGTGTTCGAGCAGGACCTTGCCAGGGTAAAGGTCGGCGACCCGGCGATCGTTACCTTTGACGCCCTGCCGGGAACGACCTTTGCCGGCGCGGTGACGTTCATTTATCCGACACTGAACGCGGACACCCGCACCGGCAAAGTGCGGATCGAGCTTCCAAACCCCGATGGGCGTCTGCGCCCGGCACTCTACGGCACGGTGGAGATCAAGGCTCCGTTAGCGGCGCGGCCAGTCCTCACCGTGCGCGAATCTGCGATTCTCCATACCGGGACGCAGCCGGTGGTGCTGGTGGAACTTGGCCAGGGGCTGTTCGAGCCGCGAGAGATAAAGACGGGAGCGCAGGCGGGGGGCTACGTCGAAGTGCTGGAAGGGCTCAAGGTCGATGAGAAGGTGGTGGTCAGCGCCAACTTCCTGATCGACTCTGAAAGCAACCTTCGCGCGGCACTCCAAAGCTTCCACCAGCACTGACGGGCGACTCTGATGGAAGACTTGGCGCCATGATCCCCGCCATCATCCGCTGGTCCGCCCGCAACGTGTTCCTGGTGCTGCTGATCACCGCCTTCATCGTCGGCGCCGGCGTGTTTGCAGTGATGCGCCTTCCACTCGACGCGCTGCCTGACCTTTCCGACGTGCAGGTCATCCTTTACACCGAATATCCGGGCCAGGCGCCGCAGGTGGTCGAGGATCAGGTCACCTACCCGCTCACCACCGCCATGCTGTCGGTGCCGAAATCCAAGGTGGTGCGCGGCATCTCGATGTTCGGCGTCAGCTTCGTCTACATCATCTTCGAAGACGGCACCGACATCTACTGGGCGCGCTCGCGCGTGCTCGAATACCTGAACTTCGCAGCGAAACGCTTGCCGGCGGGCGTCACGCCCACCCTTGGGCCGGACGCCACCGGCGTGGGCTGGGTCTACCAGTACGTGGTGTTGGCCAAGGAACGATCCCTCGCCGACCTGCGTGCGCTGCAGGATTGGTATCTGCGCTACCAGCTGACCACGGCCGGCGGGGTGTCGGAAGTGGCCAGCCTGGGCGGCTTCGTCAAGCAGTATCAAGTGGTCGTCGATCCCCAGAAGCTCCAGGCTTACGGAATCGGCCTGCCCGAGGTCACCAAGGCGATTCGCGACAGCAACATCGACGTCGGCGGCCGGGTCGTCGAGATGGCCGAAACCGAGTACATGGTCCGCGGCCGGGGCTACCTTCGCGGCATCGGCGACATCGGGAACATCGTGCTGAAGGCTGCGAGCGGCACGCCCGTGTTCGTCAAGGATGTCGCCCGCGTGCAGCTGGGGCCGGACGAAAGGCGCGGCCTTGCCGATCTGAACGGCGAGGGCGACGCCGTGGGCGGCATCGTGATTCAGCGCTTCGGGGCGAACGCCCTGGATGTCATTCGCAACGTCAAGGATAAGATCGCCCAGATCACGCCCGGTCTCCCCTCGGGTGTGTCGATGCGATCCGTCTATGACCGCTCCGCCCTGATCCTGCGCGCCGTCGACACGCTGAAGCATACCCTCGCCGAGGAAAGCGTCATCGTCGCCGCGGTGTGTTTCGTCTTCCTCCTGCACTTCCGCTCGGCCCTGGTCGCCATTCTCATGCTGCCAGTGGGGGTGCTGATCGCCGTCATCGTCATGCAGGCGCTGGGCATGACGTCGAACATCATGAGTTTGGGGGGCATCGCCATCGCCATCGGCGCCATGGTGGATGCCGCCATCGTCATGATCGAGAACGCCCACAAGCACCTGGAACGGATGGCTCCGGGCCAGAGCCGCGTCGACGCCCTGATCGCCGCGGCCGTCGAAGTGGGACCCAGCCTGTTCTTCGGCCTGTTGATCATCACCGCCTCGTTCCTGCCGGTGTTCACGCTGGAAGCCGAGGAGGGGCGGCTGTTCAAGCCGCTGGCCTACACCAAAACCTTCTCCATGGCCGGGGCGGCATTCCTGTCGGTGACGCTGGTGCCGGTACTGATGGTTCTGTTCGTCCGCGGCCGCATCCTTCCCGAGGCCAAGAACCCCATCAACCGATTTCTCATCTGGGCCTACCGCCCGGCTATACGGGGGGTGATGAAAGCCAAGGTGCTGACAATCGTGGCGGCCCTGATCGTGTTGGCGCTGTCGTGGTATCCGCTGGCGCATGTCGGATCGGAATTCATGCCCCCGCTCAACGAGGGCACCGTCCTTTACATGCCGACAACGTTGCCCGGCCTGTCCATCACCAAGGCAGCCGACCTGCTCCAGACCCAGGACAAGATCATCAAAAGCTTTCCCGAAGTGGAGAGCGTGTACGGCAAGGCGGGACGTGCGGGGACCGCGACGGACCCTGCGCCCATGGAAATGTTCGAGACGATCATCAACCTGAAGCCGCAAACCGATTGGCGGCCGGGAATGACCTACGACAAGCTGGTTGCCGAAATGGACACGGCGTTGCGCCTTCCCGGCGTCACCAACGCCTGGACCATGCCCCTGCGCGCCCGCATCGACATGCTTTCCACCGGCATCCGCACGCCCATCGGCGTCAAGGTGTTCGGGTCCAATTTGGATGAAATGGAAAAGTTGGCGAAGGAGATCGAAGCGGTGGTACGCACGGTTCCCGGCACCCTGTCAGCCTATGCCGAGCGCGCCGGTGGCGGCTATTACCTGGAGATCGATCCCGAGCGTCTTCAATTGGCCCGCTACGGCCTGACCATCGACGACCTCCAGGAGACCATCCTTACCGCCCTGGGTGGCGAGGCGGTCACCACGACCGTCGAAGGCCGCGAGCGTTTCACCGTCAACGTCCGTTACCCGCGGGCGTTACGGAGCGATCCCCAAGCCATCGCCGAGCAGGTTCTGGTCAACACCAAGAGCGGACCGCCGGTCCCCCTGGGCGAGCTTGCGGCTGTGCGCCTGACGCGCGGACCGGCGGGTATCCGCACCGAGAATGGTCTCTTGTCTACGTATGTGTTCGTGGACATCCACGACCGCGATATCGGCGGCTATGTGGCGGAGGCACGCAAGGCGGTGCAGGATAAAGTGCAAATGCCGCCCGGCTATTACGTCACTTGGTCGGGACAGTTCGAATACATGGAGCGTGCCCTTGCCAAGCTGAAGGTTGTGGTGCCTCTCACCATTCTCATCATTTTCCTGCTGCTGTATCTCAATTTCCGCAGAATCAGCGACGCCCTCATTGTCATGCTGTCGCTGCCCTTCGCCCTGGTGGGCGGGCTGTGGCTACAATGGTGGCTCGGCTACAACATGAGCGTCGCCGTGGCCGTGGGCTATATCGCGCTGGCCGGCGTGGCAGCCGAGACCGGCGTGGTGATGCTGATCTACCTCGACCATGCCTATAGGGAACTGAAGTCTCGGCGCGACGGGGAAGGCCGGCAATTCACCATCGCCGACCTTTACCAGGCGATCATGGAAGGCGCGGTCGAGCGGGTGCGGCCGAAGATGATGACGGTGGCTGCCATCATGATGGGCCTGTTGCCGATCCTCTGGAGCACCGGCACCGGCTCTGAAGTGATGCGCCGCATCGCCGTGCCGATGGTGGGGGGGATGGTATCCTCCACCATCCTCACCCTGATCGTCATCCCCGCGATCTACGCACTGATCAAAGACGTTCCCATCCGGCGCTCGGCAAGGCGGAGCGCCCGTCCTTGACCCCTTAGAGTGGCCGATCAAGGCGATGCGCAGCCAATCGGCGGGCCATGGCGACGGCGTAAAGAGATTGGCGGCCATCTCGCTGGCCCCGTCCCCGCCCACCTGCGCCTCGAGCATCAGCCGCGGGATCTTGGCGGCAAAGTGCGGGAGCGGAGGAAGTTGCGCCAGATGTCGTCATGGGTGGCCAGCTCCATCTGGTAGATGCCGATGGTCGGGCCTTGGGCCTGCTATCACACCGAGATGTGGCGTTTTGACGACTTGGCAAATAGACCGCGTCGACAGAACTGATGGTAGACCAAAAAGCTACTGATAACGCCGATGTAGGTGCCGAACAGCGCGTCGCTGAGGTAATGGGCCGTAGTGACAACCCGCGTTGCCACCAGGGCGATGCCGAACACCGTGAATGCCACTCGCCAGCGCGGACGTGGCCCAGAATAGAATTGTCATCAGGGCCAGAACCCCACATTGGGACGGGCCGAAGCGGCGCATACGGGTCTCAATGAATTTGCGCAAGGCCGACCCCTCCTATCGCACTAAGGATGACGACGACCAACGGCGGAGCACGCCAGACCGTCAGGAGAACGAAGCCGATCTTGGCGAGTCCGAAGTCTCCGGGTGACTTGACCGAACTCGTCCAGACGGGATTGTAAAGTGCGGCCGCCAGAAGCCCCACCACCGCCGCGTTGACCCCCCGCATCATGGCCCGGGTGCCCGCGCGCTGCCGCAATGCGTCCCAGAACGGGAAGACCCCAAGCAGGATGAGCATTCCCGGCAGGAAGATCGCCACCAGTCCCAGGACGGCACCGGCGACGCCGTGCGGAGAAGGACGGACGACCGCGCCAAGGAAGACGGCGAAGGTGAACAGCGGGCCGGGAACCGCCTACGCGGCGCCGTAGCCTGATAGGAAGACGTCGTCGCTCACCCAGTTAGGCCCGACGAACGCCTCGCGGAGCAACGGCAGCACCACATGGCCGCCGCCGAAGACCAGCGCACCCGACCGGTAGAACGCATCGGCCAGGGCAATCCCCGGTGACGCCAGGCTCGTCCCCAACACGGGAAGCGCGGCGAGAAGGAGGAAGAACACCCCGAGTGCCGCCAGCCCGGCTTTGCGGGAGACCGGCTGTGCGATGTGCCCCGCGGCCGTCGGCGACGCTGCGGTTCGGCAGATGAACACCCCCGCGATCGCGCCCAGGACGATGGTGGCCACCTGCGCGGCGGAGGATTGGCTGAACAGGATGATCACCGCCGCCGCCGTGGCGATGGTGGCCCGCTCGCGGTCGGGGCAAAGGGTTCTCGCCATCCCCCAGACCGCCTGGGCCACGATGGCCACGGCCACCAGCTTGAGCCCGCGCAGCAGCCCGGCGCCGATGGCCCCGGACAGCGCGCCCGCCGCATAGGCGAACGCCACCAGCAGGATGGCGGACGGCAGCGTGAAGCCGGTCCAGGCTGCCAGACCGCCCAGGTATCCGGCCCGCGTCAGGCCAATGGAGAAGCCGACTTGGCTGCTGGCGGGGCCGGGCAGGAATTGGCACAGCCCGACCAAGTCCGCATACGCCTCTTCCCCGATCGAGCGTCGACGGACGACGAACTCGTCCCGAAAATATCCGAGATGCGCAATCGGGCCGCCGAAGCACGTCATCCCCAACTTGAGGAAGGCGAGCAGAACCTCGATCGGCGTTCCGGGCCGGGGCTTGGTGTCAGTGACGGGAGGCGCCGTCATGGCCGGGCTTTCCCGATCTTCCGGGCGAGCACGGCGTCCAGCGACCAGGCGCCCCCACCCGTGATCATGCCGATCTGACCGGGGCGTGACCACTCATTCGGCAGGGACGGCCACTGAACGAAGTTCGGTAAGGGCATGGCGCAGCACCTGGGCCGCTCCGCTCAACGCCAACGACGCCATAACGCCGGCCACCGCGAAATCCGGCCAGCCCGAGCCGGTGGCGAACACGCCGCTGGCCGCGCCCAATACCGCAAGGTTGCCGATCGCATCGTTGCGCGAGCAGATCCACACCGACCGCATATTGCTGTCGCCGTCGCGGAAGGCATAAAGCATCGCGGCCACGCCTCCGTTGGCAACCAGCGCCATAATGCCGATCACACCCATCACCTCGGCTTCCGGAACCGTGCCGCTCAGCAGGTGATGGGCGGTGTTGGCGACTACCCATAGGCCGAATGCCCCCATGGTCGCGCCTTTCAGCACCGAGGCCCGCGCCCGGTGCCGCAGGCTCATCCCCAGCACCAGCAGGCTGACAGCGTAATTGGTGGCGTCCCCGAGGAAGTCCATGGCATCGGCCTGCAACGAGGATGACCCCGCCGTTACGCCCGCGATGATTTCCACCAGGAACATGCCGGCGTTAATCGCCAGCGCCAACCACAGCACCCGGCGAGTGCGGGGGCTGCCCTGGCTCGGGCCGTGGCATCCGCCGTGACAACACGCACCCATTTCACCCTCTTCGTCGGTATTTTCCGATAGGATGGACCCTGTAGCCACTACAGGGTCAAGCGGTCATGACGCAGGCGTTCAGCATCGGGAAGCTCGGCAAGGCGACTGGGGTTAATGTTGAAACCATCCGCTACTACGAGCGCATCGGTTTGCTTCCCGAGACGGACCGGACGGCATCGGGTTACCGGCAATATGGGGAACCGCACCGGCGGCGCTTGGCGTTCATCCGCAAAGGGCGCGATCTCGGTTTCAGCATCGACGACATTCGCACCCTTCTGCGCTTGGCAGAGTATCCCGAGCATCCATGCGAAGATGCCGACCGCTTGGCATTCGCCCATCTGGCGGAGGTGGAGCGAAAGATTGCGGAACTGGTGCGCTTGCGGAAAGCCTTGCGCGAGATGAGCGAGTGTTGCGCCGGAACCGTTGCCGAATGTCGAATCATCGATGCCTTGGCGTCACAGGACGAAGGCGGAGATATCCAGGGGGAAATCGCTTGACCATTCTGGTGATTGGTCAGCGGTGACCATGGCGGTGATGAGCGTCGGGAAAATGCGGATGCCGATGGGTCAACGGTTCGTGCCGGTGCGGATGGACATGCGTGCCCATGGGATCGTTGCCGTGATGCCGGTGATGCTCGTCGTGTTCATGGGCATGCTCATGGTCCAGGGGCTCGTGATGGTGGTCGTGATCGTGGCGTTCGGTCAAGTGAAGCCAGACGCCAACGCCCATCAATGCCGCTGCCGCAATTAAACGCAGGGTGATCGTCTCCCCAAGCAGCAGCACGGAAACGATGGCGCCAACAAAGGGTGCAGTGGAGAAATAGGCCCCAGTCCTCGCCGTTCCCAACTCACGCAGCCCGACGACGAAGGTTACAAGGCTGACGCCGTAACCCAGGAAGCCGATAAGGCTGGCCGCTGCGACGGTTGCGAAAGGCGGGTGCGGTGTCCCCATGGTGACGGCCAGTGCGATATTGGTCGCACCCGCGCCCAATCCCTTGATGGCGGCGATTTGCACCGGGTCGGCCAAGGAAACCTTGCGGGTCAGATTGTTGTCGATCCCCCAGCATAAGCAGGCGCCAAGGACGGCTAGCGCGGGCCACGAAGCATCCACGGTCCCGCCCGGCCAGGACAGCACAGCCGCCCCCACCACGATGGCGAACATGCCCAAGACGATACGCCGGTCGGCATTTTCCTTGAACACCACCCATGCCAGCACTGCTGTGAACACGCCTTCGGCATTCAGCAGCAACGAAGACGTGGAGGCGGTCGTTCTCGATAATCCATACATCAGCAGCACTGGCCCGGCGACGCCACCCGCGAGAATGGCCCCGACCAGCCACGGCCACTCGCCGGGGCCGAGCCTGGACCGCTCTCTCTTGATGACAAGCCCGGCGGCGGTCAGACCGATCCCCGAGCCCAGATACAGAATGCCGGCCAGCAGCCACGGACCGATATCGCCGAGCAGCAGTTTGGCGAACGGGGTGCTGCCACCAAACAGGATGGCGGCGGCCAAGGCCGCCAGGATGCCCTTGTTCATCTCACCCCCGCCGGAATCAGCCAAGCCCGCGCGGCTGCCCCCACCAGCGCCAATGCCTCCAGGGCGCCATCGGCCTCGCCCTTCTCGAATTCGCCCTCGCTGCGTGCCATGGTGTTGGTGACATGGGCGAAGCAGGCCACCGGGCAGCCGCGGGCCCGGGAAAAGGCGTACAGGGCGGCGGCCTCCATCTCGACGGCGAGAATGCCCACGTCGCGGTGGGCGGCTATGGCCTTTTCCGTTTCGCGGTAGGGGGCGTCGGTGGTCCAGGTGGCGCCCCGATGGATGGCGACCGGGGCAGTGCCGGCCAGCGGGGCCAGGCGGGCCAGCACTTCCGGGGCGGCATCTGCGAAACGGGACGGCGGCAGGTAATGGTAGCTGGTGCCTTCGTCGCGCAGTGCCCGATCGATCAGGATGAAGTACGGCGGCTCGCCCATCGGCGAAATCTGGCCGGACGAGGTGACGCTGATCAGGAAACGGCAGCCGCTGGCGAACATCTGCTCGGCCACCAGCACGGCGAAGGGAGCGCCGACGGCGCATCCCACGATTCCGAATTCCAGGCCCTCCCAATCGAAGCGCCACATCTCGGTGTGGTAGCAGGCCCAATGGTCGACGGCCCGCGCTATCCCGGTCCGCCTGAGATGGCGCACCATGTCGCCGTCGGGATCAAGGAGGCAGAGGGTGGGCACGTCGGCATGGTCCAGCCCGCGCTGGCGCCGTGCCTCGCGCAGCAGGTTGGCAGGTTGGAACACCGAGGGGGCGGCACTGTCCTTGAGGGCGAGGATGGGGGCGTCGTCGTGATCCATGGACTTATCCGCGCTTGTGGGCCGTTGCGGCGATGAACGTCGCACCGATAGTGGTCAGCCGGCCGAGGTGGACATCGAGAGGCGGCCAGGACGGACGCCGCCCAACCGCAGGGGGGATAGTAGACCGCTCCGCGTACCGTCGTCACCGATGTTCCGGAGGTTCGATCAGCCGAGCGGATCTCAGAGCTGCGCCGTAAGCAACCACCGCCAGGCGGAGTATGACCGCGCTGGTAAAGCGGATTGCCGATCACTTGGAAATACCGGCCTGCCACGCCCTTACCAAACAGGCCGCCGCGACATCGACCTTCCTCCGTGGTCGTCCGGCCGACCGAAAGGCGCATCGCCCCCAACGCCCGCTCGCGCGTCGCGCCTTCGGCATTGACGAGGGTCAGCGCTTCGATCTTCCCCATCCTGCGCAAGATGAAGCCGATGCGCCAGATCGAGGCGGCTGAAATGATGATCCTCGCCAACCGCTTCACCCTGTCCTATGCCAAGGTGCTGCTGGCCGCGACTCGGCCGGAGCAGTTGGCCGAATCGGAAAAGCCCAAGAAGCTGGAGGGCGTCTCGGCTGACGACCTGGCGCGGATGGAACGGGAAATGGAGCGCCTGCACCGCGACATCCGCGCAGTAGAGGGCGGCCTCGGTGACACCATGCTGGTCCTGGTGGTCGCCAAGGGCTATGTCTCAAAGCTGTTCCGCAACGCTACGGTCGCCGATTTCCTCGACCGTCACCATCCCGAAGTAGCGGCGGAGATGCGCAGCATCATCGACGCCATCGGCGGAGACGCACGGACGCTGGACCGATAGGATGAGGGCGTCGGGGACCCGGACCCGGCCAATTCGGCGAAGCGCGGGGAGCGTCGGAGGGAACGGAGCCGGCAACGGCGGAAAACCGATGGCGGAGGCGGGAACCCCGGCGACCCCGGTCTGCGCCCGCCAAAAACGCGAAAAGCGGCCGGCCGAGGGGATGGCTCCCCCCGGCCGGCCGCGGCGTAGTGATGGATTGGAGATCAGGTCGCCGCAGCGGCAGCCTCCCGGCCGGCCACCTGCGCCTCCAGCGCCTGGATGGCGGCGTAGACGGCGGCGGCATCGGTCTCGGTGGCCGTCTGCCCGTCAATGATCTTGGCGACCACCGGCAGCACCTGCTCGATCTCGGGCAGGAGTTGCGCGGCGGCGGCAAGGATCTGAAGGATGATCGTGATGTCCATGGGTCAGTTCCCCGTGCTGGTGGTGGTTTTCGGCGTCAGGTCGTTGGCCTGAAGCGCAGCCTGGAAGGCGGAAAGCGCCGTCTGTGCGGCGAGGGCCTGGTCGGTGGTGGGGGCCTGGCCCTTGGCCGCGGCGGCGGCGATGGGATCGAGTACCTGCGCGACGCCGGTTCGGGCGTCGCGCAGGGTCTTGACAACCGCCGGATCGGCCTTGCCCGAGGCCAGGTATTCGTTCTCGGCGGCCAGGGCTGCGCCATAGCCGGCTTCGACCGAGACGATGGTGGTGGTCGGATCCTGCATGTTGGTGCAAGCCGACAGCCCCAGCAGGCCGGCGGCTCCAAGGGCGAGCACCAGGACGGCTGCCGCAATCGGGCCAGCCGCCGAGGGCGGCGACGGCGGCGCCGGGGGTTCCGCCGCCTTGGCCGCCGGGACCGGCGCGATCCCCTGCGCGTGCAGGACCGGCTCGGCGATGCGGACGATCCAGGTGACGAAATCCGGCTGCTTGCCGTTGCTCGCATTGCCGACGTTGATGGCGAGAAAACTGATGACCTTGCGAACGATCAGCCAGTGCGATCCCGGCGCCGGCTGCGGCAGGGCGGCATCGAGCGTCGAAGCGGCGGCGACGATGGCCGTGATGAACGGCCAAGCGGTGGCCCAAAGGGCCAGGAGAGAGATCTGCTCCACGAGAGTTTCCTTTCATACGCATGAAAAAACCGCCTCGGGAGCGACCCGGGCGGCGGGAAGGACACAGGCGGCGTTCGCCCGTGCCGGAATTCAGCCGATGGCGCGCTGCCAATTGGCCATGTACTGCGCCACCGTGGCGGCGCCGTCGGCAGTGTTGTAGTGGCGCTTGTAGTAGGCTGCCTGGGCGGCTAGATCGCCGGCCGGCGGCAGCGGCTCGGGGGCGCGGGCATAGACCAGCCGGGCCATGGCGACGGCATAGTAGAGATTGCCGGCCATCTCGCTGGCCCCAATCTCGCCCACCTGCGCCTCGACCATCAGCCGCTGCACCTTGGAGGCAAGGTCAGGGCGGGAGCGCAGGAAGTTGCGCCAGAGGTCGTCATGGGTGGCCGGCTCCATCTGGCAGATGCCGATGGCCGGGCCTCTGCCCACCTGGTGCAGCCAGTGGCCGCCGCCGGATTCCTGCAGGATGGTGCCGACCATCAGTTCCTCGGCGGCGGGCCCGCCCAGGCCGATGGCCTCCAGCGCCGGCCGCACCACGAGGTCGCGGAGTTGGCGGATGTCGATGCCCTGTTCGGTCATACTTGGTCCTCCTCGTTGGATCGGTTGGGTGCCCGCCACTGCCGCCACCGCAACAGCACCCCCAGCCCCATGAAGGCGGCGGTGAGGATCAGGATGGCGGCCTGGAGCAGCGGCGAGAGGAATTGGGACCACCAGGCCGCCGCGAGCGCCGTGGCACTGGTGACGGTATCGGCGAGGGTGTGGCGCATGCCGCCTCCTTGGACGTGAAATTGCTGTTGATGAGGGCTGGTGCGGGCTATCCGCCGACCACGGTGACGAAGGCCTGGGCGATGTCGGCTTGGCCCACGCCATCACCGACGATGGCAACGGCAGCCTGCGCGACGGAACCGACGCCCACGCCGTCGCCGACGCAGGCCATGCCGATCTGGCCGACATCGGCGATTCCGGGTCCGTTTCCCACCAGGGTGATGGCGCCCGCGGCAACGCTGATCCGTCCCGGCCCGTCTCCGGCAACGACGAGGGCGAACTGGCCGACATCGGCTGCGGCGCCCATCAGGCAGCCTCCAGCCCGATCTGGCAGAGATTGACCGCCGAGGGCGTCCAGGCGACGCCGCCTGGGGCCTGGGGGAAGGTGGCCGAGAGGTACCAGAACGCCGCGCCGGTGGTCAGCGTGAAGGGCGGCGAGACATCGTCGGCGCCGTTGACGCGGGCGTGAAGTTTCAGCGAGCGCGCCCCGGAATCCT
>JAJZVW010000054.1 GCA_021847015.1 Pseudomonadota bacterium | reverse complement strand
CATTTTTCGCTGTCATCCCGAGCCGACGGCGAGGGATCTTTCCGGCACTTTCGCGTGAAGGATCCCTCAGTCGCTCCGCTCCCTCGGGATGACAACATGCCCTGATGCCGCATAATGAGAACCGCTGTTGGTCCGCCCTCAACCCTGAACGCGCGACGCCCCTTCCGGCCAAACCGGCTCGGCGCCTGTCGCATCGGGCGGATGCCACCGTCCCGGCCTCACCGGTTCTCATTGCGGTTTTTTCGTTGTCGTCCCGAGCGCAGCCGAGGGACCTTTCCGGCACCGTGCGCGAACGATCCCCTCAATACAGCCGGCGGCGGAACAGCCAGGCGGCACCGGGCAGCGTCGCCGCGGCGATGACCAGCATCGGCCACACGCTCTGCCACACCAGGGCGGCGGGAAGGTCCTTGAGGAACACCCCTTGCAGCACCACCAGAATGTGGCGGATGGGATTGGCCAGGGTGGCCACCTGAAGCCAGTCGGGCATGTTGGCGACCGGAGTGGCGAAACCGGACAGGGTGATGGCCGGCACCACGAAGAAGAAGGCGCCCAATATGGCCTGCTGCTGGGTGTGCGACAGCGCCGAGATGAACAGCCCGACGCCGATGACGGACAGCAGGAAAGCCAGCAACGCGCCGTAGAGCAGGACGACCGAGCCGGTCAGGGGCACCTTGAACCAGACCTGCGAGGCCACCACGATGATCGACCCCTCGACCAGCCCGATCAGCAAGGCCGGAACGGTCTTGCCGACGACGATTTCCCAGGGCCGGAGCGGCGTCACCAGCAATTGCTCGAACGTGCCCAGTTCCCGCTCGCGCGCCACCGACAAGGCCGTGACCACCAGCGCGATGACCTGGGTCAGCACGCCCACCAGGCCGGGCACCATCACCCACAGGCTGTCCAGATCGGGATTGAACCACACCCGTGTGACCAGTTCGCCCGCCGGCGGCGGCAAGCCCCGGGCGGCCGTGATCTCCTGGCCGTAGCCGGCGACGATGCCGCTCGTATAGCCCAGCACGATCTGGGCGGTGTTCGACCGGCGTCCGTCGAGGATGACCTGCACCTGGGCCGGCTGTCCGGCGGCGATCCGGCGCGAAAAATCCTGGGGCACGCGCAACGCCACCACCGCTTCGCGGGAATCGATGGCGGCGGTCATGGCCGTTTCGTCGGCCACAAGCCGCACGCCGGAAAAGGCGGGCGCCCCCTCGAACCGGGCGATCAGTTCGCGCGCGGCCAGGCCGGTATCCTCGTTGAGGACGGCGATGGTGACATGGTTCACGTCATAGGTCGCCGCATAGGGAAACACCGCAAGTTGGATCAGCGGCGGCACGATCAGCACGAAACGGCTTTTGACGTCCCGCCAGACGGCGAGGATCTCCTTGACGATCAGCGCGAAAACGCGGCCCCACATGCAGCCTGGATTTCTCACATGGGCACCGATTTGACGGAGACGAATTTGGCCACACGGCAGGCAGCCGGCCTTGCCCGCGGGCCGTGGCTTGGCACTCCGTCTCCCCGAAACGCGATCAAATCGGTGCCCATGTGAGACATCCAGGCTAGGCCAATCGTTTGCCGGTGCGCGTCAACGTGAGGCCGAGGAAAACGACGGCAATCAGCACGAGGGCGCCGACATTGGGAAGGATGACGCTCCAGACGTCGCCCGCCAGGAACAGGGTCTGGAGGATGCTCACGAAATAGCGTGCCGCCACCGCGTGGCTGAGGATTTCGATCCACGTTGGCGCGCTCGACGGCTCGAACACGAAGCCCGACAGCATAAAGGCCGGCAGGAAGGCGCTGATGATCGCCACCTGGCCGGCGACGAACTGGCTGCGCGCCACCGAGGAGATCAGCAGCCCCATCCCCAGCGCGCCCGACAGAAACAGCGCCGACACGCCGATCAGAACCCAGGCCGACCCCCGGAACGGCACGTGAAAGAGAAGGATCGCCAGCGCCACCGACAGCGCCATCCCGCCCATGCCGAGAACGAAATAGGGGGCCAGCTTGCCCGCCAGGATTTCCAGCACCGAGACGGGGGTGGCGATCAGGGCCTCCATCGTCCCCCGCTCCCATTCCCGGGCCACCACCAGGGCGGTGAGCAGCGTGCCCGTCAGGGTCAAGTTGATGGCGATCAGCCCGGGGACCAGGAAATTGCGGGACAGAAGCTCGGGATTGAACCACACGCGGGCTTCCGCCGAAACGGCGGGGGCCGAGGACCGGGCATGGGCGATCCCCTCCTGCTCCAGCCACTTCGCCCACACGCCCTCCACATAGCCGCGCACCAGCCGGGCGGTGTTCGAATCGGTGCCGTCCAGCAGCACCTGGATGGGGGCGTCGTCGTACCGCTCGGCGCGGGAGAGGAAATCGTCGGCGACGATCACCACGCCCTTCCAGCGGCCGGCCACCATGCCCGCTTCGGCGTCCTGGCGGGAACGCAGTTCGGTGATGCGGAAGAACGGGGAATTGGCGAAGGAATCCACCAGCCGCTCGGTCGATGGGGCGGGCTGCTCGACCACCACCGCCAGGCTTACCTCGTCGGCATCCAGCGAAACGCCGTAGCCGAACAGCAGCAGCAGAACCACCGGCAGCACCAGGGCGATGACGATGCTGGAGGGATCGCGGACCACCTGGAGCACTTCCTTGCGCACCAGCGCCACAAGCCGGCGGCGGCGCGTTCCCGGCAGCCGGCTCATGGCGCGGTCTCCTGATCCGAACGTTCCACCAGCGCCACGAACGCGTCTTCGAGGCTCGGGTCGGGGGAGCCCGGCGAGCGGCCCATGGCCTTGACCGCATCGGGGCTGCCCATGGCGATCAGACGGCCGCGGTAGACGATGCCGACGCGGTCGCAATATTCAGCTTCGTCAAGGAAGTGGGTGGTGATCAACACCGACACCCCGTCGGCGGCCATGGCGTTGATATGCCCCCAGAACTCGCGCCGGACCAGCGGATCGACGCCGGAGGTCGGCTCGTCGAGAAACAGGATGTCGGGGCCGTGCATGATTGCGCAGGCGAGCGCCAGACGCTGCTTGAATCCCAGCGGCAAGGCGCCGGCATCCATGCCGACGAAGGCGGAAAGGCCAAACACCTCGACCATGCGGGCGATGGCCTCGCGCCGCCGTCCTCTCCGCAAGCCGTAGGCTCCGGCGAAGAAGTCCAGGTTCTGGCGCACCGACAGGTCGGGGTAGAGGGAGAATTTCTGCGACATGTAGCCCAGCCGTTGCCGCGCCTCGGGCGCCGCCGCGGCAAGGTCGATACCGGCCACCCGGGCGGTGCCCGCGCTCGGCGGCAACAGGCCGCACAGCATGCGGAAGGTGGTGGATTTGCCTGCGCCGTTGGGGCCGAGAAGGCCGAAGATTTCTCCGCGCGCCACGTCGAAGCCGATCCGGTCCACGGCGGTGAAGTCGCCGAATATGCGGGTCAGATCCTTGGCCACGACGACCGGCTCGCGCCCCGCACTCCCGCCTTGCCGCCACGCCGGCAAGGCGGGGGCGGGACCGGAGCGGCGCTCCATCAGCGCGACGAAGGCATCCTCGAACCGTGGCGGCGCGGGCTCCACCGTGGCTCCCGGCTCGCTGGTCAGAGCGGCCGCTCCCGGAGGCATGGCCCCTTCGGCCATCACCAGCCGCACCGACGCGCCCTGAACAAGCGCGTCAGCCACGTCCGCGCGGGCGCGCGCCGCCGCCTGCACCGCGCGCTTGTCGCGCACGCCGCGCACGGCGAAGCTGCGGCCCCGCATGCGCCCGGTGAGCGCCCTCGGCGGACCGTCGTAGAGAAGCCTGCCCTCATCCAAGAGAAGCACGCCGTGGCAGCGTTCGGCCTCGTCGAGATAGGCGGTGCTCCACAGCACTCCCACGCCCTTCTCGGCCAGGCCGTGGACCATGCGCCACAATTCCCGCCGCGACAAAGGATCGACCCCCACCGACGGCTCGTCGAGCAGCAGCAGCCGGGGCGTGGCGATAAGCGCGCAGGCCAGCCCCAGCTTCTGCTTCATGCCGCCCGACAGCCTTCCGGCCAGCCGGCGTTCGAAGCCCTCCAGCCCCGAGAACGCCAGCAGGCGGGCGAACGTCTCCGCCCGGGCCATGACCGCCAGGCCGCGCAGATCGGCGTACAGGTCCAGGTTCTCGGCCACGGTGAGGTCCTCGTACAGGCCGAAGCGCTGGGGCATGTAGCCGATGGCCGCCCGCACACCCTCGGGCGATCGGACGGTGTCGTGGCCGCATACGCCGATCCGCCCCTTCTCGGGGACCAGCAGGCCGGCCAGCAGCCGCATCAGCGTGGTCTTGCCGGCGCCATCCGCGCCCACGAGTCCGGTGACGCGGCCGGCGGGGATGCGCGTGGCGATGGAATCGATCGCACGGCTTTGGCCGAAAACCTTTACCACCCCCTCGACGACCGCCAGCGCCTCCATGGCCCCATGCCTATCGCGCGAAACGCAGGGTGACGGGCATGCCCTGGCGCAGCCGCTCGTCCGGATCGGACACCACCACCCGTACCCGGTACACCAGGCTGGTGCGCAGTTCCGGCGTCTCGACGCTCTTGGGCGTGAATTCCGCCACCGGCGACACGAAGCCCACCTGACCGTGGTAGACATGGCCGGGAGCGGAATCGGCGGCGATGTCCATCCTGGACCCCGGCACGACTTTGCCCAGCAGGGCCTCCGGCACCCAGGTGCGGACCTGCATCGGCGATGTCAGGGCCAGGCTGAGGACGGTCGTTCCGGGCGCCAGCATCGAGCCCGGCTCACGCACGCGGGTGAGCACGACGCCGTCCACCGGGCTGACCAGATCGGCATCGTTCAAGCGGCGGCGGGCCAGGTCGAGCAATCCCCGGTCCACGCCGGCCTGGGCCTTGGCGGCGGCGATATCCTCGGCGCGGTATCCGGTTTGCGCCAGATTGAGCGCCTGCTTGGCGCGGTTGAACTGGGCTTCGGTCTGGCGCAGATCCGCGCGGGCGTTGTCCACCGCCTGCCGCGAGACGGCGGAATCCAGCGTCACCGACGTGCGGCGGTCGTAGATCTCCTTGGCGTTGGTATAGGCCGCTTCGGCGCGCGCAACGTCGGCGCGGGCCTGGGCCACTTCCTGGGGCCGGTAGCCGGCCTGGAGCTTGTCGTAATTGGCCTGGCTGGCGGCGGCACGGGCCTCGGCCACGTGGAGCATGTCCTCCAGATAGCCCTTGTCGAGGTCGGCCACCTTCCGACCGACCGCGACGTGGTCGCCCTCCTCCACCAACAGATGGGCGAGGCGGCCCTCCACCCGAAAGGCCAGATCCAGTTGGCGCACATCCACATTGCCGTACAGAACCGGCATCGCGGCAGCCGGTCGGTGTGACCACCACCAGCCGCCCCCGCCGGCCGCCAGGATGGCGGCGGCGACAACGATCATACCGGCTCGTCTACGTCTGGTCATCCATCCCGCTCCAATTGGGAGACGACCAAAGTATAGCGCCTTTCGGAAGGGCTACGACCAGAGCAATGCGCGGAAAGCGGCGCGATCACCCAAACGGACTCAATGCTCCCTGGGCGGGCATGTTTTCAAGACGGCGTCGCGGGTGACGCGTCCGTCACGGGCGGTATCGAGCTTGGCGAAGGTCTCGCCGGCCTGGGCCAGGAATTCGTCGCGGCTCACCCTGAAATCCAAGTCGGTATCCGCCGACATCACCGGGTCGGAAATATCGGGCGGCAGGGCATGCGCGACCGCCCGCGAAGCCCGGTGGCGCGCGCCGTTGGCCGGCCGGCCGTCCCCGGCCGCCGCGGGGCCCGGCTCCGTTTCGGCCGGCTCGCCCGCGAGATACGGGAAGCGATAGGTGGAGAGCTCGGCTGCGGTGACGAAACCGTCGTGATCCAGATCCATGCGGGCGAATTGGGTCTCGGCGTCGGCCAGGAATTCGCCTCGCTCCACGACACCGTCCCGATTGGAATCCACCCGGTCCATCCACCCGCCCAGCGCCGCCTCGCAGGCCGGATGTCCCAAGGGACCGCCGCTCAACGGTTCGCCGTTGGGACTGAACACCAGCCCCGGAGGCTCCGTCGCGTGCGGGGGATGATGCCAGGGAACGTGACCGCCGCAAGAGCCCAGACCGAAGGCGGTGACCGCGACCGCCACCAGGCGAAAAACGCCGTCGATCCGGCCATCCGGACGCCGTGAACCGCTGGGCTTGACCATGCCGCTTCGTACCATGAAGCCCCGGCCAGGGCAACGACCTCGCCGGGCATCGCGGCCGATGCGCTACACCTCGGCGGGACTCGGCACGTCCGCCGACGGAGCCGGCAGGGAAAGAGCCCCCGCCCGCACGCGGAGGAAGGAGTCGAACATCAGCAGGAGCCACAGGGCGGCACTATGATCGGCGGCGCCCGACAGGTGGCGGGTCACCAGCCGGTTCACCACCTCCATGTCGAACATCCCGCTCTCCCGCAGCCAAGGTCCCTGGCCGAGATCCCTGACCCGCCCGGCCAGCCCCCCCCGCAGCCAGCGCCGCGGCGGCATGGCGAACCCGCCCCGCCGGGGCCGGCAAACCATATCGCGGTCCATCAGCGGTTGGACCGCCCGCTTCAGGATCCGTCGGCCCACCCCGCCGTACAGCTTCAGTTCCGGGGCGAGCCCGACACTCCATTCCGCCAGCGTGTGGTCCAGGAGCGGCGCCCGGATTTCCAGGGAATTCGCCATGCTGGCGCGATCGAGCCTGACCAGGACGCCGCCGGGCAGCCATGTGGCGAGATCGGCCGCCTGGGCCTGCGCCAACGGATCGTCGCTGTCCGCCGAGGCGAATGCCGCCCGCACCGTTTCGACGGCATGATACCCCTGCAATTCCCGCTGGAGGGCGGGCGAGAATAGGTGGCGCCGCAGAGGGGTTCCGACCACCGAGGCCGCCGCGAAATACCCGTCGGCGCCTCCCGCCGATCCCTGGAGAAGGGCCTTGGCCTGAAAGCAGAGCGGCGGCCAGAAGCGGCCCAGGGCCCCGAACACGGGAGGCTGGAGTCTGGCGGGAAATCCCCGGCGCACCCAATCGGCCGCCGCATGGAGTGCCCCGAACCGGTAACCTCCGAACAGTTCGTCGCCTCCGGCGCCGGACAGAGCCACCGTGAACCGCCGCCGGGCCAGCTTGCACATCCGGTACGCGGCCAGGGCGGAAGCATCCCCGAAGGGCTCGTCGTGCATGGCGGCGACATGGCCGATGTCGATGGGGCCGGCGTCGTCCAGAACCTCCTCGTGGCAATGGTGGTCGGTGCCCCAGCGTTTCGCCACCGCCCAGGCATAAGCGGCCTCGTCGCTGGAACGGCCGGCGAAAGCAATGGCGAACGTGCTGACCGGTTCGCTGGACAGGTCGGCCATCATCCCCACCACCGCGCAGGAATCGACCCCTCCCGAGAGGAGGGCCCCCACGGGAACGTCCGCGACCAGCCTGGCCCGCGTCGCCCGGCGCAGACGCATCGCCAGTTCCTCGGCGGCGACGTCCAGGTTCCACAGGGTGGTTTCCGGCGCGGGCATGCGCCAATAGCGGTCCAGCCGCGGAGCCCCGCCCCGCCGCCACACCAGCCGATGGGCCGGCGGCAGCTTGCGCACCGCCTTGTAGATCGTCCGCGGATCGGGAACGTAGCCGAAGGCGAAGTAATCCTCGACGGCCAGGGGATCGAGGTCTCTCGGCAGATCGGGAAGAACGGACAGGCTCTTGATCTCCGACCCGAACGCCAGCATGCCGTTTCCCAGGCTGGCGTAATGGAGAGGCTTCTTCCCCAGGCGGTCCCGAGCCAGCAGCAGGATTTCATCCTGCTCGTCCCACAGGGCGAAGGCGAACATGCCGTCGAAGACGGCGACGCAATCCGGCCCCCATTCCTCCCAGGCATGGATCACCACCTCGGCGGCGCAGCGGCTGCGAAAGACGTGTCCGGCCTTTTCCAGCAGCGGGATCAGCCAGACGAAATTATAGATTTCGCCGTCGAAGACGGCCGCGACCGAGCCGTCCTCGTTATAGAGCGGCTGATGGCCGCCGGCGGGATCGATGACGGCCAGGCGGCGGTGGCCCAAGCCGATCCCCTCGCCGACATGCAGCCCGGCCCCATCCGGCCCCCGGTGGACCTGGGCCTCGTTCATCCGCCGCAGCAAGGCGGCGTCGATAGCGCGCCGGCCCCTGGTATCGACCATCCCGACCAGACCGCACATCCCATCCACCTCGCCGGTTCTCAAGCTACCGGGGTAACAACACCCCGCACCCGCCCGCCACCGGCCAGAGGTGAAGCGCGGACGCGGACGGCGAGGGTGGACCGGCGGCCATGGCCTATGGCCCTTGGCCGCGGCGGCCCCGGGGAAACGATTGATCGGCACTTTGTCCCACTGACCTCTGGCACGGGAGTGCGCGAAGAGGTAAGAGGCAGGCATGAACTCCCTCCTTTTCGTCCTGTCCAAGCTGTTCTGGGACGTGCTCCACCCAAGTTCCCTGCTGCTTCTGCTGCTGTCGGCGGGAGCGTTCCTGATCGGCGGGCGCTTCCTCGGGGCCGGCCGGCTGGCGGTGGCCACGTCGGCCGTCTGCCTGCTGGCGATCGCCGCCCTGCCCGTGGGCGACGGGCTGATGGCGCCGCTGGAAGACCGCTTCCCGGCGGTGCGCATTCCCCCGCCCCATGTGGACGGCATCATCGTCCTGGGCGGCGCCATCGACCTGGACCTGAGCGGCGCCAGACGGATGCCGTCGCTCAACTCGGCCGCCGAACGCATGACGACCTTTGCCGCCCTTGCGCGCCGTTATCCGGATGCGCGGCTGGTGTTCTCGGGCGGGAGCAATCTGCTGGAACAGCGTGCGCTGCGGGAAGCGGACGTCGCCCGGACCCTGCTGGCGGACCTCGGGGTCGACGTGGGGCGCGTCGTGTTCGAGCGGAATTCCCGCAACACCTACGAGAACGCCGTCTTCAGCAAGGAGTTGGTGCATCCCGGCCGCGGCGAAACCTGGATACTGGTCACTTCGGCCGCGCACATGCCGCGCGCGGCCGGCGTCTTCCGGCGCATCGGCTGGCCGGTGCTGCCCTGGCCGACGGCCTACAAGACTTCCGGGGAATGGCACTGGGCGCACGGCCTGGACCTGGCGGGAGGCCTCGACAAGGTGGACGGGGCCGCCCACGAATGGGCGGGACTGGCCTATTACCGCCTGCTGGGCCGCACGGACCGGCTGTTCCCCGCCCCCTGACCGGATGGCCGCGGCGGGCCCGCTCTCAAAGTGCCATGGCGGAACCGACGAGGATGGTGATGCCGAGTATCAGGAAGATAGCCGCCGCCGCAGCCCGCACCCAGCGCAGGTTCAGGCGCTCCGACAGGACGCCGCCCAGGAAAATGGCGGGGATGTCGGCCAGCATGATCCCCAGCGTGCTGGCCAGGGTGACCACGGCGACGCTGTCGTATCGCGCCGCCAGGACCACCGTCGCCAATTGGGTCTTGTCCCCCATTTCCGCCAGAAAGTAGGTGCCGAAGGTGGTGACGAACGGCCCCCATCGGCCACCGGCGCGGACATCCGCCTTGCCGCTCCCGCCGCGCATCAGCATCACCGCCGCCATGGCCAGCAGGCTTGCGCCCAACACCCAGCGCAACCATTCCGTCCCGAGCCTTTCGGCGATCGACGTCCCCAGCCACGTGGCGAGAAGATGATTGAGGCCCGTGGCCGCCATCAGGCCGAGGATGATGGGCGCGACCCGGCGGAAACGGGTAGAGAGCAGAAACGCCAGTATCTGCGTCTTGTCCCCGAACTCGGACAGGAACACCGCGCTCAGGGTGACGAGGAAGGCGTGCATCCTCTGACCAGGCTAAGCCGGAACGCCCCGTTCCGGCCGGCCGCCGAAAGCGGCGACGAGAAGGGATATCCCCCGGATGAAGGCGTAGACGGCCAGCAGCATCACCAGACCGACGACCCCCGCATAGGGGATCGCGATCATCAGGATGCCCAGCAGGATCGACAGGGCTCCGGCGAATGCGAGCCACCCGCCATGGACCGCCAGGCGGGAGATCAGCAGCTCGGAAACGCCCTGCCAGATGGCCCAGGCCGCCGTCAGCCAAATCAGGGCGAGAAGGGTGGCACCGGGCCAGAAGACGGCGAAAGCGGCGACAGCCAGACTCACCAGGCCCTGGATCACCGACAGCCACCAGCGGCGGTCGCTGCGCACGTGCCAGAGGCCGAGGCCAATCGATGCCAACCCGTCCACGGCGAACAGCGCCGCGATTATGGCCACCAAGGCGACCAGCCCCGCCGCCGGCACGGCAAGCAGGGCAAACCCGACGATCAGGGCGACGACGCCCCGCAAAGCCAAGGACCAGCGATGCCGGGAAGGCACCCTCTCCATGTCACCCGATGGGATCGCGGCATCCGCCATGGCTTTCTCCCGTCGTTTGCCGATTGAAGGGAAACGTCGCAGAGAGCCAGCGGGTTCCCGCGGCCTGCACCGGTCGATGCCTGAGACGGCCCCGTCTTCCCGGGCGACTGCCCGCTTCAGCGCATGACGGAGAAAAGTTCCGACGGTCTGGCCACTAGGTCCCAGGCCATCTTGCCGCATACCACGAGGACGAGCAGGGCAAGTAGGATGCGGAGTTGCTCACCGCGCAGCTTCATGCCGATGCGGGCGCCGATCTGCGCGCCGACCGCGCCGCCCACCAACAGGATCAGCGCCAGCACGACATCGACGGTCTGGGTGCTGAGCGACTGCATGAAGGTGACGTTGGCCGTGACGAAGATGATCTGGAACAGCGAGGTTCCGACCACCACCGCCGTCGGCATGCCCAGCACGTAGATCATCAGAGGCACCATCACGAAGCCGCCGCCGACGCCCATGATGGCCGCCAACACGCCGCCGAAGACGCCGACCGCGACGGGCGGAATGGCGCTGACGTAAAGGCGCGAGCGGGGGAACCGCATGCGCAGCGGCCAACCGTGCCATGACATGCGCTTCTTGCGCACCGTCTTGCCGGCCTTGGCGCCCATCAGGGCATGGACGCTTTCGATCAGCATCAGGGCGCCGACCCCGCCCAGGAAGCCCACATAGGTCAGGCTGATGACGAGGTCGATCTGCCCCAGCTTCTTGAGCAGGGCGAACAGATAGACGCCCACCGCCGACCCCACGAAGCCCCCGGACAGCAGCAGCACGCCCATGCGGACATCGACATTACCGCGGCGCCAATGGGCAAGAACCCCGGACACCGACGAGCCCAGGACCTGATTGGCACCCGTGGACACCGCGACCGCCGGCGGAATCCCCATGAACATCAGCAGCGGCGTCAACAGGAAACCACCGCCCACACCGAAGATCCCGGACAAGAGGCCGACACCGCCGCCAACCGCGAGCAGGCCCCACATGTCCACCGACCGTTCGGCGATGGGGAGGTAAATGCTCATCATGTGCCGATTTCCCTAACCCTGGGTGCAGGTCATGGTGCGCCGCCGACGCCCATGCCGGCCACATTAGCATGGGCAAATGGACGAGGCAAAGCCCCGGGGACCGGAGCAGCGGTTCTCATTATGAGCTTTTGTTGTCATCCCGAGCCTCAGGCGAGGGATCTTTCGGGCATTTTCGCGTGAAAGATCCCTCGGTCGCTCCGCTCCCTCGGGATGACAT